>JAFZTS010000067.1 GCA_017618715.1 Bacteroidales bacterium
GACGCGCGACATAATGCTTACTACGATGGAAGAAGCACTCTGATGCGCGACATAGTGCTTGCTACGATTGGATGGAGTACTCTGACGCGCGACATAATGCTTGCTACGATTGGAAGAAGCACTCTGACGCGCGACATAATGCTTGCTATGGCGGAAGAAGCACTCTGACGCGCGACATAATGCTTGCTACGATGGAAGAAGCACTCTGACGCGCGACATAGTGCTTGCTACAATGGAAGAAGCAAATTCCGAATAGAAACCGGGTTTTCTGCGTTATAGACTGGTCGTTTACACCTGCCGATGTCCTATTCCCCCCAATGTATAAAGCACGACATTATACGATGACGCGCCTTCGATTGTATAGTTTGAGCGAGAAAGGACTGATTCTACTATGATTCAATGTAGAGATGGTCAAGTTATTTTGGGAAAAGACACATCCCCTTTCATTTGCGGTTGATGTACTTTTTGCGGCAATGGATGAGGATGCCGGGGTAGTCGTGCGAAACGGGGATTCCGTAGGCATTGTAGAAGAGGTCGTTCTTGCCACAATTGTCGAAAGGAACCGAATCGATTCCGAAGGTGCTGATATTGTATGGATCGGAGACGGCATCAATGGCCAATCGTTGTGCTACTGGTGCATTCTCGTCGGTGACGTCGATGCAGCTCTCCTGGTACTTTGCATCAGCCAGCTCCCATTCCAGACAGGTATGTCTGAATGTGTTGCCCAAGACGGAGACACCGAAGAGCGGGGCGATGAGGGCTTCGAAGTAAGTGCATGCCGCTGTGTATTGAGCCAAACCGTACCCAAGGTGGGTGCCGTCGCGAGAAAGATCGGTTTGATTGTTGAGCGATGACTCGCGCAACGATTCGATGGCTGTTCCATAGGGGATAACGAGCTGGATATCGTAATCGTTGGTCAACTGTTGAACCGATGCCGCTATCCGTTGCCAACGAGTGAAGCTGGACTTATCGATATTGTCTTCATAATTGTCGGCATAACTGTGGACGAGTTGGAATCCGATTGCCGCCTCGGGCTGTAGCTTGTGGAGGATGGCGAGCAACTCGTTGAGGTAACCGCCAGCACCTTCGCCCGCCCATTGTTCGTAGTTGGGAGCATATTCGCTTCGCTGGTGAAGTACGATGAGATCCCACGTTTCCTGCTCCAACACTTCGCGTAGCAATGTGGCATCATAAGGGTCGGCATCGCCCTGTGGCGTCTGAATCGGCGCGCCGAGCACACGTCGGAAGTGATAGACCTGGTCGTCGATGCCATTGTAGCAGTCCACCCATGTCTTGAATGAACCACTGCTCCTTGTAAACTTGTAGATCCTGATTTTTCCCATATCGATGCCACAACTTTCCACCAAACCTTTCAAGAGGTCGGTAGCATCATCGGTGTAGGAGTTGCCGATGTCGAGCACACGATAAGGCTCCTCGCTGCCGGTGGCTTCTGTCGTCACCACGGCAAGTGCGGAGGGGAAATACATAGACAACACCAGCGACAATATCACCGCTGTCATCAATGGAAATTGAATATGTCTGTTTTTGTGGTATAGCATCCTGCACAATTATAAAATTGAAGGTTAACGTTTTCGTCCTTTATTATGCAAACGTACAGATGCACAAAATATTGTGTGGAAGGCAGGAATTTTTATTTTTCGCAGGTGAATTTCAGCGCGATGCCATGAGTGCTGGCAGCGTGTTTGGGCAGGGTGACGGTGACGATATCGCCCTTGACGGTATAGCGGACAGAGCGACCTGTGGAAAGATCGACGATGCGCGTGCCTTTGCGAGGGACGTTGCCATGCCAGGTTAGCTCAACTTTGGCCTTCCCATCAAGTGAGGGAGATTCCTGCTTGTCCGATTTTTCCGGGGTGGGAATGATGGCATAGCGGGTATGGCCGTCCTTATTGGCGGTGAACCACACGGTCTTGGCTTCGTTGGTGTAGATGGGCGTGGGAACGGTGGAGTAGATGGCTTCACCATTGGCTTTGAGCCAACGGCCTATCTCATGGAGGCGTTCGACGGAACTTTCTTCGATAAGTCCCTGCGGAGTTGGCCCTACACCGAGCAGGAGGCTGCCGCCCTTGGCTACGATTTCGGCAAGGATGGCGATGATGCGCTCGACGGACTTGTATTCGGGATGGTTGTTCCAACCCCAATCCTGCGTGAGGGTGATGCAACTCTCCCAAGGCGTGAGTATCTGATGGTCGGGGATGGTCTGTTCGGGTGTCTGATAGTTCTCAAACTCGCCTCCGCAGGTGCGATCGACGACGAGAATGCCAGGTTGCAGGCGGCGTGCATTGGCTACGATGCGCGGCAGGTCGATGTCTTCGCGCGGCGGGGTACACCATCCGCCATCGAGCCAAAGGATATCAACGGGACCATAGCCTCGCATGAGTTCATCAACTTGGTCATAAACATACTGTTTGTACTTGGCCCAGCGTTCGGGATAGTCTTTGATATTGTAGTTGTGATGACGCGTAGGCGTGGCTTTGGCGGGCCACCAGTAGTAAGGGCAATGCCAGTCGGGCTTCGAGAAATACATGCCTGCCATGAGACCCTCGGCGCGGTAGGCATCCATGACGTAACGCACTACGTCGGCACGCGGATTCCCTTTGAATCCCGAATTGGTGACCTTGTAGTCGGTGGTGCGGGTGTCGAAGAGACAGAAGCCGTCGTGGTGTTTGGTGGTGAAGACGACATACTTCATGCCTGCTTCACGCGAGACACGTGCCCATTGTGTGGGGTCGAACTGCGTGGGGTTGAACTCGCTGCTGAGCCCCCAGTACCAGAGCTTCTCTTCTTCGTAGGTGCGTGTGGTGTCGGGCGTGATCCAGTCTTCGCTGGTGATTTGCCACGATTCGACCATGCCGGGCACGGAATAAACGCCCCAATGGAGGATGATGCCGAACTTGAGGTCCTGCCATGCTTGGAGCTTGGCGAGCACTTCGGGCTCTTTGGGCCACTGATAGGGCTCGTCCTGGGCACTGCCCAGCAAGGAGGGGATAAGGAGGAGAAGGAGGGAGAGGAGGCGTTTCATGATGTTTGAGGGAGATAGTGCCTATAGTTACTATAATAACTATAGTGACTATAAAAGATAATACCCAGCGCATGTCTTTTGCATGCGCTGGGAAAATATTGACGGGGATTATTCGTAGCGGATAGCTTCGATGGGGTCGAGGTTGGCAGCCTTCTGTGCGGGGATGTAGCCAAAGACGATGCCGATGATGGTGCAGACCACGAAGCTGAGGATTACTGACCAGAACGGTACGGAGGTCGGGAGGTGGAAGAGGGCGGTAGCGAGTGCTGAGATCCCGTAACCCAGCAGCACGCCCAACAGGCCTCCCGTGATACTTATGAGAATGGACTCGATAAGGAACTGTACGGAGATGTCGATGCCTCGGGCACCTACCGACATGCGCAAACCGATCTCCTTGGTACGTTCGGTAACCGACACGAGCATGATGTTCATGATGCCGATGCCGGCGACGAGGAGCGAGAAGGCAGCTGCCACGACGAGGATGATGGTGATGGAGTCCATCGTCGATGACATGGTTTCCATCATCTCGGCCTGCGAGTTGATGGAGAAGTCGTTGTCGGCTTCATCCTTCAGCTTATGGCTGCGACGCAGCACTTCGGTGAGTTCCTCGATAGTCTGGTCGGTGGTCTCTTCGGTGAGCGATGAGACATTGATGGAGGAGAAGTAGGTCTGTGCCAGGAGTCGCTTCATGACGGTGGTGTAGGGCATGATCATGAGGTTGTCCTGGTCCATGCCGAACGAGTTGTAGCCTTTCGACTTGAGCACGCCGATGATGCGGACGGGTGTCGATTTGAAACGGATGGTCTTGCCTACGGGCGACTGTCCGTCGGGGAAGAGGTTATCGACGAGTGTCTTGCCGATGATACAAACCTTGGCGGCCGTCTGCACGTCCTGTTCGGTGAAGCTGGTGCCGTCCTGGATCTCCCACTGTCGGATTTCGAAATATTCGAGGCTCTCGCCATAGACCGAGGTGTTGTAGTTATTGGCTCCGTAGATGGCCTGTCCGCTGGCTTGTACTTCGGGCGAGATGTACATGACGTACTTGCATTCGTTGCGGATAGCTTCATAGTCCTCTTGCTTGAGTGTCTGCATCGACGAGGGGTCCATGCGCACGCCGCCACGACGGTCGGCACCGGGGCGTATCATGATGATGTTGGTGCCCATCTGCGAGATGTTCTTGCGGACCGACTCCTTCGAGCCTTGGCCGATGGACATCATGACGATGACGGCTGCCACGCCGATGATGATGCCGAGCATGGACAGGAACGAGCGCGCCTTGTTGTTCGAAAGGGCCTTGATGGCCACTTTGAAGATCATGCCGAGCAGGCTCTCGTCGCGATAGTGCCGATAGACGAGGAAGGCTGCAACGATGATGGCTATGAGAATGATTATATTCATAGTTTGTTAGTCCTTTTTGGGAAGTTTTGCCAAGGCTTCTTCGGCATTGAGGATATTCTGATTGATGGTATCGTACTGCACCTGTCCGTCGCGCAGGAAGATGTTGCGAGAGGAATACTGTGCAATCTCGGGGTTGTGGGTCACAAAGATGATGGTGTGACCTTTCTGGTTGAGCTTCTGGAAGAGCACAAGCATCTCGAACGAGGTGCGGGTGTCGAGATTACCGGTGGCTTCGTCGGCCAGGATGATGGTGGGGTCGTTTACGAGGGCTCGCGCGATGGCGACACGCTGCATCTGGCCACCCGACATCTGGTTGGACTTGTGTTCCAGACGGTCGCCCAATCCCACTTCGATGAGTGCGTTGATGGCGCGCTGGCGGCGCTCCTTGGGCTTGACCTTGGCATTATACATCAACGGGAGCTCGACGTTTTCGACGGCTGTGGTCTTGGCGAGGAGGTTGTAGTTCTGGAAGATGAATCCGATCTTGCGGTTGCGCAGCTTGGCACGCTGGTTGCTGCTCATCCTGCGCACTGACACTCCATCGAGATAGTATTCGCCCGACGTGGGGGTGTCGAGGCATCCAATCTGGTTGAGCAGAGTGGATTTGCCCGAGCCCGAAGTGCCTTGGATGGTCACGAACTCACCTTCGTAGATCTTGAACGACACTCCCCTGAGCGCATGTACCACCTCGTCGCCGACCTTGAAGTCGCGGCAAACGTTTTTGAGCTCGATGACGGCTTTTCTTTTATCTTCGCTCATATAGTAGGGGTTAAGAGGGGTTTGAAGGGTTCAAAGGGTTATGAAAGGTTCAAAGGGATTTGAGGGATTAACGCCTGTTGCCGCCGCTGTTATTGTTGTTGTTACGACGGCCTGGAGGGCCTGGCATGAACGGGTTGTTGTTCTGCTCGGGCATCTGTGGCATTTGAGTTACACCGCCGTTGATGACAGCTTCGTTGATGACTTCCTGTCCCTCGTTGACACCTGAAATAATCTGGGTAAAGACACCGTTCGAAGCACCCGTCTGTACGGGATAAGCCTTGAGAGTAGTGCCGTCGCGATACCAGAGGTTGGTGCGGGAATGCGGTGGTTCGATGACGTCGCCTTTCATGATGGCTGTCTCGCGGGGCATATAGCGAAGGGCCTTGGCACTGACGCAGAGTACATCGTGCAGCTCGAGGGTGAAGATTTCGACATTGGCGGTGAGACCCGGCATGAGCTTGAGGTCGGGGTTAGGAGCCGAGATGACAACCTGATAGGTGACCACATTGGATGAGGTGGTTGCCTGCTGGCGCACCTGTGTGACGTGGCCTTCGAACTTGTCGTTGGGGAAGGCATCGACGGCAAACGAGACGCGCTGTCCAGCCTTGACGCCACCGATATCGGCCTCGTCAACGTCGGCGATAACGCGCATGTCGGTGAGGTCCTGTGCGATGGTGAAGAGGGTAGGAGTTGTCATCGAAGCGGCCACGGTCTGTCCTTCCTCGACTTCGCGACTGAGGATCACTCCGTCGATAGGCGAATAGATGTAAGCATAGGAAAGGTTGGTCTGTGCCTCCTGGACGCTGAGCTTCTGGGAATCGTAGGAGATGCGTGCCTTGTCGTAGGAGAGACGTGCCGACTCGAACTCGTCGTCGGAGATGTACTGCTTGTCGTGCAGCTCCTTCATGCGGTTGAAGTTGTTGCGCTGGTACTCCATTTCGTTCTTGGCGCTGGTGAGCTGTGCGTTGGCACTGGCGAGGCGCGACTTGAGGTTGGTCTTGTCAAGCTCGGCGATGAGCTGGCCTTTCTTTACCTCGCTGTTGAAATCGACGTAGATCTTGTCGATGATACCTGATACCTGGGTGCCCACTTCGACCTCGGTGACCGGCTCGATGGTGCCGGTGGCTGTGATACTGGTGCTGATGTCGCCCTTGTGGACCTGCTCGGTATTGTAGGTCACCTTGTAGTCGTGGCCTCCGCAGCTTGCCAACAGGGTGCAGCACAGAAGGCCGAGGGCGGTTGTTTGGATTGTCGTTTTCATTTTATTATGGAAGTTATTGGATTTTTATGGGAGTAATGGTGATGATGGGGAATGACGGAAGATGATTTCGAGTCACTGCCCTGTATAGAAGTCCATGAGCTCAAGGTCCATGAGAGCTGTATATTTTGACTGTAGTGTCTCCTGCTTGGCGCGCAGGTAGTTGTTCTTTTCGGTGAGCAGGTCGATGACCGACTCAAGGCCGACATTGTAGCGTTCCTCCATCATCTCGAAACTCTCCTTGGCAGAAGCCTCGCTGGCGATGGCGCTCTGGTAACGTGACTGAGCGGAGAGGATGTCGAGGTGGAGCGATGCGATGGTGTTCTGGAGCTTGAGCAGAGCGTTCTCCTGATTGAGCAGGGCGTTGCTGTACTGTATCTTGGCACGATCGATAGAGGTGCGTGTGCGGCGGTTGTCGAGGATGGGCACGGAAACGCTCAATCCGATATTCTCGCGCATGTGATCCTTGATCTGTTCGCCGAAGCCGTTCTTATAGACGTTACCATTGCTGGAGCTGACACCGCCATTTAGTGAGATGGATGGCATGTAACCGGCCTTGGCAATCTTGGTCTGCAGCTCTGCCGACTTGGTGTTGATCTCAGCAGCCTTCACGTCAGGCAGATAGTTTTGAGCCATCAGTATGGCATCGGCCACGGGAGGGATGACCGAAAGAACGTCCTCGTCACTGAAGTCCTGATAATTGATCGTGAAGTTGGTGTCGGGATTGAGCTGGAGCAGCTGCATGAGCGAGAGGATGTTGGAGGCCTCGGTGTTTTGCGCATTGACCAGATTATACATGTTCTGCTGGAGCTGGCTCTCCATCTGAGCTACATCGACCTTGGTGCCCTTGCCGACATCGAGCTTGGCCTTGGTGCGGTCGAGCTCGCGCTGTGCCACGGCCACGATCTCTTCGTTGGTCTGCACGCTCTCGTGGGCATAGAGGATCTGATAATAGGCCTGGATGATCTGCACCTGGATGTTGTTGGCCGTCTGTTGTGCTTCGAGCTCGGAGGCCTGCTTGTTGAGCTTGCTCTGCTTGAGGGTGCGCCAGTTGGCACCGCCGTCAAACAGGGTCATGTTGGCATTCAGGTTGTAGGAACCGTTGTAGGTAGGGTTCTTCTGCGTGGCATCGAACGTAGAGTAGCTCTGGCTTTCGATTTTCTGGAAGCCGAGAGACTGAGAAGAGCTGAAGGAGAGTGAGGGGAAGAGGGCGGCACGGCTGGACTTGACGTCCGCCTCGGCTGTTTCGACCGAATTCTGTGCTTGCTGCACCTGAATGTTGTTCTCCAATGCATACTTGATGCAATCGTCAAGCGACCATCCCTGGGCTTGGACGTTGGTGAAGGATGATGCAGACAGCAACATGGCGGTCAGTAGGAGGGGGTGTTTCATATATATATATTTTAATAATGAATAATTGACAAAAGAACTAAATAATATTTCAATTAACAATGAAAAACCAAAAAAAGAAAATTAACAATTGGAATTAACAATTGCCATTGGTTTTCGGGTGCAAATGTACGAAAAAAATTATGGAACCCCAAGAGATTCCATAATTTTTTTTTTCGAAATTTGCATTAATTATAGTTTTTGTCGCTTTTATGCCTAAAAGATTTGTTAAATGTTAAAAGCCAATTGTTAAAGGGTGATTTTTGTCCTTTTATACATAATTTTTGTTTTTTTGTTGAAAAAATCACACATTTTGTTGAAACGAGAAGGGGTCATTTTGCACCAATTTCGAGCAAAAATGCCTTCGAAACGTATTTTCCTGTGTTATCGTAACCTTGCAGAAGGACGCGATAAATTCCAGGACTTTCAGGTGCCGAAAACGATGTTTTTTTAACATTTGAACCCATGAATCCGGGATTCCAGACGACTGTGCCGGCCTGCGGGTCAGAGGGGACGATGAAGGCGGGATGGTCTTGCGGAAAACTATAGGATACGAGGTGGGATGCGCGGTCGAGATTGAAGTTGGAGAGCAGGCCTTTCTGCGAGATGAACGAGATGATGCCTCCGTAAATGGTGTTGCCGAAAGTGTAGCGATCGGTATAGATCATGACGTACTTGAGCAGTCGGGCATCGTAGTCGAGGATGTCATCGATGTTGAAGACGGGCATACCATCGAGCAGCACGAGGGCCGACCACTTGGAATAGATATGCAAGTCGGGATCGATGGTAAAGAGCTGGTTGACGCCATGTACTTTTTCGCGTTTGACACCTTTCACAAATTCGATAAGGATCTCACGCACGCTCTTGAACTTGGTGTATTCGTCCAAATCGTAGCTGAATCGGGGTTCGCCCGACAAGAGATTGGAGTTAAAGGCTATCGAATCGAGGGCAAGCCAGTCGGTGATGTCCTGTTCGCGACGGGCACTTTCGGCTCGGCGCTGCATGTCAGCTTCGGAGCATCCTACCTCAAGTTTAGGCAAGGAAAGGGGAAGGATCTTGACAAAAGGCGAGACGAACTCCATGGGGACGGGACGACCTTCGGTGTCGTAGGTGCTGAGCATAGAGGCGCGTTTGCCAAAGAGGTTGTTGGTGTAGTAGAGCCAGGTGCCATCAGGTTGCCATTGGCCGTCGAAGATGGCGTTCTGGTGTCCTATCATGACGAGTCGTGTCTGTGCAATGATGGATTTTGCGTCGGTAGGACGAGCCAGGACAAGATGTCCTTCGGTTTCGGGAAGTATCGTCGCACCTTGAGGCTTGGAGGTCAGCATGCGACGTGCCGGCTTCAGAGTGGAGTAGTCGGGGGAGATAAGGTCTTCCCTCATCACCGAGAGCGAGGAGAACAGGAGGTTGTCGCCGAGATTGTCGGGAAGGGTAACTTCTTGTCCGGCTTTGCCGGAGAGGGTGACGGCTTGGGCAAAGACGGGACTCTCGTCGATGCTGTCTTTGGGAAGAAAGACGATGTTGTCGGCACGCGACACGTGAGTCGGGTTGACAATGGAAATGACCTTGGAGAAGAGCGCGTCATCGCTGGTAAGGTCGAGGTTTCGCATGGCACGGGTATAGACCGTGAGCAGATAGTTGCCGCTGTGCATCGATGCCGGCAAGGCGATGTCGGCCCAGCCGCGTCCGTGGTCGAGCGATACCAAGCCTTGAGCACAGAGGCGATAGGTGTCGGAAATCTCAACATAAGCCACACGACTCAGGGAGGAGGGGCGCAGGTCGTCGTCGAGGATGCAGACGCTGATGTGTAGTCGTTCGCCTGTCATATAAAGCTCCTTGTCAGTGAGGGCAAGGGCACGTTCGGCTGCCTGGCACGTCAGGGAGCCGAGGAGCAGCGTCAGTGTTAGGAGAAGGAAGGTTATACGTGGCATTTTTTCGTTTTATTATTCTTCTTTATCTACCCAGAAAGAGGGACGCTCGAGGGAGGCTCCCCAGGAGGGGTCGGTGCAATCTACACACCAGCGGCGAGTCCAAGTGGGAGGGAAAGGACTTCCAACGATATATTCATAGACGCGCCATCCCCATTGCCAAAGCTGGAGCCAAGGCGCTTGAAGCAGATAGTCATCTTCGGCCATTTGCACAACGCGCATATCCACGTGGTTTACTGCATTTCGATTCGCATAGACGTGGGCCGAAGTGGTGTTGAGGCTTACTCCGATATAACCGATGGCCTGTAGGTTGGCTGTCTTGCATTCGATGTTGGTGGGTAAGGCGGAAGGCTGTGGGGTAAAGAGGCCGCCCATCTCATAACTGAGCTGACGAGAGAGGTTCTCGTATTCATATTCTTCGCGGGTGATGGCCGTCTGATAGACTCGTGTGTAATATCGATAGACGAACCGATCCTCATCCTTGTGAACTTGATAAACCACAAGGTTGTTTATCTGCCCATCCTGATAGTTTTCGTTGCTGCCAAGTTTGGAAAAGCGTCCGTTGGCATGGGCCCATCCAACATTGAGGTAGTTGTTAACGGGTAAGATTAAGTCCTGTTCGGGAACGTATTCGTAAAAGGCAACCAAGGGTGTATGCACTTCCCAGGTCTCTTCGTAGCTCCATCGGTAATACTGCTCCTTGGTATCGGTGGGGGCAGGAGTGACCATGATATTGACATATTGTCCATCGAGTGACATTTCCCATTTGAGGTCTTGAATCTCGGGCGTTGGGAGCGGCAGTTGGGGCTTGGAGATGTAGGTGTTGTCATTCCAGTTTATTTCGAGCCAGTATTCAGTGGACGGGTCGAGTTGCCCGACAGGGACCACGTAAGTGCCTGACATGAATCCAAAGCCGCCATAGCCATTGTATTTGTCGTAGGTAGAGCCTGTATAACCTTCGAAGATGTTATGGCCTTGCCATATTTGGCCGTCTGATCCATGCACGGCAATTTCAGCATCCCAGATTGCGAAGCCGTCGTAGATCTCATCGTCGTCAAGTTTGATCGGAATGCCATGCGAAAGGTAGAAGGTGCACTCGGTATTGCCTCGGATGGATCCTTCAACACAAAGGATACGGGTGTCTGACGAAGGTAGATCTGCCTCGAACTCGTCGATACAGGAGCAGCACAACAACGTGGCAATAATAATATAATATATGTACGTGCGCATAGGTCAGAACTTGATATTGTAGGATACGAAGGGGATGGGAGCGCCGAAGATCGAGAGCTTGTAACCCTGGATAGAACCGTATTGGGCAAGATAGTAGATCGAATAAGCATTCTTGCGAGCCAGGACGTTGTAGCAGCCGAAGGAGATCCAGGAATGGGTCAGCGCAGTGAGGTGATGCGAAGGCTCGATGTTGAACGAGGCATCGACGCGGAAATAATCGGGCATACGATAATCGTTTCGTTTGGTGTAGAACGGGAGGAGGTAGCCCTGCTGATAGTTGTAGTACTGGCCGGCCGGGATTGTGGTGGCTCGACCCGTGCTATAGTCGAGGTTCATCGAAAGGCTGTAGCGGTGGGTGAACTTGTAGTTGCCTACAAACTTGAGTTCGTGCGGGCGGTCGTATTCGGCCGGGAACCATTCGCCACCATTGATAGCCAAAGAAGAAGGGGCATTGTCCTGCTGGAGCTCGGTGCGCGAATAGCTGTAGCTCACCCATCCTGTCAGCATTCCGACATCCTTCTTGAGCTGGAGTTCCACGCCGTAGGCGCGTCCATGGACGCCTACAACATCGTTCTCAAGGTCGGGATTCATAAGCAACTTGCCTGCGCTACGATAGGTCAGGTAGTTGTTCATCTGCTTGTAGTAAGCCTCGACATTGATCTCGTACTCGGCATTATGAGTCTGGTAATAATAGCCTGCTGCCACCTGCCATCCGTCCTGAGGTTTGATCTTCGAGTTGCTGAGCGTCCAGGTATCGGTGGGCGACATGATGCTGGTGTTCGAAACCTTGTGGATGAACTGGTGCATCGTGTTGAAGCTGGCTTTGACCGACTGGTCTTCGTTGAGCTTGTAGCTTGCCGACAGACGGACCTCGGGAGAGTGGTAGGTGTGGGTCTTGCCATCGCGCAGGGCATTGAAGAGGTTGTATCGGAGGCCGCCGATGAGCTTCAGTTGGGGTAATAACTGCCAGGTGTCTTCGGCAAAGATTGCCGACTCGATGGCCTTGTCCTGCTCGAGCTCCGTGTAGGCGATAAACGAATCCTCGCCGATGGGTTCGTAGGTGCCAGGGTTGACCAGATAATACTGCGTGTGGATACCCGTCTGCAGTTCGTGGTCATCGATGAGTTTGATGTTTACATTGGCGCGTGCGAACCATTGGTTGATGTCGAACGAAAGGCGTGCAGCCTCATACACCATCTCTTTTTCCTCGTTGTAGTAGTCGTAGTGGTCCATGCCTATCGAAAGGCTGGAGTTCACCCGATCGTTGTAACGACTCTTCCATTCGATAGAGCCGTTGAGGTTGGTGTAACCGTATTTGTCGAACTCCGAGAACGAGAAGCGGTCGTTGCTGAAATAGAAATAGGTGTTGATACGCTGATTGCGATTGATGGCTGTGGCGAGGGTGGCGCTCACGTCCCAGAAGCCGGCTTTGCCATCGCGGTAGCCGCTCTTTTCGGGAATCATTTTCAGCATCCAGTCGCTATAGGTCGAGCGTCCGCCCAAGAGAAGAGTAGCATGGTCATCGACGATGGGTATTTCGAGGGTGGCTTTGCTGGTGACGAGTCCGATGCTTGCCGACCCATGAAACTCCTTCCAGTCGGCAGTACGGTTGTGGATGTCCATGACCGAGGAGATGCGTCCGCCATATTGCGTGGGGATGCCGCTCTTGTAGAGCTCGGTTTCGCCAATCATATCGCTATTGAATGCCGAGAAGATGCCGAACATGTGCATCGGATTGAAGACGGTGTTGCCATTGAGCAGGATGAGGTTCTGGTCGGCGGCACCGCCTCGCACATTGAAGCCGCTCGATGCTTCGCCCATGGTCTTCACACCGGGGAGTGTCTGCACCACCTTCATCACGTCGGCTTCGCCCAGTGCCAGCGGGATGTTGCGAAGCTGTGCGGGACGGAATTTTTCCATGCCGACCTGTGCGTTGTTGACCTTCTGCAGGAAGCCGCGTACGGTGACTTCGTCGAGGATGTGGTCCTCACGAATGGGTTCGAGGTCTGCGAAGATGTCCGACTCGTAATAGGTCTCCTCTTCTTCATATTGCGGCTTGTTGTCGCCAAGATAAGCTTGATAGGCTTTCACTTCCACGGACTCATTGGTGAAGATTGAATCAGGAGCCGTGATGGGTGAAGAGCCCTGAAGGATTGAAGGGCCATAGGTGGGGGTGGCATCCCCCGAGCCTGCCAGGTCAGAAAGATCCTTCATGTCCGAAAGATCTCCAATCGTTGCAGTAACCCCCGACGAGGTGAGCAATTGGTCCAGATAGGCCACATCTTCGCTTAGGCTCGTCGCGAGAAACTTGTCTTTGTATTTGTGTCGGGCCTTGCGGCTGTTTTCGCGCAAAGGCTGCTTGAACTGCGGATATGCCTCGATGATGCTTTTGATATTCTTGATTTTCAGCGGTTCCGAATCGGGTGCGAACAGGAAATAGTCATCCGTAGTAATCAAGTTGTGAATCGTGTGCATGTCCTTGATGATGTCGCTTGAACGGGTCTTGACCCTGCGATGGATCAAAGCTACATGCTTACCTTGCTCGAGGATTTGGCAAAAGAACCCGTCGAAGCGGACAAAGAGCTTGCTATCGATGACAAAGTATTCGATCTTGTCCTGGTCGGGAAGTATCGCCCCTCCTTTGACGGGAGTGATCACCGCTACCCAATTACGATAGATGTCGAAACGAATCCCGACGTTCCGATAGAGCCTCCCTTCGAAGCAAATGTCTCCTGGTACGAAATCCTTGCCATCCCAATAGGGATCGTCGCTCCAGGCAATCTGTGCAAAACCTGGTTCGATGCGTCCCTGGTAGAGGGCTGCATGGTCGCCCGCTGCCTGAAGGTATTGCTCGAAAGTTTGTGCCTTGACAGACGAAGGGAAGGCAAGGGGTAGGAGAAATAACCAACTGAGGAAAATGCCTTTTTTGGACATATTATATATATTATGAATCTATAGTTTCTGAAGGCTGTAAACGGGTTCGCGCTAAAGCGCAGGAGTTATCTCTTGATAAATAAATGCCGAAAGTTTCAAAACCTTGCACCATCGGCAGTATTTTTTTAGAAAAATAATATTTCGCACATTGTCTCATTTGGTAATCAGACAATATGCGAACTATGCGTTAATCAGTATTGTTTGGATAATGTGATGCCGATTGCCGAGAGCCCCACGAAACTTTTCACGTTCCTCAGGTCAGGGATAAGCATCATGCGATAAGTGCCTGTCGAGTCGAAACTGATGATTAGATTTTCGATGTAGTTGTCGTAGTCGATCAGCGAGCCCCAGCTGGGACCGAGGGGATGACCCAGCGTGTCGCGAACGGCAGGGGCGATATGCTCGCGCATCACATTTCGTACGATGTGCTCATGCCCCCCCGTCGTGTCGGTCTGCTGGACGATGAGCTGCATGGGCACTCGTGTGAATCGATAGTCGGCCGACATGCGAATACTGTAGCCCACCTGGTAGGGTATGCCCTGCACGATGGGGTCGCGTATGGTTGAAGGATTGGTGACATGAATCGGAAAGAACAGGGTATCGCCGGCATTCCATCCGAGCATGTTGACATCGACAATCACGTTGTAGGCAGGATCAGTTCCGTCCTCGTGGCTTTGGCATGCGCTCATCATCAGGGCCGCCATCGCCATCATTGGCACCATTGCCAGTCGGAGCATTGCCCTGATTGTCCTGCGGTTTGCTGTCATTATTGCGGTTCTTGTTAGCGCGCTTTTTCTTTTTCTTCGATTTGTCAAAGCGATTGAGCGCCTCGTCGCCTACGCCATCGGTAAATTCCGGACTGGTCGTCGTGGTACCCTCGTCGATGTCGAGCCGTTCGGGCTTCTCGCCGCGCTTGTTCTGATGATATACGTCAAATGCACGCTGTGCAGAGATGGTCACCAGATTGAAGCCGCCATCCCTTCCCGACGAATAAGTGCATTTGCGTGCCAGCGTATCTACCTTGAAGAGATGCCATTCGCCACCGACGGTGTAGAGCACGATGTCCTTGGCTGGAATCTCGTTCGCGGCTTCCATGTAGCAGTCCACCTCGTAGTTGAGGCAACACTTCAGCTTGGCGCATTGTCCGGCCAGCTTCTGCGGATTGAGCGAAAGATCCTGGAATCGCGCGGCTGCCGTGCCTACCGACTGGAACCGTGTCTGCCACTTGGCGCAACACAGTTCATGCCCGCATGGGCCGATGCCACCTATGCGTCCCGCCTCCTGGCGAGCGCCGATCTGCTTCATCTCGATGCGGATCTTGAAGGCGGCAGCCAGATCCTTGATGAGCTGTCGGAAATCGACGCGTCCGTCAGCGATGTAGTAGAAGATAGCCTTCTGCCCATCGCCCTGGAACTCCACGTCGCCGATCTTCATCTCCAGTCCCAGACCTTCGGCAATCTGCCGGCTGCGCAGCATCGTTTCGTGTTCGCGGGCCTTCGCCTCGTAGTAGCGCTGCATGTCGTTCTCGCGGGCATGGCGGAACACCTTCTTCTGGGCATCCGGCGAATCGAAGTGGAAGTTGCTCTTCTTCATCTGCAGGTGCACCAGATAGCCGGTGAGAGTCACCTCACCGATGTCGTGTCCGGGATTACCCTCCACTGCCACGATGTCGCCCTTGTGCAGGTCCAGTCCTTCGGAATTGAGGTAGTATCCCTTGCGGGTGTTCTTGAATTGAACCTCCACATACGGGCACTCACCGACCAACTCCGGGGCATCGTCCATATAGTCATAGACCATCTGGGGTTTGTTCTGTCGGCAAATCTGCGTGTGGCTTCGGCAGTTGTCCGAATCCTTCGGGCAGGGTTCCGACTGGAAAACCTCGTATGGTTCTATGGCGTCGATGTATTCGAATTCCTTTTTAGCCATAACCTAAAACCTCATGACGACACGACCTTACTTCGCGTATGCCACCGAACGTGTTTCGCGAATCACGGTGATCTTCACCTGTCCGGGGTAGGTCATCTCGGTCTGTATCTTGCGGGCGATATCGGTCGAAAGCTTCTCGGCCTCGGCGTCACTGATCTTGTCGGCACCTACAATCACACGCAGTTCGCGACCTGCCTGGATGGCGTACGACTTGATGACGCCCGGGTACGACTGTGCCAGGTTCTCCAGATCGTTGAGGCGTTTGATGTAGGCTTCCACGATTTCGCGGCGGGCACCTGGTCGGGCTCCCGAGATGGCATCGCAGATCTGCACAATGGGTGCAATGATCGACGTCATTTCGCACTCCTCGTGGTGGGCAGCGATGGCATTGACAATGTCGGGCTTCTCCTTGTACTCCTCGGCGATCTTTGCGCCAAGCAGGGCGTGCGGCAGTTCGGGTTCGTCATCAGGCACCTTGCCGATGTCGTGCAACAAGCCGGCGCGGCGTGCCTTCTTCACATTCAGGCCAAGTTCGGTGGCCATGATGGCACAAAGGTTGGCTGTCTCGCGAGCGTGCTGCAGAAGGTTCTGACCGTACGACGAACGGTACTTCATCTTGCCGATCATTCGGATGAGTTCGGGGTGCAGGCCGTGCACGCCCATGTCGATACAGGTGCGTTTGCCGGTCTCGATGATCTCCTCTTCGAGCTGCTTCTTCACCTTGGCCACCACCTCCTCGATGCGTGCAGGATGGATGCGTCCATCGAGCACCAGCTGGTGCAGGGCCAGGCGAGCAATCTCGCGGCGCACGGGGTCGAAGCAAGAGAGAACGATGGCCTCGGGGGTGTCATCCACCACAACCTCCACGCCGGTGGCAGCTTCCAGAGCACGGATGTTGCGACCTTCGCGACCAATGATGCGACCCTTCACCTCGTCCGAATCGATGTGGAAGACGGTCACCGAGTTCTCGACGGCGGTTTCCGTGGCGACACGCTGGATGGTCTTAATCACGATCGATTTGGCCTCCTTGTTGGCTGTCATGCGTGCATCGTCCATGATTTCGTTGATGTAGCTTGCAGCTTCGGTCTTTGCCTCATCCTTCAGACCCTCGATGAGGTTTTTCTTCGCCTCTTCAGCGCTCAGCCCGGCAATCTGCTCCAGCATCTTGCGGCCTTCGGCAATGCGGGCATCGGCCTCCTTCTTCTTCTGCTCCACCAGGTCGAGCTGCTTTTGCAGGTTCAATCGGGTGTTGTCGTTGTCGTTGATGCGGCGGTCCAGCTCGCTCTGCTTCTGCTGAAGCTGCTGTTGCTGCTGCTTGATGCGCTGCTCGTTCTGCTGCATCTTCTGGTTGCGCTGATTGGCCTGGCGGTCCAGGTCGCTCTGCATGCGGCTGATTTTTTCCTTCGCCTCGACGAGCTTCTGCTCCTTGACGAGTTCACCTTCCTTCTCGGCATCAGCCAATGCCCGTTTATAGGTCTTGCCCAGGAAAGTGTTCCATATAGCGAAAACGATAACGCCTCCGAGGACGAAACCGATAATCGCTGCTAAGATGATAGAAATCATTAGTGAAACGGGGATTGAAAGTATATAATAGAGTTAAAAATGTGGCAAAACAGCAGCGCCGACATTCTCTTTGAAGAGATGCCGGTAAGCGAGGTGTGCAGCATGGAATGGGGTAGAAGGATTCGAAAGGTTGCTCCCGTTGGTCGCATCCGAGGGAAGCGATGGGGGCGAAAGGTTCAGGATTGTGTGGTTTCGTTACCGAGGAACTCCCGCAAATCGGCCGCGATGTTGGCCAGCGTGGCCTCTGTCGTCTCCAAGTTGGTGTTTTGGCTCTGCCTCAGGTACACCGATGCCAGATCGACGGCGGCCATGGCCATCACTCGCTCGGAGGAGATATTTGCGCCTCGGTATTTCGTACTATAGGCAATGAGTCTTCGGTTCACCATGCGGGCTGCCTCGCGAAAGATGGGCTCTTCCTGGGGCTCGACCCACAGGGGGTACATCGACTCCCCGACCTGTATATTGATTCTGATCTTCTTATCCATGTTGCAACGTTTCGATGCAAGCATCTATCTCGCTTACTATGGCGAGGTATTGCTCCTTCAACCGTTCCACCTGCTCGCGATTGCCTCCCGTCGCAGCCAGTCCGGTCTGGAGAGCCTGGTATTTTCTGTCGAGTTCGGCTTTCTCTTGCTCTAGCTTCTTGTACTTCGCCTTCTGTTCGTCCATTTGTCGTTCGAGATCCGTGACACGCGACTCTGCCACAAGGCAGCGTCGTTTGAGTTGGCCAATCAGTGTACGCAAGTCGCTGGTTAGTGTGCGAAAGTCTATGCTCATGACATAAAATTGTGTGCGAAGATAGGTATTTTTTTGTAATTGTCAAAATAAAAGCCCCGAATTTTACAAATTCAGGGCTATTTTTCCTTGTTTTCTGTCGTTTTTGCTCATAACATGCCGATTTTTTTCATTTCTTTGGCGCATATTTCCAGCTCGTCGTACCACTCTTTCCCGAACTTGCGTATCAGACCTTCGCGCACGCATTCGAAAACATGCACACCCGTCTTCCGACCCAGTTTCCGTGCACATCCGCACATCTTCGGTTGCGAGTCGTAGTTCACTGCCGTGTATTCGCCGATCTTCTTCAGGCGGATGGGGTAGAGCTGGCACGAGATGGGTTTGAGGAAGGGCGTCTTGCCGTCGCGATAACCAGGCAACGTCGTGAATCGACCTTCACGGAAAGCCTTTTCGATGGCGCAGAGGCAGGCTCCTTTCAGCGGGACCTCGACATTCTCGTCGTTGTAGGTGCAGAACACGCAGTCGTGACCGTCCACGACGGTGGTCACCCAGTCGCCCGCCTTATCCTTGAAGTAGGGGCCCACTTCGCGTAGTGTCTGTTGTCCTCGTGGCGTTAAGTCATCCCACACGATGGGGATGACCTCCTGCATGGCCTTCAGCTCGTCCTCGTCGAGGGGCGCGCCGCTCTCGCCTTCGCTGTTGCAGCAGTTGCCCTTGCATACGCTGAGGTCACAGCAGAACTCCTCCGCGATTACGTCCTCGCTCACCAATGTTTCGCCAATATGAACCATGGTCAAATTACAATTAACAAATAACAATTAATTGAGGAGGGTTAGAGGTTGGCGATGAACTTCATCAGCTTGTCATAAATCTTCGGTGTATTGTCAAGGATGAAAAGAATCGCCTTAGGATACGCATTCTTTTCGAACACCGAAGCAAAGTGCGCAATGGCCTCTTGGTTCTTAGCCTTCTCCAGCATCTCATAGTATGCCAGCAGGTTGTTGGTGATCGTTGCCACGTCATCACCTTTGATGTCGCCCGCCTCCATATAGCGGAAGATGCCGTCATTGACGATGGCAAGCTGGTGCAACTTGTATTTGCTGAGCGCCGCCTTGCATTTGTTGAAGTTCAGCAGCACCTCCATGCCCGAAAATACCTTGTTGCCTGTGATCGAGCCGAAGAAGCGGCTGGTGGCAGCCGGACCTATGATGCCTGCCACGAGTTTCTTGTGCAACTCGGTGAGCTCTTCCTTGCCTACGAGCACGTCCGACACCTTCTTCCACGCCCTTCGGTCGGGCGTCTTGTCAAGGCCCGTGTCGATACCCGCTTTCTGGCCCTCGTTGCCGTCGAGCCAAACGCCCTCGTTCTGGATGAACTCCACTACGCGGAAGTCGAGCTTTTCCCTTGATGCCCAAAGCAGCCATTCGTTCACTGTGGGACGAAAATTATAGATGTTGAAACGCGACACCAGCGCCGGGTCGAGGTCGGTGAGCTGGTATTCTTCGCCCGCATTCACTGCTGAGATGATGCGAGACCCCTCGGGTAGGAGGCGTCCCGCTAGCTTGCGGTTCAATGCAAGGTCCATGATGGTCTGCAGCACCTCTGGACGGGCGCGGTTCAATTCGTCGAGGAATAGCACGATGGGCTCGTCGTGCAGCGGCCACCAGTAGGGTGGGATGAATTCGGTGCGCACGGTCACTTGACTTCCGTCCTTGCCCGTTGCAAACTCGGCCTTCGAAGGCAGACCAATCAGGTCGCCCGGGTCGGACATCTGTCCCAGGAACAGGGCCACCACCTTCATGCCTTTCGCTGAAAAGTATTGCGTGAGGATCTCGCTCTTTCCGATGCCATGTCGTCCCACCAGCATGATGTTTTGTGTGGCGGGAGTCTGGTCGAGGATTTCCAGTAGGTCTTGTGTCGTGATGTTGATACCCATTTTCTTGTAATTTTACAGGGTGCAAAGATACGCCTAATTTGCGGGAAAAGCAAATCTTTTCGAGCGAAAAATATGTTTTTGGACATGTTTTTCCAAAAAAAATGGCAAAACATTTTGCGTTTTCCCCGAAATTATCTATCTTTGCCCCAAAATTTGTGAGAGTAGAGAAATATATTACACATCCGTCATCTTTACAACCTTAAATATATTATTATTATGTTCCTTATGATTCTTGAGCTGCTCATCGTATTAGGAGCGCTCTACGTAGGTTCACGCTACGGCAGCCTTGCCTTAGGTGCTATTTCCGGCATCGGTTTGGCTATTCTCGTTTTCGGCTTCCACCTGAAGCCAGGTACCCCACCCACTGATGTCATCTACATCATCATCGCAGCCGTAACCTGCGCCGGCATGTTGCAGGCCGCCGGTGGTATGGATTGGATGATTCAGGTTGCAGAGAAGATGTTGCGTAAGCATCCCAACAACATTACCTTCCTTGCTCCCCTCTGCACCTTCTTCCTTACCGTGTTCGTTGGTACAGGTCACGTGGTTTACACCTTGATGCCAATTATCTGCGACATCGCCCTCAAGAAAGGCATTCGTCCCGAGCGTCCTTGTGGTGTAGCATCCATCGCCTCGCAGGTGGGTATCACCTGTTCGCCCATTGCTGCCGCCGTTGTTTCCTTCACGACGATTTCAGCAGCCAACGGTTTTGATGTCAGCAACCTCCAGGTCATCGGCATCACCATTCCTGCCTGTCTTTGCGGTTTGATGGCAGCCGCCCTTGCCAGCTACAAGCGTGGTCTCGACCTCGATAAGGATCCCGAGTTCCAGGCGCGTTGCCAGGATCCCGAGCTCTATCACTACATGTATGGCAACTCGGCAACCTTGCTCGATAAGGAGATCACCCCAGAGGCCAAGCGTTCGGTGTACATCTTCCTCCTTGCCCTCGCCGTCATCGTCATCTTCTCTATCTGCCAGATTCTTGATTGTGATATTCGTCCAGTCTTTGACGAAAAGCCCTTGAAGATGAATCTCATCATCCAGATCGTCATGATTGCGGCTGCTGCATGTATGATTCTGTTTGCCAAGGCCAAGCCCAAGAAGGCCGTTTCGGGCGCTGTATGGCAGTCTGGTATGGTCGCTGTTGTAGCTATCTACGGCATCGCGTGGTTGGCCGATACCTATTTCAGCAACTACATGACCGAGATGCAGGCAGGCCTCCAGGACATTGTAGCCAAATATCCTTGGGCCATCGCCTTCGCCTTCTTTGCAGTTTCCGTGCTTATCAACTCGCAGGGCGCAGTAGTTGTGGCCATGCTTCCATTGGCATATTCCTTGGGCATTGCAGGTCCGGTTCTCCTCGGCTTGCTGCCGTCGGTTTACGGATACTTCTTCATCCCGAACTATCCTTCGGATATTGCCACGGTGAACTTCGACCGTTCAGGCACAACCGTCATCGGTAAATATCTGTTGAACCACTCGTTCATGATGCCAGGCTTGATTTCTGTAATCGTGTCCTGTCTCGTGGGCTACGGCCTCGTTTCGATTTTCTATTAATCTTAATTTAAGATTAGAAGATATGGCCATCTCTGCATTTGCCCAGGCAAGCAGAGGTGGCTTGTTTTAGAAATATGACATTAAAGCAGCTTTTGAAGGATTGGACACTCCCTGTATCGATGGCAGTGGGTGCCTTATCCTATATACTGTTTACCCAGGTCGAAGCGTTGTATGACATGAAGGTGGCATTGGTGGGATTCATACCTTATCTGCTTCCGATGCTTATTTTTGTCATGCTCTTTTTCACTTATTGCAAGATTGAACCAAGGGAATTGAAGCCACGCCTCTGGCATCTATGGCTCATTCTGATTCAATTGATTGAGGTTGGGGTTGTATTATGGTGGTGCATGCAACATGAAGATTCGAAATGGATTCCAATTGGGGAGGCATTGTTGGCCTGCTTCATCTCGCCTATGGCAGCTGTCGGTGCTGTTGTGACACAGAAGATTGGAGGTAATACAGCGACAGCAACGACCTATACACTGATTTCTTCGACCTTTACAGCTATCATGGTGCCTTGGGTATATCCGCTTGTCGAACCTGGCATCAATATGACTTTCTCGGAACTGTTCCTCAGGATTCTTTATCGTGTCTTTCCGACTATTATGGCGCCTCTTGTCCTGGCACTGCTTTTATGGTGGCTGATGCCAAAGGTAAAGATGTATATTGCAGAGAAGTCGAAGGACTATTCATTTTACCTTTGGGCAATATGTACGATGGTAAATACGGCACAGATTATTCGCTCCATCGTGGGCGCGCCAGGAAGTGGCAGCATTGTCATTTGGATCTTTGTAGCCATCGGCATTATTGTCTTTGCCCAATTCTTTGTGGGTAAGACCATCGGCAGCGTCTATGGAGACAGAATGGCTGCAGGACAAGGGTTGGCACAAAAGAATACCGTCTTGTCTATCTGGATGGCAATGTCATTCCTCAATCCTACAGCCGCTATTGGTCCGGGAGCCCATCTGTTATGGCAGAATCTCTTCAATTCCTGGCAGATTTATACGCATGGAAGGGAGACTAAATGAACTATAATAAAACAGCGTTTGGAAGATAGTCCTAAACGCTGTTTAATCATAAAGTATAAGTTATTATGTGTAGGAGAGATCCTTGATGTCTTCGATCGAAACTATTCCGTTGACGATGGCATAGATGACGAGACCGGCAGGGGAGTGGATGCCGAGCTTGCGTGCAATGTTGCGTCGGTGAGTCAGTACAGTATGAATCGAGATGCAGAGATGGTCGGCAATCTCCTTGTTGGTCTGTCCTTTCACCACGCCTACGATGATATCTTTTTCGCGTTCACTGAGGGTGTCCTTTTCGAGGGCACTCTCAGTAAGTGTGTCATCCCCCGCTTCGTTGATATCGACCTGGCTCTCGAGCAGTGAGACGATGGGGATGAAGATGGTGTCCTCGAGCTGGGTGTGACTGTTGAGATCGGTTTCGAACTCGAATAGGTGAAGTAGGGCATCGTTGAGTTGCTCCTTGCGCGACGAGGTGGGACAGTAGCGGATGATGATGTTCTTCAAGTCGGACATCTTCTGGGCAATGAGTTTGTCGTGATCCTTATGGATGTGGTCATTCTCGAAATTCGCCAAGCAAGTATCCGCCTTGCGTTTTCCTTGAAGCAGACCATCCACGTAACCGAAGAAGTGATCCGACTCGTAAGCCTGGTGCTTGGCGATTTCGGCCACGTAGTCGTCGAAGAATTTCAAGATCAGAAAGCCGATTTCGTTTTGGGTTGAGCAATCCACCGCATCCACAAACTCCCTGCGGATGCTCGGGAGCATGAAGTCGAGGAAGAAATTGTGGCTGTTGCGCAGGTAGGTCAGCAGGCTGCCCACATTGAGCGAAGTGTATTCGTCAAACGACGGCTTGATACCCTGGCTGATGAAGTTGCAAACGGCAATGAACGTCTCCGTATCCACGTTGTTCTCCTTGCAAACCTCATCAACGCATTTGTCGCCAAAGCCAAGCGCGATGCCGAATCGGCTCAGTACCTGTAGCAGTTTGAAGTCGTCGCTGATAAGCTCAGACAATGAGTCATTCCTCTTGTATTTGTGTCCCATATTTATTGTTTTTTCTCAATGGACTCAAGCGCCGAGCCGCAGTATTTGCAGTATAGCGCATCCTTGTCGTGTCCGATTCTTCCGCAGTTCGGGCAGACGCGGCGAATCTGTTTCTTCGTATTCTTCACCATCTCCGATGTCACGATGGCAGGGGGCACGGCCATCGTTGTATAACCCAGCAACATCACCAGCGTGCTGAAGAATCGTCCCACGCTTGTCACTGGTGTGATGTCGCCATAACCAACCGTCGTCATCGTTACCACTGCCCAATAGATGCTTGTCGGGATGTCGGTGTATTGTGAACCCTCTACGCCATTTTCTACGATGAACATCACCGTGCCCAGGCAGATGACCACGATCACCACGAAGAGAAAGAAGATGACCATCTTGTTCAGCGAGTTTCTGATCGACTTCAGCAGCAGGTGGCCCTCTTCGAGAAACGCGAACAGTTTGAAGATGCGGAACACTCGGATCAATCGGAACGACCTCAAAAGGAGCATGTAACGTGCGCCGTGCAGGAAGAAACCTAAGTACATTGGCAGGATCGACACCAGGTCGATGATGCCGAAGAAGCTCAGGGCATAAGCGCGGGGCTTCGGCGAACAATAGAGGCGCACGATGTATTCGATGGTGAAGAAGATCGTGAGCACGTATTCCAACACCACAAACGAGGCCAGAATCCACGGATGGCCGCGAAAAAGAGAGTCGCACATCACGATCAGGATGCTTAGGATAATCGCAATGATCAGAATGATGTCAAATTTCTTACCTGCCTCAGTCTCGCTGCCGAAGACGATTTTGTAGAGCTTGTCCTTCAGCTCCTGATTGGCCATTAGATTATGCCAGCGTTGTTTTAATGTCATAGCGATAGGAATTATGATGCAAAGATAGTCGATTTTGTAATATGATGGTGCAAAAATGGTACAAAATCACCCCAAATTTATAGAAATTCATCTTTTTTGCATTATGATGTCAGTTTTTTCCCTATCTTTGCACACGTTAAACGATGCTTTCCCGCAACACTTACTTATCACTTATATTTTAAACATGTCTGTATTCAGTGTTCTTGTACGGCGCTACAGGGATCTCCGTAACCCCGCCAATTTCAAGACTGTCTTTGGTGGATTGTTGGCGTTCATAGCTTATTTCACCGTATTGTTCATGGACCCCGCTGTCTATGGTCTTCCTAACCTCACCGCTGTTGAAGTGCGCGTAGTGGCCATTTTCCTTACGGCGGCTATTCTCTGGCTGTCGGAAGCCATACCCACGTGGTGTACTTCGGTGCTCATCATCGTAGTGATGTTGCTTACCGTGTCAGATTCCTCACTTTGGTTTATGAAGGTCGCTACGGCCAAGGATCCCATCGAGATACAGCAGCAATATGGACTGGGTATCGACTACAAGGCTATCATGGCCACGTTTGCCGACCCTGTAGTCATGCTGTTCATGGGCGGCTTCGTGCTTGCCATCGCTGTAGAGAAGGTCGGACTTGACGTCTTCATGGCCAAGGCGTTGCTCAAGCCTTTCGGCTCACACCCAGCCTCCGTCCTCGCAGGTTTCATCCTCGTCACCGCGCTCTTCTCAGCCTTCATCTCCAATACGGCTACTGCAGCCATGATGCTTGCCTTCCTCGCACCCGTGCTTCGTTCCCTCCCGGGTAATAGCAAGGGCAAGGTGGCTCTCGCCATGGCCATTCCGCTTGGTGCCAACATTGGCGGTATCGCCACGCCTATCGGCACGCCTCCCAATGGTGTGGCCATGAAGTACCTGAACGACCCTGGAACACTCGACATGTTGCGCGAGGCAGGGCAGGAGGCCCACGAAGTGTCGTTCGGCGAATGGTGTGCAGTCATGACTCCTGTTACCCTCATCACGCTTGTCATCGGTTGGGTGGTGCTCCAGTTCATGTTCCCCTTCCAGAAGGGCGAGCGCGTCGTAATCAACATCGAAGGCGGTTTGATCAAGGGATACAAGACATGGGTGGTAGCCTTCACCTTTGCCCTCACCATCATCTTGTGGTTCACAGGCGAGTGGAACCATCTCAATGCCAATGTCGTTGCCCTCGTGCCTATCTGCTGCCTTTGCTTGACAGGTATTCTGCACAAGCGTGACCTCGAAAAGATCAACTGGTCCGTGCTGTGGATGGTGGCCGGTGGTTTCGCCCTCGGTCTCGGATTCAATAAGTCCGGTCTGGCGCATGACCTCGTGACAGCTATCCCGTTCGGATCGTGGTCGCCACTCGTAGTGCTTATCGCAGCAGGTCTCATCTGCTGGATTCTCTCCAACTTCATCTCCAACTCTGCT
Organism: Bacteroidales bacterium; assembly: GCA_017618715.1. GTDB lineage: Bacteria > Bacteroidota > Bacteroidia > Bacteroidales > UBA3663 > Liminaster. The sequence continues at coordinate 26,030 of JAFZTS010000067.1, forward strand.
ACGGCAGCGCTGTTGATTCCTATCCTCTGCGCTGTGGGTGTAGGTATGGGTGACAAGCTGCTCGAGATTGGTGGTCTCCGTTGCCTCCTCTTCGGCACCGCAATGGCCGCATCGCTCGCCATGACACTGCCCATCTCCACGCCGCCCAATGCCATCGCATCATCGACAGGCATCATCAACACCTCCGATATGGCCAAGTCAGGCCTTACCATCGGTATCCTCGGTGGCATCGTGGGCTATATCCTCCTGATTCTCTTGGGTTGATCGAATCATCCCATGATAATAACACCCGGCCTCTCCGTGCGGAGAAGTCGGGTGTATTGTTTTTCAATAAACCATCATTTCATCAATTGTCACTCTCTCTTTTCTTACGTTTCGAAGCATCGAAGAGCATCTGTTTCTCCTCAGCGGTGAGACCATCGTAGCCATGGCGGGAGATCTTGTCGAGAATGGCATCAATCTGCTCCTCCTGACTGCGCCTGTCAGCGTTATAGTCCATATCGCGCTGCTTTTCGGCACCGATAGGTCCGTAGCCCTTGCCACCTCGCGTGGCTGTCATCTTGGGGCGGCGCAGCCCGTCGATCCATTGCCCGATGCCGCCAATAATCTTCATGGGCAATGCGCAAATGTCGATGCCTCTCCGCTCCATCCATCCATACCATAAGCCAAATAGGATGCCGCCAATGTGGCACACCTGTCCGCCAGTATTGCTGCCATTGAAGCCGGTGAGCACTGTGAGTCCCAGCACTGCCAAGGCCAGCCACTTCATCTTGACCCAAACGACCCGCACAAAGAGATTGAGCCCAATGACCCGCTGCGCCTGATTCATGCCCACCGCTACAATCAGGGCACAAATGGCTCCTGATGCCCCCACCACATAGGAGAACAGCCTATCGAACTGGAAGTAGGGGAATATGTTGTAGCAAAGCAAGAAGAACAGCCCCGCGAAGATGCCGCTGGTGAGATAGAACGACAGCAATTGCCGACTGGTGTGGTTCTGCAGGAAGAACTGCCCGAACCACCACAACCACAACATATTGAAGATGATGTGGAACGGGTCCTGGCTCAAATCGGCATGGCAGAACATATAGGTGAGCAACGTCCAGGGCCGAAAGAGGAAGTCATTGAGGTTGGAGGGCAGGGCGAGCCAATGCACCCATCCGTTGCCGCTCCAGACAAAGAGCACACCGATGAGCTTCCACAGCTGCGTGAGCAGGAAGACAACGACGGTGATATAGATGAGCTTGCCGTAGATGGGAAGAGTCTTGTAATTCATTGTCAGAAGGACATGCGGCGGTCGTGTCGCCAAATCATGATAAGGATGAAGCCGAAGAGCATGCCACCGAGGTGGGCGAAATGTGCCACGTTGTCACCGGCAGTGTTAACCACGCCACCGAAGAGTTCGAACAGTCCATAACCGATGACGAGCCACTTGGCCTTGAGCGGCATGGGCGGGAAGAGGAGAAAGATGGTGGCGTTGGGGAACATCATGCCGAAAGCAAGGAGGATGCCGAAGACGGAACCAGAAGCACCCACGGTGATGTATTGGTTGACGTAGCCTTCGCAGTAGTTGAGCAACTCGGAATAGGACATCGCGCTGATCTGGTCGGTGGGAGTGGTTGGATTGGCCATCATGAGCGCACTGGCCATGGCGTCGTGCATACCCCAGCGCCATGTGAGCTGCTGCACGAGGGCTGCGCCCACGCCGCAGACAAGGTAATAGATGAGGAAGCGCTGCGCTCCCCACACTTGTTCGAGCAACCGTCCGAACATGTAAAGCGAGAACATGTTGCAGAAGAGGTGGGTGAAGTCGGCGTGCATGAACATGTATGTGAATGACTGCCAGACGTGGTAATCGGGCGCGTCATAATAGTGGAGGCCGAGGAGCTGTGTGAGGTTGATGCCCTTGTTGCGAAGTATGCCTGTGGCGAGGAGCATCACCACGTTGATAATGATGAGATGAAGTGTCACCGGTGTAGCGGGTGACCCTGTGTAATTATCGTTTTGAAATGCCATGTGGTTCAGTTTTTGGGTGCAAAATTACTATTTATTTTTTAAAAACGTGTACGTAAAGGGGGTATTTCGTTCTTTTTCATGCAAAAAAGTTGCATTTCGTGCAAAAATGTATTATATTTGCACCGATTTTGGGTAGTTTCGGCTCTTCTGAACTGCACAAACGATTATCTAAATTTGAAATTTGTAATCTGTCAAGTATAAATGAAGCGATTCTTCGGCGCAAAGTTTACCTCCACCCTCAGCATTGCCCTCGTGCTTTTCGTATTGGGCTTGATGACGATGGGCGGATTGGTTGCTGCGCGCGTTGCCAAGGAACTACGTGAGCGTTTCACCGTTACAATCACGGTGAGCGACGTTGCTTCGACCGACTATGGGCAACGGCTTGTAAAGCGGCTCATAAGGTCGAGATATACTGCCGAGGCGGTGTATGTAAGCGCGGACAGCGCCTTGAAGGTGCTACAAACCGAGCTGGGTGAGAATCCGGCAGAGTTCCTAGGCTATAACCCCCTGTCGCCTACTGTCGAACTGAAGCTGAAGGCTGAATATGCGGTGGCTGACAGCATCAAGATGATTGTCAGCGAACTTGAGCGCACGCAAGGTGCGAACATTGCGGAAATCGACTACAACCACACCTTGCTCGATATGGTGAATTCGAACCTTAAGCGCTTTGCCATCGTGTTGGCGGTGCTTGCCGTCGTATTGCTGATCATCTGCGTGTCCCTCATCGGCAATACGGTACGCCTGATACTCCATGCTGACCGTTTCCTGATCAATACGATGCGGCTGGTTGGCGCGACGAAGTGGTTTGTGCGCTGGCCGTTCATCAAGACCCACATCATTTGCGGACTGATTGCAGCTGTGGTGGCTCTACTGGCCCTTGCCGCCTTGGTCTATGGTGGAGCGAGCCAGGGCTTGTCGCATGTGATTGCGGAGGTTCTGCTGCAACCCGTTCCATTGTTCATCCTGGTAGGTACCGTGGTGGTGCTCGGCGTCCTTATCCCCGCCATCGCTGCCTGGCATGCTGCCGACAAGTATATGGGTAAGACGGTGGATGAACTGTACTTGATGTAAACGGGAGTTGTCGCTTACACCCATTAATTCTTGCTAACTTCTAAACTAAAATTATATGCGTCTTTGTTTAACAAAAGTCAACTTCATTATCATGGGCATTGCTGCCCTGATGATTTTGATTGGTTTCGTAATGACATGCGGCAGCGCAAGTACCCCAGATCACTTCAATCCTGATGTGTTCAGTAATACGCGCGTCGTATATGGCCCCAACTTGTGTTTCTTCGGCTATCTGCTGATGATTGTGGGTATTTGTGTGAAGGGTCGCTCTAAAAAGAATAACGTTGAATAATTGCTGAAGGAATGGATTGGTTACATGCACTAATCTTGGGTATCGTACAGGGTCTCACGGAATACCTTCCAGTTTCGTCGAGTGGACATCTTGAGATCGGCAAGGCGCTGCTTGGCCCTGAAGCTGAGGCAGGTGGTTTGACTTTCGACATCGTGGTCCATGTGGCTACCGTGATGGCTACCTTGGTCATCCTCTGGAAGGAGGTGATATGGATATTCAGCGGACTGTTCTCGCCGCTCAAAAATGGCAAGATGAACAATGAGCAGCGTTATGTGGTGAATATTCTCATTTCGATGATTCCGGTGGGCATCGTCGGCCTGTTCATGAAGGACAGCATCGAGTCGCTCTATGCCGATGACACGATCAAGCTGAAGGTGGTGGGCGTGTGCCTGCTCATCACGGCGTCGTTACTGGCCCTGACCCATTTCTATAAACCGAAGGAGAAGGAGAACCTTTCTCCCTTCCATGCGTTCATCATCGGTATTGCACAGGCTTGTGCGGTGCTGCCGGGATTGTCGCGCAGCGGTTCGACCATTGCCACGGGTCTGCTCTTGGGCAACAGCAAGTCTTCGCTGGCCCAGTTCTCGTTCCTGATGGTCATTCCTCCTATCTTGGGAGAAGCGTTGCTTGACTTCAAGCATATCGTAGCTCCCTCGGCCGAATACCTCGCCGCACATGGCATGTCTGAGCCGATTGGTACGGTGCCGATGGCGGTGGGCTTCGTGGCTGCGTTCATCAGTGGCTGCTTTGCCTGTAAGTGGATGATTGCTCTGGTGAAAAGGTGCAAGCTCATCTACTTCGCGATTTATTGCGCGTTGGCGGGAGTGTTGACGCTGGTATTTCTCTAAGGATGAAGGCCTACGATTTCATCGAGGGGGAGGTTCTGGCGTTTGACAAGCCATTGACGTGGACATCGTTCAATCTGGTGAAGGTGGTGCGTAACAACCTGAGCCGCCGCCTGGGTCTGAAAAGGCTGAAGGTGGGACACGCAGGCACCCTCGATCCGCTTGCCAGCGGGGTGATGATACTCTGTACGGGCAAGTGCACGAAACTGATCGACCAGCTGCAAGCGGGCACGAAGGAATATGTAGCAACGCTGCGACTGGGTTGCACTACACCGTCGTTCGATGCGGAACATCCCATCGATGCCACCTATCCCACGAGCCACATCACCGAGGCAACGGTGCGTGAGGCATTGACTCAATTCCGAGGCTCAATCCAGCAGGTTCCTCCGGTCTATTCGGCCTGCAAGGTGGAGGGGCGCCGCGCCTTCGACTACATCCGCCAAGGCGAAGCCGTGGAATTGAAGGCGAAGGAACTGGTGATCGATGAACTGGAGCTCCTCGACCTGCATCTGCCTGAGCAGGGGCTCTGTTCGCCCCACGCTGAGGAGGTGGCGAAGATGGCGCGCGAGGACATCCATATCAAGGACTACGGACGCGACAAGGAGTCGTACGAGATTGCCGAAGCCACGGGCATCGATGCCGCACAGTTGCCCTACCTGCAGATTCGCGTGGTTTGTTCGAAGGGCACCTACATTCGCGCCTTGGCCCGCGACATCGGTGAAGCACTCGGGAGCGGAGCCTACTTGATCGGATTGCGGCGTACCCGCGTGGGAGATTTCCACGTGGAGGATTGCTTGCCGGTCGAGAACATCGAACAGTGGTGCAATACGGTTCCTATCGTGGAACAACCGAAAATTCAGTAACTTAAAATAAAATCTACCGTGAAGTTAAGTCAGTTCAGATTCAAGCTCCCTGAGGAGCGTTTCGCCCTACAGCCCAGCGAGCGTCGTGACGAATGTCGCCTGATGGTGCTCCACAAGAAGAGCCGCAGTTTTGAGCACAAGATGTTCAAGAACTTCATCGATTACTTCGGTGACAAGGATCTTGTGTTGTTCAACGACACGAAGATCTTCCCGGCACGCCTGTATGGCAACAAGGAGAAGACGGGTGCAAGGATCGAGGTGTTCCTCTTGCGCGAACTCAACCCGGAAATCCGCTTCTGGGACGTGCTGGTCGATCCTGCCCGTAAGATTCGTATCGGCAACAAACTCTATTTCGGCGATGACGAGAGCCTGGTGGCCGAGGTCATCGACAACACTACTTCGCGCGGACGTACGCTGCGTTTCCTTTTCGACGGAACGCATGACGAATTCATCGATGTGCTGTACGGATATGGCGAGACGCCGATACCCCCGTCGCTCAAACAGCGTCGCGACGTCATCGACGTGCCTGTCGATGAGGAACATCCCTTCACCGATCGCGAACGCTATCAGACCATCTTCGCGCGTAATGAGGGCGGCGTGGTGGCTCCACAGGCAGCCTTGCATTTCAGCCGCGAGTTGCTCAAGCGCATGGAGATCAAGGACGTCGAATACGAATTTATCACCATACACAGCAACCAAGGCAACTTCCGCGAAATCGATGTGGAGGATCTGACGAAGCACAAGATGGACTCTGAGCAGATCTTCATCAGCGAGAAGGTGGCCGAAAAGGTGAACAGAACCAAGGACGAAGGGCATCATGTCTGTGCCGTCGATACCTCGGTGATGCGTGCCATCGAGTCGAGCGTTTCGACAACGGGACACCTCAAGCCTTTCGAGGGATGGACCAACAAGTTCATCTTCCCACCCTACAATTTCTCGATTGCGGACTGCATGGTGGCAAATTTCTATGAGCCTTACAGCACCCTACTGATGCTGTCGTCGGCATTCGGAGGCTATGAATTCGTGATGGAGGCCTACAAGCTTGCCATCAAGGAGGGGTATATGTTCGGCCCCTATGGCGACGCCATGCTGATCATGCCTGACTGATGGAGCTACACATCGTTTATATTGGATTGGGCAGCAACCTGGGCGATGGGCCAAAGAACCTGGATAGGGCAGTGGCCGAGTTGCGGAAGGAGGTCGGCGAGGTGCTCTACACTTCGGCCTACATCGAAAGCGAGCCGTGGGGCTTCGAGAGCGAGCATCGCTTCACGAATGCAGTGACCGTGGTGAGCACTACGCTGGAGCCGCTGGACCTGCTGGACCTGACGCAGCGCATCGAGCGACGCATGGGCCGCACCCGAAAGCGCAAGCGCGGCGAGGGTTATTCGGACCGTGTGATTGACCTTGATCTGCTTGTGTATGACGATGTGCAAATCGATTCGGAGCGTCTCACCCTGCCGCATCCCCATATCACCGACCGCGACTTCGTCCGTTTACCCCTTGAGGAATGTCAGGCCTTCATCCGGCAGATGAACCAGGAACAAGAACAAGAAGAATGAGATAACGTCTGTTGACAAACGAACCATTAACATCAATTATAATCAAAAAACGTATGAACAGTTTTTGGAAAACAGTGCTTGCCGTGATTGTCGGCACACTCATTGTGAGTCTGATCAGCTGTATGTTCACCACTTGCGTGTTTGTGGGCATGATCGCTTCGTCGTCATCGGCTGATAAAGGTGCGAAGACCAGCGAGGGCGACGTGATGTTGCTCAAGATCAACGGTCCCGTGACCGAGATTCCTTCGTCGATGCCTTTCGCATTCGACATCCTTGGAGGTATCACCAAGAATCAGGAGCTCAGCCTGCGCGGTTATCTGAATGCCATCGCCTGTGCAAAGGCCGATCCTAACATCGCAGGTATCTATCTGAATACCGACGGCATGTCGGCTGCTCCCGCCAGCTATGAGGCCATCCACGATGCCCTTGTGGACTTCCGTGCCAGCGGCAAATGGATCATTGCATATAATGATAGCTACGGCTTCGGCCAATATTACTTGGCATCGGCTGCCGATTCGGTGTATGTGAACACCATCGGTTCAGTGACCTTCGACGGTATGTCAAGCGTGCAGACTTATCCGAAGGGTCTGCTCGACAAGCTGAACATCGAGATGCAGGTGTTCCGCGTAGGACAGTTCAAGAGCGCTGTGGAGCCCTATATGGTGGAGCACATGAGCGATGCCAACCGCCTGCAGATCGAGACCTACCTTCGCAATATCTGGGACCAGAATGTGAAGGACATCGCTGCCTCGCGCAACATGCCTGTGGAGACACTGGAGGCACTGGCCAACCAGGCTGTGAGCTATATGGAGCCCGAAGAGTTGGCCGAAACGGGCCTTGTGGATGCGATGCTCTACAAGAGTGACGTCGAGAAGATCCTGCTTGCCAAGATGGGCAAGGACGAGCTGAAGAAGCATGCCATCACCGCCGCCCAGATGGTGAACAACTACGAAAAGCTCTTCCCCAACGAGGGCGAGAAGATTGCTGTACTCTATGCTTCGGGCGAGATTGCCAGCGAAGCCAAGGGCAGCGGCGACGACATCTACTACGAGAACCTCATCAAGAATATCCGCAAGATTGCCGAGGACAAGAAGGTGAAAGCTTGCGTACTTCGCGTCAACAGCCCTGGTGGCAGCGGTTTTGCCAGCGAGCAGATATGGAAGGCCCTGATGGACCTCAAGGCTGCGGGCAAACCCCTTGTAGTTTCTATGGGCGACTACGCTGCAAGCGGCGGTTATTACATCAGCTGCATGGCCGACTATATCGTTGCCGAGCCCAATACGTTGACGGGTTCGATCGGTGTCTTCGGCGTGATTCCCAACTTCGGTGGCTTAGCCACAGGCAAGATGGGCGTGAACTTCGAAGAGGTGAAGACGCACGACTTCGGCACCCTGACCACCATGCGTAAGGCTTCGGAGGCTGAGGCTGCCAAGATTCAGCATGGCATCGATTCGTTCTACGAAATCTTCACCAAGCGTTGCGCCGATGGTCGTGGCATGGAGCAGGACAGCATTAAGGCCATTGCCGGCGGTCGCGTTTGGACGGGCTCGGATGCCGTGAACATCGGCCTTGTTGACGAGCTCGGCGACCTGAACACCGCTTTGGCCAAGGCTGCCGAACTGGCAGGCATCACCGATGGCAAGTACTATCGTTCGGTATATCCCGAAGCCAAGTCGTCGTACGAGACGCTACTCGAGATGTTAGACGACACGAAGCAGGATCTCACCCTCCGCATCGTTGACCACCTCATCGGCAGTACACCCGCCGATCGCGAGGCCCTGAAGTTCATCAAGCATCTGCAGAATGCCGATCGGATTCAGGCTCGTTCGTTCGATGCGGTAGTATATTGATATGTATCTCCCGAAAGTAAAGAATTTGACGTTGCTGGCCCCACTCTCCGGACTTTACGGTCTGGGGGTGTGGGTTCGCAACATGTTGTTCGATTGTGGGCAGTTGAAATCGACATCGTTCGAGGACATCGTGCCCGTGATCTGTGTCGGCAACCTGGCCGTGGGCGGCACGGGCAAAACGCCCCACACCGAATACCTGGTGAACCTGCTGCATCACCACGGCTATAGCACCATTGCGGTGCTGAGTCGCGGCTACAAGCGGCGCAGCGAAGGTTATCATGTGGCCCTGCCGCGCGAGGGGAAGGAGACCGACGGGAAGATCAATGCCGCTCTGCTTGGCGATGAGCCCTATCAACTCTATCGCAAATTTCCCTTCCTGATTGTGGCTGTCGATGCCAATCGTGTACACGGCATCAACGAGCTGCTGAAACTGCCGACACCCCCACAGGTCATCATCCTCGACGATGCGATGCAGCATCGACACGTGAAGCCAGGCCTGACCATCTGCTTGAGCAGTTACAACCGCATCCTTTATAAGGATATGCTGATGCCTGCAGGGCGTCTGCGTGAGCCGATGTCGAGCATTTCGCGTGCAGATATGATTGTCGTGACCAAGTGCCCGAAGGCGTTACGTTCGGAGGAGGAGACCGAGATCCTTGCCAACCTGCCTACCCGGATAGACCAGCCGGTGCTGTATTCGGCTTATCGTTATGGGACGTTCGTGAATCTCGACACGGTGGAGGAATGCGACATCGACCATTCGACCGAGGTGCTCATCGTGGCCGGCATCGCCGACCCCAGAGCCATGGAGGAATATGTGCATACGCATTATCGTCTGCTCGACATCATCAACTACGGAGACCATCATCAGTTCACCGACAAGGACATCGAGACCATCAAGGCCCGACTGGATGGCGTGAACGGAAAGGGATATGTGTCGAACGACAGTGGAAGCAAGGCGGTCATCATCACCACCGAGAAGGATGCGGCAAGGCTCGTTCACCATCCGGCAGTAAACGACGAGCTGCGCAAGCGTATCTATTATCTCCCTACCGAGGTCTATTTCCTCAAGAATCATGCCGACAAGTTTGACAAGATCGTGCTCGACTACGTCAGGAAGCCACGTGCCGGCATTGTGAAAGGTTCAAATTTAACCATTGGCAAATAAACGGAAACATGGAAATCAGTCATTACGGCGAATTCGGATTGATACGTCATCTCACTGAAAACATCGAACTCAAGAACCCCAGTTCGGTGTATGGCGTGGGCGATGATTGCGCGGTGATCAACAACACGCCCGAAGAGGGCATGACGGTGGTCACCACGGATTTGCTTTTGGAGGGTATTCACTTCGACCTGACCTATTGCCCGCTTCGTCATCTGGGCTATAAGGCATGCGTCGTGAACTTCAGCGATGTCTATGCCATGATGGGAACCCCTCGACAAATCACGGTGTCGCTCGGTATCTCGAAGCGTTTCAGCGTGGAGGATCTCGACGAACTGTATGCCGGCATGAAGCTGGCTTGCGACATCTATGGCGTCGATCTGGTCGGAGGAGACACCTCGGCGTCGATGACGGGTCTCACCATTTCGATCACGGCTATTGGCGTGGCCAAGCATCCCGTCTATCGCAATGGAGCCAGGCCGAACGACCTGGTTTGCGTGAGCGGTGATCTCGGTGCTGCCTATATGGGATTGCAGCTTCTCGAAAGGGAGAAGGCGGTGTTCTGGAAGGAATACGATGAGTGGCGCAGGAAGAGCAACAACGGTGCCGATGGAAGCGAGGCTCCCAAGTTCCAACCGAAGTTCGAAGGACGCGAATATTTGCTCGAACGCCAACTGAAGCCCGAAGCGCGCAAGGATATTGTCAAAGCCCTGCAGGAGGCAGGTGTGACGCCAACCAGCATGATGGACATCAGCGACGGACTGTCGAGCGAGTTGCTGCACATCTGCAAGCAGAGCCACGTAGGCTGCCGTGTCTATGAGGAGCGATTGCCCATCGACTACCAGACTGCCGTGCAAGCCGAGGAATTCAACCTGAACGTGACCACTGCGGCCATGAATGGCGGCGAAGACTACGAATTGCTCTTTACCGTGCCTTTGGAACAACATGAACGTATTCAGCAGGTGTCGGGTGTCCGTCTGATTGGACATATCACCGACGAAAAGCTGGGTTGCGCCATGATCACCCGCGACGGCAACAGCGAGGTGATGCTGAAGGCACAAGGCTGGAATGCGTTTACTCAAGATTAAGAAAGGTTCAACCCCTCACCCCCCCTTTACACATGAAGCACTTTTCTCTTTTCGTTCTTGCAGCGCTACTGCTGCCGTTTTCCCTTTCGGCCAAACCCAAGGCCAAGGCGCAGATTGATCTTTGGCCGGATGGAACAACGGTCGGAGAGTGGTTCCATGACCTTAGCCCCGTCGATGTGGCGGCGTTGGGCAAACAGTATAAACTGACCGATTACGGCATCTTTGCCGATGGTACTGTCCATACCCGTCAGATACAGGATCTGGTTGACAAGATTGCTGACGAGGGCGGTGGCGTGCTCGTCGTTCCTGCAGGCACTTACCTCACCGGTGGCATCTACTTTAAGCAGGGTACCCATCTGCATCTGCTTGAAGGCGCAACCCTCCAGGGTTCGGACTTCATTGGTGACTATCAGCTTGCCACGACCCGTATCGAAGGGGAAACTTGCACCTATTTCGAGGCTTTGATCAACGTGAAAGGTTTGGATGGCTTCACCATCACCGGCAAGGGAACCATTGACGGCAACGGGTTGAAGTACCATCAGTCGTTCTGGCTTCGCAGGAAGTGGAACCCCAAGTGTACGAACAAGGATGAACAGCGTCCGAGGCTCGTATATGTGTCCGATTCGAAGAATGTGACCATCGAAGGCGTTCGTCTTCAGAACTCGGCATTCTGGACGACACATATATATAATAGTACGCGCGTGAAGATGATGGGCGTTTCAATCTATAGCTTGGCCCAACCCAATACGCACAAGGGACCATCGACCGATGCCATCGATCTCGATGTGGTCGAGGATGTGCTGGTGCATGGCTGCTATATGGAGGTAAACGACGATGCCGTGGCGATGAAGGGCGGCAAGGGTCCTTGGGCCGACGATCCCGCAAAGAGTGAGGGTAATGGTGCGAATCGCAACGTTATTATCGAGGATTGTACCTACGGATTCTGTCATGGTTGTTTGACCTGCGGTTCCGAATCGGTGTTCAATCACAATATCATCCTGCGTCGCATCCAGGTCAATCATGCCACCCGTCTGCTCTGGCTCAAGATGCGTCCCGATACTCCCCAGCGTTACGAATATATCACCGTCGAGAATATCACGGGTCAGGTGTCACGCGTGCTCTATGTTCGTCCCTGGACACAGTTCTATGACCTGAAGGACCGCAAGGACATCCCCATGTCGTACAGCGACCACATCACCTTGCGCAACTGCACCATCGACTGCGACATCTACAAGGAAATCGAGCTCAAGCCCGACCAGTATGAACTCTCGAACTTCCTGTTCGAGAATATGAACATCACCGAGAAGAGTCCCGAGAAGGCTCCCAAACTCGACGATGCCGGTGGCCACGTCTTCTTTGAAGAACGATAAGCGATGATTATTATCCCTGATTCGTGATAAAAAGAAATGAATATCCGAAACTCTTTCACACATTTATTATGAAGAAATTTTTTTTGACTATCGTTTTAGCAGCAACGACCCTTTCGGGTTTTGCACAAGACCAGTTGCCATCGCGTGCCGAGGTTCTCAAGCTCGCCCAAAAGGTGAATGCGTGGTTCATGAAGAAATACGATCCTGCCGATGCCTTCCTCGGCGGTGGCAAGGTGCGCACCACCAACCTGTGGACACGCGCGGTCTATCACGAGGGCCTTTGTGCACTTTACAGCATCTATCCTCTCGAAGAATACTACGAGTACAACCTGAAGATGGCCGAGGGCAACAAATGGAGTCCTCGCTATGGAGCCTACAGCCTCGATGCCGACAATTATGCCTGTGTACAGACCTATGTTGATCTCTATCGCCTTGAGCCGGAATCGTACAAGCTGCGTCAGGCTATCGCTTGCTTCGATGCCATCGTCAACAACCCCGACAACAGCGGCTGGTGGTGGATTGATGCCATCCAGATGGGTATGCCTGCCTTTGCCAAACTGGGTCGTACCACGGGTAACCATAAATATTGGGACAAGATGTGGCAGATGTACGAATACACCCGCAACCAGTATGATGGCGGTCTGTGGAATGCCGCTGAAGGTCTATGGTGGCGTGACCACGACTTCAACCCTCCTTACACCACACCCAATGGCAGGAACTGCTATTGGAGCCGTGGCAATGGCTGGGTGGTGGCTGCTTATGTCCGCACGATGGACGAGCTCGACGAACCTGCTGCTCCAGTCAAGAAGGGACAGGTGGTGGATGATCCGTATCACTACAATGACTACAAGGCCGACTTCATCGCCATGTGCAAGGCTCTCAAGGGCATCCAGCGCGAGGATGGCTATTGGAACTGCGACCTCGGTGATCCCGACAACTTCGGAGGTCCTGAGACTTCAGGCACCGCGCTCTTCATCTATGGCATGGCATGGGGCGTTCGCAAAGGTTATCTCGATCGCGATGAATTCATGCCCATCATCGTGAAGGGTTGGAAGGCATTAACCAACGCTGTGCAACCCAGTGGCTTTGTAGGCTACATCCAGGGCACAGGCAAAGAGCCCAAGGACAGCCAGCCTATCACCGTTGATGGCAAGCTCGACTTCGAGGATTTCGGCATCGGTTGTTGGTTGCTCGCTGCTACCGAGGTTTGGAAACTCTCTCCCGGTGAGCAGGGTCTGGGTGCTGCCAAACTGGCGGCTTTGAAGAAATAGTTTGAGACAAAGATTATGAAAACGAAACTTTCAACCCTCTTCACATTTTTCACACTCTTCTTCCTTTCCTCCGAGATGGGTTTAGCCCAGGAATGGCCTGTCGTAAAGCAAGAGGCCAAGCCGGGTACTCGTTGGTGGTGGATGGGCAGTGCTGTCGATAGCGCCAACTTGACCTATAATCTGGAGACTTACGCCAAAGCTGGCATCGGTGCCGTCGAAATCACTCCCATCTATGGAGTAAAGGAAAATGAGAAGAACGATATCGATTTCTTGTCGCCACGATGGATGAGGATGCTGGGCCACGTCGAGAACGAAGGTAAGCGTCTGGGCATCGAAATCGACATGAACACGGGTACCGGCTGGCCTTTTGGCGGTCCCGAAGTAAGTGTGGAAGAAGCTGCTACGCGTGTCTATTTCACTACGTGGCATGCAGGTGATGTTATGCCGGAACTGACGGAAAAGGAGAAGAAGAACTTCCCCAAGTTGCAGAAGGTTTATGCCTATCTCAACCTGAACGAGATACTCGAGATGGAGGCTCAGGCTGCCGAAATCAAAAAGAAGGATAAACGTCAGGAATTCCTCGACAATTACAAGTTCGATACCCTTTATGTGGGCTATTATATTGCCAAAACCCGTCAGCAGGTAAAGCGTGCAGCGCCAGGCGGTGAAGGTTATGTGTTGGATCACTTCAACCCCACAGCCGTGCAGAATTACTTCAAGCGTTTCGACAAGGCTTTTGCTGCAAGCGGAGTGCCGTATCCCCACACTTTCTTCAATGATAGTTACGAGGTTTATGAGGCCGATTGGACTCCTGCCATGCTTGAGGAGTTCAAGGCGCGTCGTGGATATGCCTTGGAAGAATACTTCCCGGTGTTTATGGATGCGAACTACAATGATTCGAAATACTTCTCGATCAACTATCGCACCTATCCACAAACCAAGGCTGTCCGGTTCAGGACGCACGAAGATGTCGTTGCCGATTATCGCCAGACCTTGAGCGACCTGCTGCAGAAGATGTTTACCAACCCTTGGGTCAAGTGGGCTCATAAGCATGAGGCCAAGGTGCGCAATCAGGCACATGGCAGTCCTGCCAACTTGCTCGACATTTATGCAGCTGTGGATATTCCCGAGATCGAGAGCTTCGGTCTGTCGGACTTCGGCATCGAGGGCTTGCGTTCCGATACGCTTACCCGAAAGAACGATTCCGACCTTTCTATGCTGAAGTATCCGGCTTCGGTGGCTCATTTCTATGGCAAGGAGTTTGTTTCGGCCGAGACATTCACTTGGCTTACCGAACATTTCCGTACGTCGCTTAGCCAGTGCAAACCCGACTTCGATCTGATGATGGTGGCAGGTGTCAACCATTGCTACTTCCACGGCACGACCTATTCGCCACGCGAAGCACCATGGCCCGGCTATTTGTTCTATGCTTCGATGGAGATGTCTCCCATCAATACGATTTGGCAGGATGCGCCAGCGTTTTTCGAGTATATCACCCGCGTACAGTCGTGGATGCAGTATGGCCAGCCCGACAACGACCTGCTCGTTTATTTGCCATTCAACGACATTATCCACGAATACCCGGGTCGTCTCCTGCAGTTTGACATTCACTCGATGGCGAAGAAGGCTCCAAGATTCATTCATGCCGTCAACTCCATCTACAATGCAGGTTATGACATGGATTATTGTTCCGACCGCATGATCCTCGACATCACGGGTGTCGATAACGATGGCTATATCATTGCTCCCAGTGGTGTTCGCTACAAG
This sequence comes from Bacteroidales bacterium, assembly GCA_017618715.1. Classification (GTDB taxonomy): domain Bacteria; phylum Bacteroidota; class Bacteroidia; order Bacteroidales; family UBA3663; genus Liminaster. The sequence goes on from JAFZTS010000067.1 coordinate 41,187, forward strand.
GCGTTGGTTCTGCCCGAAGTGAAGATGCTTCCCGATAATGTCAGGGCACGCTTGGAGAAATGGAAGGTGTTTGGAGCAACCATTATTGAAGTCGATAATCCCGATGATTATGTGTCGGCATTGAAGCAGTTCCCGAAGATTGTGCCTGAGGATATGACAGCTCTTCACGGACTCAAGTTCATCCGTCGCCATAATATTACGGGATATCATTACTTCATCACCAGCTTGCAGGACAAGGGTGTCGATGGATGGGTTGGCCTTGCTACAGAGGCGCATAAGGCATATCTCTTCAACCCGTTGACAGGCGCAGTTCAGGAGACACCCGTGCGTCAGCAGGATGGACGCTCCGAGGTTTATCTTCGTTTGGAAAGTGGTGAGAGCTGCATCCTTCAGACCATCGTTTCCGATCGTCAGATCACGGCATTCCAAGGCCAGCACCTCGTAGCTTCTACACCTCAAACCCTGGTAACCTCAAAGCTCACGGCCTCACCTCGTCAGTATATGACTCCCATCGACCTGACAGGCAACACTTGGACACTTAAGCCAAAGAATTTCGAGACATGGGGAAAGCTGGGCAATGAGACCATCCGTGGACTCAAGCCTTGGACGGCTCTCGGCAAGCTTTGGGAGACAGGCAAGGGAACCGTGCGTTATTCGACTACGGTCAACGTGTCGGCAGGGTCTATCAGCGGTTCCAAGGACGTGCTCTTGGATCTTGGCGACGTGCGCGAAAGTGCACATGTCTATATCAACGGACGCGATGCGGGTGTGGCATTCTGCGCTCCGTTCCGGCTGAGTGTGGGCAAGTATCTGCATGCCGGCAGCAATACCATCGACATCGACGTGACAGGCCTTGCGGCCAACTATGTTGCCGAGATGGATAGGCAGGGTTATGTGTGGCGCATCTTCAAGAATGCCAATATTGCCAATCTCAAGGGAGGAGCTGTGAGCTACTACGGCGATTGGGATGTCATGCCCGGTGGCCTGAATTCTACAGTCAAGCTGATTCCCGTCAAATAATTGTTAACTTTTAATTGTTGATTGTTAATTGAATATTGCAGCCTTATTATCAGGTGGTGTCGATAGCAGTGTAGCTGTTCATCTGCTTTGCGAGCAGGGCCATCGTCCAGACCTCTTCTATATCAAGATTGGCATGGATGATGATGGCTATAGTTGTCCGCAGGAGGAAGACCTCGAAATCGTTCAGGCCATGGCACGTCGTTATGGCTTGAAGTATGACGTGGTGGATCTGCAGAAAGACTATTGGGACAACGTGGTGGCCTATACCATCGACAAGGTGAAGCGAGGCTTCACACCCAATCCTGATGTGATGTGCAATCGTCTCATCAAGTTCGGTGCCTTTGATCAACGGGTAGGACATCTTTACGACAAGACGGCAACAGGCCATTACGCCACAGTGATTGAAGAGGATGGGTTATCGTGGCTTGGTACCACGCCCGATCCGGTGAAGGACCAAACTGACTTCTTGGCGCAGCTTACAGGCTTGCAGGTGGCGCACAGCCTTTTCCCCATCGGCAAGATGGCAAAGGGAGAGGTGCGACGCATCGCCGAAGAGGCTAAACTGCCCAGTGCCCATCGCAAGGATTCGCAGGGCATTTGTTTCCTCGGAAAGATTGACTATAACCAGTTCATCGAGCGTTTCTTGGGCAAGAAGGAGGGCCCGATTGTCGAGATTGAGACGGGCAAGGTGTTGGGTCATCATCAGGGATTCTGGTTCCACACCATCGGGCAGCGCAAGGGTCTCTACTTGAGTGGTGGCCCTTGGTTTGTTGTCAAGAAGGACATCGATGAGAATATCATCTATGTGAGTCGTGGCTATCAGCCCGAGGCGCAGATGAAGGACGAACTCGTGATGCGCGATATGCATTGGATCACCCTGAATCCTTACGAAACTCAAACTCCTGTCCTTCGTGTCACGAATGATGAGACGCCCATCCTCTTCAAGATTCGACATGTCGCTGAACTGCGTACAGGTCGTCTCTCACGTCGAGCCGATGACAGCTATTACCTCAAGATGGATGCCAAGACCAACGGCGTTGCCCCAGGTCAGTTCTGCGTCATATATACTCCCGATGGCCGTATCTGCCTTGGCTCGGGTGAGATTGCGTGGGAATAATGTAAGAGTTGTTAATTATATATCTTAATTCATTTTTTTTAGTTATGAGAAAAATCTTTTTGTGGATGATGACCACCCTTGCTTTGGTCATTATGTTGACGAGTTGTTCCAAGTCCGACGACTACGTGTCTGCTATTCCTTCCGATGCAGTTTTTGTCGCTAAGATCAACGTTTCTTCGATGGTGAAGAAGTCTGCCGTGATGAGTACTCCCGATATCAAGGACCAGATTGAGGCTGCCATCGAAAAGACACCCGAGAATCTTCGTGCAAAGGTGCAGGAGATCAAGGACAATCCCGACAATAGCGGCATTGATTTCAGCAAGCCTATCTATTTTGCGGTAACTAGCGTGTCGCGTAGCCGTGCCATGGTCGTTGCGGCCGTCAAGGACCGCAAGAAGGTGGAAGAGCTCTTCAAGACGTTCGGCGAGGATCCCAGCGCAAATATGGAGGTGGTCAAGCGTGGCGCCTTCAGCGAGGTGGAAACGGGCGAAGACTTCTGCAAGCTCGCTTTTGGTGACAACAGCGTTGTCCTCTCTTTCAATTTCGATGGCAAGAGTGCCGAGGATGCCGTTTCTCTTTTGAGTCAGGAATCCAGCGAGAGCATCCTTTCGAACAATAAGTTCGACCAGCTTCTTGGCGAAGGCTCTGATTTTGCAGCGTTCTATGATTATGGCTCGTTGATGAAATCGGTAAACACCTTGACTGGCAATCGTTCAAAGGCCGATATTTTTGAAGGAGCCATCGGTAACCTGTCGGTCAATTTCGAGAACGGTGAAATCGTCGTGAAGTCAAAGCTCGATAGCGACAACGAGCAGTATAAGCAGATTCTCGGCTGTGTGAAGCCAGCCAAGGGCGCCTTCCTTTCGAGCATTCCCGCCGACAGCTACGTCGCCATGCAGGTTGGTATCTCTGATCTGACACCCATGTCGGCTTTCATCAAAGATCAGATGCCGAAAAGCCAGTATGACGAGGCAAACAATGCCTTGAGCCAGAGCTTCGGCATGGATATGGAGGCTATCGAGCGGTGCATTGGTGGCGACATGGCCATGTTCGTCGCTCCACAAATGGGTGCAGAAAACCCCACCTTCGGCGTGGGTATTCAGCTGAAGGACGATCAGCTTTGGAAAAAGATTCAGGAGTTGCTCGATCCTATGGCCGAACAATCCCCCGAAATCGAAAAGAGTGCTACAGGCTATGTCCTCAATCTTGCTGCGGCCTTGGGATGCGACTATGCATTGTCTTTTGACGATGGCAAGCTCTCCTTCCTGCCAAACGCTGCTCCGAGCCAGTCCTTCAAATCCAACCCGTATGCTAAGACGCTGGATGATGGTGGTTTCGTGATTGATATCCAAGGTATTCTCGCCAATCCCTCGGTTAAAGCCTTTGCTCAGAGGGATCGGGAAGTGGCTGCACTTCTTTCCTTCTGCAGTTCCTTCAAGGCCATTACCGCCCAGTATCAGGATCCTACGAAAGTCCAGCAGGCTCGTATCATCATGGCTAACGACAAGAATGCACTTGCCTCTCTTGTCGATGCTGGTATTGACGCATACATGTCATTGCAAAGGAATTGAGACCTTCCCAATTTAATTGTTAATTATTAATTATTAATTGTTAATTGATAATTGAATTCACCCTCCATCAACTTCTGCCAAATGTCTTCGCTGACACTGGAATCGAAAAAGGGTCATCGGACGTTTGGCAGGTTGATTTGACCTTTCAACGTGGACAATCATATCTTGTCGAGGCCTCTTCTGGTCGCGGCAAGACTTCGTTGTGTATGTTTCTCTATGGCTTGCGTACCGACTACAGCGGGGAGATTGCCGTCACCACCACTGAGGGTGCCACTTGCCGCTTGCTCGATATGAATCTTGATGAACTGAGGCAGCGGAGCTTGGCTATGATGTTCCAGGATAACCGGCTTTTCCCCGAACTGACAGCCGTCGAGAATTGCCTGCTTAAGAACCGTCTGACCAATCATCTGTCGGAACAGGAGATTCGTTCGAAGCTCATGCAGCTTGGGCTTGAAGCGAAGTTGGACGTGCCATGTGGTCTTTTGTCCTTAGGCCAACAGCAGCGTGTCGCTTTTGTGCGAATGCTTTGCCAACCTGCCGACTTCTATTTACTCGACGAACCCGTCAGCCATCTCGATGACGAGAATATCCGCTTGATGAGCGACATGCTTCAGCAGGCACAATCTGCGACTGGCGCAGGGGTGATTCTGACCTCTATCGGTCGCGAGCTTCCATACCATTACGACCACGTATTGAAGCTTTAATCGTCAGCAGCAGCATTATTTGAACCCTTCAGATTATAACATGCGCCTTCTTTTCAAATTGCTTCGAAGGAACTTGAATCTTTGGCAGATGCTCGGATTTGCCCTCGCCAATCTCCTGGGTGCCGTTATCGTTCTTTTCGGCATTCAGGCTTATCGCGATTTGGATACGGTGTTTGACGCGGAGGACTCTTTCATCTCATCCAATTACCTTGTACTTTCGAAGCCTGTAAGTGTCCTGTCAACCGTCACTTCGGCACTCGGTGCACATTCTGGATTCAGTGAGGAAGAAATTCATGAACTGGAACAACAGCCGGGTGTGACGAGGGTTGGACGATTCCAGGCAGCGCAGTTCAATGTCTATGGATCGGTTGATATTGGCGGGACACAGATGACCTCAGCAATGTTTCTTGAGTCTGTGCCCGATGAGTTCCTCGACTTTCAAGGTGATATGGATCGCACGTGGAAAGCAACCTTGGAAGGTGAGTTTATCCCGATGGTCATTCCTCAGTCTTACCTGAACCTATACAACTATGGCTTTGCGACCTCCCGAGGTATGCCGCAGATGGGAGAGAATCTGCTCTCACGGTTCACCTTGGTGCTGACATTGTATGGACAGGGGGAAGTTCATCATTATCGTGCGCGTGTCGTTGCGCTTTCCAATCGGCTCAACACCATCCTTGTCCCCGAAGGCTTCCTCACGGAAGCTAACGAACGCATGGGTCGGAAGGATAAATCGTCGTTACCCTCGCGGTTGATTGTTGCAACGCAAACCAGCGACGCTTCATCAGAGTTGCTGAACTATATCGAAGAAAATGATTACGCTATCGAAGATAATGCCGACGAGAAGTTGCGTATGCAGACTTTCGTACATGGCATACTTTGGGCTGTTGTTGCATTGGGTCTGGTGGTTTCTGTGCTGGCCTTCTTCTTGTTGCTCATCAGCATCCTGCTGCTCATCGAGAAGAATCGCGAGAAACTTTCCACGCTTCATGCCATCGGCTATGAACTGTCCCGCATTGCAAAACCCTATCAGCTCATGGCTGTCGCGCTTGACGTATTTGTTTGGTTCTTCGCCGCCCTCGTGGTGATGGCGGTTTATCCACTTTTCTCACGATTCTTGTCTGGAGTCATTCCTGGATTCGAACCCAACTCCATCGCCTTGATTTGGATCGTTGCATTCCTCTTTACCCTTATCTTCTCCCTTCTCCATCTCGTGGTTATCTATCGAAATGTATGGAAAATTCGTTCTGCTAATGCAAAATAATAGTTAATATGAAAAGAATCACATTTGTTCTTGTATTGATGCTCGGCATTATCGCATCGTCATGCCGAGACAAGGAAGAGGTGTTGGTTATCCAAACGCAAAGTGGCAAAGTAAGTGGTACGGTGCAGGAAGGCACGATGGCATTCCTTGGCATCCCCTACGCACGGGTGGAGAGATTCATGCCACCGCTTCCCGTCGAACCCTGGGATACTGTGCGTGTGTGTGATCATTTCGGACCTCAGGCCATGCAGCAGACCGGTGGACGCCAACTCTCCGAAAGCGAGATGTCTGAGCAGAATTCGTGCGTGCTCAATGTATGGACCACCGACACTCAAGGAAAGCGCCCTGTGATGGTTTGGCTCCACGGAGGAGGTTTTGATTCCGGCACCTCGGCTTGGGACCCGGGTCAATGCCTGGCTCGCAAGGACGTGGTGGTTGTTGGCGTGAACCATCGTCTCAATATTCTGGGCTTTCTTGACTTGTCGGGTGTCTCTGGAGGATATAGGTACTCTGGCAATGTCGGAATGCTTGACATCGTTGCAGCCTTGGAGTGGGTACGTGACAATATCGCCCGTTTCGGTGGCGATCCGAACAACGTCACCATTTTCGGCGAATCGGGAGGCGGAGGCAAGGTCGGTACGCTGATGTGCATGCCGGTCGCCAAGGGACTCTTCCACAAGGCCATTATCATGAGCGGTACTATCCTGAATGTCAATACGCACGAGATGACACAGGCGCTTGGTCGTGCCGTGCTGAAGGAATTGGGCATCGATGAGGCTCATCCCGAACAGCTTCTCGACGTGCCTTATCAGACGCTCTACGAGGCTGGACAACGTGCCATGGAGGCCAGCATCGGACGTCGTCGCCCGGGGACGCCAATGATGTGGGGCTTCGGCCCAACACCCGACGGCGAAATGCTGCTCCAACAGCCCTTCCAACCAGGTTTCGCAAGTATCTCTGACCATGTGCCCTTGCTCATCGGTTCCACATTCAACGAACTGCAACGACTCCAATACAATCGTGAACTTACCATGCAACAGGCACGCGAAGAGCTGAAGAAGACCTTCGACAAAGAGACCGATACCTACATCGAGGCTTTTGGAAAAGCTTGGCCGGACTACTCTCCGCAGGATCTGCTCAGCATCGACTGGCTCTTCCGTCCTAAGACGCTCATCACGACCGATGTCATCGGTGGAAACCGTCAGGCTCAGACCTACGCCTATCTCTTCACTTGGCGCTCACCTGTCAGTCTCGGTTCGGTGCATGGCAATGAACTGTGTTTCTGTTTCAATCGTCTGCATCAGGCTCCTAATATCATTCCCGAGCCTACCACTGAGGATTTGCAGTTGGCCGACACCATGTCGAGCATTTGGTCTGCTTTCGCCCACACGGGCAACCCCAACGTGGAGGGTCTCCCTGCATGGCAACCTTACACCAAGGAGAACGGCGAGTTGATGCTCTTGGGCTACAAGTGCGAACTCCGTCACAACCACGATCGTGAGCTCGAAGAGATCATCGACCGCCACTGCTTCCGTCAGTTGGATGAGTTCAGAGCCAAGAATAGGAAGTAAAGTGCTTGAAAGACCACGTCTATCAATAAAAAAAGTTCTCACCGAAATGAGAACTTTTTTTGTTTTATTGACGATTAGAATCCCTCAATTCCACGGTCTGCGGGCGGGTAGTCGATAGAGTAGTGGCAGCCTTTGCTCTCCTTGCGCTCCATGGCCTGGCGCATTATGATGTAGCCGGTATTGATCATGTTGCGGAGCTCGCAGATGTCCATGTTGACCTTTGAGCGGAGGAAGAGTTTCTCGGTCTCTTCGTAGAGGATGTCGAGACGTGTCCATGCACGCTTCAGACGGAGTTTCGAACGAACGATACCGACGTAGGTTTGCATGATCTGCTGTACCTCGGTCTTCGAGTCGGTGATGAGGTAGAGTTCCTCCTGGCGGACAGTGCCGGTGTCAATCCAGTCGGGGATATCGGTTCGATAAGTGAGTTCGTTGATGCGTGGGATGCTGTGCTTGGCAGCCAAATCGGCATAGACGATGGCTTCGATGAGCGAGTTGGAGGCAAGGCGGTTGCCACCGTGCAGACCCGTACAGGAACATTCGCCTGCAGCGTAGAGGCGGTTGATGGATGACTGTCCGTCATAATCGACCTTGATGCCGCCGCACATGTAGTGATGGCAGGGCACGATGGGGATACACTCTTTGGTGATGTCGATGCCAATGGAGAGACATTTCTTGTAGATGTTCGGGAAGTGGTGTTTGGTCTCCTCGGGATCCTTGTGCGTCACGTCGAGCAGCTCGTGATCCTCGCCACGTTGCTTCATCTCGTTGAAGATGGCGCGTGCCGTGATGTCGCGCGGTGCCAACGAGAGGCGTGGGTCGTATTTGTGCATGAATTCCTTTCCGTCAAGGGTGCGCAGGATGCCGCCGTATCCGCGCATCGCCTCGGTGATGAGGAAGTTCTGGTGATCGCCTGGGTGATAGAGGGCAGTGGGGTGGAACTGCACGAATTCCATGCCTTCCACGGTGCCCTTGGCGCGATAGACCATGGCTGTGCCGTCGCCCGTGGCGATGGGGGGATTGGTGGTATTCAGATATACCTGGCCTACACCGCCCGTTGCCATCATGGTCACCTTCGAGAGATAGGTGTCAATCTGCCCGGTTTTTTCGTCGAATACGTATGCTCCGAAGCATTCGATGTCGGGTGTGCGACGCGTCACTTCAACGCCCAGATGATGCTGGGTGAGAATCTCGATAGCGAAATGACGCTCCAGCACCTCGATGTTAGGATGCTTCTTCACGGCTTCGATAAGCGCACATTGGATGGCATGTCCCGTATTGTCGGCATGGTGGAGGATACGGAATTCGGAATGTCCGCCTTCGCGATGCAGGTCGAACTCGCCATTCTCGTTCTTGTCGAAGTCCACACCCCACTCTACGAGCTGACGGATCTGCTCGGGAGCCTTGGTCACGACAAGTTCCACGGCCTTCGGATCAGAGAGCCAATCGCCTGCGACCATCGTATCGTGGATGTGTTTCTCGAAATTATCCAGTTTGAGGTTGGTTACCGAAGAAACGCCGCCCTGCGCAAGGTCGGTGTTCGATTGCTGTAGGTCACTCTTGCAGATCAGCGCCACCTTGCCGGCATGTGCCACCTTGAGAGCGTAGCTCATACCTGCGATGCCGGAACCGATGACCAGGAAGTCGTAATACTTTTGCATTTTTTGAGTTGTGGGTTATGGTTATTCGGTGCAAATTTATGAAAAAAAGAAATAGGATGGTATTTCGAGGGCGCTTTTTGTGTGAAATTTAGGCAAATAAATTCAAAATACTCCGTTTATGTCCAAATTTTTTGGCGTTATCATGGCTTTTTTGTATCTTTGTGGCCAATAAATAGCATTCGTAAAATGAAAAAAACAATTCTTTCACTCCTCTCTGTCATCATATTGACTACGATGCTCTGCAGTTGTAATTCCAGAGAGAAGATCGTCTATATCCAAGGTGCCAGCAAGACCTGTGTATTCCAGAACGCCACGCCTTACGAGGCACGCATCGCCAAGGATAACCAGCTTTCCATCCTGGTGACCTGCAGCGACCTGCTTTTGGCAGTGCCGTTCAATTTGCAGCGTCCCCAGGCCTCGATGCAGGAGGGCGGCGGCAGTTATAGCACCAATATCAACGATAACGACAACCTCTATTATCGCGTGGATGCAAATGGCGACATCCTTTTTCCAACCATCGGCAAGTTGCATGTCGAAGGCATGACACGCGGTGAACTCTCGGATTATCTGACCAATTATCTGAGCTCGAAAGGCTATATCAGCGATCCGATTGTCAATGTCTCTTTTACCGGGGCGCATTATTCCGTGATTGGTGAGGTGAACAATCCCAGTGTCATTCCAATGACGCAGGAGCGTGTCACCATCTTCGAGGCATTGGCTGCCGCACATGATATGACCATCTTCGGCGAACGCGACAAGGTCCAGCTGATTCGTGAGGACAACGGAAACCAACAGGTCGTTTGTCTCAACCTCAAGGATCCGCAGATCATTTCCAGTCCTTATTATTTCGTGAAGAATGGCGATGTGATCTACGTTGAACCCAGTGGCACCCGTGCCGCCAACCGTGAGGTTTCGAACCTCTCATCATTCGCTATTTCCATCACTTCTATCCTCATCACCATCGCCAGTTTGATCATCACGGTGACGAAGTAAGTTTTTTTTGAAGGGACATTAAGGGTAGTAAAAGGGTTAATAAAAGGTAGTAAAAGGGACGATTGTTTTCCTTGTCCTTCCAATATTACTCCTTTTCCCTTCCTCCCCTCACTGATAGTAATGTCCCTTTTACTCCCCTTTTACTCCCTTTTAACTCCCCTTCAACTCCCTATAATAAACTATGGCTTTACAATGTGGTATCGTAGGATTGCCCAACGTTGGCAAATCCACCCTTTTCAATTGTCTGTCGAGTGCAAAGGCACAGGCAGCCAACTTCCCATTCTGCACCATCGATCCTCAAGTCGGCATCATTACCGTGCCCGACGAGCGTCTCAATAAACTTGCCGAACTTGTCCATCCCGGGCGTATCGTTCCTGCTACCGTCGAAATCGTCGATATCGCGGGCCTTGTCAAAGGTGCCTCGAAGGGCGAAGGTCTTGGCAACAAGTTCCTCGCCAACATTCGTGAGACGGATGCGATTATTCATGTGTTGCGTTGTTTCGACGACGACAATGTGGTGCATGTCGATGGTTCGGTCGATCCGATTCGTGACAAGGAAATCATCGACGCCGAGCTTCAGCTCAAGGACCTCGAAACCATCGAGACACGTCTGCCCAAGGTCGCCAAGTTGGCACAAGTTGGCTCAGACAAGGACGCCAAGGTGCAGTACAACCTGATGACACGCATCAAGGATGCCTTGTCGCAAGGTAAGTCTGCCCGCACGGTGCAACCCGAGAATCCCGACGAGGAGCGTGCCTATCATGACCTTTTCCTTCTGACCAGCAAGCCGATCCTTTACGTCTGCAACGTCGATGAGGCATCTGCCAAGGATGGTAACGCATACGTCGAAAGGGTGAAGGAAGCTGTCAAGGACGAGGATGCCGAGGTGCTCGTCATTTCGGCAAAGATAGAGTCGGAGATTGCCGAGTTCGAGTCATTCGAAGAGCGGCAGATGTTCCTCGAAGAACTTGGATTGGAGGAGTCGGGTGTCAACCGATTGATCCACGCCGCTTTCAAGCTCCTTGGCTTGGAGACCTACATTACCGCTGGTCCTATGGAGGTGAAGGCTTGGACTTACCGTAGGGGCATGAAGGCACCACAGTGTGCCGGCATCATCCACGGCGACTTCGAGAAGGGATTTATCCGTGCTGAAGTCATCAAGTACAACGATTACATCAAATATGGCAGCGAGGCTGCTGTGAAGGAAGCAGGCAAGATGAGTGTCGAGGGTAAGGACTATGTCGTCCAGGACGGCGACATCATGCACTTCCGGTTTAATGTGTAACTTTTTTGTCGGCCTATGGCCTCAAAATCTCTCAAAATCTCATCAAAAATCTATCATCAATCATGAAGGAAAAAATGCTGGAAAACTACTGATAGATTTTTAATATGTATTTTGTTTGATTTTGAGCGAAGCGACCTTTAAAGATTATGAAACGCCTTTTCCTCTTAGATGCATACGCGCTGATATTCCGCGCCTACTACGGATTTATCAACAAGCCGCTTGTCAATAGCAAGGGGCAGGTGACTTCGGCCATCTATGGATTCACCAAGACGCTCCAGGACGTACTCGGAGGACAGAAGATGCCGGAAGCCAAACCCGCTTGGCTCGATGAGTCGGGATTATTGCGTCCCGACTGCATTGCCGTGTGCTTCGATCCGAAGGGCGGTACATTTCGACATGCCCAGTTCCCCTCCTACAAGGCACAACGCGAGGCCACGCCCGAAGACATCATCTTCGCCGTGCCTTGGATAAAGAAGATCATCGAGGCTTATCGCATCCCCATCATCGAAGTGCCTAACTACGAGGCCGACGATGTGGTGGGTACGATGTCGCGCCTTGCCGATGAGAGCGGACAGTTCGAGACCTTCATGATGAGCCCTGACAAGGATTATGCCCAGCTCGTCACTGACCATAGCGTCATCTTCAAACCGAAATCCTTCGGCCCGGGTTACGAGATCCTCGACGCCGAGGCCGTGCTCAAGAAGTATGGCTTGAAACGCACCTCCCAGGTCATCGATATGCTGGGCTTGCAGGGCGACTCGGCCGACAACATCCCGGGTTGTCCGGGTGTGGGGCCAAAGACGGCACAGAAACTCATCGAGGATTTCGATAGCGTGGAGAATCTGATCGCCACGGTCGAAGCTGCCGCCTCCGAGGGAAAGAAGGAACTTCCCAACCTCAAGAAGGGCATGTTTGCCAAGGTGGCCGACAATATCCAACAGATCAAGGACTCGAAATACCTCGCCACCATCTGTCTCGATGTGCCGGGCACCGTGCTTGATGCAGAGGCCCTTAAGGTCGAGACGCCCGACTATGCCAAGCTCGCAGATATCTTCAACGAGCTCGAGTTCCGCAAGATGCGCGACGAAGTGAAGGCAAAGATAAGCAACGCGTCCCTTTTCGCCGAGCAGTCTGCGTCCGCCCCAGCGGCTGTTCCCACAGCCACCCCTGCGGCTCCCACAGCCACCCCCGCTTCGCCAGCCGCCCCCGCCACTCCCGCTGCTACCCCCACGGCTCCCGCTGTTCCAACAGCGTCCTCGTCTCAGCCAAGCTTGGCTGAGAACAGAGGTGCAACCATCCGCGACATCCAAACCAACTACATCATCGCCGATACGCCCGAAAAGCGCCAGGACCTCGTTTCCGAGCTTTTTTGGACTGCCGAATGGGCTTTCGACACCGAGACGACAAGCCTCAACATCATCGACGCTGAACTTGTCGGCATCTCGTTCGCCGTGGCCGATCACAAGGCGTGGTATGTGCCCGTACCGGCTGATGAGCAGGAGGCCCGTGCCATCGTCGAGGAGCTTCGTCCCATCTTCGAGAATGATGCAGCCCTTAAGATAGCGCAGAATGCGAAGTATGACTATTCCATCCTCAAGCGCTATGGCGTCGAGGTGGCTTATCCGCTCTTCGACACGATGATTGCCCATTATCTGCTCGAGCCGGAGCAGCCTCACAATATGGATTATCTGTCGGAGATCTATTTGGGTTACAAGCCCATTCCGACCAGTGCGCTCATCGACACCGGCAAGAAGAAAAAGGCTGCTGAGGCCGATCTCGACCTCTTTGCCATGATGGATGCTGCCGAAGACGATGGGAAGCCGATGACCATGCGAGACTGCCCCGTGGAGCAGGTGGCCGAGTATTGCTGCGAGGACAGTGACGTGACCTATCAGCTTGCACAGCGGTTCCGTCCGATGCTGAAGAAGGAGAATCTGCTCAAGCTCTTCACCGAGGTCGAGATGCCGCTTGTGCGTGTCCTGGCGGATATGGAACTTACCGGTGTGCGCCTTGACGTCGGGGCACTTACCGAGTCGAAAGCCATCCTTGAGGAGGAGCAGAAGCGATTGGAACAACGTCTGGCCGAAATCGTGGGACATCCGTTCAATCCGCTTTCGCCCAAGGTTGTGGCTCAGGTGATTTTCGACGAATTGCGTCTCGATCCGAAAGCGAAGAACCGCAGCACGGCTGAAGATGTGCTCGTGCAGCTCAAGAGCCGTCTTGAGAAACCCGAGCATCTCGAACTCATCGACGGCATACTGAATTATCGTGGCAACAAGAAACTGCTGGGCACCTACATCGAGGCATTGCCCCAGGAAATCAATCCTCGCACGCATCGCATCCATTGCCAGTTCAATCAGACCGTCACTGCCACGGGCCGACTCTCGAGCAGCAATCCCAACCTGCAGAACATCCCCATACGTGATGCTACAGGCCGTGAACTTCGCAAGGCTTTCGTGCCCGACGAGGGCGAGGTCTTCTTCAGTGCCGACTATAGCCAGATCGAACTGCGACTCATGGCACATCTGAGCCAGGATCCGAATATGGTGGAAGCCTTTCTCGAAGGCGATGATATCCATCGTGCCACGGCTGCCAAGATCTATCATGTGCCCCTCGACCAGGTCACCAAGCTTGAACGTACCAAGGCAAAGACGGCGAACTTCGGCATCATCTATGGTATCTCGACCTTCGGCTTGGCATCACGTCTCAACATCCCGCGAGGTGAAGCGAAGCAACTCATCGACGGATATTTCTCGACCTATCCGCGCGTCAAGGAATACATGGACGAAAGTATCCGTGTGGCTCGTGAAAAGGGTTATGTGGAGACTCTGTTCGGTCGTCGCCGTATGCTCAAGGATATCCACTCGGCCAACGCCACCGTGCGCGGTTATGCCGAGCGCAATGCCATCAATGCACCCATCCAGGGAACGGCAGCCGACATCATCAAGATTGCCATGGTGCGTATTTGGGAACGTATTCGCCGTGAGAAGCTCCATGCCAAGCTGTTGATTCAGGTACACGACGAATTGAACTTCACCGTGCCCCCTCAGGAACTTGAACGTCTGACGAAGGTGGTGCTCGAAGAGATGTCGGGCGTTGTCAATCTCTCCGTCCCGCTCATTGCCGATTGTGGAAGCGGCCCCAATTGGTTAGCAGCACATTAAAGTATGCTTTGCGATAAGATTCTTGAAGACCGCGAATTCGGACACCTGTACATCATTGTCAATGCGCGGGCGGTGCGATATACGTTCCGTCCGGCCAATGACGGCACCAAGCAGATAGGTATTCGCGTGACGGTGCCAACTCGCTATGATCTGAAGGACGTGTTGCAGTCGGTCGAAAGGATGCGTCCTCAGTTGAATGCGATGTTGCAGAAGTGTCAGGCATCCAAGTCCGAAGCCAAGAAGCAAACGCATATCGATTGGGACTTTCGCATTGAGTCCGACTGTTTGCATATCTCTTTTGTCAAAGGAACGAGTCAGAAGGTCCTTTTTCATAAGGAAGCCGCCCAGATCGACAGGAATGAGCAGGGTGAAGACATTGTTTTGAAGCCCGCTGTATTGCAATTTGTTTGTCCTCCCGATTTCGATTTTGATAAAGGTGACAGACAAGCAATGTTTGAGCGTGCAATCATTGAAGGCGTCCGATTGCATGCCAAGATTCAGTTGTTGCCTCGATTACTGGCGTATGCCAACCGTTACGGCATCCAACTGAAAGAGGTCAAGATCAATAGCAGCAAGGGCCGATGGGGGAGTTGCTCGCTTCACAAGAAGCGCACACTCCTGAAAACCCAGATACTTCACAACATCAATCTTTCGCTCTTCACGCTGCTCTTGCCGATGCATCTGCAGAAGCTGATTCTCCTTCACGAGCTCACGCATACCTTTTACATGGATCACAGCCCAGCTTTTCATGCCAAACTCGATGCTTGGCTCGGAGGGAAGGAGGCAGAGCTTGAGAAAGAGCTGAAAAAGTACAAGACCACGATATTCTCATTTGTCAAAGATGTCAAGCCAAAATAAAAAATACACCCCGAATTCAGGGTGTATTATTTATTTTCACATCGGTCCAATTCACGATCGTAAATTGGACATTTCCAATCGTGAGCGTCCAATTCTGAATCGTAAATTGGACCCGTCCAATCGTATCGGTCCAATTCTCTAACGTAAATTGGACCCGTCCAATCGCGTCAGTCCAATTCTCGAACGTAAATTGGACCCATCCAATCGTGTCGGTCCAATTCACAATCGTAAATTGGACCCGTCCAATCGCATCGGTCCAATTCCCGAACGTAAATTGGACCCATCCAATCGCGTCGGTCCAATTCACTAACGTAAATTGGACCGATACGATTTTTGCAAAATTATTAGAATCCGCTCCAGAACATGCGCCAGTATTGGCGATAGAGTTCGTCCCAACGGAGGACGGTGGCACCGATGAAATCGGAGGTGTAGCCGTTGAGGAACTCGATGGCCGCTTGGTCAGGGTCGTCGGAAGTGGTGGTGGAGCGAAGGATGCCCATATATTGCTGCTCTACGAAAGGAATTTCTCGTTCTGCCTTGTCGAGGAAGTAATTGCGTGCCGATTCGAGGTCCTTGCGGCAGTCGCCCCAGCGAACGGTGGCGAGTTTGTTGGCCTGACGATAGTGCCAGACGAGTGCATCGTCGCGATAGCGGTGCTGACCGCAGACCTGCAGCATCTTGGGCAGCGTGGTGGTGCCGCAGAAGATGGGGAAGCGTGGCGACTGGCCGGGATTGTCGAGCGACATCCAGCAGATGCCGCCCACGGCATCGGGAAGCCAGCCTCGCAGTTGGATGACGGTCGAGTAGGCACATTGAGGCACAGCTACGGTGCGTACCCAATGCCAATCGTTGTCGCCCGTCAAGGCATAGAGTGTATTGATGAGGCGGCTGTTCATCCATGGGTTGGCGATAGATGAGATGATGCTGTCCTCGCTTGCCCATGGCTTCTTGCCGGCCAGGTCGCGGCTTGCCTTGGGGATGCGCATCTTCTGGGTTAGGTCAAGGGTGGAATCGCCTTCATACCATGTGCCGATCAGGTTGATGACCTTGCGGTAGGAGACGAGCGAATCGGGACGGAAGCTGACAGGCAGTTCGTCCATCGTGTCGTTGAAACCCAGCGATGGAGCCAGTTGCTGCATAATGTAGAGTTCGCGCGTGGAATAGTTCTTGGGCTCATCGAAGTAGTTGACACCGCTGTAGGCGCGCCAGAACGAGAACTCGGTGGAGCCGTCCCAGAACCCGAGCTTGCGGGCTACGTCGAAGACATTCTGCGAAGCCATCTGCGTATCGGAGACGAGGGGTGCGTAGGCAGGCTTCTTTCCCTTCTTCGCCTTTACAGGCTTGGTGGGAGGCGTGAGCGTGCTGAGTGAACCGATGCGACTGATATTGGCCGAGACGCAAACCTCATCATCGGGAATGCGCTGGGCTGCCCATACGCCACCTACTTGGTCGGGTCCTTCGCCCAATGCCTCGAAGATCCATGCCTCGTCGGTATCGGCAATCGTCAGACATTCGCCCGAATCGCCATATCCGTACTCGTGGATGAGTTGGCCCATGAGGAGAATGGCCTCGCGCGCCTTGGTGCAGCGTTGCAAAGCCACACGGCAAAGCTCTTCGATCATGAACATGCCCTCCTTGTTTTCGAGCGTGTCACGTCCCGTGAAGGTGGTCTCTCCGATGCCGAGCTGATGCTCGTTAAGGCAGGGATAGGCCGTGTCGAGGTAGCGATAGGTGTGTCCGGCAGGTTGCGGTATCTGTCCCTTGACCTTGACACCGTCCTTCGAATCGGGATATTCGGTGTGCATTCGCCCCTCGTAGATATCCATCACGGTGTCGCGTTCGAAGTCGGCAGCCGGCACCCAACGCATCCAGGTGCGGTACCATGAGTCGCAGTTGTGGCTGGTGATGACCGAGCCATCGGTTGAGGCCTTTCGGCCCACGAGGATGCTGGTGCAGTTATCGCCCAGCTGTGTTTCTTGTCCAGCCGACGGTTGGGCAGAAACACTAACGGCACAGAACAATGTCCATGCCGTCAGAGTGATTATCGTAATGAGATTTTTCATCATGATATTTTATTCGGTCTTCTTTGGCTCCACATTACCGCCCCATGAGGTGATGTCGCAAAGCTCGATGCGGAAGAAGAGATTGGAATAAGGATTGATGTTCGAACCACTGCCGCTTTGGCCGTAAGCCAGGAACCAGGGAATCATGCAGACAACGTGATCGCCGATATACATCTGCTGCAGGATGTCGCCCCAGCCGGTGATGACAGCGTTTGGCGTGAAGCCCGAGTAGTACATTACTTGATAGGACTCGATGGTATCAGCCTTCAGCGGGCTGTCTTCGGCAGCAGCGAAGAACAATGAGTCGAGGATGCCACCGGGATTGCGCAGATACTCCTTTGACCAGCCGCCCTGACGCTTGACCGTAGCAAAGAGCGAATCGGTCTGGAAAAGCGTATAATGGACGCTGAGCGTGCTCGTTGAGTAGGGACGGTAGTCCTTGCGTGGATTGAGGTTGCGCAGGCTGTCGATGTTGGCGTGCTTCACGTAGTGAACGAAGCTGGGATAGTACTGCGGCTCCTTGAGCGACTGCACCGCATGGTTGAAGTAGGTGAGGGCCGAGTCACTGCTTTGCGCCGAAGCGAACAACTCGGTAACTGCGTTGTTCTCGTCGCGCCAACCGTAATACTCGGTGTAATCTACATCGTCATCGTCGTTGCAGGCCAGCATCAGCGGCATCGCCACTACAGCGAGCAGTAAATATAGTATCTTTTTCAATTAACAATTAACAATTAACAGTTAACAATGCCTTAGTCGTTCTCAATCTTACGAAGCAAAGAAGAGATGTTCACCGAGTCACCGATGATCTTGTGGAGGTCGGCGATAGCTACGCGCTCCTGCTCCATAGTGTCGCGGAAGCGGAGGGTAACGGTGTTGTCCTCGAGGGTCTGTCCGTCAACAGTAACGCAATAGGGCGTGCCGATGGCGTCCTGACGACGATAGCGCTTGCCGATGGAATCCTTCACTTCGATCTGGCAGGTGTAGTCGTAACGAAGCTCGCGGAGGATCTCCTCGGCCTTCTCCGGCAGACCGTCCTTGTTGACGAGTGGCAGGATGGCCACCTTGACAGGAGCCAATGCGGGTGGCAAGGCAAGAACTACGCGACGCTCGCCATTGACCTCCTCCTCACGATAGGCACCGGCCATGATGCTGAGGAACATGCGATCGACACCGATAGAGGTCTCGATGACGTAGGGAACGAATGACTCGCGGGTCTCGGGGTCGAAGTACTCGATCTTCTTGCCGCTGTACTTGGCGTGCTGCGAGAGGTCGAAGTTCGTGCGGGAATGGATACCCTCCACCTCCTTGAAGCCGAATGGCATGTTGAACTCGATATCGGTGGCAGCATTGGCGTAGTGAGCCAGCTTCTCGTGATCGTGGTAGCGATACATGGCATCACCGAAGCCGAGAGCCTTGTGCCAGGCAAGACGGGTCTTCTTCCACTTGGCAAACCAATCAAGCTCGGTGCCGGGCTTGATGAAGAACTGCATCTCCATCTGCTCGAACTCGCGCATACGGAAGATGAACTGGCGTGCTACGATCTCGTTGCGGAAAGCCTTGCCGATCTGGGCAATGCCGAAAGGCAGCTTCATGCGGCCCGACTTCTGTACGTTGAGGTAATTGACGAAGATACCCTGTGCGGTCTCTGGACGAAGATAGATCTTCATGGCACCGTCAGCTGTGGAACCCATCTCGGTGGAGAACATGAGGTTGAACTGACGCACGTCGGTCCAGTTGCGGGTGCCGCTGATGGGGCAGACGATCTCCTCGTCGAGGATAATCTGCTTCAGTTCCTCGAGGTCCATCTTGTTCATGGCATCGCTATAGCGCTGATGCAGGGCATCCCACTTGGCCTGATGTTCAAGTACACGGCCATTGGTGGCACGGAACTGAGCCTCGTCGAAAGCCTCGCCGAAACGCTTGCGGGCCTTCTCGACCTCCTTGTTGATCTTGTCCTCAATCTTGGCAAGCTGTTCCTCGATGAGCACATCGGCACGATAGCGCTTCTTGGAGTCGCGGTTGTCGATAAGCGGGTCATTGAATGCATCGACGTGGCCCGAAGCCTTCCAGACTGTCGGGTGCATGAAGATGGCGGCATCGATGCCCACGATGTTCTCGTGGAGCTTGGTCATAGCCTCCCACCAGTAGCGCTTGATATTGTTCTTGAGTTCGACGCCGTTCTGTCCGTAGTCATAGACTGCGCCCAGTCCGTCATAGATTTCACTCGAAGGGAAAACGAAGCCATACTCCTTGCAGTGGGACACCAGCTTCTTGAAAACATCTTCCTGATTTGCCATATTTTATTGAATTAATAATTAACAATTAACAAATAACAATTGGTTGTTACGCAATTATCACTAAAAACGGCGCAAAGTTACAAAAAAACTGTGAAAGTTGAAAATATTTTGTCGTTTTTTTAGTCTTTTTGTCTTTTTTTGTCCCGAAAATTAGGATATTTCAAAATGTATTTGTATATTTGCAGCAAATTAACACACTCTTTTTCACACATTATGAATCGTTATTTATCATTACTGACGCTCCTGGCCGTGGGCCTCGT
This sequence comes from Bacteroidales bacterium, assembly GCA_017618715.1. Taxonomy (GTDB): domain Bacteria; phylum Bacteroidota; class Bacteroidia; order Bacteroidales; family UBA3663; genus Liminaster. The sequence goes on from JAFZTS010000067.1 coordinate 61,015, forward strand.
AGCCTGTCAAAATCAAGGCGAACCTTCCTCACTTGCACCTTATGTTAAACCCCAGTATGCTGCGGCTCCTTTCGACATGCCCAATGTGGCAACCGTCAATATTCCAAGCTACAGCGTGCTTCTCACCGACTTCGGAGCCAAGGGCGACGGAGGCAGTCTATGCACCGAAGCCTTTGCTGCAGCCATGAAGGCTCTTGATGAGAAAGGCGGTGGACACCTCATCGTTCCCAGTGGTATCTGGCTCACAGGACCTATCCAGTTTGTCTCGAATGTCGATCTGCACGTCGAGCAGGGTGCTCTCGTGCTCTTTACCACCGACTTCGATGCCTATCCCGATGTAACCACCATTTACGAGGGCAATACTGCGACCAAGAAGATGGCGCCACTCTATGCCTACGAGGTCAACAACATTGCCATCACGGGACCAGGCTCGTTCGACGGGCAAGGTCAGGCTTGGCGACCCAGCAAGAAGGGCAAGTTCACCTCCAGCCAATGGAATGAGCTCACTTCGGGCAGTGGTATTGAGATGAACAGCATTTGGTACCCCAATGCTAAGGAAGATGCCGAGAAGGGCGAAGCGGACAAGCCCGATATGCGCCGCGTCACCCAGCGTCCCGTTTTGCTCGAATTCACTCGTTGCAATCGTGTCCTGCTCAAGGATGCCACCTTCTCGAATTCTCCCGCTTGGAACATCCATCCGCTGATGTGCGAAGACCTCATCATTGACCATGTCACCATTCGCAATCCGTGGTTCGCACAGAATGGCGATGGCCTTGACCTCGAATCGTGCAACCGCGTTTTGATCCTCAACTCGATCTTCGACGTGGGCGACGATGCCATCTGCATCAAGTCGGGCAAGGACGCGGAGGGACGCAGCTGGAAACGTCCCTGCCAGAACGTCATCATCGACGGCTGCACCGTGCTGCATGGACATGGCGGTTTCGTCATCGGTTCGGAGATGAGTTCGGGTGCCAACAACATCTACGTACACAATTGCCTTTTCAACGGCACCGATACAGGTCTGCGCATGAAATCGACACGTGGTCGCGGTGGTGTGATTGAGAATATCTACATCGACCAAATCAACATGGTAGCCATCTCGGGTGATGCCTTCACCTTCGACCTCTATTATTCGAACAAACCTGTGGGTGGAAAGGCCGACAAGGACAGTTCTGCTGAAGATGCTGTGCCACCGGTAACCGAGGAGACTCCCTGCTTCCGCAATCTCTATATCTCGAATGTCATTTGTCAGGGTGCCAAACGTGCCATCTGGTTCAACGGCCTGCCCGAGATGCCTCTCGAGAACCTCCAGATGCGCAATTCCCTCTTCGTCGCCGACAAGGGTTGCGAAATGCACTACGCCAAGGACATCACCTTCGAGAACGTCAAGATTCAGAACTCGAAAGGCGAGCGTATCATCGCCGCCGACGTTACGGGATTTGTGGAGAAATAATTGTTTTTGAAAATTCCAAATTACATTCCAAAGATAAACGATAGCCGAGCACGTTATTTGTGCTCGGCTATCGTTTTGCCTCTATTTCGTTGTTTTCTATCGCTTGAAGACTTTAGTTTATTTCAAGAGTCGCCCCCCATCAATCACAAGTGAGGTGCCAGTAACCCAGGCGGCAGCATCGGAGAGGAGGAAGATGATGGCGTGGGCGACCTCCTCAGGCTTGCCGTATCTCTTCAGAGCATATAAGTCCTTGTCTTTAGCGATAAGTTCATCGGGGACATTCCCTATTCCCAATGTGGTTTCGATAGTCCCCGGCAGCACTGCATTGGAGCGTATTCCTCGACTGCCAAGTTCTACAGCACAAGAGCGCATGAAGGAACTGACGGATGCCTTCGTTGAAGCATAAAGGCTACTTCCAGGTGTGCTGAGTGAAGAAGCTATGGACGAGGTGAAAACGATGGAACCTCCTTTCAGAATCTTCCTCTTTTTCAGCAGTCCTTTGGTCAGAAGGATAGGAGCGAAGACGTTGGTCTGATAAATGATATCGAGATCAGTCTGCTCAATGTAGTTGACGGTGACAATGCTGTTTTGACCTGCATTATTGACGAGGCCATTGAGCATAGGCGTTTGAGCGATCAGGTTGTCAATATCCTCCTGCTTGGTGAGGTCTGCCACAATCTGCATATGACCTTCGCCTTCAAGTTGGCCGAATGTCTCTGCAAGACGTTCTTCGTTACGCCCCGTGATGACCACACGATCACCCAACTTGGAGCATTCGATGGCCGTAGCTCTTCCGATGCCAGAAGATGCTCCTGTCACAAGAATCGTTTTGTTTTCGAGGGAGAATGGATTGTAGGTGGTCATTTGAATTGGCCGAGGAAATTAAATCACTGCTTCAAAAATACGTTTGCTGTTCCATTCAATCCATTGTGGTTCGACAATCTGCTTATTCTTCGAGAAGTCGAAGGTGACGAGGTAACCTTCTTCCGCATGGCGTGTTTCGAGATAGGCTGCCAACTGGTCGCGACCACTCTCTTCGTACTTGTCGCCTCTCCAAATCTTCAACTCTATAATAAACTCTTGCTGACCGTAGGTCACTACGAGATCCATGCGACGGTTATCGCGCGTTTGTGGTTCCACGTAGTAGAAGCCGATACCGTTAATGATGGGTTTAAGGAAAGTGAGGAACAGCAACCTTCCTTCTCGTTCGAGGAAGGGGACGGTGCTGTCGCTATATTCTTCGTGTATCAGGTCTTGGAAACGTGTGACTACATATTCCATGATTAACTGACCGTTGCGCACATAGTTCAACTGGAAGGGAGAGAGCTTGCTGTTGTTTTTGATGGCGTAATCTATAGTAAAATATAGGAACAATGCTTCCTCGAAAATCAGGTTGTGTATAACCACATGACCATCTTTGTTGCGAATGTATGAGAACATGTTGCCCATGTTCACCATCGGATTGAGCAACGAAAACGAATAGTCGGTGCTGTTGATTGAGATGGAATACATGAACTCGCGGAACTCAGGATTGTTCTCAAGGTTTTTGGAAAGGTCGTCCATCAATGTGCTTCCACCCTGAACCAGCAGTTTTACGGCCTTAACGATACTTTCGGAAATCCATAAACGGTTGAATTCCTCATCGATTTTTTTGCATATATAACTAACGAGGAACGGATATCCCGATGTAAATTTGTAAATCTCCTTGCTGATTTCCTTGATATCCATGCCTGTGTGGACATCGTTCTCATAGTCGGTGAGCATTTGCGCTATCTCTTCGGGATGGAATAACATATCGACGTTGAAATCGGTTGCAATGTTCCATGGAGAATTATATTTCTTCTCTGCATCGGGTCGAATCCTTAACTTGAGATTCTTCACGTCATATACACCAGCGAGTACCACGTTGTGGAAGGTGGAGTTCATACCATTGATATTGCGTTCCAAGTACTTGTTGCGTAACATGCCGAGGAAATTGAGGAAAAGTTGGTTGTCGCTGCTCTTGTCCACCTCGTCGATAGTCACTACTACAGGCTTTTCGCTTCTCTTGCAAAATGCAGTAATTACAGAATAGAGGTCATCAAACGATTTAGGAGAAGCATCCTGCCAGATGCCGGCCAGTTCTTCATCGAGATTGATTGAGGCAAGACATCTAATCATCATCTTTGAAAACGTAGAAGCAAAGGCTGCTTCGGTGGCAAACGAACTATCGCCCAACCCCTCGAAACTCAATGGAATAACGAGATAGCGGTCGGAAAGTTTTCGCCAAATCATATCCAGCATAGTGGTCTTTCCGTACTGCCGAGCACGGTTGATTGTGAAGTATTTCCCCTTTTCAATCAACTTCGCCACAGCCTGGAATCGTTTTGCGGTGTCCACCATATAGTGCCACTCGGGATTGCAGCTGCCAGTTATGTTGAATTCTTTTCTCATTGCTCAAAAATAAATGGATTTATGACCGTTCGGTTCTCTTTTACACAGCTTCGCTGTTGCCCATCCCGTGAAGGGATATACAATCTAAGAAAAGTGCCTACTTCAAGGCAAAGATATGCAAAATTCTTTATTTATCGTAGATTATGATCGTTATTTTTTGTTTTTCTCGAAAATTTCTCTTTTTTTCTCTCATTTTGACTCATGTTTTTGTCAAATATACATTGCATTCTGAAACAATATACGGAGATCACTCATCATGACCTCCGTATGCTTCAAACTTTACTAAAAAACTCGCTGATGTTGGATTACTTCTTGTTGATATAGTCAACAATCCACTGGCCGACTTCCTTGGTGCCGTACTTGGCGCCGCCTTCGACTTGGATTTCGGGAGTGCGGACGTTCTGAGCGAGTGACTCATCGACAGCTTCGCGGATGAGTGCGCCTTCTTCCTTGAGACCGAAGTATTCGAAGAGCATGGCTGCGGAAAGGATCTGTGCCAATGGGTTGGCGATGTTGAGACCCTTGCCCTGTGGCCACGAACCGTGGATAGGCTCAAAGACTGGAGTGTGTTCGCCGGTAGAAGCAGAGGGAAGAAGACCCATTGAGCCGGTGATGCAGCTGCCTTCGTCGGTAAGGATGTCGCCGAAAGTGTTTTCAGTAACCATGACATCGAAGAAACGTGGCTCCTGAATCATGCGCATCGAGGCATTGTCAACATACATGAAGTCGGTGGTAACATCGGGATACTGAAGCATCACCTCCTGGGCAATCTTGCGCCAGAGACGGGATGAAGCAAGTACGTTGGCCTTATCGACTACGGTGACGTGGTTGCGACGCTGACGGGCGTACTGATAAGCCACATGCAGGATGCGCTCCACTTCGGGACGAGAGTAATAGTTGGTGTCGAAGGCGTCTTCTACGCCGTTCTCGTTGGTCGAAGGTTCCTTCTTCTGACCGAAATACATGCCGCCGGTGAGTTCGCGGATGCAGATGAAGTCGGCGCCCTTTACTACCTCGTCCTTCAAGGGCGACTTGTGTACGAGGCAGTCGAAAGTGGTCACGGGACGAATGTTGGCAAACAGACCGAGCTTCTTGCGCATGGCGAGCAGACCCTGTTCGGGACGAACCTTAGAATTCGGGTTGTTGTCATACTTGGGATCGCCCACACTGGCGAAGAGCACTGCATCAGCCTCCATACAAGTCTGGAAAGTCTCTTCGGGGAAGGGATCGCCCACCTTGTCGATGGCATCTGCTCCACAGATGGCATATTTGTAACTCAGTTCATGACCGAACTTCTTGCAGATTGCCTCGGTGACGGCGAGGCCTTGTTCCATGATCTCGGGTCCGATACCATCGCCCGGGAGTACAGCTAATTTGAGTTTCATATATTTATTGTTTATTTTGTCGAGTCCTTCTTGTCTTCCAGCATATTGAGCATCTTGATGGTCGCCTTGATGGCCGCCTCGGTTTGGTCGGCATCAAGACCACGGGTGCGATAGACCTTTCCCTCGTATTCCCATGAGATGGCGGTTTGAACAAGCGCATCGGTGCGTCCTCCAGGAGGAATCGTTACCACGTAATTGGTGAGCCAAGGGAAGGTGCGGTCCAGCTTGTTGCGGTAGATGTGGCGCACGGCACGCACAAAGGCATCGTACTGACCGTCGCCCGTAGCCGACTCTTCATATTGCTGTCCGTCGATGTCAAGTTTCACGCAAGCCTGAGGATGCAGGCCGTAGGCTGTCGATACCATGTAGGAGACGAGCTTGATGCGTTCCGATGGAGCATCGTGATGCAGGACGTCGGAAATGATATACGGAAGGTCGTCGATGGTGACGTGTTCCTTCTTGTCACCCATTTCGTTGATGCGTTCGGTGACGCGGCGCATTTCGTAGTCGTTCAGATGGAGGCCCAACTGTTCGAGGTTTTGCTCGATGTTGGCTTTGCCCGACATCTTGCCGAGGGCATATTCGCGGCTTCGTCCGAAGCGCTCGGGAAGCAGCGGATTGACGTAGAGTTTCGCTTTCTTGTCACCGTCAGCATGTATGCCCGCCGTCTGAGTGAAGACATTTTCGCCCACGATGGGAGCATTGGGTGCGGTTGCCAGACCGCTGTAGCTTTCGACCATGCGGCTCAGGCTGTTGATGCTTTGTTCGACGACGTTCAGTTCTGCATCGGGAATCATGTCGTTGATGACGGCCACGACACTGGAAAGCGAGGCATTGCCTGCTCTTTCGCCCAATCCGTTCACCGTGGTATGAACACCACGAGCGCCTGCCTCGGCAGCAGCCAACACATTGGCAACAGCCAAGTCGTAGTCGTTGTGTGCATGGAAGTCGAAATGCAGTTGCGGATATTTGGTCACCATCTGCTCGAAGTACATCTTCGTGCGTCGTGGTGAAAGGATACCCAGCGTATCGGGCAGCATGAATCGTTGGATGGGAGCATCGTAAAGCGCCTCCATCATGTTCATCACATATTGTGGAGACTGCATCATGCCGTTCGACCAGTCCTCAAGGTAAATGTTGACGCTCAATCCGGCAGCGATCGCCATATCGATGTTGCGGCGCACGTCAGCGAAATGTTCCTCGGGCTTTTTCTTGAGTTGGGCGACGCAGTGTTTCTCCGAACCCTTGGCCAATAGATTGATGACCTTGCCACCTGCATTGCGGATCCAATCGATGGAAGCTCCATTGTCGCAGAAGCCTAGCACTTCGATCTTGTCGAGGTATCCTGCCTCCTTGGCCCATTCGCAAACCTTGCAGACGCATTCGAACTCGCCGTTGCTGACACGTGCCGAGGCTATCTCGACGCGGTCAACACCAACTTCTTCGAGCAACTTTCGGGCAATGGAAAGTTTCTCGGGGGCGCTGAATGCTACCCCCGAGGTCTGTTCTCCATCGCGTAGAGTCGTATCGAGTATTTCGAATTTCATTACTTCTTGTTTTCGAAAGCTTCGATCTTGTCGGTCTGTGAAAGCAGATAGTCGATATCGTCGTAGCCGTTCATCAGGCAGTACTTCTTGTAGTTGTTGATGTCGAACTTCTCGCTATGACCTGTTGCCTCGTTGGTAACGGTCTGGTTCGGGAGATCCACGGTGACCACGGTGTCGGCATCCTTGGCAATCGATGCAAAGAGTTCTTGCTGGAAAGCCTCGCTGACGATAACGGGCAGAACGAAGCAGTTGAGCAGGTTGTTGCGGTGGATATCGGCAAAGCTGCTTGAGATCACCACGCGAACGCCATAACCTGAAATCGCCCAGGCTGCATGCTCACGGCTGGAGCCTGAACCCCAGTTCTGTCCACCCACGATAATCTCGTGGCAACCCTCATGAGGAGCCTCGCAGAAAGCGGGACGATTCAATACGAAGTCGGCTACCGGCTCTCCCTTTGCATTGTAACGCAGGTCGTGCATGAAGGCATCGCCGAAGAACTTGGGATCGCGTGACGTCGAGGCCAGATAACGTGCCGGGATGATGAGGTCGGTATTGCAGTTGTCGATCTGGATGGGGATGCAGGTCGATTTGATTATGCTGAATTTCTGATGTGCCATAGTCTGAGAATGATTAACGATTAGAGCTTGCGAGGATCGGTGACAACACCGGTGATAGCTGAAGCAGCTACAACGAGTGGTGAAGCAAGGATGGTGCGAGCGCCCGGACCCTGACGACCGACGAAGTTGCGGTTGGAAGTAGAGATGGCGAGCTTGCCGGCAGGCACCTTGTCGGGATTCATGGCGAGACAAGCGGAGCAAGAGGGGAGACGCAGCTCAAAACCAGCCTCTTCGAGCACCTTGTCGATGCCCTCGTCGATAATCTGCTGACGTACGAGCCAGGAACCCGGCACGAGCCATGCCACGACGTTAGGATTCTTCTTCTTGCCTTTCACGACAGAAGCGAAAGCGCGGAAGTCCTCGATGCGACCATTGGTACATGCGCCCAAGAAGCAGTAATCGACAGGATGTCCCTCAAGCTTTTCGCCTGGCTTGAACTGCATGTACTCGAGCTGCGAGAGGAACTGCTTCTTCTCCGACTCGCTCATGCCGTCGAGCGTAGGAATGCACTCGTCGATGGCGATGCCTGCTCCGGGATTTGTGCCGAAAGTGATGCGAGGCTTGATATCCTCGGCACGGAAGGTGACTTCCTTGTCAAACACGGCGTCATCGTCGCTCTTGAGCTGACGCCATTCGGCTACAGCCTTATCCCATTCTTCACCCTTGGGAGCGTATTCGCGTCCCTTGAGGTAGGTGAACGTCGTCTCGTCGGGAGCAATAAGACCGGCACGCGACCCCATCTCGATGGAGAGGTTCGAGAGCGTCAGACGGCCTTCCATCGACATGTTGCGGATTGTCGAGCCTGCATATTCCACGGCATAACCCGTAGCACCGGCGGTGGTCATCTGAGCCATGATGTAAAGGGCGACATCCTTGGCAACGACACCTGGCTGAAGCTGTCCCTCGATATTGATGCGCATGGTCTTTGGCTTGGACTGAAGGATGCACTGCGATGCCAGCACCTGAGCCACTTCAGACGTTCCAATGCCCATGGCAATAGCACCTACTGCACCGTGGGTAGAGGTGTGCGAGTCGCCGCAGACGATGGTCATGCCGGGGAGCGAGAGGGCTTTCTCGGGACCGACGACATGAATGATGCCGTTGTCCTTGCTGCCCATGGCGAAGTGTTTGATGCCGAACTCTGCGCAGTTCCTGGCAAGCGTCTCGACCTGGTTGCGGCCAATAGGGTCGTTGATCACTTCCTGCTGGTCGCTTGGCGTGTTGTGGTCGGGCATGGCGATGACGTGGTCAGGACGGAACACCTTGATGCCCTTGTCACGCAATGTGTCGAAGGCCTGTGGTGAGGTTACTTCGTGAGCATAGAGACGATCTATGTAGAGCTGGGTGGGGCCGTCTTCGACCTTCTGCACGACGTGTGCATCCCAGATTTTGTCAAATAATGTCTTTCCCATTATATAAGTAATTAATGTTTGAACTTGTTGATGCAGTCGATATAAGCCTCGACGGAAGCGGTGACGATGTCGGTGTCGGAGCCAAAACCGTAATAGACGTGGTCGGCGTGCTCTACCTGCATGTGTACCTTGCAGAGGTCGTCCGAACCCTTCGAAATGGCCTGGATGGTCATCTCCTTGAGAGTCATTTCGCGTCGGATGATTTGCTTGAGTGCCTTGATCGAAGCGTCCACAGGGCCATTGCCGATGCTTGCGGCCTCGAAGATCTCGTTGGCCACCTTGAGACGGATGGCAGCAATGGGCCTTACACCCTTGCCGGTGGTAACTTGCAGTGATTCGAGCTGTACGTGATTGCTCTCGGCCTTTTCCGTGCCGGCGAGCATCAGCAGATCGTCGTCGTTGAGTTCCTTCTTCTTGTCGGCCAAGCGCAGGAAAGCCTCGTAGGTCTTGTCGAGTTTCTCTTGTTCGAGTTCCACGCCGAGGACGCTCAGACGATGCTTCAGGGCAGCACGACCTGAACGGGCGGTGAGTACGATGGAGTTTTCGTCGATGCCCACATCCTTCGGATCCATGATTTCGTAGGTTTGGACATTCTTCAGGACACCATCCTGATGGATACCGCTTGAATGTGCAAAAGCATTCTTGCCAACCACGGCCTTGTTGGGTTGTACAGGCATGTTCATGAGTGAACTTACCAGTCGTGACGAGGGCCAGATCTTGGTGGTATTGATGTTGGTGGTCACGGGCATCGTTGCCTGGTGGCACTTGATGATCATGGCAATCTCTTCGAGCGAAGTGTTGCCTGCACGCTCACCGATACCATTGATGGTGACTTCCACTTGTCGTGCACCGTTGACAACACCCGAGATGGTGTTGGCGGTAGCCATGCCCAGGTCGTTGTGACAATGGGTCGAAAGGATGGCTCGTCCGTCCTGCAGACCCTCGACATGATCCATGAGATATTTGATCTTCTCGCCATATTCCCAAGGCATACAGTAACCTGTGGTGTCGGGAATGTTGATAATCGTGGCTCCAGCCTTGATGACTGCATCCACAACCTTGGCGAGGTATTCGTTTTCGGTGCGGCCAGCATCCTCGGCATAAAACTCTATCTCATCTACCTTGTTGCGGGCGTATTTGACAGCTGCTACCGCACGTTCGATGATTTCTTCGCGGGTGGAGTTGAACTTATACTTGATGTGCGAATCGGAGGTGCCTATACCGGTGTGGATTCTCTTGTGCTTGGCATACTGCAACGCTTCGGCAGCCACGTCGATGTCTTTTTGCACAGCACGTGTAAGGGCACAAATGGTTGGCCAAGTCACGGCTTTGGATATCTCGACGACGGAATTGAAGTCGCCCGGACTCGAAATGGGGAAGCCGGCTTCGATAATATCTACGCCCAGCTGTTCGAGAGCCTTGGCCACCTGGATCTTCTCCACGGTGTTCAATTGGCAACCTGGCACTTGTTCTCCGTCACGCAATGTCGTGTCGAAGATGTAAAGACGATCACTCATAACAAATACCTTTAAATATATATATAAAACCTTTTGATAAACCTTTGATGTGCATTCGCTTTCAGGATACACATATTATAATATATAAGAGAAGCAAAACGGGTGGGCATCAAAGCGAACCGCCCTGCGTGTAAATGTACTGCAGATACTGCTTGCTGTCGTCGCGCTTCACCTTGATAGCGGTAGGCAGAATATAGTTGCTTACAGAAAGGACTGCACCTGATGATGAACTGGTCGATACATCGACGGGGATGACAGCCATGTGGACAGTGTAATGGTCGAGGGCGTTCTGTACGATGGTACGGATGCCGTCGGTGTTGTTCTTGTAGTCTTCATCGGTGTAGCTGTCCAGCGTCGATTGGGAGAGTTCAGGCAGGAACGTCGTGGGTTTTACGGCCTTGATCTGTTTCGCCCACTGCAGAGATGTGGTCACATTCTCCTTGTCCCAACTGCCATGATTGCTTTCGCCTGCCAGACCTATGACGAGTTCGTTGAGATTGCCGAAGCTGTAATAATAGATGAAGTTTTTAACAGAGTCGGCCACGTAGGTGCCGATGGCTGCGGCTGTTTCCTCGGGCACGCGGCTTTCTTCAAAGAACTTGTTCATCTTGCTTTCCTCAATGAGCATCACCCTTGTAACCGGTGTGTTGCTCAAGAGGGCTCCCTGGGGCTTCTCGCACATCAGTGAGAAGTTGGCACCATTGAGGAAATAAGCCGAATCGCGACGCATCGGATGATCCATCATCGTGCGAATGGCCTTGCCTATCGGCAAATCGACGGTGGCGTAATAGCCCTGAGGCGAAGTGATGTAGGCGTGGTCGGTGTCGGTGAGACGGTCGTCCTTCTTGATGTCTTTCAGCTCGAGGCTCGACATCTGCACAACGTCGGGCGTGACTGCCATATACTGCACGTGGGAAGTGACGTAGGCCGAGTCGCCGGTGTCGGTGGAATTGCGCAAGAGGGTTCCGTCCTTCGAATACTTGTGGTAGCTGTGATAGTAGAAGTAGATGGCCGTGTTATAGACCTTGATAATCGAACCGTCACCAAAAGTGGGTTGGATGGCCACACCTGAAAGGAAGTTCTCGCGCATCGTTTCGATGTTGGCAAAGATATCGGTGTAGTTGTAGTTGGCCTTTCCGGCAGCGTCACGCGCAATGGCTGATGCTACGATCTTCTGGAAGAATTCTTCCTTCAGATCGTCCTTCAAACGCACTTCGATGTATGGGAGATAGGAATCGCTTTTGCGGACCGAGTCGCTCAGCACGCGGTTGGCTGCGGTATAGGCTCTGCTACCCAGAAACGCATTCGTGTTGTAGTACTTCGTAAAATCGTTGTTGCTGTAGAACGCACTTTCAGGCTCCTTTTCCAGTTTTGCGTCGCTGTTGAGAGCATATACGCTGAACTGCATAGGAGTAAGAGAGTCGCCATAATAAGTGTTGTAATAGACACGCAGGGTCAGAGAGTCGAGTGTATTGGAGACCAGGGAGTCGAAATGGGAAGTATAGATGCCCTTGGGGTCGAGACCAAGATCATGAGGGACGGAAGTGCGCAGAATGTCGAAGGTGACAGAGTCGTTGCTGACTTCGTTCAATGTGATGTTTGTGCTGGCATAGAACTGGGCAAGATAGCCGGCTTTCACACTGCCGTATTCCGGGTCGGTGATATTGCCAAGGAGGGGATAGCCAGTACGCACATAAATGGAATCACGATAGCCTGTTGCGACTGCACATCGCAGCGTATCGGCCTCGATTCTGATTAAATCACTGTCAGGCATTGTCGTGGCACCAACGTCCGAGAGAGAATCTTCGCAAGATGTTGCTGAAACAAGTATATACAGAGCCGGAACGAGCGACAAGAGTCGTTTGGCTACGTTGATAAGCAGTTTCACGTTTGAAGTGGACTATAATTGTTAATTGTAACTGTTAATCGTTAATTGTTCAATCTTCTTCCTCGGAACTATTGGTGTTGAAAAGTTCGAAGAAATCGTCGTATTTCTTGATGTCAAGATCTTCATCTGTTGCATCGAGAATATGGATGTCACGGCTTTCGGCGTAAGCCTTCACCTCTTCCGCAGCAGGAGTGTTGTCGGTGATGATCAGGCCGTCGCAGAATTTGACGGCGAGTTTGCACAGCGTCACATAATCGACGGGTTTGTCCTTCACCTCGATGAGGTCGGCCTTGAGCACGCCTTCACGTTTCACTGTGCGGTAGAAGTTGTTTGCCAAATGACCTTGGAAGCCGTTGTCAAACATGGCGAATACGACCTTGACGCCACGGAAGCAGGGGTCTTCGGCAAACGTCTTCTTGATATAGATAGGCGAAATGGCTGAGAACCATCCCTGGCAATAGACCACGTCGGGTTTCCAACGCAGTTTGCGGATGGTTTCGATGACACCACGGGCAAAGAATACGCAACGCTCGGCATTGTCGGCGTACTCGCCGTGTGAATTGCCGTACTTGTTGCGATGGGTGAAGTATTCGTCGTTATCGATGAAATAAACCTGCATGCGAGCCTGCTGGATTGACGCAACCTTGATGATCAGCGGGTGATCGGTGTCGTTAATGATCAGGTTCATGCCAGAGAGCCTGATCACCTCATGAAGCTGATTGCGTCGTTCGTTGATCTGCCCGAATCGAGGCATGAAGGTGCGGATCTCGTGTCCTGCGTCTTGAATGCCTTGAGGCAGTTGGCGTCCGATGCTTGACATGCGTGCCTCGGGGAGGTACGGCATGACTTCGGTGTTGATGAAGAGGATCTTGGTCTTGTTCATAAGTTTTTGCTTCTCCTTGGGGATGTACGGGTAGGAGAATTGGTGCAAAGATACGGTTTTTTTTCGAATTGTCCGAATTTTTTGGTCAAAAACGTTTCGCGTGCGTGCGTTTTTAAAGGATTTTTTGATTTTTTGCATTATCGGGAGTAAATTTTAAACGAAATATTGATGCCATATCTTTTTATCTGTTGGCGTTATAATGGATGAAAACATATCATTGAAAAAATGAGACAGCAATGAAACAAAAGGCCTTTCCCAATGCTTGCATTAAGCTGTTTTTCTAAGCAAAAAATGATTGAACCGCATAGTTGTTGAACAAATATCAACGGATTCTGAAAATAATATGGAAATAATTTGGATAATTCGAGAATGCCCCGTATCTTTGCGGCGCAAATTATTAACAGTTCATTAGTGAAATAGTGCAAAGTGTTATGAAAAAGGTATTTGTAGTTGTAACTATTATATGTGCTGGTTTCGGTCACTCTCCTTCTTTCGCCGAGGAGCCTGAACCATCGGTAACTCTCAGTGTGGGTGCAGATGTTGTAAGTTCTTATCTTTGGCGTGGTCAGGAATGTGGCGGCTTTAGTGTGCAACCTTCCGCCACGGTTACATTCAACAAGGCAGGCATCAGTATCGGCGCATGGGCCTCTGCTGAATTGTTTGAGAAGGGAGGGGATGCTTTGAACATGACAGAGTTTGACCTTTCCTTGATGTGGAATCCCATTGAGGCGCTGACTGTTGGCGTAACGGATTATTATTTCCACACCGACGGCTATTTCGGCTCATGGAATTTCAGCAGTTGTTCTTCGCATACGCTTGAAGCTAATCTCGCCTACGATTTCGGACCATTGGCCCTTGCCTGGAATACGGTAGTTGCGGGCTATGACGTGGGTCCCAATGATGATCGTGCCTACTCCACCTATGTGGAAGTGAGTGCGCCGTGGAAACTTGGTGGTATTGATGGTTCGGCTGCTGTCGGTGCCAGCCTTTGGGACGATAGCTTCACGCAGGTCGATACCGATGGTTTCAAGGTGTGCAATGTCACGCTGACCGCCAACAAGGAGCTTTTCAGCCTCCCGTTCTACGGCCAGGTTGTTTATAATCCTGCTTCTGATAAGATTTACTTCGCCGTGGGCGTTTCATTCTAAAACGAAATAATACAAAAATAACAGAATATGAGCAAATTGAGATTTGATGCCATCGAGGCAGCTTTCAAAAAACGAGCAGCAGAATATCCTATTCCCGAAGGCCGGCCATCGGAATATTTTGGCGAACTTGTCTTCAATCGTGAGAAGATGCAGAAGTACCTTGATGCCAAGACCCTTCGCTCCCTCTTGGATTGTATCGATAATGGCAAGCCGCTCGATCTGGAGGTCGCTGACGGCGTGGCTGCCGGCATGAAACAGTGGGCTATGGAACATGGCGTGACGCATTGCAGCCACTGGTTCCAGCCTCTCACCGAATCGACGGCCGAGAAGCATGATTCCTTCATGGAATATGACGGCAAGGGCGGCATGATTGAAGCCTTCGAGGGTAAGAGCCTTGTGCAGCAGGAGCCTGACGCTTCAAGTTTCCCGTCCGGCGGTATTCGTGCCACTTTTGAGGCTCGTGGATATACTGCCTGGGATCCCACGTCGCCTGTATTCATCCTTGACGACTGCCTCTGCATCCCCACCGTCTTCATCTCCTATACCGGTGAGGCTCTCGATTACAAGGCACCTCTCAAGAAGGCACTCAAAGCTGTCAGCAAGGCAGCTGTATCGGTATGCCAGCTCTTCGATCCTGACGTGAAGAAGGTTCAGGTCAACCTCGGTTGGGAGCAGGAATATTTCCTTGTGGATGACAATCTGTATTCTGCTCGCCCCGACCTCATCACTACGGGTCGCACGCTCATGGGGCATGGTTCGAGTAAGAACCAGCAGATGGATGACCACTATTTCGGTCAGATACCTTCCCGTGTGCAGGCATTCATGAAGGACCTTGAGATTTTGGGCCTTCGTCTGGGCATTCCGATGAAGACACGTCATAACGAGGTGGCTCCCAACCAATTCGAGTTCGCACCTATCTATGGCGAGTGTAATCTCTCTGTCGATCAGAACATGCTCATCATGGGCGTGATGAAACGTGTGGCTCGTCGCCATGGTTTTCGTGTACTGCTTCACGAGAAGCCATTCGAGGGCATCAATGGTTCGGGTAAGCACAACAACTGGTCTTTGCAGACCGATACGGGCACGATGCTCTTTGCTCCTGGCAAGGACCCGATGAGCAACCTGCAGTTCGTCGCTTTCTTTGTCAATGCACTTGAAGCCCTGCGTCGTCATGGACCATTGCTCAAGGCATCCATTGCTTCGGCTACCAATGCGCACCGACTGGGTGCGAATGAAGCACCTCCAGCCATCATTTCTGCGTTCCTCGGACGACCGATGACCGAAGTGTTGCGCAAACTCCTCACCGTGCCCGACGATACGAATATCGTCATTGCGGGCAAACATAAGTATGACATTGGATTGGTTGAGATTCCACAGATCTTCATCGACAATACCGACCGCAACCGCACTTCTCCTTTCGCCTTCACCGGCAATCGCTTTGAGTTCCGTGCCGTGGGCTCCAAGGCCAACTGTGCAAGCGCAATGATAGCGCTCAATTCCATCGTCGCCGAACAGCTCAACGACTTCAAGGCCGAGGTCGATCAGGAGCTTGCAAAAGGAACAAGTTTGAAGATTGCGGTGATGAAGACTCTCAAGCCCATCATCGCACGTATCATCGATACCGTCTGCTTCGACGGCAACGGATATTCTGAGGAATGGCAGAAGGAAGCACAGAAGCGCGGACTCGACGTGGAACGTTGTGTGCCGAAGATGATCCTCGAGTACGTCAAGCCAGATTCGGTTGAGATGTTCTCCAAGTTGGGAGTCTTCACCAAGCAAGAGCTGCAGGCTCGCAACGAAGTGAAGTTCGAGACCTACGCCAAGCTTGTCCAAATCGAGGCGCGTGTACTTGGCGACCTTGCCATCAATCACATTATTCCCGCTGCCATGAGCTATCAGTCGCAGCTGCTGAAGAATGTGGCCATGATGAAGTCACTCTTCCCAACTACATGGGAGGATCTCAGCGCTCCCGAGATTGCCATCATCAAGAAGATTGCCGCCTACAACGCCGACATCAAGGTCAAGGTCGATGCTATGGTCGATAAGCGCCGTATCGCCAACAAGATTGACGATGCTTATCAGAAGGCGCTTGCCTATTACGAGATTGCCGAGTCGTTCCACTCCATACGTCGTCCCATCGACAAGCTTGAGGAAATTTGCGACGACAACATCTGGCCCATGCCCAAATACCGTGAATTGCTATGGATCCGATAAGTCTTTTACGCAGGCTCTTTCTGCTTTCACTGACAGCGTTCATATTGACTCCGTGCCGGGGTCAATATGAACGCTTTGTGCATAAAGCCGATTTCCAGAACTATTACCAGAACGCCAACTACGACGAGTCGCTGGTGCCCGAGTATGAGCTTCCCGACCCGCTTCTCTGTCTCGACGGCACTCGAGTGACTTCTGTTGAGGAATGGGAGGAGCATCGCCGTCCCGAACTCGTCAACCTGTTCGAATCGTTCATGTATGGTCATGCGCCCGCTCCCGACGAGGGTTTCCGTTGGGAAGTGATTGGCACCGACCCAGCCTTCCGTGAAGGTAAGGCCATCCGGCGCGACGTTGTCCTGCATCTCACTGCCGAGGGCCCCGACATCCCTCTCTCCATCGTCGTGCCTAACGACGGTAACTCGGACAAAGGGCATCCGGTCTTCTTTGGTCTGACATTCTTCCACAACGACTCGATATGGACCTCGCGCTGGGCTCTTGCCAGCTGGCAGCCAGATACTTTGCTGGCTCACGGCTATGGCCTCGTCACATTCTGTTATACCGATGCCTGCCCCGATAAGGCCAGCGACATGTTCGGTTCCAGCACACTCCATCATCATTTCTACGCCCCGGGTCAGACCTATCCCTTGCCCGACCAGTGGGCTGCAGTGAGTTGCTGGGCTTGGACGATAAGCCGTGCCATGGACTATCTGGAGAATGACCCTCTTGTCGATGCTTCGCGTGTGGCTCTTCTTGGTCACTCCCGTCTTGGCAAGACCGTCCTTTGGACAGGAGCCATCGACCAGCGTTTCCGTGTTGTCATTCCTGTGAATTCGGGTTGTTGCGGGGCTGCACTGTCTCGGCGATGCTATGGCGAGACCGTCGAATGTGTCAACGAGTTCAACCACCAGTGGTTCTGCGGCAACTTCCGTCAGTTCAGTCATCATGAGGACCTGATGCCTTTTGACCAGCACGAGGTCATCGCCCTCATCGCACCGCGTCCCGTCTATGTCGCCAGTGCAGAGGATGACCAGTGGGCCGACCCGCGTGGTGAGTTCCTTGGTGCAAAGGGTGCCGAGCCCGTCTATGCCCTTTATGGATTATCGGGTATAGTAAATGCCGAGGGACAGGCACAAAACGAGATGCCTGCCGTGGATGTTCCAGCCGCAGCAGGTACAATTGGTTACCATTATCGAAAGGGTCCGCATGCCGTGTTGCCATACGACTGGGAGCAGTTTATCCGCTTTGCCGACCGTTTCCTGAAGTAATTGTCTAAGGAACTGTGTCTTCATGGTAATCGATTTTCGTTCCAAATGATCACTTTTTGCGAAATGACCAACGTTTGAATCTAATTTTTTGTCGAAAATTTGGCATTGTGTCAAATAGTGCGTATCTTTGCCCCCATGATAGAGAAAGTTATTCTTTTGGAACAGGCCGATCCTGTTATTTTCTATGGCACGAACAACTCGAACATCCTGTTGCTCAAAACCCTGTATCCCAAGCTTCGTTTTGCTGCGCGAGGTAGGGCCATCAAGGTATATGGCGACGAGGATGATATCGAGATGTTCCAATCTTTCGTGGATAGGCTGATCAACTATTGCAACGAATACAACAAACTCAACGAAGAGGTCATCTTGAGCTTCTACAATGGCGAGAGTCCTGTAGAAAAGAAACAGGATAGCCTGATCATCTACGGTGTAAATGGCAAACCCATCACGGCACGCACCGAGAACCAGAAGCGTCTTGTCGATGCATTTGCCAAGAACGATCTTTGTTTTGCTGTTGGCCCTGCTGGTTCCGGCAAGACCTACGTGGCGATCGCCTTGGCTGTGCGAGCTTTGAAGAACAAGGAGATACGCAAGATCATCCTATCGCGTCCTGCTGTTGAGGCAGGTGAGAAGCTCGGATTCCTCCCTGGCGAGATGAAGGACAAGCTTGATCCCTACCTGCAGCCGCTTTATGATGCTCTGGAGGACATGATTCCTACAGCAAAATTACGCGAGCTGCTTGAGACCAACGTCATCCAGATTGCTCCCTTGGCCTATATGCGCGGACGCACTTTGAGTGATGCCATCATCATCCTCGACGAGGCACAGAACACCACCGCTCCCCAGATAAAGATGTTCCTTACTCGTCTTGGTTTGGGTGCACGCATGATTGTTACGGGCGACACGAGTCAGGTCGATCTGCCGCGCAATGTGGGTTCGGGTCTTGTGCAGGCCCAACGTATCCTTCGTGGTATTCCGGGTATCGCAACGGTCGAATTCGACAAGCGCGACATTGTGCGTCACCGGCTTGTTCAGAAGATCGTCGATGCTTACGACAAGTTTGAGCTTGCTCAGAAGCAAGCGGCAGTCACCCCGGCCTCGCCATCGTCCGACACCCTTTAAACCTTGTCGTTTGGCTTTGGTCTTATTGATGAAATCTTTTCTATAGTTCCTATATTCACTATAGTATCTATAGTATCTATTCTAAACAACAAAATACAATGAGAAAATTTATATTAGCCCTTGCGTTGATCATTGCATCGGCATCAGTAGGCTCCAGCTTCGTTTCTGCACAGGAGCAGGACGGCAAGTTCAAGACCCGTTCACGTGTCGTGGCAGACAGCATCCGTTCGAAGGGCACACGTTTTGGCAAGAAGGTTGCCGATGGCACCGAAGTTGTCATCGATAGTGTGGGTGCCAAGGCTCCCCGTTGGGGCAAGAAGATTGCAAACGGTACGGCCGTCGTTGTCGATAGCGTCGGTTCAAAGGGCGAACGCTTCGGCAGGAAGACCAAGCAGGTGGCCGACACCGTAGGTCGTCGCTCGAAGAAAGCCTGGAAGGTAATGAGAGGCAAGGAATGATGCAAAGGTTACGCACCGAAATAGAACGTACACCCTTGCGACAACTTATCGGTTGTCGTGAGGGTGTTCTGCTTTTGGGCTCGTGCTTCACCGATAATGTCGGCACATGGATGCATGAGCATTGGTTGCCCGTGATGTGTAATCCTTGGGGCGTGCTCTTCAATCCTGCCAGCATAGCCATGTCTTTGCAGCGCGTCATCAAACCTGTAGAGGCCACCGTCCACTTTGAGCTGAATGAGCTTGATGGACGTTATTACAGTTTCGCACATCACGGCAGGTGGAGTGGGACGGATGCCGAGGCCTTGCAACGACAACTTGCCTCTCTTGATGCCGAGGTGCATGACTTCTGGAAGCAGGCAAGGCATGTGATAGTAACCTTGGGTACAAGCTGGGTGTACGAACGAGAGGGTAGGGTGGTGGCCAATTGCCATAAGTTTCCAGCCAATGGTTTCGTGCGGCGGCGTCTTTCGGTCGAAGAGATCGTAACTCTCTGGAGCCCAATCATAGAAGCATCGGACGATAAGCATTTCATCTTTACCGTCAGTCCCATTCGCCATGTCAAGGACGGACTGCATGGCAACCAGCTTTCGAAGGGGACTTTGCTTTTGGCCATTGATGCCTTGCAGGAGCGTTTCGGAGAACGGGTGGATTATCTGCCCGTATATGAACTATTGATGGATGACCTGCGAGACTATCGCTTCTATGCTGATGATCTGGTTCATCCTTCGTCACTGGCTATCGAGGCAGTGAAGGAACTCGTCAGCGATTGCTGTTTCGCTTCTCAGACAAAGCAGTACATGACCGAAGCCACACCGATCGTGAGAGCCTTGCGACACCAGCCTTTTGACCCGGAATCGGACGAGTACAAGCAATTCAGGCAAGACACTTTGCAACACAAAGATGCATTATTGGCCAAATATGGGTTGCCTTCCTCACATTTTGAGCCGTGATATTTGGAAATATGCCTTATTTTTCCTAAATTTGCGCTGCAAAAATTGAGAATATCCACTACAAAACATAATAAATCAAAGATATGAGCGCACTCACTCGCACTGACTTCAATTTCAAGGGTCAGAAATCTGTTTATCACGGCAAGGTTCGTGACGTCTATAACATTAACGATGACTTGATGGTGATGGTTGCCACCGACCGCATCTCTGCTTTCGATGTCATCCTTCCTAAAGGCATTCCTTTCAAGGGCCAGGTTTTGAACCAGATTGCTGCCAAGTTCCTCGATGCTACGGCCGACATTGTACCCAACTGGAAACTCGCTACACCCGACCCGATGGTTACCGTGGGCCTCAAATGCGAAGGCTTCCGTGTGGAGATGATCATCCGTGGCTATCTTACCGGTTCGGCTTGGCGTGAGTATAAGAAGGGTTGCCGTGAGTTGTGCGGTGTGAAGCTTCCCGAAGGAATGCGCGAGAACGAGCGATTCCCCGAGCCTATCATTACCCCAACAACCAAAGCCGAGGAGGGACACGACCTCAACATCTCGAAGGAGGAGATCATTGCCCAGGGCTTGGTAAGCAAGGAGGATTACGAGCTCGTTGAGCAATATACTCGTGCCCTCTTCAAGCGTGGCACCGAGATTGCTGCTGCCAAGGGTCTGATTCTCGTCGATACCAAATATGAGTTCGGCAAAAAGGACGGCAAGGTCTATCTCATCGACGAAATCCACACTCCCGACTCCAGCCGTTATTTCTATGCCGAAGGTTATGAGGAGAAGTTCGAGAAGGGCTTGCCTCAGAAGCAGCTTTCAAAGGAATTCGTACGCCAGTGGCTCATCGACCACAACTTTATGAACGAGCCTGGACAGGTTATGCCTGAGATTACTGACGAATATGCCAAGTCGGTGAGCGATCGTTACATCGAACTCTATGAGCACATCGTCGGCGAAAAGTTCGTCCCCGCTGCTGACAATGGTGATATCGCAGCACGTATCGAGAGGAACGTGAGCAACTATCTTGCCACTCTGTAAGGCGTTGTTCAAGGTTTTTTCACATGTACCATTATTCCTTCTGGCTGGTAGCTGTGGGCGCAATATTTGCGACCGCCTGGCTTATCCAGCTTATCCTGAACCTTGTTGTATGGCAGGGATTGCGACGTCATGCTTGTCGTCAGGCTAAGGCTCCCATCGCTGTGGGTGGCGAAAAGCCTGGCGTGAGCGTGTTGGTATATAGTCACAATCAGGCTGAGGCATTGGCACGCAACCTGCCTCTGCTCCTCAGCCAGAATTATCCCAAATACGAGGTTATTGTGCTCGACGATTGTTCAAGCGACAACACGCAGGACGTACTCACGATGATGGATATGCGTTCCGATATCCTGATGCATACCAAGATTGACGAGAAGACACGAGCCATGAGTCATCGCAAGCTCGCTGTATTGCTCGGCACGAAATCATCGCACTATGATATCATCCTGATGACTCATGCCGAGTGCATGCCCGCTTCACAAGATTGGATCAGCGGAGTGGTGAGCCATTTTGCCAACCCAGGTATCGAAGTCGTGTTGGGTCCTATCGTCTATGAGCGTCACACGAGTTTTCTGTCTCGTTTTTGTCAGTTCGATCTCTTCCAGCGATTGCTGTTGATGTTCGGCATCACGCTTTCGATGAAGGCGTATGCAGGCTGGGGTCAGAATCTGGCTTTCCGCAAGCGAACGTTCTATGCCAATCGCAGTCAGGGATTCCAGCGTCACCTCAAGATGCAACCTGGCGAAGATGACCTCTTTGTGGCCGATGTGGCTCGTAATGGAAATGTGGCCGTGGATTGTACGTCCGACACGGTAATGAACGACCAGTCGCGGCCCCTTTTCATCAATTGGTCCATCGACCGATTGAATCGTGGCTTCACTTCTCGCCTTTATCCTTGGGGTCCGGTTGTAGTTAAGTTTATCGAGTATATTACCCGATATCTCACCGTTATCTCCGGCATCATATTGATTGTCTATGCCCTGATGCGTATCTTTTCCAGTACAGGCACGCATCAGCATGCATGGATAGCTTTTGGGGTGGTACTGGCGATGCTTTTGATTCGTCTTGCGCTCATCGTTTATACCTACGTTGCCTCGGCAAAGGTGCTGAAGCAACGTCCTATGGCAGGTTGGCCCATTCTATGCGACCTATATATGCCATTTGTGGATCTTTGGTATCGTTGCAAGGCGATCATCTATCGCAAGCGTTTTGGCGTAGGAAAGGTAGGACTGTATTAATGATTGTTTGGCTGCGTATTTATCCAATACGTGCCTCAATAAGGGGTTGATCCCAATAGATTACTCCATTGGCATCCGCTGCAAGCTCATCGGCCACTGAAGGGAGTTCGTTCATCAGCTCCTTTTCCCTTTTCTTTGACCTTCTTCCGGCAGCCTCATAGACGGTTTTGCAAAAATATGCATCGTATGAGATTGCATAATCGTCGTCTGCATTGTGAGGAAAGAAGTTCACGGCTATCTCATATTTGATGTTGCCACATTCGGACGTTGAGATCAGCAGCACCGAAGCAGCATGTCGTTTCACGTTGTTGTAGGTGCATTCAGCCTTGAAATACTGTTCAAAAACATTAACTGTAGCCATAGTTTTTTCTTTTGACGGTTTTGGGGTTTTATATGTTTATGCCATAGTTCTGCTTTATCTCGCTCATGACGAAGGTGCTCTCGATGGCACCCACCGAGTCGATGTCGCCGAGTTTGTTGAGCACAAATTCCTGGTATTGCTTCATGTCGCGTGCGCGTACTTTTAATAAATAATCGTAGGC
Source organism: Bacteroidales bacterium (assembly GCA_017618715.1). Taxonomy (GTDB): domain Bacteria; phylum Bacteroidota; class Bacteroidia; order Bacteroidales; family UBA3663; genus Liminaster. Next base: position 84,112 of record JAFZTS010000067.1, read on the forward strand.
ACCGCTCGTGTTATAGCACTCCGTCACTTCAGGGATGCGCTGGATGCGACGAGTGAAGGCATCGGCAATCTCGTGGTTGATTTGTTTCAGCTTCACCTTGCAGAATACCAGCAGTCCCTGTCCCAGTTTCTCGGGGTCGAGCACGGCCACGTATTTCTTGATGTAACCCTGTCTTTCGAGTCGTTTTTGGCGCTCAAAGACGGGTGTGGGAGTCAAATTTACGGCATCAGCCAGCTCTTTTGTGGTCAATTTCGCATTTTTTTGAAGCGTTTTGAGTATCAGCAAGTCGGTTTTGTCTAATGTCTCGGTCATGAATTTGGATTTTTATTCTGTTTGGAGTACTTCGGGGGGGTCGTCTTAGAAAAGTATTCTTTCGATGGCGCAAATATAGTGATAAATTCTAATTTTCACAAGAAATTTGGAGAATTTATTCAATCGCCGTACCTTTGCACCCGTAAAATAACTAAAAATTGTAAGATTATGTGTGCAAAAAAGAATTATCGTTTCGAGACCCTTCAACTTCATGTAGGACAAGAGCAGGCCGATCCGGCAACTGATGCCCGTGCCGTGCCCATCTATCAGACCACGAGTTATGTATTTCACAATAGCCAGCATGCTGCTGACCGTTTCGGGTTGCGTGATGCAGGCAACATCTATGGTCGTCTGACCAACTCCACACAAGGTGTGTTTGAGGATCGTGTGGCTGCCTTGGAGGGAGGCGTAGTGGGTCTGGCCGTTGCCAGTGGAGCCGCTGCCATCACCTACGCTCTGCAGAATATCGTGCAGGCCGGTGACCACATTGTAGCAGCCGACAACCTCTATGGCGGTTCGTATAATCTGATTACCCATACGCTTGCCACGCAGGGCGTCACCAATACCATTGTCAATGTAAATGACCTTGCCGCGCTGGAGGCAGCTATTCAGCCAAATACTAAAGTGGTGTATGCCGAGACTTTCGGCAACCCCAACAGTGACGTGCTCGACATCGAGGGAGTGGCAGCCGTAGCGCATAAGTATGGCATCCCGTTCATCGTGGACAATACTTTCGGCACACCCTATCTGATCCGTCCTTTGGAGCATGGTGCCGACATCGTGGTTCATTCGGCCACGAAGTTCCTGGGTGGTCACGGTACCAGTCTCGGTGGTGTCATTGTCGATGGTGGCAAGTTCGACTGGCTGGCTAATCCCGACAAGTTCCCCACCTTGGCCAAACCCGATCCTTCGTATCACGGCATCGTCTTCGCCCAGGCTGTAGGAGCTGCCGCGTACGTCACACGCATTCGTGCCGTCCTGCTTCGCGATACGGGTGCTACTATCTCGCCCTTCAATGCATTCATCCTGTTACAGGGTGTCGAGACATTGAGCCTGCGTGTGGAACGTCATGTCGAGAATGCGCTCAAGGTGGTGGACTTCCTTGCCAAGCATCCCAAGGTGGCCAAGGTGAACCATCCAGCCTTGGAGAGTCATCCCGACCACCAGCTCTACAAGAAGTACTTCCCCAACGGTGGCGGCTCGATCTTCACGTTCGAGATCAAGGGAGGACAGGAGGAGGCGTGGAAGTTTATCGATGCGCTCCAGATATTCTCGCTGCTGGCCAATGTGGCTGATGTGAAGAGTCTCGTCATCCATCCCTATACGACGACTCACTCACAGCTTTCACCCGAGGAATTGGCCGAACAGCATATCACTCCCTCGACCATCCGACTGTCGGTCGGCACGGAACATATCGAGGACATTCTTGAGGATCTCGCTCAAGCCTTTGAAAAAATATAAAAATAGCAAATGAAAGAAAAGATTGTATTGGTAACAGGTGCAAATAAAGGCATCGGATTTGGTATCGCAAAGCATCTTGGCCTCAGTGGCTGGAAGGTTGTCATCGGTGCTCGAAACAATGATCGGGCTTCGGAAGCTATCGCAAAACTGGCATCATCAGGCATCGATGTACTCGGTTGGATTAACATCGAACTGAAAGACCTCGTAGGTCTTGAGCAGGCCGCCAAGGAGGTGAATGAAAAATATCCCAAGTTGTCGCTCCTCATCAACAATGCGGGCATCCCAGGCAACATGGGTGTCGATAGCCAGCATACCGACATCGCCGACATCAGGGAAACCATCGACGTGAACTTCATAGGCACCTTCGCGCTTACCAAGGCACTCATGCCTTTGCTCGAAAAGAACGGCGGCAGGATTGTCAACGTCACAGTGCCCTCCGAGATCAGTCCCTATTGGCATCCGCTCGCCTACGTGGCAAGCAAGGCAGCCCAGAACGCCATGATGGGTGTGATGGCAATGGAGTTTCAGCAAAGCGACTCGCCTTTGGAGGTGTTCTCCGTCCATCCTGGGCCGACGACGACCGATTTGAACGGCAATATGAGTCTTCCCGGTTTCCATGACATTGAGACGGTGGGTCAAAAGATGGCCGAGCTAATCAATGACGGCAATAGCCATCAGGGGGAGTTTATCGAACTCTACCCGATTGTAAAAGAGGATTAAAAAGAACATATTTATTAAAACATCGAAGACATGGCAAAGATTTCAAAACAGTTGACCGATCTCATCGGCAACACCCCACTTGTGGAGCTCAACAAGTTTTCACGTGCAAAGGGCATTGACACACCCGTCCTTGCCAAGGTAGAGTTTTTTAATCCAGGCGGTAGTGTAAAAGACCGTATCGCCCTGGCAATGATTGAAGACGCTGAACAGAAAGGCCTCCTGAAGCCGGGAGCCACCATCATCGAGCCAACCAGCGGCAATACGGGCGTAGGTCTGGCAATGGTCAGTGCTGTGAAAGGATACAAACTTATCCTCACCATGCCCGAGACGATGAGCATCGAGCGACGCAATCTGGTGAAGGCATACGGTGCCGTGGTGCAGTTGACTCCTGGCAAGGACGGCATGCCCGGCGCTATCCGTGCAGCCGAGGAGTTGCGTGACAAGACGCCTGGCAGCATCATCCTTCAGCAGTTCGAAAACACTGCCAATCCTGCCAAGCACTATGCCACCACGGGCCCCGAGATTTGGCGCGATACCGACGGTAAGGTGGATATCCTGGTAGCAGGAGTAGGCACAGGAGGCACCATCAGTGGAACAGGCAAATACTTGAAGGAGCAGAATCCGAACATCAAAGTGATTGCTGTCGAACCGAAGTCTTCGCCAGTACTGAACGGCGGACCGAGCGGCCCACACAAGATTCAGGGCATTGGAGCAGGCTTCGTTCCAAAGACCTACGATGCACAGGTCATCGATGAAGTGTTCGATGTCGAGAACGATGACGCCATCGCCACCGGTCGCGAGATAGCTCGTCAGGAAGGCTTGCTCGTAGGCATCTCAGCAGGTGCAGCTCTCTTTGCTGCCGGCGAGGTGGCACGTCGTCCCGAGAACAAAGGCAAAGTGGTTGTCGTTGTTCTTCCCGACACGGGCGAGCGTTACCTCTCGACCGTCCTTTTCGCCGAGTAGGGGATCATTAAGGCTGAATTAATCAATAAAGACAAAGACAACTCATGGACAATTATGCGTCCATGAGTTGTCTTTGTCTTTTTATGTTCTGACTATTACAGCAAGAACAGTAACAGCACCTGAATGATGATGACTCGGAGGAACATGCCGAGCGGATAGACGGTGGCATAGCTGACGGCGGGGGCATCGCCCTCGACGCTGTCGTTGGCGTAGGTGAGCGCCATCGGGTTGGCCATGCTTCCGCAGAGCGTGCCGTAGATCGTGCCCAGATCCATCTTACCCCACTTGAGACACCATAGGGCAATAAGCAAGACGGGCAAGACGGTGATGAGGAAGCCCAGTAAGATCCAAAGAGCACCCTCGGGACGCAGCATCGTGCCAATGAAGTCGGCGCCTGAATCCAAGCCGAGGCAAGCGAGGTAGAGCGAAAGTCCAACACCACGAAGCATCAGGTTGGCTGAGCGCGTGGTATAGGTCCGCAGGTGCAGACGTGCTCCGTATGCTCCCATAAGGATGCCTGCGATAATGGGACCGCCAGCCAGTCCGAGACGTACCGGCAGGGTGACACCTGGTACGAAGATGGGGATGCAGCCCAGAGCCAAACCGAGGGTGATACCTACGAAGATGGATGCGAGGTTGGGATCCTGGAGCGTCTGATGGGCATTACCAAGTTCATCTTGAGCCTTAGCGATGTCTTCGGCACGACCCACGACGGTGAGACGGTCGCCATATTGCAGTACGAGGTTTGGCGTGGCCAGCAGGTTGAGGCCCATGCGTCCCACGCGACTCACATTGAGACGATAGCGCTTGTGGAGGCGCAGCGAGCCAAGTTTGCGTCCGTTGGTCGAACTTTGCGTGACAATGATCTTTTTCGAGATAAGTTGTCCATCGAGATGATCCCAATCGACATCCTTGCGGTTCCAGTCCTGGCTCTTGTCCTGCAGGCCAAAGAGCACGGTGAGCTGCGGGATAAACTGCTCCTCGGTGACGACCATCAGGCGGTCGTCGGCCTGGAGGCTCGTATCACCCACGGGACTGAGTGTCGTGTCGGCGTCACGCCAGATGCGTGATACGATGAACTTGGCGGGCGTCAGGTTCACGACATCCTTCAGCTTTTGGTCGAAGAGGGCGGGGTTCTTGACCTGGAAGGTCGCGAAGTAGGGCTCCTTGCCATCGTCCTGCGGCAGGTGATTGGCTTGTTGGGCGATGCGCAACTTGTTGAGGAACGCCATCGCAAGGATAACACCGACAACACCCAGCGGATAGGTGACCGCACAGCCCAAGGCGGAGCTGTGCGAGTCGATGCCGAGTTGGGTGAGCGTCTGTTGAGCTGCCGCGAGTGCGGGTGTGTTTGTGACGGCACCACTCAGGATGCCTGCCATGTCGGCCATAGGCACATTGCATGCGAAGGCCAGTGCGACAGCCAAGGCTGTGCCCAAAAGGACGTTGGCCGTGCTGATGATATTGAGTCGTACACCTTCACCCTTGAAGGTGGCAAAGAAACCTGGGCCGACCTGCAGGCCGACCTCATAGACAAAGAGCACCAAGCCGAAACTCTGCGCGAAATGCAGCATCTGCGGGTCGATGGAGAAGCCAAGGCTTCCGGCCAAGATGCCCACGAAGAAGACGAATGTGGCGCCCAGTGAGATGCCGGCCACCCTGATTTTGCCCAGTGCTGTGCCCAAAGCAATAATACAGGCCAACACAACGGTGGCCTGTATCGGTGAATGAAGCGTGAATAGCTCGTTAAGCCAGTTCATGTATTACTTGCGATAGTTCTCAAGGTCGGTGGGTTGAGCGTCAGCCACGAAGTCGGCGTGCTTCTCAACCTCGGCAGCAGCGTAGCGCACGAATACCTTGGCGCTCTTCTCGAAGAGCTCTGGGCTCTGGGTAGCGTTACGGAGGATAAGGATGCCCATCACGGTGAGGGCGGCCATCTCGTAGAGGTGACGTGAGCAGAAGTCCTTGAACTCGTCGTCCTTCAGGTCAACAACCTTGGCGACGGCTGTATTGTACTTCTCAGCCATCTTCACGATGCGCTCCTTTAGGCCGGCATACTGCTCGGCTATCTCGGTCTCGGCAAGGAGATCGTTGATGACTTCACCGTAGAAGCCGTTGGTGACGTAGCGGATGGCAGCGACGGTCTGGAGCTGTGTGGTGCCTTCGTAGATGGAGGTGATGCGTGCGTCGCGGTAGAGGCGCTGGCAGGCATACTCGAGCATGAAGCCCGAACCACCGTGGATCTGGATGCAGTCGTAGGAGTTCTGGTTGGCATACTCCGAGTTCATGCCTTTGGCCAGTGGTGTGAAGCTGTCGGCGAGTTTGCTGTACTTCTTGAGTTCCTTCTTCTCGTCAGGAGTAAGTTTGCGCTCGCGCTCGATATCCTCAAGGCACTTGTAGATATCGACGTAGCGTGCAGTTTGATAGAGCAGGGCACGGCCAGCGTCGAGCTTGGCCTTCATGATGGCCAGCATGTCATAGACGGCGGGGAAGTTGATGATCTCCTTGCCGAACTGACGGCGGTCCTTGGCGTATGCCAGTCCTTCCTCGTAAGCGGCTGCCGAAATGCCGACTGACTGAGCGGCGATACCGAGGCGTGCACCGTTCATCAGGGCCATTACATACTTGATGAGACCGAGCTTGCGGCTTCCGCAAAGCTCCGCATGAGCATTCTTATAGACGAGCTCACAGGTTGGCGAACCATGGATGCCGAGCTTGTTCTCGATGCGGCGAACGTTGACGCCCCCTTGGCGCTTGTCGTAGATGAACATCGACAGACCGCGACCGTCCTTGGTGCCCTCTTCCGAACGTGCAAGCACGAGGTGGATATCGGAGTCACCGTTGGTGATGAATCGCTTGCAGCCATTCAAGAGCCAGCAGTTGTCCTCTTCGCTCCAAGTTGCCTTGAGCATTACGGATTGCAGGTCGGAACCGGCATCGGGTTCAGTGAGGTCCATCGACATGGTCTCGCCTGCACAAACACGTGGTACGAAACGCTGGCGCTGGTCTTCGTCACCGAACTCATAGAGTGTCTCGATGCAGTCCTGCAGTGACCAGATGTTCTCGAAGCCCGCATCGGCCGAAGCAATCATCTCGTTGATGATGGTGTAGGCTGTGCTGGGGAGGTTGAGGCCACCGTAGCGACGTGGCATGGTGACACCGCAAAGGCCGGCCTTCACCGTGGCATCAAGATTCTCATAAGTTTTCGAAGCGTAACGCACACGGCCATTCTCACAGTGAGGGCCTTCGGCATCAACAGCCTCGGCATTGGGTGCGATGATATTGGCGCAGATGTCGCCTGTGAGTTCGCAGACGCGATCGTATGAATCGAGGGCATCCTCAAAGTCCTGAGGAGCGTAGTCGTAGGCATCCTTGTCGGCAAAGTTGCGCTCTTTGAGTTCAACGATGCGCTTCATCAGAGGGTTATTCTCAAGCTCAAACTTAAGCTCGGGATGATCTGTATAGAAATTTGCCATAATTCCTGATTAGTTTTCGTGATTTTTCTTATATGTTCTCCCACCGATGCGACTGCCGAACCATGCGGCACAAAAAACAGCCAAGAGATTCCATCCGGCTTTTCCTTCAGCACTGCCTGTTAAATAACTGGCAACCAAAAAAGCCACGATGACAACGATGAGTAAATAATCTAATACTTTCATCTTACTTCGAATTCTTCTTATAGTATTTGATCATCTTGGGAATAACCTCCTCGACAGTGCCGTTGATGACATAGTCGGCGATGGTGTTGATAGGAGCATTGGGGTCATTGTTGATTGAAATGATGATGCCCGACTCCTGCATACCGGCGATGTGCTGGATCTGGCCTGAAATGCCACAGGCGATATATACCTTGGGACGGACGGTGACACCGGTCTGGCCGATCTGACGGTCATGATCAGCGAAGCCCGCATCGACAGCAGCACGGCTGGCACCAACCTCGGCGTGAATCTCCTTGGCCAGTTCGAAGAGCATGTCGAAGTTCTCCTTCGAGCCCATGCCATAGCCACCTGAAACGATGATGGATGCGCCCTTGAGGTTGTGCTTGGCCTTCTCGACATGACGGTCGAGGACACGTACCACATATTCGGTCTCAGGAACATACTTGGCCACGTCATGACGAATCACTTCGCCCTTGTAGTTCTCGTCAAGCACCTCCTTCTTCATCACACCCTCGCGTACGGTAGCCATCTGTGGACGATGCTCGGGGTTGACGATGGTAGCCACGATGTTGCCACCGAAAGCCGGACGGATCTGATAGAGCTTGTTCTCGTAGTGCTTGGTGATAGGCTTCATGTTCTCGTCGAAACCGACATTCATGTCGAATTCGCCAATCTCGAGCTCGGTACAGTCGGCGGTAAGGCCACTGAAGAGAGCTGACGAAACACGTGGACCGAGGTCACGGCCTACAACATCGGCACCCATGAGGCAGATTTGCGGATCCTCCTCCTTGAAGAGGTTCACAAGAATGGCTGTGTGGGGATTGGAAGTATAGGGGAAGAGACCTGGAGCGTCGAAAACGTGTACGCGATCAACACCATACTTCATCACCTGGTTCTCGATGCCGTCGAGGCCCGAGCCGGCGCAGACGCACTCCAACTGAACGCCAAGAGTATTGGCGAGCTTGCGACCCTTAGTCAAGAGTTCGAGGCTGACGTCCTTGACTGTCTTGCCTTCGATTTCGCAATATACAAATACACTGTTCATATTTAGCCAATAATCTTATCGTTCAACAATTCTACAATCAGTCCTTCCACATCGGCATCGCTGCTGGTGAGGGTCTTGCTCTCCTTGGCCTTGAAGACAATGTTCTTCACAGTCTTCACGTTGGTCGGAGAACCGGTCTTGCCTACCTGCTTCATGTCGGCATCGATGTCGGCGGCACCCCATTGGGTGATGTTGAGGTAAGGCTTGGCAGCAATAGCTGCTGCGATAGCTTCGGCCTGTTCGGGCTTACGCTCGGCAGGAGCTGTAGCGTTCTTATACTTCATGACGCGCTTGGCATTGCGTGGACGGCAAGGAGCAGCTGAACCATTCACAGTTACTACAAGTGGGAGTGGAGCCTCAACGGTCTCAACACCACCGTCGATGTGACGCTTGATGACAACCTTCTTGGCTTCCGGATCGAGGCTGAGGATTTCTTCTGCGTAAGTAACCTGCGTGAGACCGAGTTTCTCGGCAACCTGTGGACCCACCTGTGCAGTGTCACCATCGATAGCCTGACGACCACCAAGGATGATATCAAATCCACCGATTTTGCGGATGGCTTGTGAAATGGTGTAGGAGGTAGCAAGGGTGTCGGCACCACCGAGACAACGATCTGTGATGACATAGCCGGCATCGGCGCCACGATAGAGCGCTTCACGTATCACCTCGGCAGACTTTGGAAGACCCATGGTGACGACCGAAACGGTGGAGCCAGGGAACTGTTCCTTGAGGCGGAGTGCCTGCTCGAGGGCGTTCAGGTCATCGGGATTGAAGACTGCAGGAAGGGCTGCACGGTTGACAGTTCCCTCGGGAGTCATGGCATCAGGACCCACGTTGCGGGTGTCTGGTACCTGTTTGGCAAGTACAATAATCTTTAGTGCCATAAATTAAATAATGTATATTTATATTGTTTCTTTGTTGTTTCTTTCTTGAATGATGACAACGATTGTTCTAAATAAAACGATGCAAAGGTATGCAAAAAAAATGAGCCTGCAAAGCGATTGATTCGAAATTCAACGGGTTATCCCTCCAAAATGTCCGTTTTTGGCTCTTTTGGAACGTAGATAATGCACATTATTACCAAAAGTGTGCATCATATTTGTCGGAAAACGGTTCATGAAAGCAAAAGTTTGATCCTGGTTCGCACTATGACCAATCTTGGCCCAAAAAGGTTATGCTCCTGAAGAAGAATAACCAATCTCGGCCAAGAATGGTCATACTTCAATCGTAGCAAGCATTATCTCGGCCGACAGAGTGCTCCATCCAATTTGAGCATACCCAATCTTGGCCAAGAAAGGTCATGCTTCCGCAGAAGAATACCCAATCCTGGCCAAGAAAGGTCATACTTTCATAGAAGAATAACCAATCCTGGCCAAAAAAGGATATGCGGCGAAAATAGAAAAAAAGCCTGACTGGAAAACTCCAGCCAGGCAGATTCAGTTTTTTACTTTCAGAGTCCGTTGTTGGCAATGAGCCATTCGGCAATCTGGACGGCGTTGAGGGCAGCACCCTTCTTGATCTGGTCGCCAACGAGCCAGAACGAGAGACCATGGTCGTCGGCCAGATCCTTGCGGATACGTCCTACATATACATCGTCCTTGCCGGCGAGGAAGAGGGGCATCGGATACTCCTTCTTTTCTGGATTGTCCATGAGCTGTACGCCTTCACCGTTGCGGATGGCCTCCTTGAATGCTTCAATGCTTACGGGTTCTTCGGTCTCTACCCAAACAGCTTCGGAGTGGCTACGGAGAGATGGAACACGCACGCAGGTGGCCGAACACATTGCATCGGTGTGCATGATTTTGCGAGTCTCGTTGTACATCTTCATCTCCTCTTTGGTGTAACCGTTCTCGGTGAAGACATCAATCTGAGGGATGACGTTGTAGGCAAGCTGGTAGGCGAACTTATCGACGGTGACTGGCTCGCCATTGAGCAATTGGCGATACTGGGTCTCGAGCTCCTTCATGGCAGCAGCACCTGCTCCCGAGGCGGCTTGGTAGGAGGCTACGCGGATCTTCTTGATGTGGCTGATGTTCTCGATGCACTGCAAAACGACTACCATCATGATGGTCGTGCAGTTGGGATTGGAAATGATTCCCTTTGGACGAACGAGAGCATCCTTGGCATTGCACTCGGGCACGACAAGAGGCACATCGGGATCCATGCGGAAGGCCGATGAATTGTCGATCATCACAGCACCATACTTTGTGATGTCGGCTGCAAACTCCTTCGATGTGCCGCCACCTGCTGAGGTGAAAGCAATATCCACACCCTTGAAATCCTCGGTGTCGTGCTTCAGCTCCTTGACAACGATGTCCTTGCCACGGAAGGTATAGGTACGACCTGCAGAACGGCTTGAGCCGAACAGCAATAATTCATCGATAGGAAAGTTGCGCTCATCGAGTACGCGAAGGAATTCTTGTCCCACGGCGCCACTGGCACCAACAATAGCTACTCTCATTTCTTTTTTTATGTTATTATTTTGTTCTTGTTTGCTGTTTATTCGAGCGCAAGAAGAAGAGGATGCGCTTAAATTGGGCGCAAAGATACGCATTTTTATAGGTTTTACCAAGAAATTGAAGGAAAAAACACAAAAATGGGGGCAAAATGTAGCATTTTGCAAAGTTTGCGTGTGAAATGATGGTGGAGCGGCAGGGAATGCTGAGGCCTTTTTGGTTGTTGGGATACCTTGAACGACTCGAAATAGCGGGATTGGGAGGAGTTCTATGGTAATTATATAAATTGAGGGAGTAAAATCATACAAAATGCTGATAATGAGGGATGTTGAAGGAGCATTTGATTTATATTTGAAATACTTGCTATTGCGAGAATGGAAAAAAGTTCGTACCTTTGCAGCGCAAAAATGAAGATAATAATTGGATTATTAAGATAATTAGGTTATTAAGTTTGGCTTTTCATGTAATTTGTGTGTGTTTATCTATACGTATTGAGGATCAGGACTTGTGAAAGTCTTGATCCTTTCTTTTTTCTTTCAAAAAATAGCTCTTCTATGCAGCATAATTGAAGAAAAATATGTACCTTTGCAGCGCATAACGCTAAACAACTGTTTCTTTTTCTCATTCAGACAATGAACCGAGAGATACTTCGAATTGCGCTTCCCAGCATTGTCACAAATATCACGGTGCCCCTGCTTGGTATCGTCGATCTAGCCATCGTCGGTCACCTCAATAATGAGGCGGCCATCGGAGCCATAGCTGTAGGGGGACTGATTTTCAATATGGTCTATTGGCTCTTCAATTTCCTGCGTATGGGGTCGAGTGGACTTACTGCCCAAGCTTACGGACGGCGTGACCTTGTTTCGATCAGGAAGGTTTTGCGTATGGGGCTTACAGTTTCCTTGCTTTGTGGTATTGTCATTTTTGCTATCCAGCGACCCATGGAATGGCTTTCGTATTTCATCATTGCCCCCACGGAGCAGGTTTGGGATTTGGCATTGCAGTATTTCCGTGTGAGGATTTGGGCTGCACCTGCTGTCCTTGCCCTTTTTGCGATGAATGGTTGGCTCGTCGGTAACCAGAATTCCCGCTATCCCCTGTATATCGCCGTGGGTCAGAACCTGCTGAATATCTTTGCGAGCTATTTGTTGGTTTTTCATGCAGGACTAGGTGTCAAGGGTGTTGCTTTGGGTACGGTTATTGCCGAATATGCCGGTGTTACAACCGCTGTTTGCTGGTGTCGGCATCAGATGAAGTTGTCAACAAAGTTATTCACAAAAAGTGTTGATAAGCCGTCATTTGCCGGTTTTGAACAGGAGAATGTTGATAAATCGAAGGATTATGAACTGAGTTATCAACAGTTTTTCACCGTGAATAGGGATATCTTCTTCCGAATGATTTGTCTGATTGCTGTCACGACAGCGTTCACGGCCTTTGGCGCACGCATGGGCGATACGTTGCTTGCCGTGAACGCGTTGTTGATGCAATTCTTCACGTTGTTCAGCTATTTCAGTGACGGCTTTGCTTTGGCAGGGGAAGCCTTGGTCGGCAAGTATTTCGGGATTGCCCAGACCGAGGGAGGGATTGGTTTGGTACGTGTGAATGAAGTGGTAAGAAGGCTATTCTATTGGGGCGGCGGTGTGCTGTTGCTCTTCACATTATTATATATATTATCAGGAAAGGGCATCATCGGCCTATTGACCGACGATACCCTTGTCGTGGAAGCGGCATTGCCTTATCTGCCTTGGGCGGCAGCTATTCCGCTTTGCGGTATGGCCGCCTTCTTTTGGGATGGCATATACATTGGAGCCACAGCGACACAAGAGATGTTCCGATCGCTCCTGATCGGCACCATTTGTTTCTTCGTGGCACGATATGCTTTAGGCCATCTGTTGGCAGATGCCAACGATGCCCTATGGATAAGCTTTCTGCTGTATCTGTTGATACGCGGAGCCTATCTTACCTGGCGATGGAGGAGTGTTACAAGAAATGCTTTACAGGCTGTCCGAGGATAGCGGAAAGCAGGTTGTTGGCTGCGCTTGATGCTCCGATGCGGTAGAGGTCCTTGGTGAGCCATTCGTCGCCGAGCACGGCTTTGACGATGCTGTAATAGATTACGGCATCCTCGGGGGTGCGTACGCCACCAGCCACCTTGAATCCAACCTTGTTGCCGGTCTGCTCATAGTAAGCCTTGATCATCTTGCACATCACGAGCGCTGCTTCAGGAGTGGCGGCCACACTGATTTTGCCTGTAGATGTCTTGATGAAGTCGGCTCCTGAGTACATGGCCAGAATGGAAGCCTTGGCGATGAGTGAAGCGCTTTTGAGGGCGCCGGTTTCGAGGATAACCTTGAAGATCTTGTCGCGGCATGCTGCCTTGCATTCCTGGATGGTGTCGCACATGTCTTCGTAGTCGCCTTGAAGCATTTGGCCCACGTTGATGACGATATCCACTTCGTCAGCGCCATTGGATACAGCGAGAGATATTTCTGCCACCTTGATTTCGTCGAACGTCTGGCTTGAGGGGAATCCTCCTGCCACGACAGTGGTATCGACTTCGGAAACATCGAGGTTGGTGGAAACGACATCTGCAAAGTTCGGATAAACGCAGATGGAAGCGACATTGTCGAGTTCGGGATATTTCTCCTCAAAGTCATTGACGCGCTTGGTGAATTCGGTAATACGTTCCTCGTTGTCGGTGGGGTTGAGGCTGGTGAGGTCGATGCAGCCGAGGCTGAACTTGAGAACGTCGATGGTGTTGTTGGCATCGTAGTTCTCGGTGACGATCTGTTTCACTTCGTTGGCAATCTCCTCGTCACTGAGGTTCACGTCATACTTGTTGAGGGTGTCAAGATATTTGTCTGTCATAAGGGTGAGGGTTAAGTGTGGGTTCTGAAAAGTTCGAAATGTTATTCTTTGTTCTTTGTGTCGATAATGATGGTGACGGGGCCATCGTTGACCAGTTCCACTTGCATGTTGGCGCCAAAAATTCCTGTAGAGACAGGTCGCCCCAGTCCTTGCTCCATCGCATGGACAAACGATTCGTAAAGAGGGACGGCAATGTCACGTCCGGCGGCACGGATGTAGGCCGGACGGTTGCCCTTGGCAGTGAGTGCATGGAGAGTGAACTGCGAGACGATGCACACCTCGCCGCCGACATCCATCACCGAACGGTTCATCACGCCCCGTTCGTCGTCGAAGATGCGCAACGCCAGCAGCTTGTGTGCCATCCAAGCAACATCTTCTTGTGTGTCGGCAGCTTCAAAGCCTACGAGCACGAGTAGCCCTCGGTCGATGCTGCATCGCATCTCACCATCAATGGTCACGGAGGCATGGCTGACGCGTTGGGTAACAGTTCTCATCCGAGTTTGCTGAGGAGATCCTTCACCGCTGATGCGATAGCTTTGCCATCGGCCATTCCGGCGAGTTTCGCTGTGGCTTCCTTCATCACGCGTCCCATGTCCTTGGGACTTGTGGCGCCTATTTCGGTGATGATGGCCTTGATCTTTTCACCGATTTCTTCGGGTGAGAGTGCTTTGGGTAGAAATTCCTCCATTACCTTGACTTGTGCCAGTTCCTCGTCGGCCAGGTCCTGACGGCCTCCGGCAATGAACTGTTCGGCGGCATCCTTGCCCTTTTTCACCATCTTGGCGATAATCTTGAGGGCCTCACTGTCGGATAGCTCGCCATTGGCACCACCTGCGGTCTTGGCTTCGATAAACTCTTTCTTCACATTGCGGAGGGTATCGCGGCGTACTGCATCGCGATTTTTCATGGCATTCTTGATGCCTTCGCTGATTTGCTCAAACAGATCCATATTATTATAGGTTATGAGGTATTGGGTTATGAGATTATGAGGTTGTTTGACCTTTGGATAATAAATCCTCGGATTCACGTGGCAAAGATAGGGATAAGTTGCGAGAAATGCAAATTTTGTCACCTAAAAGATGCAAAAATGGGCGAAAAAGTGTCGTTTTTGTTCAGTGTAAAATAAAAACATACTTTTTTTCGTTGAAATATTTGGGAATTCAAAGAAATTCCCTTATCTTTGCACCCGCTAATCCAGATTTAGCCTACATGGTGGGTATAGTTCAGTTGGTTAGAGCGACAGATTGTGGTTCTGTATGTCGTGGGTTCGAGTCCCACTACCCACCCAGCTTTTTCAAAGCCTATTTGGCGCTTTCATCTAGCGGTTAGGATACCGGCCTCTCACGCCGGGTACACGGGTTCGAGTCCCGTAGGCGCTACGTAAAACCAATCATCGAAAGGTGATTGGTTTTTTTCATTCTCTCAAGGGTATGTGCCGTGGAGTTTACAGGAATGACAGGTAGGGGAGGATCTGTTGAATCTGCTCGTCCGAGAACGTGGAGAGTTGTTGGAACTCAACGATTGAAGCGATTCGCTTGTGTCGAGTGCGATAACGAACGATTTCGACAGCTTGTTCGTGCGAGATGTAGGGATGGCGTTGCAGTTCGGACACCGTCGCGGCATTGATGTGTATAAGGCGAAGTCGGGTGGCATCGGCTGTGAACCAAACCGTACACCATTCCTCCATGTAATCTTTTGCTGCATCCCAAGTAAGGAATTCCTGTAGTTGCCATGGATTGTAGAAACCTCCATAACGTTGACGATATTTGAGAATCACCGAAGCCGTGCGCTCCGCGATACCCGGTATGCGGATGAGTGTCAGGCTGTCGATAATATTGATGTCAAATAGGTGAGCCTCTGTGAACTTGCGTGGGCGTTCTTCAGGCATGGAAGAGAGTTGCGCAGCGGTTTGAGTAGTACTGGAATCCTTCGCACTATCGAGTGTGGTAGAAGATTTGTCAGAAGTTTGTGGCAATATGTCTATGGTTGAACTATTTTGTTTCTGTGTAGTCGAAACTTGGCGATTTTGGTTGTAGCTATTTCGGCGATAGGAGTGATCGTAGGTGTTGTTCCTTCGACTGTAATTCCGTCCGGGGGTGGTATAGGGTGGAATCCTTAATCGCGTAGTGTCGGCGAGGAGTTGTGCCACTTGAGCTTCGAGCACTTCGATTCGCTCCTCTTGCTTGTGCATAGTAACGAAGAAACGTGCAACACTGATGCCCATCAGAAAAACTATGAGCACCAGCAAACCACGTTGCAGGTAGGGAGGTATCAGCTTGCGATTATTGGACATTCTCTTGTATCGTGTGTATGAAATATAAAAAAATATGCCAAATGGGATACATGTAGGTGTGTATCCCATTCGGCAATATATGGAAAATGATCTAGGTCAGAGCTTTATTTCTCTTCCTTCTTGGCGGCAGGCTTCTTGGCAGCAGGCTTTTTGGCGGCTGGTTTCTTGGCAGCAGCCTTCTTCTCCTCGAGTTTCTTCTCGGCCTTCTCAAGCTGAGCCTGGAGTTTTTCGATCACCTTGCCCTGCTCATTGATTTGCTTCAAGAGCGGGTTAAGCTCCTCGTTCTCTACCTCCTCGGGGAATTCCTGCTTCAGGCGGATCTCCATGTCGCTCACAATGTTCATGTAGTTGGTGAATGCATCGAAGCTGGAGTCATAGGGTGAGAATGGAACGTAGGCACCCATCTTGGTGGACATGAACTTGAAGTGGTCAGCCGAAAGCAGGTAAGCGAAGTCCTGACGGAGAATCTCGTTGTTGGACATGTGCAGACGCTCGGAAATCGAGTAGATGGCACGGATAGCCTCGTTCTGCAGGTCGTTGCCCCTCCAAGCGCTGACGTCCTTGTCGTAGCCGTCCCAAGAGATCGGGTGACCGACGTTGGCAACAGCGATAGGTGAGATGTTCTCCCAGCACTCGGCAGGAGTGGCGAAGCGGATTTCCTTCTGCTCGGCGAAGTATGGCAGGGCCTTGAAGAAGTTGAAGATGCCGCTCGACTCGGGATTCATGCCTCCGATGACATCGAAGTTCATGGCGATGAGATAAACCTTTTCTTCGGCAGGAGAATCAGCAATCCAGCTAATGTACTGGCCAGCGTCGAGACCATACTGGAAGTTGAGGCAGATATCCTCTGAAAGCTTGGTGTTGCGGAACATCAGGCCCACATCCTGCTTGGCGGCGGTGGAGTAAACATAGTTGGGCGACTTCCAGCCAAGGACGTGGCGGGTTCCCTCGGTTACGACACCCTTGAAGCCCATAGCGGCGATCTCGGCACCGATTTCATCATTGTAGATGAAGCCCGTGTTGACGAAGGTCTTGGAGTTGTACTGGAAGGTGTCGGAGATGATCTTCTTCTGAAGGTCAACCTGATATTTGAAGTCCTCGGGATCGACGAGCGAAGAGAGCGAGTGCGAATAGGTCTCGCAGCAGAGCTCGCAGCAACCGGTGGCTACCAGTTCGCGTACGCAATCGAGGAACTCAGGGCAATACATCTCGAACTGCTCCATGGCTACACCCGAAATGGAAAGGGCAACCTTGAACTTCTTTTCGGATGCCTCAATCATCTCAAGGAGCATCTTCGAAGCGGGAATATAGCTCTGATATGCCAGACGCTTCAGGATTTCTTCGTTGGCATAATCGTCATAATAGTAATGGTCTGCACCAATATCGTAGAAACGATATTTCTTCAGACGGAAAGGCTGATGTATCTCAAACAGCAAACAGATGGTTTTCATAATTAACAATTAATATTATATAATTAACAATTAAATTCCTGGTCGCTGTTTAGGACCAGCCTAATAATCTCTTGTAAGCGTCAACAACACGGCGGCCCACCTTTTCCCAAGTGATCTGGTTGACCTCGTTGCGACCCTTTTCTTGCATGAACTTGTGGAGTTCCGGATAGGTAATAAGGGCATACATGGCATCGGCCATGGCATCGATATCCCAGTAGTCGCACTTGAAGCAGTAGTCGAGAATCTCACCGCAGCCCGACTGCTTCGAGATGATCGAAGGCACACCGCACTGCATGGCCTCAAGTGGGGAAATACCGAATGGTTCGGATACCGAAGGCATCACATAGACATCGCTGACCTTGAACATTTCATACACCTGCTTGCCGCGAAGGAAGCCGGTGAAGTGGAAGCGGTCGGCCAGTCCCTTCTGTGCTACCAGATGGATCATCTGCTCCATCAGGTCGCCATTGCCTGCCATAACGACACGTGCGTTGGGTGCCTTCTGCAAGCAGCGAGAGGCGGCTTCAACGAAGTATTCGCAGCCTTTCTGTGCCGTGATACGGCCCAGAAAGGTGATGACCTTTTCATCGGTGCCTCGCTTGGCTTCCATGTCAAGCACTTCCTGCGACATGGGTTCCACGGCATTGTGCATAGCGATACACTTGGCAGGATCCTGATGATAATGGTTGATGACTGTCTGACGTGTCAGCTCGGATACGCACTGGATCTGGTCGGCATTGTTCATGCCGTCGAGCTCGATCTTGAAGGTTGGGTCGTTGGCATCGCACATGCCTCGTGTACGGTCGAACTGTGTGGCGTGAACGTGGATGACGAGAGGCTTGCCGGTCACCTGCTTGGCATGGATGCCGGCAGGGTAGGTGAGCCAGTCATGCGCATGGATTACATCGAAACCGCCATGCTGCAATACCTTGCGTGCAATGACACCTGCAACGATGGAATAGTTGTTGATTTCCTCCAGCAGGTTTTTGGGATATTTGCCCGAGAACTCGATGCATCCGAGGTCATTGGTGTAGAGGTTGCTGAAATCAGCGTAGATGCAGTTGCGCAGGTCGTAATATTCCTGGGGATCCATCACATGACCCTGACGCTTCTGTACGTAGTCCCAATCGACGTCCTTCCATACCACTGGCGTATTGGAAGCGCCAATGATGTGTACGAAGTCTTTGATTTCGTCGCCTTGTGGCTTTGGCAGGACAAAGGTGACATCACATTCTCCTGTGTTGACGACACCACGCACGATACCGAACGAGGCGGGTCCGAGACCACCGAGGATATGAGGAGGCCATTCCCAGCCAAACATTAATGCTTTCATGTTTATTCTGGATTATATTTTATTGTTTTTTTCTTGTTTGCGCAACGTAACGATCCAGGAAGTCAAGGGCACGCAGGATCTCGGCCTGGTTGATAGAGAGCGACTGTGCTCCATGTCCGCGGAATGGCGGGTTGCCATCATAGACTTCCGACACAGTGCCGATGCAGTGACGGCCCATCTCTTCCTCGTAGGCCCATAGGCGACGAGTGATGAAGGCGACGCCTGAGTTGGTGAACACCGAAAGATAGGCTTCGGCATAGATGCCGAGGAGCCATGGCCAGCAGGCACCGTTGTGATAGGCGGCATTACGCTGGCTGACATTACCCCAATAGTTGGGACGATAGAGTCCGGCGGTAGGTGTCAACGAACGGATGCCCTTGGGCGTCAGCAATTCTCTGGTCACCATGTCGAGCACAGCCTTGCGTTCGGGCTTGGTGAATGGAGTATAGCGCAGGCCGATGGCGAAGAGCTGGTTCGGGCGAACGTCAGCACACTTGAAGTCCTCGGTAATGTAGTCATAGAGATAACCCGTCGGTGTGGTGAACAGGCGCTTGAAGTTGGCCTCGTACTTCTCGGCAAGCAGGTCGAGAGCTTCGATCTTGTCGGCATTCTTCTTGGCATCCACCTTATACAGGTCGATCAGCAGTTTGACGGCATTGTACCAGAGGGCATTGAACTCAACGATATAGCCGGTGCGGTAGGTGATGGGATGATTGAATTCGGTAGCATTCATCCAAGTGATGGCCTGTCCTGCTGCATCTACATATACCAAACCGTTCTCACGCACCTCCAGATCGGAGTTGCCATCGACGATGTAGTTGATCACCTCCTCAACAAAGTCTCCGTACTTGGCGGCAGCCTTCTCGAAGCCGGCGCGAAGGGCATATTGCTGCACGGCCCAAACGGCCCATAGCGGGATGTCGGGGAAGTTGATCTCGTGAATCGTCTTGTCAACCTCGTTGTTATGCATGTAGTTAAGCAATGCCTCGATGCCGCTTGCCATGATCTTGTGATACTCCGGCTCGTCACCGATGACGAGGGTAGAACCGGGCACGGCGATGAACTGGTCGCGTGCACGTACCTTGAACCAAGGATAACCGGCGATGATATAATCCTTACCGTCACGTTCAATGATGTTGCTGGTGGCAGAGATCTTGAGGCAATTGAAGAAACTGTCGCGTGTGGTGCGGAGCTTCATCTCGCGTGTGAAGAGTGCCTTTAGTCCATTCGTCTTGATGGGTGTGATGCCTCCCGAGAAGACGACGCTTTCGCCCTTCTTGATTGAAAACTCGAAATAGCCAGGCATGAAGAGGTCTTCCTTGTAGCCATAGCCGCGCACTTGCTCGCGCGGATATTCCACACCAATGTTCCAGTCGGGGTGACTGTGCCACTGGTTCTCTTTCGAGAGCTGCATGTAGAGAGTGGGATAGCCAGGGTAGAGGCAGGAGCCGATGCCATTCTCCACAACCTCGTAGTTGTAGTTCACCTGATTGTTGCGCTGGGTGAGCTCATTTACATTGCGGAAGGCCAGTTGTGGGCGCAGCCTCAATGTGGTCTCACTGTGGGCATCGACCAAGGTGTAACGGATGATGACACGTGGCTCGTGGAGCACGACAAGGCTTTCACGAGTCAGGATGACACCACCCACACGATAGGTGTTGGTGGAGATGGTTTCACAATTAAACTCACGGATGTACTTGTGTCCACGAGGGGCAAAGGTGTCACCCTCATACTTGTGGATACCAAGATTGAACTCTGCACCATGCTGAATGACAGTCTCATCGAGGGATGAAAGCAAAACATGGTTGTCGTCATCCAACTCCGGGATAGGAATCACCAACAAGCCGTGGTACTTGCGGGTGTTGCATCCGGTCACCGAAGTGCTCGAGTAGGCACCGCTTTTGTTTGTGCGGAGATACTCGATGTCAAGAGATTGCTCAAGGTTGGTAAGCAGAGTCTTGTCAAACTTCAGATAGCTCATATAGATTAGATTATCGGGTATAATTTGGTTGATACACGGTATATGCGTGCCTTGAAGACACTATATTTCGTCGCAAATATAACGGAAAGTTTCCAAGAATCCAAATTTTTTGGCAAAATAGTGCGATTTTTCACACTATATTTGTCAATTTTATGTTTTCGAGCATAAAAAACAATTGTAATCGCAAAAAAAACAAACGTTTTGGCGAACGTAAAAATATAATGTGTACTTTTGCACACAAATAATGAAAGTGAGCAATTCTGCTCCCGCTATAGTATGAGTGTAAATACGAGATCAGAACTGATAGAAGTGGCACGTCAGCTGTTCGCCACGAAGGGCTTCGACAATACGACAATGAACGAGATTGCCGCAAGGTCGGAGAAGGGAAGACGTACGCTTTATACGTATTTCAAGTCGAAGTCGGAGATTTTCCTGGCTGTCGTTGACAGTGAGATGAGCCACATCATCGAGGCCATCGAAGAGATACCTCCGCTCGAGATTCCTGCTGACGAGAAGCTCAAGCGCTATATTATTTGCCGCCTCGACCAGGTGCGCAATACGGTGATCCGTAATGGTTCGCTCAAGGCGGAATTCTTCCGTGATGTCATCCAGCTCGAACATGCGCGTCGTCGTCTTGATGTACGTGAACTGAGTATCTTGCGCAGCATCCTGCAGCAGGGCATCGAGGAGGGAACTTTCGACATCGACAATGCTTCGGTCGTAGCCGTCACGATTCATTATGCCTTGCGTGGCTTGGATTTGCCCAACATCCGTGGACAATTCACCGCGCTGGGTGTCCCCACGGCTCGACTGCGTGAGTGCATTTTCAAGATGATCTTCTATGGGATTGTCCGTACTCATTCGCGTTCATATACACATTATTAAATATAAATAAGAAAAAAAACTGTTTATGAAACTACTCGAAGGAAAAGTGGCACTCATCACGGGTGCCGCCCGTGGCATTGGCAATGCCATTGCCCACAAGTTTGCAGCTGAAGGAGCAGATATCGCGTTCACCGATCTCGCGCTCAACGACGAACATCTTGCCAACATCAACCGTGCAGCTGAAGAGATTGCAGCCCATGGTGTCAAGTGCATCGGTTACGCCTCGAATGCAGCCGACTTCGCCGAGACCGAGGCTGTAGTGGCCAAGATCAAGGAAGACTTCGGTCGTATCGATATCCTTGTCAACAATGCAGGTATCACCAAGGACGGACTTATGCTTCGTATGTCTGAGGCCCAGTGGGATGCTGTAATCAACGTCAACCTCAAGTCGGCTTTCAACTTCATTCATGCATGTTGCCCCATCATGCTTCGTCAGAAGGGTGGTTCCATCATCAACATGTCATCTGTCGTCGGTGTTCACGGCAATGCCGGCCAGTGCAACTATTCGGCTTCAAAGGCCGGAATGATTGCCCTCGCCAAGTCCATTGCCCAGGAAATGGGTCCCAAGGGCATCCGTGCCAACGCTGTTGCTCCTGGCTTTATTGAGACAGCTATGACTGCCCAGTTGCCACAGGCAGTGCGCGACGAGTGGATGAAGAAGATACCGCTTCGCCGAGGTGGACAGACCGAGGACATCGCCAACGTCTGCGTATTCCTTGCCAGCGACATGTCGAGCTACGTCAGCGGTCAGGTCATCCAGATCGATGGCGGCATGAATATGTGATGGAGATAATCTACGAAGACAACCATATCCTCGCTGTCAACAAGACTTGCCACGAAATCGTGCAAGCTGACAAGACAGGCGACGAGCCATTGTCTGAGACGCTCAAGCGACTCATCAAGGAGCGCGATTCGAAGCCAGGCAATGTCTTTCTGGGTGTAACCCACCGTTTGGACCGCCCCACTACTGGCGTGGTTCTGTTTGCCAAGACCAGCAAGGCGCTTGAAAGATTAAACCGTATGTTTTCGAGTGGTGAGGTGCACAAGACGTATTGGTGCATTGTCGAGAATGTTTGGGCTGCCGACAAGTCAAGGCTCGAAGAAAGCCTTCCTCCGAAAGAGCAGGACTTGACGGATTATCTCGTCCGCAACGAGAAGCAGAACCGTTCCTACGCTTACAACGAGCCCCATGAGGGTGCCAAGGAAGCGCGTCTGCACTATCGTGTTATGGCAACGACCGAGCGATATGCACTCCTTGAGGTTCAGCTCTATACCGGTCGTCATCATCAGATACGTTGTCAGCTTGCCAATATCGGTTTGCCAATCAAGGGAGACTTGAAATACGGGGCTCCACGTTCGAATCCTGATGGAGGTATTTCGCTCCATTCGCGTCGGGTCCAATTCATCCATCCTGTTTCCAAACAGGAGGTTGTCATTCTTGCACCTGTGCCCGACGACAATCTATGGAAGGCCCTTGCCAACCAATTGGCATAAGCGTTTGTCCTCTCCGGAATTCTTCGGAGAGGATATTCTTTTTCTGCAATTTTGATTTATTTAAATTCCTTTTTCCGCATGAAAAACTGAATTTGCCCACAAAAACGGGGATTTTTTTAAAATAGTTGTTGCAAATCTTGGTTTTGTCCTCAAAGATTGTTATCTTTGCGCAAGAATGCAAATCTATCCGAACAACGTATATTCTAACAACATTATTTCACTAACTAATAAATCTAACAATTTTTCACTATGGCATTAATGGATCAACTCGTTGCCAAAGCCCAGGGCAATAAGCAGCGTATCGTCCTCGCAGAGGGCACCGAACCACGTACTATCCAGGCCGCAGACCGCATTCTCGGCGATGGTGTCGCTGACATCATCCTGATTGGTGCAAAGGCTGAGATTGACGCACTCGTGAAAGAGTACGGCCTCAAGAACATCGACAAGGCCACCATCGTAGAGCCACTTAATAACCCCAAGGCACAGCAGTATGCCGACCTCCTCTTCAAGCTCCGTGAGAAGAAGGGCATGACCCCGGAGAAAGCTGCTGAGCTGGTGAAGGATCCTCTTTATCTCGGCACCTTGATCATCAAGTCAGGCGAAGCTGACGGACAGGTTGCAGGTGCTCGCAACACCACTGGCGACGTGCTTCGTCCCGCTCTCCAAATCATCAAGACCGCTCCCGGCATTTCTTGTGTATCGGGCGCATTCATCATGATCATGGAGAATGAAGCAGCCAAGGCATACGGCAAGGAGGGTATTCTGGTCTTCGCCGACTGTGCCGTTACTCCCAATCCCGATGCCAAGCAGCTGGGTCAGATTGCTGTCTGCTCCGCTCAGACTGCTCACGACATCGCTGGTATCGAGACACCTGTCGTTGGTATGCTTTCGTTCTCGACCAAGGGTTCTGCCAAGCACGAGATGGTTGACAAGGTTGTCGAGGCTACCGCTGTGGCCAAGGAACTTGATCCAAATCTCCAGATCGACGGCGAACTCCAGGCCGATGCCGCTATCGTTCCAAGCGTGGGTGCCAGCAAGGCCAAGGGCAGCACTGTGGCCGGTCATTGCAACACGCTCGTGTTCCCAACTCTTGAGGCAGGCAATATCTGCTACAAGCTCGTTCAGCGTTTCACCGGCGGCACCGCTGTAGGTCCTATCCTCCAGGGTATTGCTGCTCCTGTCAACGACCTGTCACGCGGCTGCAATGTCGCTGAGGTCTATCAGACCATCGTTGTGACCTGCAATCAGGCCATCGGCGCCAAGGAGCGTGCTGCTGCGAAATAATTATCACTAATAATAATCAATTAACAAACAAATAATGAAAATTCTTGTACTGAACTGCGGTTCATCTTCCCTCAAGTATAAGGTATTCGACAACAAGAAAGTCATTGCCCAGGGTGGTGTCGAGAAGATCGGTCTGCCCGACTCGTTCCTCAAACTTACAGCTCCCGATGATTCAAAGGTCATCGTCGAGAACTTCATGCTTGAGCACACCGCTGCCGTTGAATTCGTCTTCAAGGAGCACCTGCTCAATCCGAAGTATGGCGTGCTAAAATCGGCCGATGAGATCGAGGCTGTAGGTCACCGTGTACTCCATGGTGGTATGAAGGTCACCAAGTCGTGTCTCATCACCGATGAGGTCATCGACGTCATCAAGGAGTGTGCAGTCCTCGGCCCTCTCCACAATCCCGCCAACCTTAAGGGTATCATGGCTGTCAAGGAACTTCTTCCAAAGGTTCCACAGGTTGCTGTCTTCGATACCGCATTCCATCAGACCATGCCCGAGAAGGCCTTCTTGTATGCCATCCCGCTTAAAATCTACAAGAAGTGGAGCGTACGTCGTTATGGTTTCCATGGCACTTCTCACCGTTTCGTCAGCAAGCGCACCATCGAGTATCTGGGTCTCGATCCCAACAACTCCAAGCTCATTATCGCGCACATCGGCAACGGCGCTTCGATGTCGGCTGTCGTTAATGGCAAGTGCGTTGACACCTCGATGGGTCTCACTCCTCTTGAGGGTCTCGTAATGGGCACTCGCTCAGGAGATATCGACGCTGCTGCTGTCACCTTTATCATGGAGAAGGAGGGACTTACTCCTGCTCAGATGGATACGTTCCTCAACAAGAAATCCGGCATGCTTGGTCTCTGTGGCTCGAGCGACATGCGCGATGCAACTCTCAAGGCCCTCGATGGCGATGAGGATGCCAAGCGTGCACTCCAGGTTTACTACTATCGTGTAAAGAAGTACATCGGAGCCTACGCTGCCGCTATGGGAGGCGTTGACGCTATCGCTTTCACGGGAGGTGTTGGCGAGAACGACCGTCTCTTCCGTGCAGGTGTTCTCGAAGGCTTGGAGTTCCTGGGTGTCAAGATCGATGTCGAGAAGAACAAGACCGTGCGTGCCGAAGAGGCTATCATCTCTGCTCCCGACTCGAAGGTCACTGTGGCTGTTGTTCCTACCGACGAGGAACTCATGATCGCTACCGACACCGAGGAGATCGTTACAGCTCTCTAATTCTTGAAAAAGTATAGACTAATAATTAATGTCGAAGTTGCAAAACACGCAACTTCGACATTATTTTTGCCCTAAATACAGGGAAAGTTGTCGGAAAGTTTTTTGGTTTCGAAGAAAAGAAGTATCTTCGCACCCGCTTTCGGCCAGTTTTGCGGCTTCTTCGACGAATGCCGGGCGAAGCAGGATGCAAGGCCTATGTCTGGGAACGCTACCAGTTACGCCTGATGGTCCGTTAATTGTTAATATTATAAATCACTTAATTAAATTCAGTCATTATGGCAGATTTGATGAAGATTGCTGAAGAGGCATTTGCTACTGGCAAGGAGCTTCCAGCATTCCAGAGCGGTGATACGATTACTGTTTCCTACAAGATCCGTGAGGGTAACAAGGAGCGTATCCAGCAGTACCGAGGCGTTGTGATCCGCATTTCGGGTCATGGTACCAAGAAGCGTTTTACCGTACGCAAGATTTCCGACGGCGTAGGTGTAGAGCGTATTTTCCCCATTGAGTCACCCTTCATCGAGAAGATCGAGATCAACAAGTATGGCAAGGTTCGTCGCGCCAAGCTTTATTATCTCCGCAACCTTCAGGGTAAGGCAGCTCGCATCCGCGACCGCAAGGCTCCAGTGGCAAAATAAACAAACCGCTTAAACGACAGACAACAAAACACCCAACCTTTTCGAGGTTGGGTGTTCTTTTTATTGTTGTAACCTTATTAATCATCGAGACCAATCAGTTGGAATTGCTTGTTGTATTCAGGCTCCATGCCGTTGTTCAGCTTGACGCTATAGCCGCGACGGTCACGGTCGAGTTTGATGATGGTAGTGCCTGGGAAGGTGGCATTTACATGGGCCTTGATTTGCTCGGGAATCAGTTCAACGGGAACCATTGAGGTTTTGCATTCGATTTCCTTCCACTCACCGTTCTTGTCAAACTCTACTTTTTCACCACTTTGATACATCACCTTGTAGTCGTCCCAGTCAGCGGTGATAACCAGCGGAACTTTATTTTCGAAGTTCTTCTTCAGCAAAGCCTGTGCCTTTTGGGGCAGTTGGTCGAAGGTAATCACTCTGTCATTGTCGGCCTTGATAGGGAGGCAGATGATCGTTACGAGGGCGAGGAGGATAAAGATAATCTTTTTCATAATTTTAATGTTTATTTGTTTATTATTTTTTTGTTTTTGCTGGTGCAAAGGTAGGACTGTTTTCTTGATCCTCCAAATATTTTTTCCTCTTTCTACAATGTATATGGCGACAGGCCAACAAATAAGCGACATATCGGAAGAGGCCCTTCGGGATATGTCGCTTTGACAGTCGAAATATACACTATTGGTCCGGTGCGAACATCTGTCGATATTCGGCAGGAGTCATGCCAATTACTTCCTGAACACGGCGTTGCAGGGTGCGGATGTTGCCCAAACCGCATTCCTCGGCAATAGCAGCGATGGTCCATTGGGGTTTCTCACGAAGCATACGCAGTGCAGCCAGGACACGCAGGTTGTCGATGTATGCATCAGCAGTGCGGTGTATGGACTGATGACGGAAGAGGCGGGTCAGACGTTCCTGACTGATGCCAAGCAGGTGGGCCAGCTCTGTGGAGTTGAAGTCGGGCTTCAGATGCGGACGATCGGCTTCGACGCGAAGTTCTATGAGAGCCATGAGTTGGGCGTCGTCCTGAAGGTCGGCGTTGCGCTGGCGTTCCAGATTGCCGTTGAACAGTTCGCGGGCCACTTCTGCACGGCGGCGCAGTTCCACATCTTCCTCCACTCGTTCCGAGAGGTCCAGGTTACGGCTCACCAGTCGGATCATTTCGTCTTTCAGTCGCTCCACCTCTTTGCGCAGTGAGGCATTCTCGGCCTGTAGGCGCTCGATTTCTTCTTTGGTCATAAGATTTCGAATAAGGCGGTGAAACCGGTCTCGTCGAACACTTGCCGCAGGTTGTCGTTCATGCCTGTCAGATAGACGTGGCTTCCTTTGGGACGTGCATTCTTTATCAGCCCGAGGAAGAGGCGCAGGCCACTACTGGAGATATAGTCCAGATGTGTGCAGTCGAGGATGATGTCACGACCTTCGCAGTCGTAGAGCACGCGCATGTCTTCTTCGGCCTGTGAAGAGGCTGCGGTGTCCAGACGTCCTTCGAAAGCCATCACCAGGTGTTGGTCTTCTTGCTTGAATGTTGTCTTCATATACATTATATATTAAATAATACGTTTGCATAGGGTAAGGACATTGCGTCCGTCAAGTCGTTCATAGTGGATGCTGTCCATGAATTTTCGCATGAGGTGGATGCCCAAGCCACCTATACTGCGCTCTTCGACCGACAATGAGGTATCTACGTCACCCAATGCTGTCGGGTCGAAGGGAAGACCAGTGTCGGTGACGATGAACTTCAGCCATTCGTCGTCGGTCGCTGCTTCAATCTGCACATCGCCTTCAGCACCATTGGGATAAGCGTACTTCATCACGTTGACTACGGCTTCCTCGATGGCAAGGTTGGTCTGCATCGTGGTTGAGGGACTGATGCCTGCCGTTTCACAAATGCCTTCGATCCATTCTGCCAGACGTGTCGTCTGTTTGACGTCGCAGGGTAGGGTGAGATGATACTGTCGCTTGGCGCTCTCCAATTCCATGACATTGTCGCACTGTTTTAGTTTAAAACGAATCGCCAGCATTGTCAAGTCGTCGCTTTGTTCGGTTTCACCGACGAAGTCGTGGACAGCCTCGGTCATTTGTCCGATAAGTGCTTCGGGTGAAGCTCCTTCCGACGAAGTCCTGGCAATGATCGTATGCATCCGTTGTGAACCGAACTGCTCCTTGGAGTCGTTTTCTGCTTCGGTCAGACCGTCTGTGTAAAGGAAGATGGTTGAACCCGCTTTGATTGTCGTCTGTTGCAGGGCATACTGGAAGTCTGGCATTGTGCCGATAGGGAGGTTGGGAGTGACGGGAAGCGGTTGAGAGTCAATCATCGGAGACTTGTGCCCGGCATTCGAGTATCGCAACTGTCCTGTCGTGAGGTCGAGCACGCCGATGAAAAGGGTGATGAACATGTTGTAGTCGTTGTCACGAGCCATTGAGTCGTTCATTTGGGAAATGATGCGTTCGGGAGCCGACTCATGCTCCGACAACATGCGGAAGGCTGAAATTGCCATGGCCATGACCAGCGCAGCAGGCACTCCCTTGCCCGAGACATCACCAATACAGAAGAACAGTTTCTCATCACGCAGGAAGAAGTCGTAGAAGTCACCTCCTACCTCGCGGGCAGGGGTGAGCGCTCCATATAGATCCACGTCGTTACGGTCAGGGAATGGTGGGAATGTCTTGGGCAGCATAGCCTGTTGGATGCGATGGGCAATGGCCAACTCGTTGGCGATGCGTTCCTTTTCTGCACCAACGACCTGAAGTCGTCTGATGCTTCTGACGCTGCGAATGATGATAAAGCCTAACAGCAGGAGACCGAGTCCGTGCAGCAGGATGATGGGCAGTAGCGAACGTTGCTGGTTGTCGAAGAGCTGTGCCGCAAGGGCCGAAAGGTC
This sequence comes from Bacteroidales bacterium, assembly GCA_017618715.1. Classification (GTDB taxonomy): domain Bacteria; phylum Bacteroidota; class Bacteroidia; order Bacteroidales; family UBA3663; genus Liminaster. The sequence goes on from JAFZTS010000067.1 coordinate 113,080, forward strand.
ACGCATCGACACATCTGCTCCGAACACGGCTACGGTTTGCCCTTGCTCGTTGCGCACAGGCATCGAATAGGTACACATCAGTATCACCTTGTAGTTGCTCATGTAGGGTTCGCTCCAGAAACCGTCCCCCTTGAGCCCCTCGCTGTACCACGAACGTTGGGTGTAGTCGAAGTCTATGCTATGTTCGGCACATTTGCCCTCATCATCCTTGTAGATGTAGATGCCGTTGCGTTGTCTGTCATTGCCCACAACGTGGCAGTAGTCGAAACCTACAATCTCATGTTGTTTGTCCAACATTTGGCCGATATACAGACGCAGTGAGTCGGTATCATGGTTAGCAGTTAGTCGTTCGATGGTGGGCAACATTTTTGTGGTGAATTCTTCCACATCGAGTTTCAGTAGCGTCGTGCGGTTGGTCTCGCTCAGGTCGTGTTGCGCCATCTCGGTCAGCTTACGCGTAATTCCGTTTCGAGTCGAGAGATATTGCACGGCCGTGGTCAGTTCCAGCAACAATGCTGCTGCTATGAGCACCGCGATGCTGCTCAGGTTGGTGGTTAGTCCTTTGATCTTCATTTCGTGGGAGTCTGGCCTTAAGCTTTCATTTGATGTTTTCGGGTGCAAAGATATTATTTTTTTTGATATATTGTTCCTCCAAGGACAAAAAAAATAAGAAATTTAAGTAATAAACAAGGTTATTATGAAAAAAATCCGTATATTTGCGGCGTCCATTTCGACAAGCCGAAAACAAAAGCGAATAATAACATGAGTGGTCGCTTCGCTCAAAATCTTTCAGAATCTTATCAAAAATCCATCTGTCAAGATGGATGCATAGATGAAGCCATTATAAGATTTTTATAATAATTTTGTCAGATTTTGAGCGAAGCGACCCAAAAACAAGGATGTTATATAGAAGCGACCACTTTGACAAGTGAAAACAAAAGTGATAAATAATAGTATGAAAATATCTGGACTTAAATTGCTCCTTATACCTGTTGTCGTGTTTCTCGTCGCATCTTGCGGAACAAAGAAAACAGAAGAAGTACGACATGAAGTCACCTTCGTCACCACGAAGGGCAACATCACTGTGCAACTTTTCAACGAGACACCTTTGCATCGTGATAATTTCCTCCAGCATGTCCAGTCGGGCTATTACGACTCGTTGCTCTTCCATCGTGTCATCGCCGACTTCATGATCCAGTCGGGCGATAGCACCAGCCGTCATGCCGCTCCCGATATACTCATCGCAGACGAGTCCGACACCGCTACGGTGCAAGCCGAATTCCGCTATCCCGCTATCTTCCACCGTAGGGGCATGCTTGCCGCTGCCCGTACGAGCGACGATGTCAACCCTACGCAAGCCAGCTCGGCGGCACAGTTCTATATCGTTTGGGGCAAAACTTACAACGACTCGTTGCTCGATAAGATTGATTCCACGATGTTCGTGTGGACGCATGGCCGCCATCATCTCGACTCCGTAGCCCGTGCCTACTATCGTGAGCATCCGGGAACACCTCATCTCGATGGCAGTTACACCGTTTTCGGCCAGGTCGTCGCCGGTCTTGATGTGGTCGATTCCATCCAGTCCAGTCCCACCGACGACAACGATCGCCCTATCGACGACATTCGTATCCTCAAGGCAACAGTCACCCTTTGAACCCCTCGCTCCGAGCTTTGCTCGCGCGCACCGAAGGAAGCAACCCTCTCGAACCCCTCTTAACCCTCAATTATTATGGCTAACAATTGCGAAAACTGTAAATTCCGCGCCCATTATGATGCAAAACCCAACTCGTTGTTGGGTCGTTTCTGGCGTTGGCACATCAATTACTGTCCTGGTTGGAAGTCTTACTTCACCACGTTGCCCGACAATAAGAAGGCAGAGCTTCGTTCCAAGTATAATTTCCGCAAGTATTAGTAATCCTTTCTTACTTTCCATCAGTTCAACCATGAAAACTAAAATTGCATTTCCTTCGGTCATCGCCCACATGGTAATGGCGATGGTGTTTATGTTCTCATCAAACCACGTGATGTCGCAGGAAGTGGCCCAGACACGTGGCATCGGCCTATACCCCGGTGATCCCAATGAGTATTTCGCCCCATATACCTATTTTTATCCCAGCGAAGACTCCACCTTCTTTCCCAACGTCGCCCGGCATCGTGCAGCTTGGGCCTCTTCGTCGCGCGACTACAACCACACAGCGCATCTCGTCACCGATGGCATCATCGGACAAGATGATCCTTCGCTACTCACCGTGACCACCCCTACAGGCATCTTGCCACGTCGTGAGGCCGAATGGTCCATCGATGGTGGACCGTTCTCGCGCAACATCCTCATGGGAAACACCACCTGGCTGCAGTACAATTGGAGCGGTGCATGTCGAGTAGAGGCTGCCAAGGTCAGGTTGCAAGGTTTGGTGGCTTACGACGAAGGCGTGGCCAAGCAGGGCTATGCCATTCGCATCCAGACCTCTGACGATGGCGAAAAGTGGCAAACCGTAGGCGAAAGGGTAGGGACGGGTTTGCCTGGTGCTCCGTTGCAATATAAGCTGCATTCCGATCCCAACAAACAGGAGTCGCAGGACTATCTGCCCGCCCGTAAGCTCGACGAACTGATCGCTCTCCAACTACCCGTCCAGACGCAGCACGTCAGGCTTTTGTTCGAGATGGCGGGTGCCGCCCATTGGGATATTCACGAGGTGCAGTTCATGGATGACAACCACACCCTTGTCGATGTCTTGCCTTCTAAGTTTTTCAGCAGCATGTGGATCAGCGAGGGAGGGGGCGAACAGTGGCTTTACGTTGACATATGTGAACCTTTGCCCATCCGTCAGATTCATTTCGATTGGTATCAGGCGCCGAAGAGTGGAGGCGTCGAGATTTCCAACGATGCCGTTTCATGGCAACGTGTGGCCGATTTGCCCAACGATATCCTTCAGGGCCATTCGACCATCACCCTCAACAGTCCTGACCTTTGGGCCCGCTATGTGCGTGTCACGATGAACGAAGCGGGTCCGGCTGGCTACTATGCTTTGAGGGAGATGCAGGTGCTTTCCGACGTGGTGCTCGATATTATGCCCCATGGCGAGGCAGGTCTTCGCGATGGCCGTTATTACCTGAGTGGATGGAATTGGTTGTTGCAGCGAGCTTCGGAAGTGAAGGCAAGCGGAGAGGAACTATCTTCGTCTCTTGATGTTTCTATCGATGAGGAATTGTTTTCCGATTGGTTACCCGCCACCGTCCCCGGTACAGTACTCGCTTCATACGTGAATCTGGATGCAGTGCCCGATCCCAACTATGCCGACAATGTCGATCAGATCTCCGAATCGTTCTTCCGTTCCAACTTCTGGTACGTTGATCAGTTCGCTGTGCCCCGTGAGATGCTGGGCACCCAGCAGTGGCTCAATTTCGACGGCATCAACTGGAAGGCTAACGTTTTCCTCAATGGGCATCGTTTGGGCAGCATCGAGGGTGCCTTCCAGCGTGGGCGCTTCAATGTCACTGGATTGCTTCGTGAAGAGGACAACAATCTTGCGGTCGAGATCATCTGCAACGACCACTTCGCCGCCATCAAGGAGAAGGATGCCAATAGCACGCAGTTCAATGGTGGTCTCCTCGGTGCCGACAATCCAACCTTCCACGCTTCGGTAGGCTGGGACTGGATTACCACTGTCCGTGGTCGTGAGGCAGGTATCTGGAACGAGGTTTATATCACCACCACAGGCATGGTCACGGTGAGCGACCCCTATGTGCAGACCCAATTGTCGCCCGATGGTCAAACTGTCAGCATCACGCCTTCGGTATTCGTTCAAAACAACGACGATCGTCTCGTCTCAGGCGTACTCAGCGGTTATATCGGCGATGTGCGTTTCGAACAGGATATCACCCTGCCTGCCCAGACCGAATTTGAGGTCCGTTTCCAGCCTTCTCAATTCCCGCAGCTCGTGGGTGATGACTTCCACCTTTGGTGGCCAAATGGCTATGGCGAGCCTTATCTCTACGATGCTGGTTTCACCTTTACACCCAAAGACGGGCAATCCTCTTCGATCGACTACAAGGCTGGATTGCGCGAGATGCACTATACTGGACTGCGCGATAGCCTGCAGATCTTCATCAATGGCCGTCGTTTCATCCCGCTGGGCGGCAACTGGGGCTTCGACGAACACAACCTGCTCTACCGCTCCCGCGAATACGACATCGCCGTGGGCTATCATCGCGACATGAACTTCACGATGATCCGCAACTGGGTAGGCCAGGTGGGTGACGAAGCGTTCTACGAGGCATGCGACCGTCATGGCATCATGATCTGGCAGGACTTCTGGCTCGCCAATCCTGCCGACGGTCCCGATCCCTACGACGATGTGATGTTCCTCCGTAATGCCGAGGATTACGTGCGCCGTATGCGTAGCCACGCCAGCATCGGTCTCTATTGCGGGCGCAACGAAGGTTTCCCGCCCGAAGCCATCGACCGCAAATTGCGCGAGTATGTTCACACCCTCACCCCGGGTATGGAATACATCTCGCACTCCTCGTCCGAAGGCGTCAGTGGTGGTGGCCCTTATTGGGCTTTGACGATGCCCGAATACTTCACGCGTCAGAGCGGCAAGATACATTCCGAACGTGGCATGCCCAATGTGATGAACATCGAGAGTCTGCGTCGCACGCTCAGTCCCGCTTCCCTTTGGCCGCAGAATGTCGAATGGGGACAGCACGACTACACGTTGCAGGGAGCGCAGCGTGCCGCCATCTTCAATAAGTTTGTCGAAACAGGTTTTGGCCAGGCTCGCGATGCCGAGGAGTTCACCCGGTGGGCACAACTCATCAACTACAATGGTTATCGTGGCATGTTCGAATCGACAAGCCGCAGCCGTGCCGGTCTGCTGCTTTGGATGAGCCATCCCTGTTGGCCCTCGATGGTTTGGCAGACCTACGACTATTATTTCGACCCTACTGCCGCCTACTTCGGCTGCAAGAAGGCCTGTGAGCCTCTTCACATCCAGTACAACGCCCTTACCGACAGCATCGAGGTAGTCAACCATTCCGCAGGCTCTCGCTCCAACCTCACCGCCATCGTCTCCCTCTACGATCTCAAGGGCAAGCGAATCAGCCAGCAGAAGCTCCGCATCAACAGCTTTGAGGACACAACCCTGCCCATCGCTCATCGCTCACAACTCAAGACTCAAGACTCACAACCCAAAACCGTCTCCTTCCTCCGCCTTCAGCTCCAAGAAGGTGCCGAGGTCCTCTCCGAGAATCTCTACATCCTTTCAAGCGAAGAGGGCAACTATCGTGCTTTGTCCACCCTGCCAAAGCCAAAGGTCGAACAGCGTGTAGTCCTCACCAAGGATCACGAAACGCAGCAGGCCGATGTCACGTTGAGCAATCGAGGCAAGACCCCTGCTGTCTTCCTGCGTCTGAATCTGAAAGGTACCGACGGCGAGCAGATCCTCCCCGTCATTTACAGCGACAACTACATTACCCTGATGCCCGGCGAATCAAAGACCATCCACGTCACATGGAAACTCGAGGACTCCCGTTGTCAGCAGCCAATCTTCGAAGTCACCAGTCTTTAATTCCCTCGTCCTTCCTCGTGCCCCCTCCGTGTCTTTGTCGCGGCCGTTTTTGGCCGCGCTCTCTCCCGCGTCGTCCCCGTTGCGGCCGTGCATGGCCGCCCCTCAACCCTCCCAAATTATCAAGCGGAGCAAGCAAAAAGGCTACAAATATGTAACAATATGCCCATTTCCCATGATTTGAAGGTATAGTTTGCAAAAGTTATCGAAAAACCATATACCTTTGCAAGCGTCCTTGTAATAAGGTCCATTTCTGAATAATTGTTTTTCAATATGACTATTGTCAGTCTTCTTATTACATATTATTATGAACAAACTAACTGTTAAGCCCGCAGAGGGCAAACTTGGTATTTTAGTCGTCGGCAACGGCGCAGTAGCAACAACTTTTATGACGGGTGTATTGATGGCACGCCGTGGGCTGGCTAAGCCCATCGGCTCGATGACTCAGTATGACAAGGTTCGTGTAGGGCGTGGAGCCGACAAGCGCTATCTGCATTATGGCGACATCGTATCCCTTGCCAACCTCAACGACATTGTCTTCGGCTGTTGGGATGTATATCCGCAGAACGCCTATCAGAGTGCCGTCTATGCCGAAGTGCTGAAACGCGAAGACATCGAGCCTGTGCGCGATGAACTCGAAAAGATCGTGCCGATGCCAGCCGCCTTCGACAAGAACTATGCGAAGCGTCTCGACGGTGACAACGTGAAGCCCTGCAAGAACCGTTGGCAAATGGTCGAGATGTTGCGCGACGACATCCGCCGCTTCCGCAAGGAGCAAAACTGCGACCGCGTTGTGGTGCTTTGGGCCGCCTCAACCGAAATCTATGTGCCTGTCAACAAGGATGTCCACTATCGTCTGCAGGATCTCGAACAAGCCATGCAGGCCGATGACCGCGAACACATCGCACCTTCGATGTGCTACGCCTATGCTGCCCTCATCGAAGGCTGTCCGTTTGTGATGGGCGCACCAAACACCACAGTCGATATTCCTGCCATGTGGGAACTGGCCGAAAAGACGAAGATGCCAATTGCCGGCAAGGACTTCAAGACGGGACAGACACTGGTTAAGAGTGGCTTTGCTCCAATCATCGGCACTCGCTGCCTCGGTCTCGAAGGCTGGTTCTCGACCAACATCCTCGGCAACCGTGACGGTCTGGTGCTCGACGTGCCCGAAAACTTCCGCACCAAGGAAGTCAGCAAGCTCTCCACACTCGAAACCATCCTCAAAGCCGACGAGCAGCCCGATCTCTACAGCGACTACTACCACAAGGTGCGTATCAACTACTATCCTCCGCGCAACGATAACAAGGAGTCGTGGGACAATATCGACATCCGTGGCTGGATGAACTACCCGATGCAGATCAAGATCAACTTCCTCTGCCGCGACAGCATCCTGGCTGCACCCGTCTGCCTCGACCTCTGTCTGCTCATCGACCTTGCAGCACGTGCAGGCCGCTTCGGCACCCAGCGTTTCCTCTCGTTCTTCCTCAAGTCACCCATGCATGACTACACACGTGGTGAGGAGGCCGTAAATCACCTCTACCAGCAGCACACCATGCTCAAGAATGCCATCCGCGAAATGGGAGGCTTCGAACCCGACGAGGAAATTGATTAGGATTTCATTCAATCAGTAAGCTATGGCCCTCTGAATCTTCCTAAACAAGGGGATTCAGAGGGCCATAGCTTTTTAATTATTTATATCGATTATTTCTTCTTTGCCAATGACCTTGTCATAGTCAGTGGTTGTGCATCTTTTACTCTGGCATTAATTCACCGCTCTTTGGCAGCTGCTTCCAGCCCTCACCATAGGTGTCGTAGGCATCGGTAACGACGACGAAGGCACGGGGATCGGCTTCGCGGATGGCTTCTTTCACGCCAGGCACTTCCTTGTTGTGGATAACGAGGAAGAGCATCTCCTTGTCGCCATCGGAATAGAGACCCTTGCTGCGGATGCGCGTAGCCGAGCGCTCAAGGTCCTTGAGGATGTAATTGCGCAGCTCTGGTATCGGCTTCTCGCTGACGATGAAGAGCAGTTTGTCGTCCTTGTTGCCGGCGATGACACGAGCAATGACGCGCGACGATACGTAGATGGCGATGAGCGAATAGAACGAGAGCAGGCAGCTCTCCTTGCCTACGGGCTCGTCGCTGCCGACACCGAAGCCGATAACCACAAGGCCGAAGAGCACCACCAGGCCATCGACAATGAGCAAGCCGTTGGAGAACGGTATCTTCAGATATTTCTGAATAATCATCGCCACAATGTCCGATCCGCCTGTCGTGGCCTTGCTCATCACCACTATACCGCAGCCGATACCAATCACGACGGCTCCCATTAGGGTAGCGAGAAGCAGGTGGTTCGACATGTCAAGACGACCACCGCATAGGAGTGCGGGATCCAGGACTTCGAGCGCAGCCTGCGAGGGGTAGGCGAGGGTTGACATCGTGTTCATGACGAGTGGTGTCACCAATGCTGCCACGATGGTGCGACTACCGAGTTTGGCACCGAGCAGAAGCACGCTGGTGATGAGCAACGGGATGTCGAAGCAATAGCCGAAAGTACCCACCTGAATGGAGGGGAAGAGGTTATGGAGCACGATGCTGGCACCATAGACACCGCCCGGGATGATGTTGTATGGATTGATGAAGAAGACGAAACCTGCGGCCATGATGGCATCACCGATAAAGATGCCCGCCCACTCGAGCCACCAGCGCCACGAAGTGAGCTTTTCACTTACTGTCTTGATCCTTTTCATATCTCTTTTCGATATTTTTGGTTTACAAAATGTATATGTTTTATGTAAATTGCTTAAATTATGTCAAAAAATTTGCGGTTTTCTTACAAAAGCGTTATCTTTGCGCGGATTTTCCGGTAACCATAAACCCCAAAAACCTCAAACCCTCAAAATAAAATGAAGAAGATTCGTGCAGCCATCGTTGGTTATGGTAACATCGGCAAGTATGCGCTCGAAGCCATCGAGGCAGCTCCCGACTTTGAATGCGCGGGCGTAGTGCGCCGTGCAGGTGCTGAGAACAAACCCGCCGAACTGGCAGACTATCCTGCGGTGAAGAACATCCAGGAGCTGAATGATGTTGATGTGGCCATCCTTGCCACTCCCACCCGTAAGGTGGAGGAGTATGCCAAGCAATGCCTTGCCCTTGGCATCAATACGGTCGATTCGTTCGACATTCATACCAAGATCGTTGACCTGCGTCGTTCGCTCGATGCCATAGCGAAGGCTAACAACGCTGTGAGCATCATCTCGGCAGGTTGGGATCCGGGCTCTGACTCCATCGTTCGTTCGCTTATGGAAAGCCTTGCTCCCAAGGGTGTCAGCTATACCAACTTCGGCCCTGGTCGTTCGATGGGTCACTCGGTAGCCGTGCGTGCCATTGACGGTGTGAAGGATGCGTTGTCGATGACCATTCCGTTGGGTACGGGCATTCATCGTCGCATGGTCTATGTCGAGCTTGAGGACGGTGCAGACTTCAAAACCGTCGAAGCTGCCATCAAGGCCGATCCCTACTTCGTGAACGACGAGACGCACGTTCAGCAGGTCGCCAGTGTCGATGACCTCAACGATGTGGGCCATGGTGTGAACCTCACACGCAAGGGCGTGTCAGGCAAGACTCACAATCAGTTGTTCGAGTTCAACATGAAGATCAACAATCCCGCACTGACGTCGCAGGTGCTCGTCAACGTGGCACGTGCCGCCATGAAGCAACAGCCTGGAGCCTACACGATGATCGAAATCCCGGTAATCGACATGCTTTGCGGCGACCGGGAGGAGCTGATCCGTCACCTGGTATAAACCGCCGATGAGCCGATGACGCTGTTTTCGGCGTGCAAAGATACGCAGATTTTCGCGGTTTGCCAAATTTTTATGCATAAAAGTGTTGTAAAAATTTGATTGCCCTATCATAACCTGCGACTTGAACAATCGATACACGAACGTTCAAGCCGCAGGTTTTTATAGTGTATTATAGGGAAAAGATACCATTTTAATTGTATAATTGTAACATTTCATCTTTTTTTGATACAAAAAGCACTTTTTTCCTTCTATCTATTGGATAATATAAATATAATAACTAACTTTGCAGCCGTTTATTGCCTTCGGCGAGCCCCACGTTACCATTTATCACGGGATCAACGCAAAGATAATACATACAAAACATATATCATTCATTATTTTACTTTAATCAAATTTCAATGAAAAAGCAAACTTTCAGACTGTTTGGCATCGCCTTGCTTGGTGGTGCAGTCCTTGCTGCGTGCCAGGACTATTCGCCTGAGGATGACCTAATCAAGCAAAAGGCCACTTCCTTTAACTATGAGAAGGCTTTCAACGCCGAATTTCCCGTGATTGACCCCGAACAGAACTGGGGCTTCAACCCCATGCCCATCTGTGGAGAAGGTTTGGACATTACCCGAGGAATGAACACCAACTCCAACGAGTGGGAGTCCGTTTATCATTATGAGGTGCCTGGTGGTCTAACAGATCCTAAGAATCCTGTTTGGGGCTGGGCAGCTGGTGACATCAGCAATTACGAACGTGCTTACGTCTATTGGTGGTTTTCGACCCATCAGTGGCCACAGACCCTTGAGGTCAGGTGGTCGGAGTTCTTCGTTGAGAACGTATGGGGCCAGCCCGAGCATTCTAATGAGACTGGTGACCCTGCAGGATCTCACTATGGCGGTGCTTTAGGTCGATGGGGCATGGACAACATGCACATTCTGGACATTGACAAGATACCAGCTTATTCTCCTTATGACCACCCGATTAAGAATGAAGCAGATGCATTGATGCATGGTGTCGATCAAGTATCGGGCGATTACGAGCATGTCAACGACTTCAACAGTGCTGGCGGTATGTTGGAACAGGTCATGTATGCATTCGATGTGTCTAGCGAGGATTGGTTCTATAAAGAAAGCTCTGGTGGTACCTTGCCCGATCATAACAACTGGACAATCCAATATATCAATGGCAACTATTATCTTGCTTTCGACTATTGGCATCAGAAGAAGAACGACCAAGGATATCAGGCGGATAATTATGGTCTTGTTAAGCCTGATGGATACTACAACGACTGGATTATCAAGCTTTCAAGTGGCAAGCATATCGTTGACTCCTACACCCGTCGCATCATGTGTGAGGACCTTGGAAATACGTATGACTGGGACTTCAACGACCTAGTGTTCGACGTTACTGTTTATAATGGAGAATATGGCAATGGACAGTCAGGCTATTATGCACAGATTACCCTGCAGGCAGCTGGTGGTACTCTTCCCATCTATATTGGACAAAAGGACCAGGCGCACGAGGCTCACTTCCTCTTCGGCGTTGATTCCACTGTTCCCGTCAATGTGGATGCCGCAGGTGGCGTGAATCGTCCCGCTGTTGTGTTCCACCTGCCGCTTGACGATTCATACGAAATTACATCACAAACAATTAATATAAATGGAAAAGACAGGCTTGTCCTGTCATTCGATCCCAATCAGATTCCTATCTATGTGACCCGTGCCGATATGGATGACCCAGCTACTGCTGACAATTATGTTTTAACAGCCGTAAAAGGTCAGGCTCCTCAGAAATTCGCATGTCCATGTGATACCTATTGGATGAAGGAGTTCAAGAACATCGAAGGCATTGAGAACAAACAGCCTGCCGGACACCCGAATTTCGCAGCATGGATAGCTGGAACAATCACCAACGAAGATGATGCTTTCATCACAGAGCGTTCGAAAACATCGGGCGACTTCACTGTGCTTTATGCCGATGCAAACGGCAGTCCCAATTCTGTTTCGTTTAGCGAAGACGGAAATGTAGGTACTATCCAACCCTGGAAGGACCTCTGGAATAACACGTTTGATGATCCGCTCAACTCTCAGTACACTGAAGTGCGCTCATACCCGAATCATGTGAATCCTGATGGATCATACATGACCGATAACAACGGTTTTACCACCTATTCTACCACTTTCCAGGCTCAGGCCCCTTATATTTACGAGACTGTAGACCAAGATGACGATCCCACAGCCTATTCCGCAGAGAAGATGAAGGCTATCTTGGAAGGAAATTATGCTAATCAGGAGGCTGTATGGGGACCATATGCCAAGACCGTTACGCTCGATGTTGAGCAGAATGATAAGGGATATGTACTTGGCACAGGTTACTACCACGCCGGTGCAGATGTAGTGATTCAGGCTGTTCCTCGCAAATATATGGAATTTGAAAAGTGGGAGGATGTGGACGCTACTGGTGCTCCTCATGAAAAGGAAGTGTCGAGAGATGCCATTATTACCATCGAAAATATTCAAGCAAACAAGCACTACAAGGCCTTCTTCAAAGATAAAGGTCCGAGCCGTGTAAATGTCGTAATCGAACCAGAAAGTAATTATGGTTATCTTGTAGATGATCACAATCATACTTTCAATGGTGGAGATGTGCCACCAGGACTGCATAGTTTCTTTGCCGTTGCCAATGAAGGTTATATTTTTGACTATTGGAATGACGATCCATATGACGATTGGAATGAAATAGAAGTGGATGTCGATGGTGAAGATGTCACCATAACAGCTCATTTCAAAGTGGCAGATAGATATACTGTGATAACTCAAGTCGATGATGCTTCGCATGGATCGGTTTCTGGCGGCGGAACGTATTATGAGGGTGCCGTGGTTCGTCTTGTTGCAACTCCCAACACTGGATATAGGTTTGTAGAATGGACAGATGAAGAAGGCAACTGGGTGTTTAACAACGCCACGTTTGTTCTCTATCCTGAGCAATATTCCTATCTTGCAAATGACAACAATGAAATAAAATTTGTTGCCCATTTCGAGAGTCTCACTTCATATTACACACATAACCTGGCGACAATTGAGGCGACAACTGAGGCACCTCTCAATAGCGGCTATGATTTGCTTGCGAATGTGGAGGGATTAAGCAGTTATGGAAGATGTTGTCTTGAGATTACATATACTGCAAACCCATCATTTACATATGACAACAACAATACTGTGTATCTGGATTGGGCTGGTCAACCCACAACTGCTTTTGTGGAGATTCCCTCTTGTTCTAACCAGTTGAAGATTAACTCTGGAGGTGAAAATGTTTCTTCGATCAAGATCTGGGTCAAACCCAGCAACTAACCCTGATGACTAAATAATCATCACCCCGTCCGCATCAATCGCAGACGGGGTGATTTTTGATAACCCAAAAAGAAAAGCGCGGCATCCTGTAATGTCGTGCTTCTCTGATTCTAAAGCCAAGCGTTTAGCACTCCGTCTCAAGGATGCGCTTGATGACGGTCTCGGCCGAGATCTCACGGGTGGCAGCCTCGGGGATGACGAGGGAGCGGGGACCTTCGATCACGTCGTCGGTGACAATCATGTTGCGACGCACGGGCAGGCAGTGCATGAAGTGAGCATCTCGGGTCACTGCCATCTGTCGTTCACCCACGGTCCAGCTGCGCCAGTCCTCCTCGTAGAGTCCCAGTTCGGGCAATTCCAAAGCAGGGAAGCCCTTCGGACCTTTCTTGCCGCCAGCGATGGCCACCTTCTCGAGGTTCTGTCCGTAGTAGGGGTCGGCGTATGCGGCCCAGTTCTTGGCATAGACGAAGTCTGCACCTTCGAAGGCCTTCATCTGGTCATATTCGATGGTGGCACCAGCGGTGAAGCGTGGGTCGAGTTCGTAGCCGTGGGGATGGGTCACAACAACCTCGTAGCCCGCAGCTATGGCAAACTGTGCGAACGAATTGGGCACAGCCTGAGGCAAACGTCCGGGATGGGGAGCCCAGGTCATGACTACCTTCGGTCGAGCCTGTTCCTTATGCTCCTCGATGGTGATGATGTCGGCAAAGGCCTGCAACGGGTGACCCGTAGCGCACTCCATTGAGAAGACAGGACGTCCCGAATACTTGATGAACTGCGAGAGGATCATCTCCTCATAGTCGTCCTTCTTCGATTCGAAGCGAGCGAACGAACGCACGCCGATGATGTCGGCATAGCAGCCCATCACCGGAATGGCTTCCAGCAGGTGCTCGGCCTTGTCGCCGTCCATCACGACGCCGCGCTGGGTCTCGAGCTTCCAGGCACCAGCATTCACGTCGAGCACGATGGTGTTCATGCCGAGGTTCTGTGCAGCCTTCTGGGTCGAAAGACGTGTGCGAAGCGAGTTGTTGAAGAAGATCAGCAGGCAGGTCTTGTTCTTGCCCAGATGCTGATAGTCATAGCGGTGAGCCTTTACTTCAAGGGCTTCACGCAAAGCGACCTGGAGGTCCCCCAGGTCGCTTACATTTTGGTAATATCTCATATAATATATTACTCAGAGTATTTCTTGACGATGATGGAGCCGTTGTGACCTCCGAAACCGAAGGTGTTCGAAAGAGCGGCACGAACCTGACGCTTCTGGGCCTTGTTGAAGGTGAAGTTCAGATTGTAATCGATCTCGGGGTCCTTATCCTCCTCGTCATGGTTGATGGTCGGAGGAACGATATCACATTCTACAGCCTTGACGCAAATCAGCGCCTCTACAGCACCTGCTGCACCGAGAAGGTGGCCTGTCATCGACTTGGTGCTGCTGATGTTGAGCTTGTAGGCCCAATCGCCGAACACCTGCTGGATGGCCTTGGCCTCCGAGCGGTCGCCCACGGGTGTGGATGTGCCGTGCACGTTGATGTAGTCGATGTCCTCGGGCTTGAGGCCGGCATCGTCAAGAGCGGCCTCCATCACGAGCTTGGCACCCAGTCCCTCGGGATGAGTGGCTGTAAGATGATAAGCATCGGCCGACATGCCACCGCCAACGAGCTCGGCATAGATCCTCGCACCACGTGCCTTGGCATGCTCCAGTTCCTCAAGGACGAGGCAACCCGAGCCTTCGCCAATCACGAAGCCGTCGCGGCTGGCCGAGAATGGACGGCTGGCATGCTCCGGATCTTCGTTGCGCGTCGAGAGCGCCTTCATGGCGTTGAAGCCACCCACACCCGGCTCGGCTACAGCAGCCTCTGCGCCACCGACAACCATGATGTTGGCTTTGCCCAGACGCAACAGGTTGAATGCGTCAATAAGGCCGTGCGTCGATGATGCGCAAGCGCTCACGGTGCCGTAGTTCGGGCCGTGGAACCCATAGTGGATGGAGAGCTGACCGGCTGCAATGTCCGAAATCATCTTGGGGATGAAGAACGGATTGTATCGGGGACCGACTTCCGGGTCGTAGCCCATCGTCTCCTCGTGGAAGGTCTTGATGCCGCCAATGCCTGAGCTGTAGATGACGCCTATGCGGTTCTTGTCCTCGGTCTCGAGGTCTATGCCACAGTCCTTGATGGCCTCGTCCGCAGCCGCAAATGCAAACTGGGTGTAGCGGTCAACCTTGCGAACCTCCTTCTTCTCAAAATAGAGCAGGGGGTCGAAATCCTTGACCTCGCAGGCAAACTGGGTCTTGAACTTAGAGGCGTCGAACAGGGTGATAGGTGCACATCCACTCTTGCCTTCGAGAAGGTTGGCCCAGGTTTCAGCAACCGACTTGCCAAGTGGAGTAACGGCACCCAGTCCCGTTACTACTACTCTCTTTAATTCCATTAAAAAAGATAGAAATGTAGATTACTTGTTAGCCTCGATGTAAGCAACAGCGTCACCAACAGTGGCGATCTTCTCAGCCTGATCATCGGGAATGGTAATACCAAACTCCTTCTCGAACTCCATAATGAGCTCAACGGTATCAAGTGAATCAGCACCAAGATCATTGGTGAAAGAGGCGTCCATAGTAACCTCAGACTCTTCAACACCAAGCTTCTCAACGATAATCTCTTTAACTTTGCTTTCGATTTCTGACATAATTTTATGAATTTTAATGTTAATAATGTTGTTCGGTATTGTCAAATACGTTTCTCTGCGCTCCAAAAATAGCGAAAAGAGCACTTTTTTTTGGCAATTCGGTGAAAAATGGTTACATTTGTCCCCGTAAAAAAGCCTTTTTCACACTGCAAAGAAACAAAAATAATTCCGAGTAGCGAAAAAAAATGTGAAGAAAATATTAAAAATTGCACAAAATTGTACGTTTTGTGCGAAAATGTAAACTCAAAATGAAAAATATTGCAATTTTTGCATCAGGTTCAGGCTCGAATGCCGAGAATATCGCCAATTATTTCAAGGAGAGCGAAGTGGCACAGGTTTCCCTCATCGTCTGCAACAAGGCCGATGCCTACGTTTTCGAGCGTGCTCAAAGGTTGGGAATCCCCTCCAAGCTCGTCACCCGTAAGGAAATGGCCAACGAGGAAGCCGTCATGGCCTTGCTCCGGGAGTATCATATCGACTTCATCGTGCTCGCTGGTTATCTGGTTCTTGTGCCCAAGTATCTCGTCGATGCCTATCCCCGTGCCATCGTGAACATCCATCCGGCACTCATCCCGCTCCATTGCGGCAAGGGGATGTATGGCGATCGCGTCCACGAGGACGTCATCCGCTGCGGTGACAAGGAGAGTGGTATCACCATCCATTATGTCAACGAGTTCTTCGACAATGGCGACATCATCTTCCAGACCAAGTGTCCCGTCGAACCCGGTGACGATGCCCACGCCGTAGCCGCCAAGGTCCACGCTTTGGAATACAAGTATTTCCCGCGAATCATCGAGCAGGCCGTGCTTGATATTGACTCTTTTTGCATAAATTGACAATAAAAATTAGCAATTTTCTCTTATTTTTGAAAAAATAACCATTTTTTTCTGATTTTTCTTTGTATTTATACGGAATTGTGCTATCTTTGCGCCCATAATTTCTAAAATGATTGTATTTTCAGGTTTATATTTAAGGCAATGAAGAATAAGAAGGACAGAATTGCTGTCATCCGTGACATCGTCCAGGGCCAGAGCATCAGCAGTCAAGACGAATTGCTGAAGGAGCTTCAGCTGAGGGGCTTCGAGGTCACACAGGCAACGCTTAGCCGCGACCTCAAGCAGATGCAGATCGCAAAGATCGCTACCCGAGAGGGCGGTTACATGTATGTCATGCCCGACGTGGCGGCTTCTGTCAAGAATAAGGTTTCCCCGCATTTTATTCCGCCAAAGACGGTGGCAGGCGTGGTCAGCATCGAATGCAGCCAGGTCCTGATCGTGGTGCGCACCAAGCCGGGCTATGCCAGCAGCATCGCCTACGACATCGACATGAGTGCCCTTCCCGAGGTTATGGGAACGGTCGCCGGCGACGACACCATCTTGGTCGTCCCGCGTAGTGGTTACACCACCCATCAGGTAGCCGAGGCCCTCTGCGCCGCTTTGCCGAAGAGCCTATAGGCTCATTACACATCAATATTATTTTATTAGACCAATTTAGTAGTACACGAATACTCAATGGAAGAAGTTAAAAACGAAGAGGCTCCCGTAAAGCCTCAAGTGAAGATTTGCGTTGCCGGCAAACAGCATATCCGTTACGTCGATGAGATTCTTACCACCATCGAAGAGTCGTCCAAGGCACGTGGTACGGGTATCGCCCGTCGCTCGCCCGACTATGTGGCTCAGAAGATGATCGAAGGCAAAGCCATCATCGCTCTCTGCGACAACGAATTTGCGGGCTTCTGCTACATCGAGAGCTGGAGCAACAAACAATACATCGTCAACTCAGGTCTCATCGTCAGCCCCAAATACCGTGGCATGGGTCTCGCCAAGCGCATCAAGCGCTTCTCGTTCAACTATAGCCGCCGGCTCTATCCCGAGGCCAAGCTCTTCGGCCTGACCTCCGGAGCTGCTGTCCTCAAGATCAATCACGAGTTGGGCTATCGTCCCGTGACCTTCGAACAGCTCACCGATGACCCCGCCTTCTGGCGCGGTTGTCAGACGTGCGTCAACTACGACGTGCTCACCCGCACCGATTTCAAGCGATGCATCTGCACCGCCATGCTCTACGATCCCCAAGAGCACCCCAACGAGGTCCTCGAAGACCTCGACAAGATTTAGTCCCCCTCGCGGCCATGGATGGCCGCTCCTCATGTCTCCGTCGCGGCCATCCATGGCCGCCCCCTTAATCCCCCCTCAGAATATGGCAAAAAAGAAAGTTGTAGTCGCCTTCAGCGGCGGTCTTGACACCAGTTACAACGTGATGTACCTCACCCGCGAGATGGGTTACGAGGTCTATGCAGCATGCGCCAACACCGGCGGTTTCAGCGAAGAACAGCTGAAAACCAACGAAGAGAACGCCTACAAGCTCGGCGCTGTGAAGTATGTCACCCTCGACGTGACACAGGAGTACTATCAGAAGTCACTCAAGTATATGGTTTTCGGCAATGTGCTTCGCAACAATTGCTATCCCATCTCGGTATCGTCCGAGCGCATCTTCCAGGCCATCGCCATCGCTCGCTACGCCAAGGAGATCGGTGCCGATGCCATCGCACACGGCTCGACAGGCGCAGGCAACGATCAGGTTCGTTTCGACATGACCGTCCTCGTGCTGGC
>JAFZTS010000068.1 GCA_017618715.1 Bacteroidales bacterium
GAGGAACGAACGGGAGTCGGTGAGCATGCCGACGAAGCGGCTGAGCAAACCAAGAACCGAAAGGGCGTTCATCTGCTTCTCCATGCCATCCTTCTGATCGAGGAACCACCAACCCGAACCGAATTGGATCTTGCCGGGAACAGAACCGTCCTGGAAGTTGCCCAGCATAGTGGCAATCACCTCGTTGGCACAAGGATTGAGGTTGTAGAGGATTGTCTTTGCCAGCTTGCCCTCAGCATCAAGTTCGTCGAGGAAGTGGCTCATGGCCTTGGCTGTAGTAAATTCGCCGATCGAATCGAAGCCCGTGTCAGGACCCAACTTGGCAAACATCTTGCTGTTGTTGTTGCGGATAGCGCCGTAGTGATACTGCTGAGCCCAACCAGAAGCATAATCCATCTCGCCTTGTGTCTTGAGGTAGGCATGCTTGTACTTGCGAGTCTCCTCCAAGGTAAGGCACTTTCCAGCAAGAGCCTTGTCGAGGATGGCATCAATCTCGGCATCGGTATATGGCTCATCGTAGAACTCCTCAATGCCATGGTCGGACAGACGGCAACCCATCTCGGCGAAGAAGTCATGACGCTTCTGCAGAGCATTTACAAGGTCGGCAAACTTCTTGATTTCGACACCACTCACCTTCTCCAGCTTCTCGATATATGCCTTCCAGGTGGCAGCCTCGATATTCATTCCTGCATCGGGACGCCAAGTTGGCAACATGCGTGTTTCGGCAGTAGGATCGGCAGCAACAATCTTGTGCCACTCCAAGGAATCGGCAGGATCGTCAGTCGTGCAAACAACCTTCACATTGTAATGCTTCATAAGTCCACGTGGAGTGAACTTCGGATCGTTGGCAATAAGGTCGTTGCACTTGTCATAGATAGCGCGTGCATTGGTGGGATTCAGGGTTTCGGTGATACCGAAAGCGGTCTTAAGCTCAAGGTGTGTCCAGTGATAGAGAGGATTACGGAACGTATAAGGAACCGTCTCTGCCCACTTCTCAAACTTCTCCCAGTCGGTGGTATCCTTGCCGGTGCAGAAGCGCTCATCCACACCATTGCTGCGCATGGCACGCCACTTGTAGTGATCGCCCATGAGCCAGATCTGTGCGATGGATTCAAAACGCTTGTTTTCTGCTACCATCTGAGGAATAAGGTGGCAGTGATAATCGATGATGGGCATTTTAGCCGCATGCTCATGATAAAGTTTCTGTGCAGTTTCGGTCTGCAGCAGGAAGTTCTCATCCAGGAATGCTTTCATTGTGAATATAAAGTTTATTGTGTTTGTATAAGATAAAACCTGATAAATGGGGTTCTTTCTACTGTTTACTATACTTAGCGTACAATAGTCGTGCACTTAGGTTTTGTGGATTGGAATCCTGCAAAAATAGTGGTGTTTTTGCTAATTTCATGGTGCGAAGATACGTATTTTTTGGTATTAAAGCAAAATTTTCAGGTTTTTTTTTTGAATAAAAAATAAAATTAGTATATTTGCAGACACTTTTAAAGATTATTAGTACGAAAATTGCGCTATTTTGCATCAACATACATAGAAATCCTATATAACTAACTTTAAAAATTATTCAACAAACAACATGAAAGCTTTAAACAAGCAAACCGCGCCCAAGAGCGTAGCCCCCGAGAAAATTATCCAGTTTGGTGAAGGTAACTTCCTCCGCGCATTCGTCGATTGGATCATCTGGAATATGAACAAGAAGACCGACTTCAACGCCTCTGTTGTTGTTGTCCAGCCTATCGAACGCGGCATGGTGGAGTGGCTTAATGGTCAGGATTGCCTCTATCACGTCAACCTGCAGGGTCGTCAGAACGGCGAGCCCGTTGATACCCTCGACCGTGTGGATGTAATCAGCCGTGCCCTCAATCCTTACAGCCAGAATGCTGCCTTCATGGCTCTTGCTGACCAGCCAGACATCCGCTTCGTCATCTCCAACACTACGGAAGCCGGCATCGCCTTCGACCCCAACTGTAAGTTCTCCGATGCTCCCGCCTCCTCTTACCCTGGTAAGCTCACACAACTCCTCTTCCGTCGCTACAAGACTTTCAAGGGCAGCCCCAAGAAGGGTCTCATCATCATGCCATGCGAACTTATCTTCCTTAATGGCCATCACCTCAAGGATTGTATCCAGAAGTACATCGAACTCTGGAAGGATGACTTCGGCAAGGATTACGAAGGCTTCAAGAAATGGTTCAACAAGTACTGCTACGTCTGCGCTACCCTCGTTGACCGCATCGTGCCCGGTTTCCCCCGCAAGGACATCGCCCGCCTGCAGAAGCGTGCCGGTTATGCCGACAACTTGATGATCCAGGCCGAGATCTTCCACCTTTGGGTCATCGAGCGTCCTACCAACATGACATGTGCAGCCCTGCGCAAAGAGTTCCCTGCTGAGAAGGCTGGCCTCCACGTACTCATTGCCGAGAGCGAGGCTCCATATCATGAGAGAAAGGTTACCCTCCTCAATGGTCCTCACACCGTCCTCTCCCCTGTCGCTTACCTCAGCGGAGTCAATATCGTACGTGACGCCTGCCACCATCCTGTCATCAGCAAGTATATCCACAAGGTGCAGTTCGACGAGCTCATGCAGACACTCAACCTGCCGATGGCCGAATTGGAGCAGTTCGCCGGTGACGTGCTCGAGCGTTTCGACAATCCATACGTTGACCATCAGGTGACCAGCATCATGCTCAATTCGTTCCCCAAGTACCAGACACGTGACCTCCCCGGCGTGAAGATTTATCTCGAACGCAAGGGCGAACTTCCCAAGGGCCTTGTGCTCGGTCTCGCTGCCATCATCACCTA
Organism: Bacteroidales bacterium; assembly: GCA_017618715.1. Lineage (GTDB taxonomy): Bacteria > Bacteroidota > Bacteroidia > Bacteroidales > UBA3663 > Liminaster. Next base: position 2,812 of record JAFZTS010000068.1, read on the forward strand.
CTACAAGGGTGGTGTGCGTGCCGATGGAGCTCCTATCCAGCCCAACGATGCTCAGGACATCATGGATCTGCTCACCAGCCTTTGGGCTACTGGCGACACCCGCAAGGTGGCCGAAGGTGTACTCGGCGCTGTTGACCTCATCTGGAAAGAGCAGGGCAACCTCAATGAGATTCCCGGCATGACCGATATGGTGACTGACTTCCTGAACCAAATCCAGGAGAAGGGTATGCTCGAAACCGTGAAGGGTATCCTTTAATTTCTAAAAAGCAAACTATTGTGAAACAATTTCTGAAAATCAACCCTGCCGACAACGTGTTCGTTGCGCTGCAGCCTTTGAAGAAAGGTGCGGTTGTCAATGTGGACGGTCAGCAGATCACCCTTATCACCGACATACCGGCAGGACACAAGTGTGCGCTCAAGGATTTTGCCGAAGGCGAGAACATCATCAAGTATGGATTCCCCATCGGTCATGCTCGTCATGCCATCAAGCAGGGTTCATATCTCGACCACGATGACATCAAGACCAACCTTGCCGGCACGCTTGACTACAGTAACATCCGAATCAAGGGCATGAAGCGTCCGGAGCCATCCGGCCCTCAACTGACCTTTGAAGGCTATATGCGCCCCGACGGACAGGTGGGCATTCGCAACGAGGTGTGGGTCATCCCTACCGTCGGCTGCGTAAACGGTATCATCAAGCAGATTGTCGAGAAAACACGTGCAGCATTTGGCGGCGACAAGATTGAGGGCATTGACGGCATCTTCAACTTCCCACACAACTACGGCTGTTCACAGCTGAGCGAAGACCACGAGAACACCAAGAAGATCCTACGCGACATGGTGCATCATCCCAATGCTGGTGCCATCCTCGTTGTCGGCCTTGGTTGCGAGAACAACC
>JAFZTS010000069.1 GCA_017618715.1 Bacteroidales bacterium
CCAAGGCTCGCCGTCGCTTCCAGTTCAGCAAGCGTTAATCTTTGGTTAGCGCAAAGCGTAGTTTAAATAAGTACGTGCGTACATCTATTTAAATAACGCGTTTAGTATCTAAATCCAGTTGGACCCGTCCTGATGACGACTACCGACGGATTGAACAACAAGAATGTAAACAAATAAAACAATTTTCGACATTATGTCACGTACAAACTTTGATCAACTTTTGGAGGCCGGCGTTCACTTCGGACACCTCAAGAGCAAGTGGAACCCAGCAATGGCTCCTTACATCTTCATGGAGCGTAACGGCATCCATATTATAGACCTTAATAAAACAGTTGCTAAAATCGACGAGGCAGCTGAGCAGCTCAAGGCACTGGCCAAGAGCGGCAAGAAGGTGCTTTTCGTCGCAACCAAAAAGCAGGCCAAAGAGATCATTGCCGAGAAGGCACAGGCAGTTGGCATGCCTTACGTTATCGAGCGCTGGCCAGGCGGTATGCTTACCAACTTCGCTACCATCCGCAAGGCTGTGAAGAAGATGGCTACCATCGACAAGCTCACCAAGGACGGCACTTACGATAACCTTTCAAAGCGCGAGCGTCTGCAGGTCAGCCGCCAGCGTGAAAAGCTTGAGAAGAACCTCGGTTCTATAGCTGACCTTACCCGTCTGCCATCTGCCATCTTCGTGGTGGATGTCATGAAGGAGCACATTGCAGTAGCTGAGGCTGTCCGTCTGGGCATCCCCGTATTTGCAATGGTTGATACCAACTCCAACCCCAAGGGTGTGGATTATGTGATCCCCGCCAACGATGACGCTACGAAGTCAATTGCAATCGTTGTGAACACTCTTTGCGACGCTATCGCCGAGGGTATCGAGGAGCGCAAGGTAGAGAAGGCCGACCAGGAAGCTGCCGAGGCATCGGGCAAGGGTGGCAAGAAGGCTCCTGTAGCCGAGGAGGCCACCGAAGAAGAGGAGGCTTAATTTGATTTTTTAATTCCTAAAAACAAAAAAGAAATTATGGCAGTTTCAATTGCTCAAATCAAGGAACTCCGCGAAATCACCGGTGCCGGCATGCAGGATTGCAAGAAGGCTCTCGAGGTTGCCAACGGCAACATGGAGGAGGCTGTGAAGGAGATCCGCAAGAAGGGTCAGGCTGTTGCCGCCAAGCGTGAAGCCCGTGAGGCTTCGGAGGGTACCGTCATTGCACGTACCGAAGGCAACTTCGCCGCTATCATCGCCCTGAAGTGTGAGACCGACTTCGTTGCTACCAACGAGCGTTTCGTGGCTCTGGCTAATAAGATTATGGATCTGGTTATGGCCAACAAGCCTGCTGATATGGAGGCAGTCTTGGCTCTTCCCACTGAGGACGGTACCGTGAAGGATTCTATCGTTGCTCAGATCGGTGTTACCGGTGAGAAGATGGAGCTGGGTGCTTACGAGCATATCGAGGGCGCAGCCGTTGTTGCCTACAACCACTTCAACCACAAGCTTTCGACCATCGTTGCCTACAACGAGCAGGGTCCTGCTGAGGTGCTCAAGGAGGTTGCCCTTCAGGTAGCCGCTATGAACCCCATCGCTGTGAACGCCGACGAGGTTCCTCAGAAGAAGAAGGACGATGAGCTGGCTGTAGCTATCGAGAAGACCAAGGCCGAGCAGGTTGCCAAGGCCGTGGATGCTGCTCTCAAGAAGGCTGGCATCAATCCTGCCCTCGTTGACTCGGAGGATCACATCGACAGCAACACCGCCAAGGGTTGGATTACTCCTGAGGAGGCTGCTAAGGCTCGTGAGATTCGTGCCACTGTCAGCGCTGAGAAGGCAGCTAACCTGCCCGAGCAGATGATTGCTAACATTGCACAGGGTCGTTTGAAGAAGTTCTTCAAGGACAACTGCCTTGTTGAGCAGGAGTTCATCAACGATGCCAAGATCAACGTTCAGCAGTATATGGACAAGGCTCAGAAGGGTCTTACCGTAACCGCTTTCCGTCGCATCAATCTCAATCAGGATTAATCATATCCTCTCATGCAGCCGCCAAATGATTAGGCAGGCGGCTGCATGATTGCCACGGGGTGTGGCGCAGTTGGTAGCGCGCTACGTTCGGGACGTAGAGGCCGCCCGTTCGAGTCGGGTCACCCCGACCATGATAATGGTCAAAAAGAAAAGCTCTGAAGAAATCGATTTCTTCAGAGCTTTTTTTTATTGGGGGCTCTAGAGGCTCTAGATATTCTAGATTTTCTAGATTTTCTAGATTATTTCTTTACAAACTTGAAGCCGGTCTTCATGCCATCGTAATTGCCGGCGAGGGCGCTGATGGTGGAATTGTAGCTCTTGCTGATGGTGGTGAAGAGGTTGAGGACCTTGGTGCTGTCGAAGCAGAGACTCATGTTGTTGCCGCTGATGGTGACGTATGCCTTCAGGTTTTGTCCTGTGGGAGTGGTCATGGTGACGGTCTTGCTCTGACGATCGAAGGTATAGGTGCCCTGATAGGAACGGGAACCGAGCGTGTAGGTTACGCCTCCGTTGTTGTCGAAGGTGAAGTTGACGCGGCCGGAACGAATGCCCATCATGTTGTAGAATGTGGCGAGCTTGTTCTCAACCTTGGTGGCAGCAGCTGCACCACCGGCCTTGGTGAGGAGGTTCTTGCTTTCGAACTGCACGGCAGGTTCGTTGTAGGTCCAGGTGCCGACAAGGTTGGCCTGTGTGGTGGTGGCACTGCCCGTCACGCTGGAAATGACATTTCCGAGGACACTGCCAAGGTTGCCACCCTTCGAGGAGGAGTTGGCTGAGGTGACTGCACCGTTGAGCACCGAGCCGAGGATGTCACCGCCCGAACCGCCTTGTGCGATACCCGAGAGGATGGATTCGAGGAATGACTGGGCCTTTACTTGCTGGCCAAACATACACGCTGCAGCAATCATGCAGATGGTAATAAACTTTTTCATTGGTTTTTTAAGAATTTGTTAGTGGTTGTTATCTGTTGTTGTTGTTGTCTTCGAAGGCGGGACGCGTGAACCGCTGGTTGCAGATGAGCAAGGTGTCGCCCGGATCCAATACGCTTGGTTCGAAGAAGCGGTTGGTGCAGTCTTCCCAAGCCACGAACTGATGTGTATGGCGGGTGACTACGATAAACTTGAAGCGCAGTGGGAATTTCAATGTTGTTCGCGAGATACTGACACTCCAAAGATTTCTGCTGATCTGCTGCATGACGAGTGCTTTCCCAGGTTGCCATGCACCCAGTTCGGGAACATTGCCGATGAGGGCCAGTTCCCACTCGTCCTTGAGATTGCCGGCCTCACAAACCATGGTGAACTGGTCGGGCTCGAGCACATCGACGGCAGGGAAGGGATGGTCGTGCAGACTCGCCTTGCCGTTCTTGTGCGGACGGAAGGCGAGCGAAAAGAAACTGCGGATTTGAGGCAATCGCCTCCAACTGTCCCACACACGCAGGGTGGGCACTCCTTCGGCTTCGGTTATGCCTGCTATATAATGTCCATTGCCAAACTCGTTGCGTACGACGTGGCGCTGGTATGCGAGTACGTAGTGATAAGGTGTCCCCGTCAGCCTCTTGGCATCGACATCGACGAACCAGTTTCCGCGTCCGTCATTGTCCATCTCGATGGCATCCTTGGTAAGCTTCTGTCCGAACTTGGGTTTGATACCTGTCGTGACGTAGAGCTGAGCACCCCATTGTGCGTTGTATTCGACGTGAAGAGAAATGATCATGGGGGAGTGATTAAGGTTAACGACGGTTTGGAGGGGTTAAGAGGGTTAGGAAGGGTTGTTGCGTTTCGCTTCATACGAGCAGAGCTTGGAGCGAAAGATAAAAGGGTTCCGAAAGGTTCTGAAGGGAATGACCTTATGCCCTTCAGAACCTTTCAGAACCTTAATGAATCAGAAGTTGAAACCGAGGCTGAAGCTGACGGTGTTGCTGCGGATGGCGCTGTCGTAATTGTTGTAGCCAAAATAGTTGTATTGGTCGCTTGCCAGGTTGACAAGGCCGCAATCGTAAGCCAGCTCGATGAAGAAGTGATCGACACCGAGACCGCAACCCATGCGCATACCGGCATCGGTACGACCCAGTTGGCCTTCACCATCGGAGAACGTATCCCAACTGTCGTTGTAGCCGCCTTCCACGCTCTTGGTCTTTCCACCGATACCGAACGATAGGAAGCCACCGAAGAATGGATGGAGGCAAACACCGGCATTGTGGTACTGCACTTCGTACTTGAAGACAAGCGGGATCTCGAACATGTGCATGTTGGTCTTCAGCTTGGTGCGGAAATCCCATTCGGGTTCATAACCATTGAGCTTGCCGCCCTTGTAGGAATAGTATAGGCCGGGCTCGATGATGATGGGGGAATTGCCCAGATACCAGCCGAATACCATGCCGATGTTAACACCGGACTGAACATCGCTGGAGATGTCGCCGAAGCCGTCGGTGCGGAACGATGCTGCATTGTAGCCGAAACGGATGCCGGTATAGTCATCCATGGAAGCAATGCCGTAGCCCAACATGGCTGTGCTGGCCACGGTATGAACATCGCGCATGCCGCGAATGAAACCATCGCCACGATAGCCACTGCGATGGTGACGATGTCCGGGCTGGGCCATTACTGAGGTGATGCCCACTGCAAAGAGGAGGAGCACTACGCTGATGCGGGAGATAGTCTTTTTCATAATCGTAATAGGTTTTATTGTTATCTTGTTTGTTTCAGCATTATGACCGAGAGCGGTTTGTTCGGTTTAATTCTGCTCCGATTTTTCAATCAAAGGGTGGATTTTATCAATCAATCCTCGCTGAATTGCTTCAAAAGATCGCGATATGTCTCATAGAGATGCTGTCGTGACATCATACCGACGTATTTGCCTTGGTTGTCGATGACGGGCAGTGTCCAGGCACCGGTTGTGTCGAAGAGGTTCATTACTTCAGCCATGTTCATGTCGGTCGAAACCTTGCCTTTGGGGCCAATCATGATGTCGGAAACCATCATTCTTTCGTAGAGGCGTGGTTGGAACATGATGTTGCGCAGGTCATTGAGCGTTACAATACCGACAAAGACGCCGTCGGCATCGCATACGGGGAAGTGGTTGTGCGCCTGCGTGGAGATGAGCTTGACGAGTTCGCCGAGCAGCATCTGCGGGTGAAGTATCGGATAGTCATGCAGGATGAGGTCATCCATGCTGAGCATCGTGAGCACAGCCTTGTCCTTGTGGTGGGTGATAAGTTCTCCCTTGAGTGCCAGACGACGGGTGTAAATGGAATAAGGCTCAAAGATGCGAATGGTGCCATAGGACAGGCAGGATGCAATCATCAGGGGGAGGAAGAGGTCGAAGCGGCCCGTCAGTTCGGCGGAAAGGAATACTCCCATCAATGGGGCATGCATCACACCTGACATCACCGCAGCCATACCCATCACCGCAAAGTTCTGCTCGGAAAGGAAGGTGAAGATGCCTGCTTTGTTGAGCATGTAGGCAAAAAGGAATCCGGCGAAATTGCCCAAGAAGAGCGAGGGGGCAAACGTACCGCCGCAACCGCCACCTCCATTGGTCGCCGCCGTGGCAAACGACTTGGTGAGCATCACGAGGAGGATAAATCCCGAAAGCACCCAGAAGGAGGCGTTCGGAATGCCGTTACCCAACGATATCTGGTCGAGGTCGTAGAAGATGGAGTTACCGGTGATTTGGTGATACTGTCCGTTGTAGATATATTGGATCGCGTCATAGCCTTCGCCATAGAGTGGGGGGAAGAGGAAGATGACGATGCTGAGGAAGAGTCCGCCGATGATCCATTTCTGCCAAGGGTTTTTGATTCTTTTGAA
>JAFZTS010000070.1 GCA_017618715.1 Bacteroidales bacterium
ATCCTGAGCCAGGATCAAACTCTTCGTTGTACTTGTTTTATCGTTTGAATTGACTAGGCTGTTTGCTTGCAGGTTACTGTTTCTTTCAGTAACGCTTTGTCAAGATTTCACTCTTTCAAAGATCGTCGCCTAAGCGCTGAGCTTATCGCTTCATCGTTTAAGCGGGTGCAAAGATAGAGGATTTTTTCATTCCTTCCAAATTATTCGCGAACTTTTTTCGAAAAAAACTTCTTTTGATGCAAAAACACCTTCCCAACACTTCTATTTGCCACACATGTATGACAAAAAACGAGACAATACCGCAAGAAATCGTGTTGAAAAGAGTAACGAGAAAGGGAATTATTAGAACTGATAATAGATAAAAGGCTGGACATTGCTGGTCTGGAACTGCAATATCACCTGTACGGCGAGAAGGAAGAGCAGTAACTTGACAATCCAAGACAGGAGGATAAAGCGTGACTGCAGCCTCAAGAAGCCTCGGCGGCCGACAGCCTGTGCCACAAGCGGGATGATCGTGAGCACACACCACCAAGGACGTGCCTTGACGAACGGGATGAGATAAGCAATGTCGAAGTCGGTAACCGAACGGGAGAGGAGCTGGCAGGCCGATGCCACACTCTCGCTACGGAAAAAGACCCATGCGATAGCTACAAAGAAAAAGGTAAGAACAATGCTGATGCCATTTACCCATCGATTGTCGGGCAGACGGTTAAGCCACGGTTTGAAGGCCTTGTGAATGACAAGCCCCAACCCGTGGATACCACCCCAAAGGACGAACATCCACGTGGAACCATGCCAAAGGCCGGCCACGAGCATCGTTATTATATTATTAAAATAGGTACGTGCGTGCGAGCAGCGATTGCCTCCCAGCGGAATATAGACATAGTCGCGAAACCATGTAGAGAGCGAGATATGCCAACGATGCCAGAACTCAGAAGGATTGGGCGCACTATAGGGGAAGGAGAAGTTGTCCAGCAAATGGAATCCCATCAGGGCTGCGATGCCGATACTTATGTCGCTGTAGCCCGAGAAGTCACAATAGATCTGTACCGTGTAGCCAAGAATGCCCATCATGCACTCGAAGCCCGAATAGGTTAGTGGACTGGAGAAGACCCAATCGTTATACTGGGCAATGTAATCAGCAATAACACACTTCTTCAGAAGGCCGATCATCACCAGCCACAAGCCCATATAGAGGCAGCGCTCGGAGACCTTGGCCGGTTTACGGATTTGTGGCAACAAGGTCTGAGCTCGTGTGATGGGACCGGCCAAGAGCAAGGGGAAGAACGAGAGATAGAAAAGGAACTCGAGGAACGAGACTTTCATCGTGAACCTGCCACGATACACATCGACCACATAACTGATGGCTTGGAAGGTGAAGAACGAAATGCCGATGGGCAGCGCTATTTTCAGCAAACTGAAGTTGCTTGCTATGATAGAATTGAGTGAGGAGAGAAAGAAATTGGTATATTTGAAGTAAAGGAGCGGCGACAATATCACAATGACGGCCACGGCCAGCATCAACCTGTCTTTCCAGTTGTGGGTAGGAGCGGAGTCTGACCCCTTGTGTATCCCAGCCAACACACGACCCGAGCTCCATGTCACCAATGCTACTGCAGGAAGCAATAGCATCAGCCATCCGTTGGCCAGATAGAAGAACAGAAGGCTAAAGGCTATGACATAGAGCACCATGCCCATCCGACTGTAACGACGAACGAACGCATAAATGGCCAGGAAGAAAATGAAAACCAGCCAAAAGGTGATGTCGGAAAAGAGAAGCATTATGCTATCTGGGTGGTCGCAACATATATTGATGATAAACACGCCGACGTGTCTGAGTAGGACGATCCATCTTGAGCGGATGTCTTGCCGCCGAACTATTCAGCCAGTTGGCAATGGTGTCCATCCACAACGCAGCTGCACTACGTGAAGGATGCATATTATCCTCAGCTCGATCAAGTTCGAGGTCACGGCTGTCGAAGAATCGCCCCTCGCCCACTCCTTTGCGGATGAGGTCATTGATGCCGGTGTCCTTTTTCCAGTTAGGCGGACCAATCCAAAGGAAAGGACGATCACCGATGCGTTCGACGATGGTGGCGATATACTTCTCACGCTTGGCCAAATCGCGGACAAACAACTCGTTGCTGCCCAAACAAAGTATGACGTAGTCTGGCTTGATGCGATTGAGGAAATATTGCAGCGTGTCGGTGGTGGCCCAAAGCTTGGTGGAAGAACTGTACCAGATGATGCTCGACAGGTCATAACCATTCTCGAGCGTATAATCACACAAACGTTTGGCCAACCACTCGAGCATTGAGTCACCGAAGATCATGATGCGATATTTCGTGAGGTCGGGTTTATGGACTTTGATCTCCTTGATGGGTTCCTCCTCGGGGGTGATGGCGGTGTCGGGGGGAGGAGTCGGAATGGTCGGAGTATTCGGAGTGCTCGGAGTATTCAGAGTATTCGGAGTATTCGGATTATTCAGAGTACTCGGAGTGTTCGGAGGAGTCGGAGGGATGGTGTCGGGCGAAGGGGGTACTTCGTTTGACTTGGGAAAAACCACTGGAAACATCCGTTTCACGCCAGACAAGTCTGCCTTCTCAAGCATGACGTCGCCCGAGCCAATCTCGAGCGACGACAATGCATACCCCATGACCAAAGCCATGGGGATAAGAAGAAGAAGGATTAACTTGGCGTAAGACCTCATAGATTATTATAAGGGATACTTAGGGACTTTTAGGGATATCCCTTCATTTCCCTTAATGAGCGTACTTCTGCACACGAGCATCATTGATGACACCGCTCCAGTTCAAGCCGTAGGCGAAACGATAGGTGTTGCCATCGGCATCCTTGTAGCACTCGAAGTCATGAGCGACGTCCTCGCATTGCTCTTCGACAGCCTTCATGCTGACAGGCATATCCATCGGGAGCAAACCCGACGGCTCAACCTTGCCGCTTATGATGTCGAGTACCACCTGATTCTCAACCGTGAAGGTGAGCAACAACGCATCGGCAGCAGCCTCAAACTCCGATACCACTACAGGGCGACCTGTATTGAGAGCAACAATGACAGGTTTTTTGCCCATCAGTTTACGCGTGTCGAGGACGAGTTTCATGTCATCCTTATTGGCCGTCTTGACGGTCTTGCCTCGATAGGAGCGGTTGGTGAAATTCTCCTTGGGATCACCACCTGCAATACTGGTCTTGCGAGCAAAGGTAGCTGTGTAGTCATTGTATTGCAAGCTAACGGGAACATATCCATTGCCACCCTTGTTGCGATCGGCCACATCATACCCGCCGCCGGATGATGGCTCGTTGATGAGTACCAAGGCAAAGTCGGCATCCTTCGGATCATCGACCACATTGTAATACTTCTTTACAAGGTCGAGACTGATGGGATAATCCCATTTGTCCTCGCCAGTTGGACCAAAGAAGCCCATCGCCCTCACAAAATGACGCTTGGGAATATATACATTCTTCTTCTCGGCCAGCGGGAGCGTTTTGTTATGGTTCTTCAGCATGACAACCGACTTCTGCTGAACGTCATAACCCGCCTCCATATACTCCGGGCAACCAACGATGGTGGTAGTCTCGGCGGGATCGAGATAAGGATTCTCGAACAGACCTACACGGAAGACATTGAGCAAAAGACGATAGGCAGACTTCTGGAAACGCTCGTCAGCACTCTCCTTGCCATACTTGTCAACCCACATCTGATAGGCCTCGAGCACCGGACCCTTGTCGTTCTGGCCGCCGAACTGATCAACACCGGCCTCAAGAATCATAAAGTGACGCTCAGCAACCGGCACATTTTCGACGCCCCAGCACATACCGCCAAAACCTTCGACGGCATTGTTGTCGAACATGATGTTCCAATCGGTGCAAGCTACACCATCGAAATGGTATTTCTCGCGCAACTGCTCAGTAATCATCCACTTGCTGTAACTCCCTCCTACATTCTCGCCCGACGGGCTTTGGTTCCATAAGATGCTGTAGATAGGCATCACGGCCGAAGCCATGCCTGTACCATCGTCGAGCTTGAACGATCCTTCGGTGAACGGCTTCAAATGTTCCTCAAGGTTGTTGCCCGGATAGACGGCATACTTGCCATAACAGAAGTGAGAGTCACGACCGCCTTCCTGGGCGCCATAGCCATACCAATGCTTCACCATGGCATTTACCGACTCGTAGCCCCAAGCACCTTCGACCGACTTGTCGGAAGAAGAGGTCTGGAAGCCGTCGCAATAGGCACGTGCCATATCGGTAGCAAGGTTCGAATCGTCGCCGAAAGTTCCGCTGAAACGGCTCCAACGCGGATCGGTGGCGATGTCAACCTGTGGAGAAAGGGCTGTTGCAATGCCCAATGCACGATATTCCTTCGAAGCAATCTGGCCGAACAGCTTCATCACTGCCGGGTCGAAAGTCGCAGCAATGCCGAGCGAAGAAGGCCACAAGGAAATGGTGCCGCCAGCACCATAGTTGTATTCAGCATCGGCCGACACGGTGTGACGCGGGTCGGAACTGTTGTTGGCAGGGATACCATGACCCAAGCCTTCGACGAAAGCTTGAACATTGTTGTTCCACTTGGCAGCAACTTCGGGACTCTCAACGGTGGTCACCAGGACGGCACGAAGATTGTCCTCGTCGAGGAACTTCTTCTGCTGGTCGGTGAGGTCGGCACTCGTCAAGCCGCTTTCAGCAAGGGTTGTACCATTGTAGGTTGAACCACGGAAGTGTCCCGAACCCGTCGTTCCTGGAATGGACTGATGGGCGGAATAGAGCATCAAGCCTGCAATCTCTTCGACCGAAAGCTGGGCTGCCAAGTCCTTGGCTCGCTCTTCGGGCGTGAGACGCCAATCCTCATACTTGTCGAGCTTGCCATCGCGGTTCAAGTCCTTGAACTTGTAACCATTCTGTTCAAGCAGTTGCACACCCGACTGGGGAGAATATCCCAACGTTGCGCCACCCTTCTGGACAACGAGATTATACTGTCCCATTGGCTTCTCCTCAAACTTGGAGCTGCATGATGTGAGACTCAGGGCCATGCACCCGCAAAGGGCTGTAATGGCAAAAAAGTGATGATTCATTTTCATGGTTTTATGGATAAAGATCTGCTTGATAGTGTAATTATTCATGTACGTAAAGATCCCAGCCGAGGTAATTCTCGAGAGCATCGGCAATGATTTCAGCCACATCTCCGCGCACAAGGGCAACATGGTGTTCGAAGCCATTGCGGCAAACGTGCTTCATCAGTTTCTGAAGGTTATCGACCTTGGTGACGGCAATACAGCCATCCATTCCGTAAGGATCGTTGGTGATCTTGCCCTCGCCTACGTAAGCACGGATCTTGCCGGCAGCATCGTCGGTCGAGATGCGGAAGAAGGTGAAGTCGCCCTCGCTGACCTTGGCATCTACAGCGCCGAAGGTGCGTACCTTGCCGAGGGTGCGGCCGAGCACACCAAGCGGTGTAAGCTTGAGGTCGTTGTTGCCGATGAACGAGCGCGGGAAGTTGCCGCAGTGGGTGCAGACACATTTGTTGCGGTCGTCTGCGAAGTTGTTGTTCCAGTCGGCCAAAGCTGGAGCGTTGCCCGAAGCCAGACGAAGTGCAAGCATAGAGACGGCACCTGTTATGTCGGTTTCACAAGAGCAGGGGATACCCATATCACCGAGCATTGCCATGGTGATACAGGGAGCGCAACCGTAGTTCTGCTCCAACGAATCCCAGCACTGGAGCGCCAGGGCATCGACTTTGTTGTCACGCACCCATGCCTCAACAGCTACGCCGAACTTGGCCTGTACGCGCAGTTTCTCCTGATATTCGGCAGGCACCTTGGCGTAAGCGTGGATATCCTTCAGCTTCTGGAGCAAAGCCGGGTCGTCGTCGGTAATCTTTTGTGCGGCAAAAAGAATCTCCGACAGGTCGGCAGGAACGACGGTGATGCCGCTGCGCTGCAACAGTTTCTCGCTGGCACGACAGGTGTTGAAACCGAGGGGGCGTGTGCCGATCTGGCCGATACGGCAATGGCGCAAACCTCCCACTACGCGGCAAATGCCGGCAAATTTATCCACATCCTGCTTGAACTCCTCGCTATAGATACTGTAGGTGTGGAGGCTGGTGAGCGAGAAGGGGATGCCGTACTGATAAAGGTTGTTGCATACCGAAATCTTTCCACAGAATGCATCACGGCGGCTATCAAGATCGACCTTATCGTTCTCGTCGTCACAAGCCTGGACAAGCACAGGCACGTTGAGCTCGGCACGGAAGATGGTATTGATGATACCAATCTCATAACCGAAATTTGGAAGACTCACCAGGATGCCGTCGATCTCATCGCGGTGAGCGCGGAAGAGTTCGGCATTCTTGATACCGTCCTCGAGGGTTTCAATGGAACTGGATCCCGTTGGAGTTGCATCCTCAGGAAGAATGACATATTCATAACCTTTCTCATCGAGCGTCTTTAGTAACTGCTTCTTTACGTCTCTTGCGAGCTCAGAGTTGAAGTAGGCGCGTGTGCCAATAATCACGCCGAAACATACTTTTCCGTTTTTCATATTTATATTTGTTAGAGGTTATATGTAGAATATAGTCACTATAGCTACTATAGGAACTATAATAAACTATTTGATCAAATGCTCCACCGCCCGACGCCAGGCCGAATAAACTTCCGAGGTCACTTCGGTAGGAGCGGGGGTGATGCGCTTGACAATGTTCTTGAGCCGACTTACCTCGTCAGGCCTCGTCCAGACGCGGCGGGCAAAACCGTTCACAACGACAGCACCCAAGGCCGAAGCGTCCTCCACGTCGGTGCAGACGATGTCGGCATCCAACAGGTCGGCCTGGAACTGCATCAGGAACCTGTTGCCCGTGGGGCCGCCATCGGCGCTGAGTTCGCTGATGGTGATGCCCGTAGTGCCTGTCATTGCCTTCACAAGGTCAGTAACCTGGTAAGCGATGCTCTCGACAGCGGCACGAACGATATGGGCGCGGGTTGTGTTGAATGTCATCCCCACGATGGCCGCCTTCACCTGATCCTGCCACCACGGAGCGCCAAGCCCCGAAAATGCGGGAACAAGATAGACGCCACCGTTGCTATCGACACTATTGGCAATGGCCTCCGTCTCGGCAGGGCTTTCGATGAGCTTCATCTGGTCGGCCATCCACATCAACGTGGCACCCGTGCTGTAAATGTTGCCTTCGTAGGCATAATAGGTTTTGCCGAGTATCGAAAAACCAATTGAGGTGACAAGCCCTTCGGGAGCCTTGTGGGGTTCTTTGCCAATGTTGAGCATCACCGACGAACCTGTGCCGTAGGTCACCTTGCCCGTACCTGCGTCGAAACACATCTGGCCGATCAGTGCGCCATGCGAATCGCCCAATACGCCTGCGATTTCGATGGGAACCTTGAACAAACCCTCCACCGTTGTCTCGCCATACCGCGCATCGCATGGACGCGGTTCGGGCAAAGCTGCCAGCGGTATGCCGGTGGCCTTGAGCAAATCGGCGTCCCAGGCAAGCTGGTAGATGTTGAAGAGCATCGTACGGCTCGCGTTCGTGTAGTCGGTGGCAAAAGTCCTGCCCGAAGTAAGTTTCCAGACCAGCCAGCAGTCGATGGTACCGACGAGGAGCTCTCCCGCCTCGGCCTTGGCGCGGGCACCCTCGACGTTATCGAGTATCCAGCATATCTTGCTGGCACAAAAGTTGGGGTCAACCTTCAAACCCGAGCGTTGCTCAACGAGCTGCTCCATGCCCTCTACCTTACGCCACGAGCGACAAAGTTCGGCACCACGTGTATCCTGCCAAACCAAAGCGTGATAGACTGGCTTGCCTGTCTGTTTGTCCCAAGCCACGACGGTCTCGCGCTGATTGGTGATGGCAAGGGTGTACTTCTCGGGATCGAGGTCACGGCCTTCGAGTAGCTGACCGATGGCCTTGATGGTATTACCGTAGATTTCCTCGGCATCATGTTCCACCCATCCCGCCTTTGGATAATACTGCCGATGGGCTACCGAGGCGCGGGTGAGGAGCTTGCATTGCTCGTCGAAAAGGAGCGCCTTGGTCGCCGATGTGCTCTGGTCAATCGAAATGATGTATTTCATAACCTTTCTTCTTCTTTAACACGAACCCAGCAGCTCCTTGGCAGCACAATAGATGCCTTCGTAATCGAAACCATAGTGATGGAACACTTCGAGCGGCTTGGCATGGATGACGTTCTCGTCAGGCACGCCGAGGATACGCATCCTGACGGGGCACTCCTGCGCAATCACCTCGGCCACCGAAGCCCCGAGGCCGCCGAAGATGCTATGCTCCTCGGCCGTGACGATAGCACTCGTCTCGCGGGCAGCCTTCACGACGGCCTCCTTGTCGAAGGGCTTGAGCGTATGCATGTCGAGCACGCGGGCCTCGATGCCTTCCTTCGCCAGCATGTCGGCAGCCTCCACGCAGTGGGCCACGGTTTCGCCGCACCCGATCAGCGTGATGTCTTTACCCTCGCGCAAAGTATTGGCCTTACCTGGGATGAACTCGAAGTTGTCGTCATCATAGACATCGGGCACTGCATTGCGACCCACACGCACATAGGCAGGCTTGTCGTGATTCACAAGATATTGGCAAAGCTTGCGGCTCTCGCGGGCGTCGCAAGGCATATAGATCTCAATGCCCGGGAAGGTGCGAAGCACGGCAATGTCATGCAAACTGTGATGGGTGGCACCCAGTTGGCTATAAGCCACGCCGCCGCTCACGCCGATAATCTTCACCGGCATCCGGCTATAGGCCATATCCACCTTCACCTGCTCCAGACTACGAGCCACGTAGAAGCAGGCGGGACCGAACACGAACACCTTCTTGCCCATCGAGGCAAGACCTGCAGCTATGCCCACCGAATTCTGTTCGGCAATGCCCACCTCCACGAATTGCGCGGGCAGGGTCTTCGCAAAGTCGTCCAATGTGGCCGAACCCGTGGCATCGGAAGTCACGACAACGATATCCCTGTCATCCCGACCCAGTTCGACCAGGGTGCTTGTGATGCTCTTGCGGCATGGTATCTTGTTGGTCTCTTTCATAGCTTCAATGCATTAATGCGTTTGTCAATATCGTGCAAAGCCTCTTCGTACTGCGCGGCGTTGGGCACGCCATGGTGCCACTTCGCCACGTTCTCCATGAAGCCCACGCCCAGGCCCTTGGTGCTCTTCGAGATGAACAGGTGAGGCTTGCCGCAGGTCCAGTCGATGGTATCGAGAGCCGCCGTAATCGAATCGATATCATCGCCGTTGATGGTCTTCACGTCCCAACCGAAGGCAGTCCAGCGGTCATGGATTGGCTCCAGAGGCATCACGTCCTCGGTCGAACCCGAAATCTGCAAACCGTTGCGGTCGATGAAAGCCACCAAGTTGTCCAGATGGTACTTGTTGGCAGCCATCGCCGCCTCGTAGATCGAACCCTCGGCCTGTTCGCCGTCGCCCATCACCACGTAGGTCTTCCACGTCTTCCCGTCCATCTTCGCGCCCAAAGCCATGCCCACGCCCACGCTCAGTCCGTGGCCCAGGGCACCCGTGTTGATCTCAACGCCTGCGATCGAGTTGTCGGGATGGCCTCCCAGGTGCGCGCCGCAAGTGCCGTAGGCATCAAGCTCCGCGCGTTCGATGAAGCCTCTGTCCGCCAGCACGGTGTAGAGAGCCTCGGCACAATGACCCTTACTCAGCACGAACCGATCGCGGTCGGCCATCTTCGGATGCTTCGGATCGACATTCAATGTGTGATTAAAGAGGACGGTCAAAAGGTTCAGCACCGACAGGTCGCCCCCCGTGTGCCCCGTGCCTCCTCGAAAGATCAGCGTGACCAGTTCCCTGCGCAGGAGCTCGGCCTTCATTTTCAAATCCTTGTTTTCCATAAATATAAGTTGACGATGTATTTCGATGCTGCAAATATAGTGAATCGTAAGCAAATAACAAAGCTTCGCCGCCGTTTGTTCGAAATATTAACGTTTTCTAACAATATCCGCTCCCGTTTCGCCATTTCCAAATACAATCCTCCCTCCCTTCACGATTAGACCACGGTAATCCTTGCCCACAGGCAAACCCATCAGATTGTACTCCCTCGATTCGAAGCCCGTCGCATCCTCGTGGCATGCTTCGATGCCCGAAGGATCGTAGAGCCCGAAGTCCACAAGTTGGGCCAACAGGATGGCTGTGCGTCGGGGAAAATATTCCCGAAGGAGTTCATCCCTGCGCACCACCCAGTGGTCGTTGCGCGTATAGGTTTCCTGTGCCTCGCCAGTTGATTTGCGATAGTCGCCCCAGCGTGCACTCTCACCGATGATGGCCAGGTCAATCTCTTCGGCCAAAGACTCATAGAGCTCCGCAGCACGTTCGGGAGTCAAAATGCCATCGCCCGTCAGATGCATCTCGATGCGCTGCTGCATCAACCTTCGGAAATCGGGGTTCCGTTTCAGCACCTTCATCATCTGGGTGGGCGCTCCCTTCACCGCCTCCACCTTGTTGTACTCCACGTCCTTGAACGCCGTTTCGGCATCCCAAACCAAATAGCGGAAACCCGTCCCCGGATCGACACGGCTACGTAGGCAGCGCCAGTTGTTGTGATCCCAGTCGTCATTGCCGATATACCAATTGACGAGCATATAGTCGCAGTAGTTGGCGAGGTCGAGCAGACCCTGGTCAACCAACTTCTGATAATACCCGTCCTGCTCACCCGATCCCACCTTCATCACCGTATTGTACATCTCATCGTAGGCCGCGCGGTTCCCGTCAATCATTTCACCCACATCTACCACATCGTAATCCTCGTCAACGCCACCCAGATAGTCACTGGCAAAGTTGTCGTTGATCTTTTCGCAAAGCTCGTAAAGGCCCCAATATAGCCCATTGATATAAAGGTGCGCCGGGCGGCGATGCGTCGCCAGGTTCCCCATGGCTCGATGCGCCTCCTTCGCCCAAGCGTCGAGGATGTATTGTGCATGGGTGCGTTGGATGATGTTCTGCGGATACATGCTCGCACTGCCATTCTTCAGCCATGTGTAGTTGTAACCCGCACGCAAAACGAGGTGGTCGAAGCGCGTCACAGCATCTTCTTCCTCAAAGAGGTCAAACCTCAACTTCCCCACTCCATACTCCTTGCGGAACGAGACGCGAAAGGAATGTTTCGGGGTGTTCTGCGGATTGCGACTGTTGCCACCATGCAGCAACAGGCCACAGTTTCGTCGGAACGCCTTGCCTGTCTTCGGGTCATAGTATTCAATCGACGCAGGACGCTCCCATCCATCGCCTTTTTTCGAAAGATCCTTGCCCGTATGGATATAGATGCCTCCCGTCTCGGGATCTTCTGATTGCGAAAAGAGATAGTCGATATTGGTCACCAGGCAAACGGTAGGTATGGACAACATGGCACTCTCCATCAGCGGACCGTAAGTTTCGCCCAGTGTGATGGTGGTGTCCATGGCATAGTCGGCCGCCCAATAGCTATTGGCGTCCTTCTTGCTCCAAATGTTGGGATAACCCTCAGGCGATACGGGCTGACAATAGACGTCATGCAGGAAGATGAACGTCCTGGTGGCCACCGGACCTACCGAATCGTTGGCATCGATGCAGATTGCACTGACCGGCGTTGTAGTACTGATTTCAATAGGTTCGGAATAACGCACGGCATTTTCCCGAGTCGGACGCGAACCGTTCAGGGTATAATATACATCAAACTCAGGGCTCGTCGAAGAAAGGGTCAGCCGAAAAGCTTCGTCATGGAATGTCGGCGAATCGTCGAAGACGACCTCCTGTGCCTGCGTCCCGAAGGCCAGGCAACTCATCAAGATTACGGATAGTGTGTGTTTGTGTGTCAATTTATACCAATATTGTCATCACAACAATTACTAATTGCTAATTGTTATTTGATTAAGGCTTCATCCCCATCGCTTTGATATATCCCTCATTCTTCAGGCAGTTTTCGAATTTCGCATTCTCAAGCAGCTCGTTCATAGCCGCCCTGGCCACCTCTTGTGGGATCTTGTTTTCGCGAATCTTCTTGAAAGATCCTCGGTCACTGGCTGCATACGCACGGATGAGCTCACAGTTCTCTGGCATCTTGATCTGTCTCATGCAACTGGTGGCTGCCATCTTCTTATAGGGCCAATAGGTCCAGCCGATGTTCTGCGACTC
This sequence comes from Bacteroidales bacterium, assembly GCA_017618715.1. Taxonomy (GTDB): domain Bacteria; phylum Bacteroidota; class Bacteroidia; order Bacteroidales; family UBA3663; genus Liminaster. Next base: position 12,166 of record JAFZTS010000070.1, read on the forward strand.
CATAGCTTGGGTGAATCCGTGAATCCACTCGTCGGTGTTCTCACCTGTCTCTCCCATATACATCGGCAGATTTACGCTGTCGCGGAACTGCACGAAATCAGCAATAGCCTGTGCTGTAGTGTCACACCAATAGCGATGGCAAGTGTACATCATCTTGTCGTCGAACTTGGAATCCTTGAAGACAGTGAAGTTGCCATTCCACTGTGCACCTCCCAACATCACAATGTGGTTCTGATCGACCGCACGGATGGCCTTGGTGATACGCATATAGAGTGGTTCGAGGGCGGCATTGAGGTCGGCAAGCTTCTCTTCCTCGTAAGGCGCAATAGGCTCGTTCAACAAGTCATAGCCAATCACAATGGTATCGTTGGCATAATGCTTGGCGATTCGTTGCCAGATGTTGCAACACCTCTGCTGCTGCATCTCGCTCTCCATAAGCCAGGGATAACCATAACTGTCGTCGATATTATCGCCCGTCTGACCACCAGGCGCATCATGCATATCGAGAATGACGCGCAGGTTCTCGTTGCGGCACCAGTTCACAACCCTGTCAATCAAACGGAATCCTTCTGTGCTGTCGTTCTTTCCCATGTAACATTCATCGGTGAAGAGCTTGTAATGGAAAGGAATTCGAATGGTATTCATACCCGTCGAAGCAATGTAATGAATATCTGCCTCGGTGATATAGTTCTCCTTGAACTGATTCCAGAAGTTCGCTGTAAACTCCTCGCCCGTCAGTTCACAAAACATCTGGTTGATGAGTCGATAGGACGAGGTTTCGCCGAAACGGAACATATATCCCTCAGGGTTGATCCAGTTGCCAAGATTGATGCCCTGGATGAAAAACTTCTCTCCATCGGGTTTAACAAGGTCATGGCCACTCACAGTGATAAAACGTTCTTCGATGTCGTTCTGCACTTGCTCTTTCGGTGTGCAAGCTACCAATGCCACGAGGGCGATGCTTAAGGTAGTGATTCTATTCATGTTTTTGATTCTATGGTGAATAATCGCCGCAAAGATAAAGAAAAAAAACGTTCTCTCCAAATATTTACTTAAAAAATGCTGAAGATGAGATAATTTTATCAAGTACAAAAGCGGGAGGGCGAAAAAACTCGCTCTCCCGCTCTTTCTCTCTGCTCGAATTTATCGAAGGTAATAACCCTTCTTTCCATTAATTATATATAATTGTCCAGGCTCTGGAACAATCACCTTGTTGCCTCTCAAGTCAAAAACCTGCCGTTGCTGTTGCAAATCGTTCACTTCTTCAATACCTGTGACAGATGAATCATAGACAGCATTTTCGATGATGTAGGTAACCGACATCGGCATGTTTCCATAAGAGAATTTTGTGGTGAGACTGAGAGTTTTTTCTCCATGACTATAGACGGCCGTCAACGATTGGCCAGAGATGGTTTTCTCGACATCATCCACTACAACTGTTTCGCTATAAGTCTGCTCGTCGAAAACGACACTTCCCGAGTCCATGTCATACGAGAAAGTTGCTCCATGAATGGTGAAGGAGGGAATGGTCATTCCCATCGTCGTATAGGTCATCTGCGGCATGATGATGTCGGCATCCGTGGTGCCATTCACCTGTAAATAAATGATGTCTGACTCGTTATCTTGCCAAACATTCATGGATTCGATACCGAATCTGGAGGGGCCGACAAAAGCCATTGGACCATGCTGCGCAATGGCTGTGGCGCACAACATTGCGCCTGCAAAAAGTGACAAAAACTTCTTCATTTTTTTGATGTTTTATTGAATAATGATAAAAAATGTTGGGTACGTGACAGTCAGAATAAACTCAGAAAAGGACAGAAAAAATAGCCGTATCCTTACCTTCATTTTACGAATGCAAAGATACGGCTATTTTACAAGTCGTGCAATCCTCATTTATGAGGATAGACGTCCTCAAAAATGAGGATAAAACGTTTCAAGCCAACGGCGGCTTCAAGTCTCCGATGCTCACAAAGCCATTGACCACCGAATAGATGATAATGTCGGCAATAGAACGTGCACCAAGCTTCTCCATAATGTTCTTGCGATGAGAAATGACCGTGGTGACACTAATTTGCAGCCGGTCGGCTATCTCCTTGTTGATATATCCCTTGCTAAGTAGTACCGCCACCTCGATTTCCCGAGCAGAAAGCACTGGTCCTCCATGTTCCATCGACTTCTCCATCAGATAACGCATGCCTTGCCCTTTGCTCTGCAACGTCATCATGTCGCGTATCAGTGTGGTTTCACTCTGGCAGACATTGAGTGTAAAAACATCATTGATACTCATATCGCCTGCCACAAGGACGATGCTCTTGTGAGGATAGTCACGAAAGAACTGCACGTGCTCGAAATAGATGCGGGAAGACACGAAGAAATGCTGGAAGTCCAAATTCTCCTGATTTTCGAGTTCAGAGAACGATTCGCACACCACGACTTCAGCAAAGGGTGGCAACAGTTTGCCAAGTATTTGCTGAAGTCCTAAGCATGTAAGAATATTGTCATCAATGATGGCGAAACGTAGTACAGGCACGGAATTATTGATATTTGTTATTTGACAATAGTCGGATGTTCCCTCCTCCAATCGAAGTACCTTGTCCAAAGCTCGAGTTGGGGCAGGTTGGGCAATTCTGTGACAAATGCGCCATCGCGAAAATACATGGTGCTCTCGGTACCCTGGCTATATGCTGGCCAATAGGGTAGGAGTTCGCCATTCGGGTCACCCGTCTTGATGAAGTTCACCCAATACTGGTGAATGATCTTCGTCATGGCAGCATCAGACGGACTTTGGGGACCACCCCAACCACCGCCACGTTGTGGTCCGAAAGTGTACATCATCTCAAAGGCGTGTGTCGAAATTTGCTTGCGTGTTGTCTGCTGATTCCTGCGGAAGGGGTTGAACTTCAACTGGTCGAAGAAGTACATATAGACCTTGCCCTGTCCATGCTGCGACTGCATGTTTGCCCAAGCGTAGGTCGGCCATGCAAAAGCCGCCTCGCGGAAGATATCGGAATGAGCATCGAATGCCTCCTGATCGTTCGTGCCAGGATACATCTTCTTGAACTCTTCGCGCCACTCGGGAGCAAACGAGAGGCGAATCTCCTCCTCATATTCAGTTGGTGTGAATCGTCCCAAATAGCCGGTAAACATCGAGCCTTCGTCAGAGTTGGTGCCCATCAGTATATTCACGTCGTTGAAATTGCCCTTCTGGTATTGTACGTAGGAATCAGTATCAAGTATGTAATCGTCATAACAGGGCCAAAGGGCGCCACCCATGCTGAATGCTGCAGAATCGTTGAGGAACACTTCGGCCGGCAACTTGCGCAAATCCTTCAGCTTCGGGTTCTTCTTTCCCGTGACACGTTGTATATAAGCCAGACCGTATGCTTCCGAACCCTTCACGTTGCGCAACGAGTTGTTGTCGATGCGTACATTGTCCATCGGTACCATGTTGCCACCGCTCTCGCTGATAGCTCCACGGAACAATCCCTTGGCCAAAGGACTCTGACAGAGGATAGCCACCGAAATGGCACCTGCGCTCTCGCCCATGATAGTCACCTTCGCAGGATCTCCACCAAACGCTGCGATATTGTCATGCACCCACTGCAACGCCAAGATCTGGTCCATGATGCCGTAGTTGCCCGACGTGGCATGACCCGTCTCTTTGAGACTTTCCTGTGTCAATTCGGGTAGCGAAAGGAATCCCATGCAATTCAAACGATAGGTGATGCTTACATAAACAATGCCTGCCTTGGCGAAGTTGCTGCCATCAGTGAACGAATTGCCAGAGGAAAATGCACCGCCATGAATCCACACCAGAACGGGCAGTGCCTCATCCTGTCGTTTCGCGGGTGTCAGCACATTGAGATAAAGGCAATCCTCACTCACAGCAGGAGCCTCTCGTCCAGGCATGGTCTGCACACGCTGTACACCTTGCTTGGCGAAGTGATCCGCCTTGAACGTTCCCTCCCAAGCCTTGGCAGGCACAGGAGCCTTCCATCGCAGATTCCCAACGGGAGGTTCGGCGAACGGGATGCCCTTGTAGTGTGCCATCCCATCCTCTACAACACCTTCAATCTCTCCTTGTGCCACAGTTGTCTTGATAAGCTGTGCCTCACTCTGTGCAGCCATCAGCAAAGCAGCAGCTGCCAATACCATTGATAGTCTTTTCATAGCAACACATAATGAAATTATCGACCGCAAAGATAACAAGAAAAACCATTCGCTCCAATTTTTGCCACCACAAAATGCAAGCGACATGCAGATTTACACGTTATTTCGTTGTCAGACTCGGGTTGGAACATGGAATCTCGATCCTCGAAGGATGCAGAGCATCGACAAAGAGGGTCTGATGAGCCACTCGCGTCTTGGTCTGCAACGACCAAATACCCGCATAATTGCTGTGTATCGAGTATTCGGGGAAATTGCTGCTCGTGATGTCGATGCGCAGGCGATGCCCTTTCTTGATCTGCCAGAGGATAGGTAGCGCTTCAATCGTCAGTTCCACTACCTCATCAGGCGAATAGGTCTGGCGTGTTCCCAGACGATTGTTGCGATAGGCCATTGTCGTAATGCCTGAACGGATGTTGTAGGCTGTGCCATCAGGCAATACCTCGCTCACCTTGAAAGTCAGTGCCGTATCATCGACATCGGTGTTCATCCAAACCACAGCTCGGATCTTGCCGTCGATGTTGAGGTCTTCGTCTAAGGGATCGCTGAGATAGCTGAGCACGTCGGGGCGATAGCCGACCTCAGGCTGCTGTATGCTGCCACGAGTGCGTTCACTTGTAAACAACGTCTCGCCTCCCACGCTTATCACTGGATTCTCGGGATCATAAATGTAGTGTTGCTCGTCCTTGTGAGGCAGGAGCGAAGCGTCGGTCACCAGATGATAGGCACGGACATCAGCAACATCGGAGATGGAAGTCAAATAGTATGCCTTGTAACGCTCGGCATCGACGGGCCACTGGTCAAAATGCCGCCATTCGTCTTCGCCGATATTATAGACCAGGACTTCATGCTCGGGCTCCTTGCCTTCAACGAGCAATGCGTACATCCAATTGAAGGCATCTGCATCGACGTTGAAATCCTTGTCATGCTGTGGATGGTGAGCAGTAGGCGTGGTGACAAAGCTGTGGTTCCAAGCCCCCACGATGAGTCGGCTCTTCGCTTTGGTGGCATCGGACAACAGTTGATAGCCCAAGAGGGTGCCTTCGTTGTGATGGTCGAAGTGTCCGGCCACGATGGTGCAAGGCACTTTGATAAGTGGCGGAATGCTGCGAAGCGTCTCCCAAACGCCCTGATGCCAATATGGATCGGTATAGTCGGTGTGCGTGATCCAATCGCGATACCAAGGTAGTTCGCAACCAAGCAAATCCACATCCATGTGAACCTGTGGCATGTAACGTTCTTCGACGTAGTATGGCGCTTCGGGATTGACCTTCGGTTTCTTTATGGGCTCGCGGGCATTGCTGATACTCCATGCTGTGAGGATATCCTGACGGAAAAGACCACTATTGTAGGCGCTCAAATGGCGATCGACGCCATAGTGATGCTGATGGATGCACTTCACCTTGTCGGGCAAGCTGTCGGCAATGATCCAGCAGGTCAACGACATATAGGAGGTGCCTGTCAGTCCGATGGCCGTAATCCAAGGTTGACGATCGAGCCAGCCCACCACGGCCAGTCCATCTTCGCGCTCATAGATGTTCGGCTGGAACTGTCCCTCGCTTCCTCCTGTGCCGCGCGGATGATTGAGCACATAACCGATGCCTCGCTCGGCATATTGTCGAGGAGCACCCATCTGCGACAACGTCATCTGTACAGGGACATACGGATTGCGTGTCAGCACGACGGGAAATGCTTCGCTGGTGACAGGCAAGCACATTTGTGTGCGCAATTTCATGCCCGTCCCGAAGTCAATCAACGTATCGACATACTGCACTTCGAAACGCGGCTTGACGACGAGCAACGTGCTGTCAATCTTCGCCCACTGAGCCTTTACTTCCAACAGAGTACCCAGCGTCAGAGTCAATAACAATACTCTTTTCATAGTCTTTCAAACCCCTCGAACCTTTCAATCCTCTCAAACCTTTCAAACCCCTTAAAACAACGGGGGGCTGACGCCCCTTTTCAGGTGTCAGCCCCTCAATGGGTTTATTCGAACTTATCGTCGAGCCTTTCTTAGCAGAACGGATTCTCGGTGGGATAGTAGTTACCCTTCGGGAAGTTGTAGTCGATTTCGTCAACGGGGATGCCCATGTACTTGAGAACCTCCCAGAAGTACTTGCCCTGATGGCCGAACATGACGGCGCAGTGGTGCGGATAGTGCTTCTCGATGAGGACGTGACGATAGAAGCGGCTCATGTTCTTGATGCCGAAGGTACCGATTGAACCGAACGAACGTGTAGCCACTGGCAGGATCTCGCCCTGGGCAACGTAAGCACGCAGCTTGGTGTCGGCGGTAGATTGCAGGCGATAGACGGTAGCCAAACCAGGGGTGAGGTCGCCTTCGAGGGTGCCGTTGGTAACCTCGACAGGCAGTGCGCGAGCCATGATGCGCTGGAAGCACATCTGGCAGTTGCAGACCTTGTTCGAAGCGGTGTTGCCGCAG
>JAFZTS010000007.1 GCA_017618715.1 Bacteroidales bacterium
AGAAGTGATATTCACCAAAAAATCTGCAAATTTTCACCAAAACAATACAAAAGAGGCGCTTTTTGTGCCTCTTTTTTCATTTTTTTCAAAAAAATTGGCTAATTTTCAACAATAATACGTATCTTTGCACGCCCGTTATAAAAGTAACGGATTATTTTACTAATACTATTATTATGTCAGAGAACCTCGACCCCATCCAGCAGGAAGAGAACATTCTTCCAACGGAACCTGCAGCAGCTCCAGAAGTTGCTGAACCTATTGCTGAGACTGAATCAGCAGAGGATACCATTGAGAAAAAGATTTATGCGAGCCGTTCAGAGATTCTTGAACGCATGGCAGAAATCGCCGGTATTGCCAACGAGTCTGTCAAAGGCGAATTGAATTACCTGAAGTTGCTTTACTACAAGATGCGTCAACAGGAGACCGATGCAGAAATGCAGGCCTTCATTGACGGCAATGGCGATCCGGCTCAGTATGAATCCAAACCCGACGAACTTGAACCACGTCTCAAGGACCTCCTTAACATCCAGAAGGAGGCACGCGCTGCCATGGTGAAGGCACGCGACGAAGAGTTTGCAAACAATCTTGCCCAGAAACGAGAAGTGCTGGCCAAGATGGAAGTCATTGCAAGCAATGCCGAAGAAGTGGGGCAGAAGTACAACGAATTCCAGGAGCTGCAGAAGCAGTTCAAGGAAATCGGTGCCGTCGATCAGCAGGAGGTCGCAGGTCTCTGGAAGCGCTATGCCCAGTTGACCGAGCAATTCTATGATGCTCTTAAGATCAACAAGGAGCTTCGCGATTATGATTTCCGCAAGAATCTCGAAGCCAAGCTCCAGATTTGCGAAGAGGCTGAGAAACTGACTCAGGCTTCCGACGTGGTTGATGCCTTCCGCAAACTCCAGGAGATGCATGAGCAGTGGCGTATCATTGGCCCCGTTGCTCCTTCTGTACGTGAAGAGATTTGGAACCGATTCAAGGCTGCCTCCACAGAGATCAACAAGCGTCATCAGGTACACTTCGAGCAGCTCAAGGCTCAAGAACATGCCAATGAGGTTGGCAAGACTGCCATCTGCGAGAAGGTGGAAGCCATCGATCTCTCACAAATCACCAGTGTGAAAGGTTGGGACGATGCCACGAAGGTTATCCTCGCTTTCCAGGAGGAATGGCGCAAGCTTGGTTTCGCTTCCAAGCGTGTCAACACCCAGCTCTTCGAGCGTTTCCGTCAGTCGTGTGACAATTTCTTCAATCAGAAAGCCGAGTTCTTCAAGTCGGTACGTGGCGAACAGTCCGACAACCTGCAGAAGAAGATTGCCCTTTGCGAGCGTGCCGAAGAGCTCAGCACAAGCACCGATTGGCGCAAAACCACCGATCAGCTCATTGCCCTCCAGAACGAGTGGAAGACCATCGGTCCTGCTCCTCGCAAGTATTCGCAGCAGATCTGGGAGCGCTTCAAGTCGGCTTGTGATGCCTTCTTCAAGGCCAAAGAAGAGGCTGTAGGTGGCGAACGTGCTACCGAGCGTGCCAATTTTGAGCGCAAGCAGGAGATCATCCTTGCACTTACCAATTTGAAGGACGATGTTGAGAATGCCACAGCCAAGGGCGTTCGTGACTTGATGAACCAGTGGGCCGAGATCGGCCATGTTCCTTTCAGGGAAAAAGACAAGCTTCAGGCCAAGTACAAGGAGTTGATCGATTTCTTCTACGAAAAGCTCGACATGAAGGGACAGCGCCGTCGCCTTGACAACTTCAAGGAACGCGTTTCAAGCATCAAGGATTCGAACTCCTTGCAGCGCAAGCTTGAGCGACTGATGAATGACCTCAAGACTTACGAGAACAACCTCGGATTCCTCAATGCCAAGTCGAAGAACGGCAATGGCCTTGTAGCACTCATGCAGAGCAAGATGGATGAGCTCAAGAAAGAAATCGCAGAATTGAAGAAGCGCATCGAAGACGGCGAATAAACAATCTATCTAATACGGCGGGACACATTGCCCCGCCGCAAATTTGTTAACAATGGAATTAGCATCAAAGTACAATCCCTCAGAAGTTGAGGACAAATGGTATCAATATTGGCTGGACAACAAGGCGTTCAGCAGCAAACCTGATGGCCGTGAGGCCTATACAGTGGTTATTCCACCGCCCAACGTGACGGGCGTTTTGCACATGGGTCACGTCTTAAACGAAACTATTCAAGATATCCTGGTGCGTCGCGCCCGCATGGAAGGCAAGAATGCCTGTTGGGTGCCAGGTACCGATCATGCCAGTATCGCCACCGAGGCCAAGGTTATCAAGCGTTTGGCCGAACAGGGAATCAAGAAATCTGACCTTACACGTGATGAGTTCTTAAAGCATGCATGGGCATGGACCGACGAACATGGCGGAATCATTCTCAAGCAACTTCGCAAACTTGGATGCTCTTGCGACTGGGATCGCACGGCATTCACCATGGATGAATTGCGTTCCGAGTCTGTAATCAAGGTCTTCTGTGATCTCTACGACAAGGGTCTCATTTATCGTGGTCTGCGTATGGTCAACTGGGATCCTGAGCGTCAAACCGCTCTGTCAGACGAAGAGGTTATCTATCACGACGAGCACTCCAAGCTCTACTACATGAAGTATTATGTCGATGAACCAGCAGGAAGCACAGATGGTGAGGAGCCTGATGCCATTGTCATCTGCAACAATGACAAGCCTTTTGATGCCACGGTCAAGTGTCAGGTGATTCATCGCGACGAGCAGGGACGACGTTACGCCGTTGTAGCTACCACACGTCCTGAAACCATCATGGGCGATGTCGCCGTTTGCATCAATCCCAAGGATCCGAAGAATACTTGGCTCAAGGGCAAGCGTGTCATTGTTCCCATGGTGAATCGCATTGTTCCAATCATAGAGGACCGTTACGTGGAGATTGAGTTCGGTACAGGTTGCCTGAAAGTGACTCCAGCCCACGACGTTAATGACTATGCTCTGGGTCAGAAATATGACTTGGAGGCCATCGACATCTTCAATCCTGATGCCACGTTGAGCGAAGCTGCCGGCTTGTATATCGGCATGGATCGTTTCGACTGCCGCAAGCAGATTACGATCGACATGACAAATGCAGGTTTGCTTGAGAAGGAAGAGGATTACGACAACAAGGTGGGTTATTCCGAGCGTACGAATGTTCCTATCGAGCCGCGTCTTTCCCTCCAATGGTTCATCAAGATGAAGCATTTTGCCGACATCGCTCTTCCTCCTGTAATGAAGGATGAAATCCAGTTCTATCCTGCAAAGTACAAATCGACCTATCGCAACTGGCTTGAGAATATCAAGGACTGGTGCATCAGCCGACAACTATGGTGGGGTCATCGCATTCCTGCATATTTCCTGCCGAATCAGGAGAATGTCAAGGACGAGGACAAGAAGTATGTTGTAGCTCCTACACGCGAAGAGGCTTTGGCAAAGGCACAAAAGATTACCGGCTATGAAAACCTCAAAGCAGAAGATTTGATTCAGGATGAAGGTGCTCTTGACACGTGGTTCTCGAGCTGGCTCTGGCCTATCTCGCTCTTCAATGGTATCCTCAATCCTGGCAACGAGGAGCTGAAGTATTACTATCCAACCTCTGATCTTGTAACTGGTCCGGATATCATTTTCTTCTGGGTGGCTCGCATGATTATGGCTGGATACGAGTATATGGGTGATATGCCGTTCCGTCATGTCTATTTTACGGGTATCGTTCGCGACAAGCTTGGTCGCAAGATGTCCAAGTCGCTGGGCAATTCTCCCGATCCTCTCGATCTTATCGATCGCTTTGGCGCCGATGGCGTTCGTATGGGTATGATGCTCTCAGCACCTGCCGGTAGTGACATTCTTTTCGACGAATCACTTTGCGAACAGGGTCGTAACTTCAACAACAAGATCTGGAACTCATTCCGTCTTGTTCAAGGATGGACGGTTGCTGATATAGCACAGCCTGAAGCTTCGCGTAAAGCGTGCGAATGGTTTGATGCGAAAGTCAAGAGTGTCGGCTACGAGTTGCAGGATCTCTTTGGCAAGTATCGTTTGTCCGAGGCCTTGATGCTCGTCTATAAGCTTTTCTGGGATGATTTCTCGGCATGGTATCTCGAACTCATCAAACCCGCTTATGGCGAACCTATCGACCGAATCACCTATAATAAGACAATCGAATATTTCGATACTGTGCTCAAGATGCTGCATCCATTCATGCCATTCATTTCCGAGGCTTTGTGGCAGAGCATTACTGAGCGCAAAGAGGGTGAGAGTATCATGTTCCAGACGCTTCCCAAATATACCGAACCATCGGAAGAGGAGCGCAAGCTGATCACTGATTTCCAGGCTGCTACTGAAGTGATTGCAGGTATTCGTACTATCCGTGCTCAGAAACAGATGTCACCTAAGATGGCAGTTGAACTACTTGTGGTCAACGCCGGAGAGGACAACGTGGCTAAAACACTCGCTGCCGTCATTGAGAAGTCTGCAAATACTTCGGCCATCAATCTTGTGAACGAAAAGCGTGGAATCTGTGCAAGCTTCATGGTAGGTACTACCGAGTATGCCGTTCCTCTTGGTGATAGCATCAATGTCGATGAAGAACTCAAGAAGCTGGAGGCCGACCTCAAGTACAACGAGGGCTTCCTTGCCAGCGTCATGAAGAAACTTGGCAACGAACGCTTTGTCAACAATGCTCCTCCACAGGTTGTTGCCATCGAGCAGAAGAAGAAAGCCGATGCTGAGCAGAAGATTTCTGCCATCAAGGAGGCTATTGCTGCGCTTAAAGCTTAAACTTATGAGGTGGTGAGGATTGGCCTTGCCACCTCATTTTTTATCTAGATATTCTAGAGTATCTAGATTGACTGGAAACTCTAGAAAAATCATACATTACTTTAGTTTTATCCCCATGAATATACGCCGACCATTATCTATCTTTGTTTTGACATTATTTGTCATTCAGTCTGCTTGGGCAGGTATTTCCGATAGTTTCAAGAACCCCGACGATTTCGATGCCAAACCTTGGTGTTTCTGGTATTGGATGCATGGTGCTGTCACCAAGGAAGGTATCACGACCGACTTGGAGGCGATGGCGCAGAATGGACTCGGTGGCACCTATCTCATGCCAATTAAGAGTGTGGATATGAATCCCGGGCTTGGCGGTACAATTCATCAGCTTTCGCCTCAATGGTATGAGATGGTCGATTGGGCTATGCAGGAAGCCGATCGTCTTGGCTTGAAGTTGGGCATGCATATCTGTGATGGTTTTGCTTTGGCCGGTGGTCCATGGATTTCGCCCGAAGAGTCGATGCAGAAAGTAGTAATGACACCCATCGATGATACTTCAGGCACTACTATCGGCTATTTTTCCATACCATATAAGTATTTAAAGGGTGAACAATTCTTTGGCTCCATTCCCAGTACGAAACCTGATCCGGAATCCATTTCGAATGCAACGATTACCGGAGAAGGCGAAGACTTGAAGATTGACACATTGAATGGTGGTTTCTCGGCCAAGAAACCATTTGTCATCGAATACAAGTTTCCCAAGTCAATCACCGTCAGCGCTCTCGAACTGGTTCTTCCCGCCACGCAGTTCCAAGCCCAGCGCATGGATGTATATGAAAGTGCTGATGGAATCAACTTCGAGCACGTCAAGCAATTGGTTCCTGCACGAACAGGTTGGCAAAACTATGACTACAATACGACGCACGCCATTCCCACGACACAAGCCCGCTACTGGCGCTTCACTTGGTCGCCCGAAGGTTCTCCTGTGGGTAGCGAAGACCTTGATCAGGCCAAATGGTCGCCTTCGCTAAAGGTTAACGAAATACGCTTCCATGCAGCTCCTCATGTTAACCAGTGGGAAGGTAAAGCTGGTCTCGTTTGGCGTATCTCCAGCACCGAACAGAATACTATTGCTGACGAAGACTATATTCCATTGTCGCAGATACGCGAGTATGCTTCACGCTATAGTGTCAACACCAAGGACAAGACAAGATTTTTCTTCCGCATCGCTTCGGTAAGTACCGGTCAGGTGAATGCTACGGGCGGTGATGGACGAGGTTTGGAATGTGACAAGTTCAACCGAGCAGCTATTCAGAAACAGTTGAACAATTGGTTCAATAGCCATTTCTATGCGCCTGTTCCCGGTCGTGACAGCCTTGAGCATCTGAATCTTGCGCGTCGAGTACTCAAATACATGCACGTCGATTCGTGGGAATGCGGCAGTCAGAATTGGAGCGCCAATTTTGCAGAGGAGTTCAAGGCGCGTCGCGGGTATAGTATTATGGATTATTTGCCCCTGATGGTTGGCCTCCCGATTGGCAACGAAGAGACTTCCGAACGAGTCTTGCGCGATGTGCGTATCACCATCAACGAACTGATTGACGACATCTTCTTTGATGAACTGCGCCGTAATGCAGACAAGATGGGGTGCCTACTCTCGGCCGAAAATGTTTGTCCGACGATGGTGAGCGATGGCATGGCGCATTTCTGCTATGCCGACTTGCCGATGGGCGAGTTTTGGTTGAACAGTCCTACCCACGATAAGATTAACGACATGCTTGATGCCATCAGTGGTGCCCACGTCTATGGCAAACGAATCATTCAAGCGGAAGGTTGCACCGAGTTGCGTGGTGTCTTTGATGAAGATCCAGCCATGGTCAAACCGCTTATCGACCGCAACTTCTGTTTGGGTATCAACCGCCTTTTTTATCATGTCTATTGTTTGAATCCGAATCCACGACTGCGTCCCGGTATGACGCTTGATGGCATCGGTTTCTTCTTCCAAAAGGGCAATACATGGTTTGATGAGTCCAGCGAATTGACCAAATATCTGACACGCTGTCAATTCCTGTTGCAGATGGGTCGTCCCGTGGTCGATGTAGCCGTCTATACAGGTCAGGAGATGCCACGTCGTTCATTCCAGCCCGATCGTCTCGTATCCATGCTTCCAGGTATCTATGGTCCTGAAAGAGTGGAATCTGAAAAGCAGCGTTTGGCCAATGTCGGCGTACCTGTTGTAGAGCGTCCCGTAGGTGTGAAATACGGCAAGAATACACTGGTTGCAGAAGATTGGATCAATCCTTTGCATGGATATCAATATGATAGCTTCAACGAAGACGCATTGTCCAAATGTCGTGTTCATCAAGGTCAATTCACTCTCGACAGTGATGAACAGGCAGCTCCCATCTATTCCCTGCTCGTGCTTCCGACCGCACATCTGATGGATCCCGATGGCCTTCCTCAAAGCGAGAATGCTTCGAAAAAGATTGAAGAACTACGTGCTCAAGGTATCAAAATCCTTTCTGCAAAGGAACTGCCTTGGACAGACCCCACATTCGAGGCTCTTGGATTGAAACGTGACATCAATTATCTTCCTGAAGGAGTTGCCTATTGCCATCGTTCCAGCTCGTTTGCTGAAATCTATTTCCTGTCGAATCAAACGTCTTCTCTCGTCGCTGTTCGCCCTGAATTCCGCGATACAAAAGGTCGTGTGGCAGAATTATGGGATCCCCTCGATGGAACGATTCGCAAGATGAAAGACGGGATTGTTCTGCAACCCTCTGGTTCGGTTTTCGTCGTCTTCCCTGTTACTCCAACTGACGAAGGGAATCTCAGTCTCCCGTTTGACAATGAGAAGTCTCCCACAAAGCTTGTCACAATTGAAACTCCGTGGTCCCTCCATTTCCACGACACCAATGTTGATATGGCATCCGATACATTATTCGATTGGAGCAAGAGTGACATCGATGCTGTTCGATATTATTCCGGACACGTGACATATACGACAACCTTCGACCTTGACTCACTTTTAGAGTTGAATCATGTAGATAAAGAGACCATCCTTGTCCAAGGGAAGAATCTTTATCTAAGGCTTAACAACATCAACAATTTGGCATCTGTCACGCTCAATGGCAAGGATTGCGGTATTGCTTGGACATCCCCTTACGAAGTAGATATTACTGATGCTATAAAAGAAGGGGAAAACCGACTGGTTCTCGTTGTTGTAAACACTTGGAGCAACGCTATTCAAGGACACGATGAGGGCAAGGATCCTTTCCCGAATATCTGGACAAATGCTCGTTATCGCAAAAAGTCACCCGACCTGCTTCCTGCCGGACTCTTTGGACCTGTTGAAATCGTGCACAAGTAACATTTTCGCTAAATAATACCAAAAAAACGAGGATTTTGCAAAAAAATCCCCGTTTTATTTTGTTATCTGCTATTTTTGCGCTATATTTGCCGCGAATAATGTAAACGTTTGCACGATTTGTCATCCTGTGAATTGTTTTTATTAAGAAGGCAATTATGTTACGCATAGCTATCCAATCTAAAGGCCGTCTCTTCGAAGACTGCATGGAACTACTTAAAGAATCTGGCATCAAGCTAAGCAACGCCAAAAGAACGTTGCTCATCCCATCAAGTAATTTTCCTATTGAGGTATTGTATTTACGCGATGATGATATTCCTGAATGTGTTGCGAAAGGTGTCGCCGATGTCGGCATTGTGGGCCTGAATGAGTTCAAGGAACGCAACAAGGATGCACGCATCATGAAGACCCTTGGTTTCTCGCAATGTCGTCTGTCGCTTGCTATTCCCAAATTGATTGATTATCCGGGTATCGAATGGTTCAATGGTAAAACCATCGCTACGTCATATCCGGTCATCTTGCAGCAATGGCTCGATGAACATCATATCAGCGCCGACATTCACGTCATTACCGGGTCGGTCGAAATCAGTCCGAATATCGGCCTCGGTGATGCTATCTTCGATATTGTTAGTTCCGGTTCCACGCTTGTCAGCAATCGCCTGAAGGAAGTTGAGGTGGTTGTGAAGAGTGAGGCTGTACTTATTGCCAATAATCATCTTGACGAGGAGAAGGAAGAGATTCTCAAGGAACTCATCTTCCGTTTTGATGCTGTTCGTACGGCAGAAGACAAGAAGTATGTCATGATGAATGTGCCCGACTCTTCGTTGGACGAAGTGCTCAACATGCTTCCATCCACCAAGGCACCTACTGTCATCAAGCTTTCGACCGAAGGCTGGCACGCCGTGCATACCGTGATCAGCGAGAAGCTGTTCTGGGAACTCATTAGTCGTCTGAAAGCGGCTGGTGCAGAAGGAATCCTCGCTATGAATATTGAGAAGATGGTAATGTAAAAGCAATGACAGTATATCAATATCCCACGCGTGCCGAATGGGCCGAAATCATCGAACGACCCACAATTGACAATAGTCAGCTTCGCGGTCTTGTCTCCAAACTCCTTGATGATATTCGTCAGGAAGGTGATCAGATGGTTCGTCAGTTGGAAGCTCGTTTTGATCATTGCGAGCTCGACGATCTTCGTGTATCGAAGGAAGAATTTGAGGAGGCTGCTAAAAGCATCAACGACGATCTGGCTTATGCTATACGTCAAGCTGCCCATAACATTTCATTGTTCCACGAGTCACAGCGGAGCACATCCTACAGAGTAGAGACACAACCTGGCGTGACATGCTGGCAGAAAGCTATCCCCATCGATCGTGTGGGTCTGTATGTTCCTGGTGGAACGGCTCCGCTTTTCAGCACTGTGTTGATGCTGGCTATTCCTGCCAAGATTGCAGGGTGCCAAAAGATCGTGCTTTGCACACCACCCAATGCCGAAGGGAAGGTCAATCCGGCCATTCTCTTTGCGGCTCAGGTTGCGGGTGTTACCGAAGTATATAAGTGCGGCGGTGTTCAGGCTATTGGCGCTATGGCTTTCGGTACGGAGACTGTTCCGAAGGTTTATAAAATCTTCGGTCCCGGCAATCAGTTCGTCCAGATGGCCAAGCAGTTGGTTTCTCTTCGTGATGTGGCAATCGACATGCCTGCCGGCCCTTCCGAAGTGGCTGTTATTGCCGATGCTTCTGCCAATCTTGAGTTTGTTGCCTCTGACTTCCTTAGCCAAGCCGAACATGGCGCTGATTCCCAGTCTGTGCTCTTTACCGATAGTGAAGAGGTTGTGAAGTCTTTCGAGGAAGTGATGAACCAACAGCTCGAAAAACTCAGTCGCCAGGCTTTGACCCGTCATTCCTTGGAGCATAGCAAGGTTGTTCTCCTGCATGACCAGAAAGAGATTATGGAGCTGGTGAACGAGTATGCGCCTGAGCATCTCATCATCAACACCGAGAACTATGAAGATTTGGCCGATATGGTTCGTAATGCGGGTTCGGTGTTCCTGGGTCCCTATAGTCCTGAGAGTGCCGGTGATTATGCAAGTGGCACCAACCATACATTGCCTACCAATGGATATGCGAAGGCATATAATGGCGTCAACCTTGATTCCTATATGCGCAAGGTCACTTTCCAGCATCTTACACGCGAAGGATTGAGCGGTCTTGGACCCATCATAGAGGTCATGGCTGAGAACGAACAGCTCGACGCACATAAGAATGCTGTCACTCTGCGTCTTCAAAACATGAAGAATGAACGTTTACCATTCGTTCAACGCCTGAAGGAATCCATCAAAAATACTTTCTGATATGGATTTGTCAAAAGTCATTCGACGTAACATTCTGGCGCTTGCCCCATACTCTTGTGCTCGTGACGAGTTCAAGGGCGAGGCGAGTGTCTATGTTGATGCCAACGAGTCGCCTTATGAAAATGGTGTCAACCGTTACCCCGATCCATTGCAGCACGATGTCAAGGTGCTCTTGGCAGCACGAAAAGGAGTGAGGGAGGAGCAAATCTTCCTGGGCAATGGCAGCGACGAAGCGATCGATCTCATCTATCGCATTTTCTGCGAACCACGTATTGACAACGTGGTGGCCATTTCGCCTTCCTACGGCATGTATCAAGTCTGTGCCGACGTGAACGATGTCGAATACCGTGCGGTAAGTCTTACCGAGGATTTCCAGCTTGACATTCCTGCCATCGTTTCCAAAGTGGATGAGCATACCAAGGTCATCTGGATTTGTTCGCCGAACAATCCTTCGGGTAATGCTTTCGAGCTCAAGGATCTTGAATCTATTGTTCAACGTTACAGCAATCTCGTTGTTGTCATCGACGAAGCTTACATCGACTTTTCCGATAAAGGCACGATGCTGAGTATTTTGGAAAAATATGACAATCTGATTGTTCTTCAAACCTTCAGCAAGGCTTGGGGACAAGCTGCTATTCGTTGCGGTATTGCCTACGCCAATCCCGAAATTATCAGGTATTTCAATCGTGTGAAATATCCTTATAACATCAACGTACTGACTCAGCAGGCAGCTATTCGCGCACTCAGTCATCCTGAAGTTCACGACCGTCATGTCGAAGAGATTCTTGGAGGACGTGAGATACTGCGCATCCTGCTCGGTTCGCTCCCCATCGTCGAACATATCTATCCGAGTGATGCCAACTTCCTCCTCGTCAGAATGAAGCTTGATGGTATGGATAACGGCCAATCGGCTGATTATATCTATCACTATCTGCAAAACAAAGGAATAATTGTTCGAAATCGCACACGAGTTCATTTATGTCAGGGTTGTCTGCGCATCACCGTAGGCACACCTGACGAAAATGCTACATTATACGAAACCTTAAAAACAATCTAATTTAATTAATTGTTAATTATTCATTATTAATTATTAATTCACAAAATCATGTCAAATTACAAATGGAAATTTGCACGCATCGGTGGTGTCACCCGCGTGTACATCAGTTCTGCCGAGGACATCAAGCACCTCGATGAACTTGACAAGAAGATGTGGACCGTGCTGTCTTGTCCAGTGAGTGGTCTCGAAATTGACGAGCAATCGCTCAAGTATATGGACACCAATGGCGACGGACACATTCGTGTCGATGAGGTTATCGGTGTTTCAAAGTGGCTCTGCAAAGTGTTGAAAGATTTGCAGCCCGTCGTTGAAGGAAAGGATACGCTGCCACTCAGCGCTATCAACCAGGAGGACGAGGAAGGCAAGATGCTCTATGATGTTGCAGCCGATATCCTTACCCAGCTTGAGAAAGAACCCACAGCAATCTCTTTGGCCGACAGCAAGGGTTGTCTCGATGCATATCGCAAGGCCAAGTTCGAAGCTGCCCTTGAGGCTGCCAAGAAGGAAGCTGAGGTGGCTGCTCCTTACGGCGACAAGACTGCCGACATCGATGCTGCTTACAAGGCTCTCGATGCCAAGGTGAAGGACTTCTTCCTTCGCGGCAAGCTCACCAAGTATTCGAAGGAGAGTGCTCCCGCTCTCGATGTGCAGGTTGCCAGCATTGAAGGTATTTCACCAGCCAATTTGACCGACAAGCTTGCCGAGATCGCTGCTTATCCTATCGCTCGCATCAAGGAAGGTGTAGAAGCCATTGCTCTCGACGAACCTATCAACCCGGCATGGGCAGCACAGTTCGAAACCGTTAAGGCTGCACTCGATCCGAAGGCCAAAAAGCTTACCGAAGCCGAATGGAATGAGATCGGTGCCAAGCTCAAGGCTTTCGAAGACTATCAGAAGAGCATCTCCATCACCGAGGACGACATTACCGTCGATGAGGAGCAGGCCGCAAAGCAGTCGGTTGACAAGCTCTTGCATCTGACTCGCGACTTCTTCACATTGCTTCGCAACTACATCACGCTGCAGGATCTCTACAATACACAGAAGTGGGCCATCTTCCAGGTGGGTACGCTCGTGGTTGATCAGCGTACTTGCGACCTCTGCGTACGTGTAACCGATGCCGCTGCCATGGCTGCTCAGGCTGCCAAGAGTGGAATGTATCTGCTTACTTGCGATTGCGTCAGCAAATCGACAGGCAATACCATGAAGATCATTGCTGCCGTCACCGTGGGTGAGGTCGGCGACCTCTTCGTTGGCAAGAACTGTATCTTCTACGATGTCTATGGCGTGGATTATGATGCCAAGATTGTCAGCATCATCGATAATCCTATCTCCATCAAGCAGGCTATGTGGAGCCCATATCGCAAGTTCTCGAACTTCGTCAGCGAGCAGGTCAGCAAGTTTGCTGCCGAGAAGGAGGGCGCTGTGATGTCTGATGCTACAGCCAAGTTCGATGCAAAGACAGCTGAAATTAAGTCAGCCGATCTTACCAATGCTGCTGCCGCCAAAGAAGCTGGTAAGGCTACAGCCGGTGGTTTCGACATCGCCAAGTTCTCCGGTGTATTTGCAGCTATTGGCTTAGGACTCGGCATGTTGGGCTCCTGCCTCGTTGCAGTTTTCAGCGGTTTGGTAAAACTCAGCTTCTGGCAACTCATCCTCGTCATCCTTGCCATCTTCCTCATCATTTCCGGTCCATCGATGTTCATTGCATGGCTCAAGCTCCGCAAGCGCAACCTGGCTCCAATTCTCAATGCACAGGGTTGGGCCATCAATGCTGCTGCCAAGATCAATATCCCATTCGGCAATGTATTGACGCAGGCTGTGAACTTCCCAGCCAAGTTTGATGTGAAGGATCCATATCCAGAGAAGACACATCGCATCCGCAACTTCTTCCTTATCCTTCTGCTCATCCTCATCATTGCATACTTCATCTGCAATGCTCTTGGTTTCGACTGGCTGGCATTTTGCAAGGAACTTTGCACAGGTTCGTCGGCTCCCGCTAATGTGAACTGATTCTACGTTCGATTCTAAAGCTCCCATAAATGGGACACCTCTTATTTATCCTCGACAATGCTATGCTATTGTCGGGGATTTTTATATTGTTTTCTATAGTATCGTTTATAATTGCTTTATAGCACAATGTTGGCCGAGATTGTGCTGATTATTTCGTAAGTAGCACAATCTTGGCCGAAATTGTGCCAATAATTTCGTAAATAGCACAATCTTGGCCGAGATTGTGCCGATAATTTCGTAAATAGCACAATCTTGGCCGAGATTGTGCCGATAATTTCGTAAATAGCACAATTTTGGCCGAGATTGTGCCAATAATTTCGTAAATAGCACAATGTTGGCCGAGATTGTGCCAATAAATTTCGCAATAGCACAATGTTGGCCGAGATTATGCCAATAAATTTCTTAATAGCACAATGTTGGCCGAGATTGTGCCGATAAATTTCTTAATAGCACAATGTTGGCCGAGATTGTGCTATTTACGTTTGAGATGTTTATTTCTATCTTTTGGATAGAAAATATCAATATATTAGCATCTTTATTGTGCAATTACCATGTTATTTGGATATGTTATTTCTTTTTTTGAAACAATATTTGATTAATTTGCAGAAATTACTTATATTTGCAACGAATAATACCCCAAAAATCTATATCCTATGAACGAGCCTAAAAACTACGAACTACTTCTTCAGCAGTTGAAGTCGTTCATTCCCGAGAACCGTATCTATACTGATGAACTGCGCACCCTTGGTTGGGGCACAGACGCTAGCTTCTATCGCATGATTCCACACATTGTGGTTCGTTCGAAAGGAGAGGAGGAGTTGTCACGTATCGTGAAAACTTGTTATGATAACCACATTCCATTTACCTTCCGTGCAGCAGGTACGGCATTGTCCGGCCAGAGTATGAGCGACTCAGTGCTGATTGTTGCCGGCAAGAATTGGGAGGAGTGGTCACTCAGCGACGACCAGGAACAGATTACGCTGCAACCAGGTATTCTTGGTGGTCGCGTCAATCAGATTCTGAAACCATACGGTCGCGTATTCCCACCCGATCCGGCTTCCATCAATAGTGCGATGGTTGGCGGTATCGTAGGCAATAACGCATCGGGTATGAACTGTGGTGTTCATGCCAATTCCGACCGTATGCTTATTTCGGCCAAGATAATTCTCACCGATGGTACCATCCTTGATACTGGTGACGAAAAGAGTCGTGAAGAGTTCCGCAAGACTCATCCCGAATTCCTGAAGAAGATTGAGGCTTTGCGCGATAAGGTGCGTGCAAATACCAAGCTTGCCGAACGTATCAAGAAAAAGTACAGCATCAAGAATGTGACAGGTCTGAATATCCGTCCGCTCATCGCCTATGATGATCCGTTTGACATTATCGCTCACTCAATGGTCGGTGCGGAAGGTACACTTGGTTTCATCGCCAGTGTGACGATGCGTACGTTGCATGAATATCCATATCGTTCCTCAGCCATGGTCTATTTCATGACCATGAAGGAGAGCTGCGAAGGCGTGGTTGCCTTGAAGAAGCTGAAATCTTCGGACGATGACATCAAGATGAGTGCTGAGAACCTCATGGTGAAGAGTGCCGAAATGCTCGACTACTTGTCGCTCGCTTCGGTCGATGATCCCGTCTTCCTGCAGTACAAGAAGGATGTTGATGCAGGTAAGATCGAGGGAGTAAAGCCTGGCGATTACCACAACCTCACCGCTATCCTGACCGAGACAAAGGCCATGACGCATGAGGATCTGCAGCTCAAGATCGATACCATCAAGAAAACCTTGGGCCAGTTCCGTCTGTACATCCCTACAGAATTCACCGACGATCCCAAGATTTATGGCAAGTATTGGGCCATCCGTTCCGGCATCTTCCCGACGGTAGGAGCCATGCGTCCCATTGGCACATCGTGTCTGATTGAGGATGTCGCCTTCCCTGTCAACGACCTTCCCGAAGCAACCGTTAAACTGCAGAAGATCATCGCTGACTTTGGATATTCCGACGGCTGTATCTATGGCCATGCCTTTGAAGGCAACTATCACTTCATCATCAACCAAAGCTTCAACGAAGAGAAGGAAATCCAGCGTTATGCCCGTTTGATGCATGAGGTTGCCCGACTTGTAGTTGAAGAATATGATGGTTCGTTGAAGGCTGAACATGGCACTGGTCGCAACATGGCTCCATTTGTCAAGTATGAATGGGGTGAGGATGCCTACAATACGATGAAGGAACTGAAGGAGATATTCGATCCCGAATACTTGTTGAACCCAGGTGTTATCTTTAACGACAATCCGAATTGCTTCATCGAACACCTGAAGCACTTGCCGGAGCTTGCCTACAACTTCGACGAAGTACCTGATGGCGCCAAGTATCTTGCATATATGGGCAAAGTGAAGTCTTCGACCGAGGAAATGATCGAAGGTGTCAAGAAGGCCAACAAGTGTATCGAATGCGGATTCTGTGAGTTCAACTGCTTGAGCTGTGGTCTCACATTGAGTTCACGTATGCGTATTGCCATTCAGCGAGAAATTCTGTATCTTCGCAAGAAAGCTACCCCCGAGGCTTTGGCACGCGCCAATCGTCTGGAGAAGCAGTATGAGTATTACGGCAATCAGACCTGTGCTGCAGATGGACTTTGCTCAACATCTTGCCCGATGAAGATCAATACCGGCGATCTGACGCACCTGATTCGTCAGTTGAATATGAATCAACACAAAGGTTTGTATAACGTCGGCGAATTTGCAGCCAATCACATGGGTAGCATCGAAAACTCCCTGCGCGGAGTGCTTGGCCTTGCCAATTTCGGTCATTCTATCCTTGGTTCGTCCGTGATGAGTGGTCTATGCAATGGTCTTCACAAAATGGGCGTTCCTCTTTGGACTCCCTCGATGCCGAAACCGAATCGTGTGGATATCAAACGACTCATGGCACAGGAAGCCAAATACGACAAGACTCATCAGCAAGCCAAAAAGGTGGTTTATTTCCCAAGTTGTTTGAACCAGACATTGGGATTGGCCAAGGGCGCCCCAATCAAGCAGAGTGTCGTCGATGAGATGGTACAACTCATGAACAAGGCAGGTTACGAGGTGATCTTCCCGAAGGGTATGAACAAGATGTGCTGCGGACAGATTTGGGAGTCGAAAGGAATGCTCGATATTGCCGACCGCAAGAGTGCAGAGCTTGAAAAGGCATTATGGGAAGCCAGCAAAGAAGGCGAATATCCCATCCTCTGCGACCAGAGCCCATGTCTGCACCGTATGCGCAAGGTTATGCCACGACTCAAACTCTATGAACCTGTTGAGTTCATCCTCACGTTCCTCAAGGATAATCTCATTTTCAAGAAGCTCGATCGCACGGTTGCCGTGCATATCACCTGTTCGACACGTGAATTGGGTTTGGGCGACAGTCTTATCGAGCTTGCAAGCATGTGTGCCACGAAGGTTATTGTTCCTGAGGGTGTAGGTTGCTGCGGTTTTGCCGGAGATAAGGGCTTTACGCATCCTGAGATGAACAAGTATGCTTTGCGTAAATTAAAACCGGCCATCGAAAAGAATCATGTGACCTATGGCTACTCCAACAGTCGCACTTGTGAGATTGGTCTCCAGACACATTCAGGCGTTCCCTACATGAGCATCGCTTATCTTGTGAATGAAGCTACTACAGCTAAACATGAATAAAATACGACAATGAAACACTACTTACGTACATTATTGGTGGCACTTGTTGCAGTAACGCTATTGGTTTCCTGCAAATCGAAAGAGGAAAGAGTGTTGGATCGTCTCCAAACCATGAGTGAGAAAATCCAGAAGAACGGCGATAACCTTTCGGAAGAAGATTGGGAAAAGTTGTATAAGGAATATTCCGACATCCA
>JAFZTS010000071.1 GCA_017618715.1 Bacteroidales bacterium
AAGCCAATCCAAGCCGCCAGCCGCCTGCAGGGCAGCTGATGCGACGATGACGGCGAGGATGATCATCATCACGTCGATGGGAGCCTTGCCCGGCTGCAGACCGAACAGATAGACGAGGATGAACACACCCAGCATACCGAATACGCCGAGGCCGATGCCGCCCACCCTGGCTCCTATGAAGATCAAGGCAAGCACGATGGCCAGTTCAATAAAAATCAAAGCTGTCGCCATAAGAAAACGTTGTGTTTATGGATGAAAATGGATTTAGTATTTTGTTGTGTGGTTTTCTCTCGTTGTGTGATTATGATAACAAATAAGTCAAAAAATAACCTAAATGTTTGTTTTCCGTGGTACAAAGATAGTGCTAAATAAATGGTTTTGTGTCATTTTTCCGTTAAAATATGTGAAAACATGTTGAAGAACATATAATTGCAACTGAGATATTTTGGATTCTTCTGATTTATTGGAGAAAAAAACAAAAAAAGGAGGACGTGCCCCTTTTTTTGTTATTGCCTTTATAGTAACTATAGTTTTTTATAGTTCCTATAGCTCCTATAGCTCTCATGGTTCCTATAGCTCCCGTCACTGTCCAAATCTCAAAGCCTTGCGACGGGGCTTGCGGGCCTTTGAACTCTTCGAAGCTTTCGAGCTCTTCTTTACTACCGTAGGTGCAACCCGCTCCTTCACTTCGACGAGCTTGTCCCACGCGGCACGTCCTGCCTCCTCGCCGCGAGCTATCAGCATGCGGGTGTCGTCTTCGCTGAAGCTGGCTCCATGAAAACCCTCCACATCGGGATGGATGAGCACGTCGGCGTCCTTGCGGTTGACGTGATACTTGTCGAGGTCGGGTCGCATGTATTTCCATTCCAAGATCGATGCGAAGCCGCGTGTGTGCATCGTTCCACGCGATTGTTGGGTGGCACGACGGGCATCCATCAGGTCGATGGCAATCACGATGTCGGCACCCATCTTGCGCGCCACATCGACGGGCAGGTTGTTCAGCAATCCGCCATCGACCAGCAGCATCGAGTCGCGCTCCACGGTGGTAAAAGCCAAAGGCACGGCCATGCTGGCACGGATGGCCTGTGCCACGTTGCCGCTGTCGAGCGCCACTTCCTCAAACTCTCGCACGTTCACGGCGATGCAGCGTAGCGGGATGGGCAGTGAGTCGAAGGGACAGCAACGCTCCCCCAGCAGCGAGTCGAGCTTTTGGGTGAAACGTTGTCCGCGCATCATCCCGGGTATTCCCTTCATCTTTTTCCAATGCTTCAACTGCGGTGTCGCCATGTCGCTCAGCAGGTAGATCCAGTCCTGGGCGCGATAGATCGAGTCGAGTTGCCGGGCATTGTAGCCCACCGAATAGAGGCCGCTGATGATGGCGCCCGCCGATGTTCCCACCACCATGTCAATGGGGATTCCCGAGGCTTCGACATATTTCAACGCACCAATGGCGGCAGCACCCTTGGCACCACCGCCACCTATCACCAGCGCCACCCGTGGGCGCGAAGCCTGTAGGGTCGAAGTCTGTGTGCGCGAAGTCGTTTTGCGCGGGCTCGCAGCCTGCACATCGTGGCCCATCAATAGGGCCAGCATCAGCACGAGAAGAAACCTGTACATTCTACTTTACGGCCAAAAATAACTGATAACCTTGCGAACAAAAGGCGTTATCGGCCGCAAAGATACGCAAAAAACTTCATTCGCGCATCATCCATTCACGTTTTTTAGCATTATTCCTTGTTTTCTCATGCCAAACATACAATCCCCGTGCCAATCAAACAATCCCCGCGTCAATCAGCGTGCGGAGCTGCCGTATCCCTTGGTGGTTGTTGTCGAGCGTCTCGACCTCCTCCAGATACTTCAAAGCCCGTACCCGGTCACCCATGCCGAAGTAGCCCAGGGCGAGCATGTACTTGCAATGGATGACGTTCTTCGTGTCGAGCGAAACGTCCCAAATCAGCAGGTCGGGCAGCGACACGGCGAAATAGTCCATCACCTGCTTTTCGAACACGTGTTGCTTGCCGTAGTTGATCAGCTTGAAGAATCGCCCGTGTGCCTCTCCCTCGCGCCCAAGCTTGTAGAGTGCCAGTCCCTGATAGAAGATCTTGTCGGGCTTGGCATCGTTGTAGTACATCGCTGCGGCAGGTTCCTGCGGGCCCTTTGTGGCCTCTTCCCAGCATGCACGCGCCTTCTCTTTTTGTCCCAAGGCATCGTAGGCAATGCCGAGGAAGTAGTGGAAGTCATTCTCCTGGGCGCCAAAGAGTTTGCCTTCGCCGAGGTGATGCGGATAGACGAGGCATTGCTCCAGCAGGGCGATGGCCTTTTCAAGCTCTTTGTTCAAAGCTTTTGGCTCCTGGCCCTTGGCTGTTGGCTGTTGGCGAACCGCTGAAGCCCAGCGGCCGATAGCCTCTTTCGCCAGTTCCACGCGGCAGAACTGGTATTGGGCGGACACCTTGCCTTCGCCGCCCTCCCACGGATGGAACGTGCGGCTGTCGAGTTTCTGCAAAGCCTCTTCGTAGCGGCCCACCTCGTTGAGCAGGGTGATTTCCTCAAGCGCCAGGTCGTCGCGCCTTTCGATCAAAGCGGGGTATTTCTGGAGGAAGGCCAGACGCTCGGCATGAGGTCGATGCAGACGCTTGTAAAGCTGGTCGAGCTCCATCAGCACGCGCTCGTCGTTTTCGTCGAGGTGGAAAGCCCTTTCCATGTATTCCAGCGCTTCCTGCTGGCGGTCCTGCTTGTTGACACGGCCCAGGGCGAGGTTGCGCCACACGGTCGGGAACTGCGGGTCGAGCTTTGCCGAAAGCTCCCAGTTCTCGATGGCCTGGTCGTACTGGCGTGCCGCGTAGTACAGGCAGCCGAGGTAATACGGAGCCTTGGCCCCCGTGGGGTTCAGCCTCTTGGCATTCTCCAGGGCGATGATGTCCTCCGGTCGATTGGGGAAGCAATACGCGCTGTCGGCCTTCTCTGCTTGTTCAAAGCGGCCCAGATAATAATAGGTCATGGGCGAAACGGCCTTTTCGGCGATGGCCAGTTCCCAAAGGGCCTGGGCTTCGCTGGTGAGACCTGCGGCCTGGTAGTCGAGCGCCACCTCGTCGTAGTTCTTGCTCAGCCCCTGCAGCATCTCGGTCAGCTTGGCGAGCAGCGCCTCGTCGCCCGTGAGCAGATACTGCTCGTAGCGGCAGCCGTAGTTGAAGAGGTCGGTCTTCAAAGCCGCCTCGCACACTTCCAGGGCACGCTCCTTGCGTCCCATCAGTCGCAGCACGGCAGCCTTCAGGGCCAAAGCCTTCTGGTTGTGGGCACCGTAGGTCAGACTGCGGTCCAGCTCGTCCAGGGCATCTTCTGGTCGGCCCTGCATCACGCTGATCTTGGCCGCCTCGAAATATCCGGCATCGGCCTGCGCCTTGCTCCACGTGGCTTTCCAGAAGCGCTCGTAGGCCTCGTCGTATTGTCCCTGGTACTTCAGCGCAAGCGCGAGGTTGTAGATAGGTTCGCTGTCGTAGGGGTTCGGGTTGCGCTTGGTGATCAGCTTCACCGCCTTGCGCAAATATTCCTCGGCACGGGCGAAGCGACCCTTGCGTATCAGCCACAGGCCGAGCGCATTCAGACAGCGCACGTCGTTGGGGTCGCGGCGCAGCGCCTCCTCGTAGTAATCCACGGGGCTCCAGGTGGCGTGGCGGTATTGCTCCAGGTGCTGGCCGGTAAGGAAGAGCTGCTCGTTGGTCTTCACCTGCTCGGGCGGCAGGGCGGCCTCGGCGCTGTCGGGTATGGGACGGATCTCGTCGCTCTCGGCATGCCAGGTCAGCACGGTGCGCCGTCCATAGACGAAGCGCTTCGCGATCTCGAGCGTCAGTTCGTTGAACGCGCCCCCCTTCACCTCGACGGTTTCTTCGAGCACCTCTTCGGGCGAAAGTGTCAGCTCCCTGTTGTAGAAAATCTTGCCGTTATCGCGGCGCAGGACGATGCTCACCTCCTGGCGGCTGGTGGCAAACACCTTGAACACCACCCTTCCCGCGCCCGCCTCGTCGATGTTCAAAAGCAGGTCCTTCGAAGCCTCCTTCACCACGCCCAGCTCGCGGTAGGGCATGAAGTATTGCACGAAGCGTTTCTCCTCGTAGGGCATGAGCCACGAGAAGTCGGGTTGGTTCTCGGTATAGACGCCCGCCATCAGCTCGATGTAGGGACGGAAACCCTTGCGGTCGATGTGCCAGCGCCTGGCCTCTTCGGGCGAAGCTTCGTCGGTGAGGTTGCGGTCCCAGGCGCGTCCGAAGTCGCCGTTGCCCCACGTCCATTGTTTCTTGCCGGGCGAAAAGTGGTGGCACGCCACGTGAAGCATGCCCGCCTTCGTGTCGTTCTCGTAGCCGCCTTCGAAGTTGAAGCGCGAATTGACGCCCATGTACGAAGTCGGCACCGGGATGTTGCGGTAGTTCGAAATGTCAACGCCCGACGAATAGTCCATCTTGTAGTATGTGCCCGTGGCGATGGGGAAGCTGCTCACGGCACGCTTGCCATGGTCGAACACGGCATTGATGTCGGGCGGGAAGACGCTCTGGTAGGCATCGTTCACCTCCACGGCAGGGTTGGCCCACCAGAGGAACGTCTGCGGCACGTCGGTGCGGTTGTAGAGCACGCCGCGAATTTCCAGGCACGCGCAGCCCGGGCGAAGCGTGAAGCCCGCCATGCCCTTCTGGTGGAACATCTTCTCCATTTCGCTCACCCAAACGGTCACCTCGCCGTCCTCGCCCTCCTCGATGGTGTAGTCGGCAGGCATGAACGTCGAAGGGCGGTGGTGCTGCGGCCAGTTGAACTCGATGCCGCCGCTGATCCACGGGCCTGCCAGTCCCACCAGGGCGGGCTTGATGACGTGGTTGTAATAGACGAAGTGACGCCCCGCGATCTTGTCGAAGGCCATCTGCACGCGCCCGCCCAGCTCGGGCAGGATCATCACCTTCAGGTACTCGTTCTCCATCCACACCGCATCGTACTCCCTGTCTGTCCTCACGTCGCTCAAGGTCTCCACGACGGGATAAGGATACACCACGCCGCTCGAACCCTGATAGACGCGTTTTTCCAGGAACATCGGGTTCCTCTCGGGCTTCCCCGCCTCATAGGTCGGGATCGTCACCCGTTCTCTCCAAGCTTTTACCATAGTATTTTCGTTTTTTTGTTTTTATAGGTTTCTGTTTTCGACTTTCGAAATTGCGGTGCAAAGGTACGACGTTTTTCGCAAACACGACATGGACTTTTTGCACCTTCGCGATGGATAATCGCACGTTTTTCGGGCGAAAGGGCCCAAAATTTTGTATATATAATATATAATATGTATATTTGTCGCCGAAAACACAAGCATCACCACCCATGATCAGGAAAAAGGACGGATTCCAGGGCGAACGCGCCGTAGTGCTGCCCCCTATGGTCGTCGAGCTCCAGGAGCGCGACCCCATCACCCGAAGCCTCTACCTCACCGACATCGGCTACTATCCCAAGGCCGAGCACCACCATCGGCGCCGCCTCCAGCCCATCGACCAGTATGTGCTCATCCATTGCGTCGATGGCAGCGGCTACTATGTGCTCGATGGCCGAAGGCGCGAAGTGCGTCGCGGACAGTACTTCATCCTCCCCCCTGGCAAACCGCACGAATACGGCACCGACCCGCGCGACGCGTGGACCATCTACTGGCTCCACTTCCGCGGCGAGCAGGCCGCCATCTACGCCGAGGGTG
Source organism: Bacteroidales bacterium (assembly GCA_017618715.1). Taxonomy (GTDB): domain Bacteria; phylum Bacteroidota; class Bacteroidia; order Bacteroidales; family UBA3663; genus Liminaster. The sequence continues at coordinate 5,717 of JAFZTS010000071.1, forward strand.
CCGACGAGCCCCGCACCATCGGTGTCGCCCTACATTCGCGCATCGGCGAACGCATCCTCATCTTCGACGAGCTGCTCACCACCCTCCAGGCTCATCAGGGGCTCGAGGACCTGCGCTATGCCTCCAGCCTGCTCCATCACTTCCTCGCCACCATGCGCTATCTCGGCCAGTACCGCCGCGCCCTCCGTAGCGACGAGCCGCGCGATGCCTGCGACGTGGTCGAGGCTGCCATCCACTTCATGCGGGAGAACGTCGAGCGGCGCGTCACCCTGCGCGATGTGGCGGCCTATGTCGGCTATTCCCCCAGCCACTTCACCACCCTCTTCCGCCGGCGCATCGGTCAGAGTCCCCTTGCCTACTTCTGCCGCCTCAAGGTCGAGCGCGCTTGCCACCTGCTCCTCCATTCCGACCTCAAGGTTAACCAGATCTGCTACAAGGTCGGCATCGACGATCCTTTCTATTTCTCCCGCCTATTCTCCAAAGCTAAGGGTGTCGCGCCAAGCGAATTCAGAAGGATAAACGAAGAACACAATCACAAATAACAATTAATAATTTACAAATAACAATTGGGTAAATCCATTACCCACTACTCATAATCCATAATCTATAACCCATAACCCATAACCAAAAACGGGCTTGCACTACTTGGTACCAACCAAAGCTGTCTTACGGCAAGCTTGCACTACTTGGTACCAACTAAAGCAATCTCACGACAAGCTTGCACTACTTGGTACCAACTAAAGCAATCTCACGACAAGCTTGCACTACTTGGTACCAACTAAAGCAATCTCACGATAAGATTGTACTATTTGGTACCATTTAAAGCACGAACCACTGCAAGCAGGTATTACTTGCGCACATTCAGTACAGTCTCACCACACGATTGCATTACTTGTACACAAGGAGTGCATCTTCGCTCTTTTCGATGAAAATATTGACAATAACTGACAAAAAACTGTTTTGAAGGGTTTCTACACCAATCAGCACCGCTAATGGAAATGACTGCATATACCGAATTCTTTTCGACCTACGAAACTGCGCAGTGGGTGTTGCTGGCACTCACGGCATTGCTGGTGGGCATGTCGAAGACCGGGATACAGGGAGTGACACTGCTGGTCATCCCATTGATGGCGCTCAGCTTCGGTGCGAAGCCTTCAACGGGGCTGATCCTGCCATTGCTCTGCATGGCCGACATCTTTGCAGTGCTGCACTACCGCCGTGTTGCCGACTGGACCTTCATCGTGCGACTTTTGCCCTCGGCCGTCGCAGGATTCTTCGTAGCGCTCGCTGTTGACCATTTCGTGCCAGCTTCGGAATTCAAGAAACTGATGGGAGCATGTCTGCTCTTCGTGTTGATACTGATGATGCTGACGGAAAGGAAGGGTAAGCGGAATATGCTGATCGACAAGTGGTGGTACGGGCCGCTGTTCGGACTGCTGGGAGGCTTCACGACGATGATAGGCAATGCGGCGGGCCCGGTGATGGCAATCTATCTGCTTTCGACAAAGATGCCGAAGCTGAACTTCGTGGGGACGAATGCATGGTTCTTCATGGTGGTGAATTTGCTGAAGGTGCCACTCCAGATCTTTGCCTGGCACAACATCACGCTTCAGACGTTTGCGGCCGATTTGTGCTGTCTGCCGGCCATCTTTTTGGGAGGGGTGCTCGGATTGCGGTTGGTCAAGTGGTTGCCCGAAAAGGCCTTCCGGCGGTTCATCACCGTGGTCACATGGATTTCGGTGATCCTGATGCTGCTTTAACCGTAATAATAGCGAAAATGTCAGCTCGAACTGTTCTGGCCGATTTATTTGCTTTCAGGAATGCTCGTTCCGTTGTTCATTGTGCTGCAATCCTATGGCCTTGAGTTGTGCTTCGAGTTCGTCGCGGCTACCAGCGGCGTGTGACTTGAGGCGTGCGCGGTAGTTGTAGATGGTGTTGGGAGTGAGACGCAGGAAGGAGGCGATACGCGCACTATCGTCAATGCCAAGGCGAATGAGGGCGGCCATGCGCATGTCGGTGGTGAGTTCACTGTTGGCTCCTAACTGTTGGTGGTACTCGGGACGGAGCAGGGCGTTGAATTCCTCGACGAAGTTTGGATAGAGGCGCAGGAAGGCGGCGTCGAAGTTGGCGAAGAGCTCACGCGTCTCGGTTTCGCGCAAATCGTCGGAACTGGTCATGCGGAGCAGTTCCTTGAGCTGATTGGCTTTCAGGCGACGGTTGACCTTGAGTCGATAGGCATCGAGTTTGTCGATATAGTGGGAGCAGAGGTCGAGGAAGCGGCCGATGTATTCGTCCTTGACGCGGTTGGAGTCGTGCAGTTGGGCGTTGACCTGCTTCATCTGCTGGTTCGACTCGTTAAGCTGTGCGTTGACGTGGTTGAGCTTGCCGTTGATTCGGCGTAGTTCGTTACGTGCGGCAAAGAGCAGTTTGTTGCGCTTGTAGAGAAAGAGGAGTGAGGCGAGGAGGAGCACAGCCATGACGCTGACGGCTCCGAGCAGAATGCGCAGGTTGCGGTTATTGCGCCTCAGGTTTGTGCGGTAGTTGTTGTTGATGGTGGTGATGACGGGCGATACCTGCCACGAACGGGTGTGCCCACCGAACATCGTGGTACACATCCAGGAGTATTCGATGTAGCGATTGGAACGCTCGAGATCACCGTCTTTGCCCACGAGGTCGGCGAGAGTCCAGAGAGAGGCTTGGTTGGTGACGGCGTTGCGGCAGTCGGAGAGTGCCGACTGCGCAAGCCAATAGCGGCGTCCTGCCTCATCGTGGCGCAGGCGATAGCACTCCGAGAGGTAATAGGTCATGATGGCATAGTCGTGGCTGCCGGGTACGAGCAGCGCATTCCATCGGTGGCAGAGGGCTTCGGCCTCGTCGGCATGCTCGGCTCCGATAAGGGTGGCAAGCTGGCGCTGGTGATAGAACGACGAGGTGGTGTCGGCCACTTCGAAATACTTTTCGCGATAGTGGTCGGACAGGCGGTAGTAGTACTGGCTCAGCGTCGGGTCGTCGCTGTAGCGGCCCAGTTCGCCATAGGTGTGGGTGCAGGCATAATAGTAGTATTCGAGGGTCATGCCTTGGAGGGCGTCTTCGTCGATCTCGTCGAGCCAATGGATGGCTTCGCTGTAGTATCCACTGAGGGAGTTTTGGTAGGCAAGGAAGCATTTGGTGAGGTCGATACGTTCGAGGTCTTCCATGTCCTGCGCCTGCTGCAGACAGTCGGCGAGGATGCGCTTGGCCTTCTGGTCATCGTAGGAACTGTACTGCTCGTAAAGCTGGAAGGTGCGCTCGTAGCGGGACTGGGGGCTGCGGCTGCCTTGGCTCTTCTCATCGAGCGAGGCAAGGTCCTGTTCCTTCCGCTGGATGTATTGGTCGGCTCGTGCTATTTCGTTGTCGAGGACAGTGTAGATGGAGTCGAGGTTGTAGGCGTTGGCGGTGGCTACGTGAAGAAGCAGCGAGAGAATCACGAAATGTTTCATGTTTTATGTCTCTAATTTACGAATTTGCAGATTTGTGGATTGACATGGTACAAAGATAGGAATAGGTGGAATCGGTTCCAAATTTTTCACGCTGATTCTTTCAGCAGAGGCTGAAAAATGTGCAACAATTGCCATATTTTGTTGCATAGATTTGGCAGATTTCGAACAAAACTAAAAGCAATTTGTGTTTAATAAAATAATTATTTATCCACTTTCTTCTTTGCGAAATATTTATGTATATTATTAAAATACATGTTGTTGTACGAATTTACACCTTGTTTTTATCCACTTATATATCTTTGTTGGTGTGCAAATGTCAAAAAAATGCCTTATCTTTGCAGCGCAAACCATCGAGATTTTTATCATTTCATTCAATACATTATTAATTTTAAAACAAACATTATGAAGAAATTCTTTACTCTTTTGATGTCGGCCTTTGCTCTTGTAAGTATGGCCAGCGCGCAGGACACGTACATCGTGACCGGTGACTACAATAGTTGGAGTCTTAGCGAGAACTGCATCACTTTCGTAGAGAGTGATGGCGGATTTGCAGCAACTGCTGCCGAGTTCACCACCGGTACTTGGGGATTCAAGATCATCAAGAACCCCGCTGTGGATGGTTGGACCTATCAGTACGGTTACAATGAACCCATTGCCACAGGCAAGGACTACACACTCTTTTGGATTGAGGACGGCAATGGTAACAACATCTACCTCGGAGCAGAGAACAACAACGTGACTCTGCATAATGTAAAGTTTGAGTTCTATCCCGGTTCTAACAACACACTTGACTACTTCCGCATCACCGCTGATGAGGAGATTACGGTGGGTGATCCAGGCGAGAAGGTCGATGAGTACATGATGGTGGGCACTTGGCAGGGCTGGAGCTTCGAGAACAACCCGCTTAAGTTCGAGCATCAGGGTGACGGCGTTTATACTGCATCGATTGATGAGATTTATGGCGACTGGAAGATCGTGAAGAACAACTCGTGGACCGACGCATTGGGTGGTGGTGGCATGGACATGCAGCCAGGCAACACCTACAACCTCTACAAGGGTGGCGACAACACCGGCTTTGCAGCTGGTGTGGTTCTGACGAACGGTAAGTTCACCCTCACCATCCTTGAGGACGGCAATGCCACTCTTCTCGTTGAGGGTAGCACTTCAGTTCAGCATTCCTATGGCCTCGTAGGCGGATTCCAGGGCTGGAACACGGGCACAGCAGCTTTCCTTGAGGAGCAGGCCGACGGCAGCTGGACCACCGATATCGACGCCTTCCCAGGTGGTCAGATGTTCAAGGTATCGATTGACAAGACTTGGGAGTGCTTCCTCGCACAGGACGGCCCCACCCAGCTCAGCTTCGGAACCCCATATACTTGTTCACGCGGCAACAACGACAACAACTTCACCATTGGTGAAGACGGTACAAACTATAACGTACACGTTGTGCTCGTAGTTGCTGCTGACGAGCAGAGCGCCGAGCTCACCATCACCGATAAGACATCGGGCTTGACCTTGCTCAAGACCGGCATGACACGTAGCAACGTCTACAACGTGATGGGCCAGCAGTTCACTGCACCTCAGCAGGGTCTGAACATCATTGACGGCAAGATTGTCATCATCAAGTAAACCATTCATATAATGAAACACGGAACATCGGCCGCGCGCCGCCTCCTGGCGACGCTTGCGGCAGCGATGTTCGCCGTGGCTCTCTTTGCACAAAACATTACGGTTAATGGAACTGTGACCGACACGCACGGCGAGTCGGTCATAGGGGCCTCCGTCTTTGAAGTCGGCACCCGCAACGGTACTGTGACTGACATTGACGGCAGGTACTCCCTTACTGTCACAAGAGGAGCTACGCTGCGGATATCGTACATCGGCTATACCACCCAGGAGGTGGCAGCCCAGGCTAACATGAAGGTGGTGCTCGAAGAAGAATCCACCGACCTGAACGAGGTTGTGGTGATCGGCTACGGTTCGGTACGTCGTAAGGACGTGACCACCGCTGTATCGACGGTTTCAACCAAAGACCTCGAGACTCGTCCCATTGTGAGTGCCGTATCGGGCATGCAGGGCAAGGCAGCCGGTCTGCAAATCACGCAGGCCAACGGCCAGCCAGGATCGTCGCCCACCATTCGCGTACGCGGTACCACTTCGCTCAACGGTTCGAACAACCCGCTCTACGTAGTGGATGGAGTGCCTCTCACGGACATCGACTACCTGAGTGCCGACGACATTGAGAGCATCCAGGTGCTCAAGGACGCCTCCTCGGCAGCCATCTACGGATCAAGAGCCGCCAACGGCGTAATCATCATCAGCACCAAGCAGGGCAAGGAGGGTGTTGCCAAGGTGAGCTTCAACGGACACGTGGGCATGAACACCGTTCGTAACAACCAGACACCGCTCAATGCCCAGCAGTACAAAGAGTTGCAGGACGAGATCGGACTGGTGAAGCTGCCAGCCAACCTGGTGGATCGCACCGACTGGCAGGACGAGGTCTATCGCACTGGCCTCACCCAGGACTACCAACTGTCGGTGACCAACGGCAACGACAAGCTTCGCTATTACCTGTCGGGCGGCTATACAGGCGAGAGCGGTGTGCTCGAAAAGAGCGACTTCAACCGCTACAACGTGCGTGCGACTATAGATAATGATATCAGCAAGTGGCTCACCGTGAATGCCAGCGTGGCCTACAGCGATTATACCTTCAAGGGCACGGGCATCATCTCAGGCACAGGCTCGAACCGTGGCGGTGTAATCACCTCAATCATCAACACGCCCACCTATGCCCCCGTATGGGATCCGCAGAACCCGGGACAATACTATAATAATTTCTATGGTGTGAACATCACCTCGCCCGCAGAAAACCTATCGCGCACCGAGGACAACAAGACGTCGTGGAACAAGTTCCTGGGCACAGGCAAGGCCATCATCACCTTCCTGCCTGACGCGTTGACCCTCACCAGCCAGTTCAACTTCGACCGCACACACGGTACGACGATGAACTTCCTCGACCCAATCAAGACGGGCGACGGTCGCAACAACTACGGCACGGGCTACGACTCGCGTTCGATCAACACCGTGATGGTGTGGGATAACGTGCTCAACTACAAGAAGAAGTTCGGCATCCATAGCCTCGACCTCATGGCTGGCTCATCATGGACAAAGTCGAAATACAGCAACAACTGGATTAATGGTTCGAACTACGCTGATGCGGACATCAAGACGCTGAACGGCGCCAACAAGATCAGCTGGACGGGCACAGGTTCGTCGGCCTCCGACTGGGCTATCCTTTCGTATTTCGGACGTTTAAGCTACAACCTGCGCGACACATATCTGCTGACAGCTAACTTCCGTGCCGACGGTTCCTCGAAGCTCGCTCCCGGACATCGCTGGGGCTACTTCCCCTCGTTCTCGGCCGCATGGCGTTTGTCGCAGGAGAAGTTCCTTAAGGATCTCGACTGGCTCGACGACCTGAAGATACGTGGTGGCTGGGGACAGACTGGTAACCAGAGCGGTCTGGGCGACTATTCTTACCTCGCCGCTTATAGCATCAACCGCATCCAGTGGTTTGGCGAAGGACATGACGCCAACGCCACGCCGACGCGTTCGCAATCGACGCTGAGCAACCCTGAGTTGACATGGGAGACCACCACACAGACCGACATCGGCCTCGACCTCACCGTGCTGCGTAGTCGACTGACATTTACTGTCGATTACTACCACAAGAAGACCTCCGACATGCTGATGACCGTGACGCTGCCCGCAGGTTCGGCAGCAGCCACCAGCCTTACCTACAACGGCGGTGACGTCGAGAACAAGGGATGGGAGTTCAGCGTGAGCTCAAAGAACTTCACCGGCAACTTCCAGTGGGATACCGACTTCAACATAAGCTTCAACCGCAACAAGTTGACGCATCTGATGCTGACACAGGTATATTACAATGCGATGACCACTGACTACGTTAACGAATATGTGGTACGTAACACACCAGGCATGCCTTTGGGCAGCTTCTGGGGATACATCTCCGACGGCGTTGACCCCGAGACTGGTGAACTCATCTATCGCGACGTGAATGGCGACGGTATCGTCAGCGCTTCGGACCGCACATATATCGGCGACCCGAACCCCGACTTCACCTACGGCCTTACCAATACCTTCCGCTGGAAGGGTGTAACGCTAAGCGTTCTGGTGCAGGGCTCGTACGGCAACGACGTCTATAACGTGAGCAAGATGGAGACACAGGGCATGTACGACGGCAAGAACCAAACCACCGACGTACTCGACCGCTGGCAAGTGCCCGGACAGATCACTGACGTGCCGAAGGCAGGCTTCGACCTACGTAACTCGACCTATTTCCTCGAGGACGGCTCGTACCTGCGCGTGAAGGACATCTCGTTAAGCTATGACGTGCCTCGCAAGGTGCTCAAGCCCTTGCACCTGACACGCCTCATGCCGTATGTGAGCGCCACCAACCTCCTGACCATCACCAGCTATTCTGGCATGGATCCCGAGGTCAACCAGTATGGCAACAGCGGTGCCGTACAGGGCATCGACTGGGGAACCTACCCGATGTGCCGCTCGTTTGTTGTTGGTATGAAAGTTGAATTCTAAAATAGCGTAATCATTATGAAGACAAATATCAAAATGGTTCTGAGTGGTGCTATGGCGCTATTAATGACAGCCTGCACACTCGATTATGAACCCATTTCAACTCCAACGGAGCTCACCGAAGGTTCGCAGACCGAAGAGAGCACTGCCGTCTTGAAGGACAAGCAGGCTGCCCAGGATCAGCTCACCAACCTCTATGAATTGTTCCGCAGCCGTGTGGAGCACTGGTATGTCGATAAGCTTCTGCTTGCCGAGTCACATTCCGACAATGCATACGCCGGTACCACGGGTGCCGAGGTAGAGCCCTACGAGTCGAATGCCATCGATGCCAGCAATTCGGTATTGAGCCGCGACTGGACCCGTTTCCTCGAGGACATCGCTCAGTCGAACGTCCTGATCAATGGTTTGGACCAGCTACTGGAGAACGGGCAGGTGACTCAGAACGAATACAACCTAATGAAGGCGCAGGGCTGCATCTTCCGCGCCATCGTAATGTTCGACATGGCACGCGAATGGGGCTCGTTCCCCATCATCACATCGATTGCCAAGACCATCACCGCCGAAAACGTGGAGGAAGTTTATCCGACCTATTTCCCACCCAAGAACACGCCCGAGGAATCGTTTGCCCAGATTATCGCCGACCTGGAGTTCGGTGCTCGGTATGCTCCCGAGTTTTCGGCTGGCGACCGCACCATCATGACCAAGACCGTGGCACAGGCTTACCTTGCCAAGGTTTATGCCGAGAAGACACCCCAGAACCATTCGAAGGTGATCGAATATGCCGACATGGTGATCGGTACGCCCGGACTGAGCCTCGAGCCCGAATTCGGGACGCTGTGGGGCTTTGAGAACGGCGACTGCGTGAAGCGCAACACCTCGGAAGGCATCCTCGAACTGCATTGGAGCGTGGGTGCCGGCACCTGGGCATCGTGGATGTTCGGCCGCTGCCTTGAGAACCCCGACTACTACTTCACCTGGGCGAAGTGGGTGACTCCATCGCGCGACCTGGTGAACGACTACGAGCGCGAGGGCGACCAGGTGCGCCTCGATCAGACCGTGCATTTCGAGTCGTGCACTTGGAGCAACTACTATCCGGCTTCGAACTATGCGTTCATGTACAAGCTGCGCTCGGGCTACAACAACATCTACAAGTGCCGTTTGGCCGACATCATCCTCATCGAGGCCGAGGCTCACGCCTATCTGGGCAACCTCGACAAGGCAGCACAACTGGTCAACCGCGTGCGTGCGCGTGTAGGCCTTGCCCCGCTTTCGAGCGAAATGACTTCGAGCCAAAGCGCGATGATCGATGCGGTGATGCACGAACGTCGTCTGGAGCTCGCCATGGAAGGGGAGCGCTGGTATGACCTTTGCCGCAACAACAAGGTGGAGGAGGTGATGAACGCCGTCTATGCACGCGACGCGGGACGATTGGCACAGAAAAAGCCCTTCGACGCCAATTCGTACCTGCTGCCCATCCCGCAGACCGCCCTCGACCAGAATGCAAACTTAGTACAGAATCCAGGTTATTAATTGGCAAATAACAATTATCAATTAACAATTAACAATTGGCTATTGAAAATTGATAATTGATTGTTAGGTTAATTTGAGTAAGATATACTTATGAACAGAATGACAAACATGATCAGCATACTTCTTGCTGCCGCCCTCACCGCGTGCAGCAGCAACAGCGGCGGCGTGACCGACGACCTGACCGAGCCCTATCCCACGGGCAAACCTGCCACAGGCAAGGCCGTCGTCTTCACCACCACTGCCGATGGCGCCTATGCCCTCCATGAGGACATCGCCGACGTGGTGAGCGGACAGAGCCTTTCGCCCCTCACCATCCAGCTGGAGCCCAACCAGCCGCAGCAGGGCATCGACGGTTTCGGCTTCGGCATCACCTACTCTTCGTGCTACAACCTCCTGAAGATGTCGCCCGAGGATCGCAACGACCTGCTGACGCGCACGTTTTCGACCACACAGGGCTACGGCGTGAGCTACTGCCGCATCTCGATCGGCTGCAACGACTTTTCGAGCACCGAGTATTCGCTTTGCGACGTGGAGGGGCTGGAGAACTTCTGCCTCTTCAACGACGAGGTGAACTACGTGATCCCCATCCTCAAGGAGATCCTGGCCATCAATCCCGACCTGAAGATCATCGGCAGCCCCTGGACTCCCCCGAAGTGGATGAAGGTGGACAACCTTACCAACATGCGTCCTTACGACTCGTGGACCGACGGACACCTCAGCCCCTTGCACTACGATACCTACGCCCAGTACTTCGTGAAGTTCATCCAGGCTTTTGCCGCCGAGGGCATCAAGATCCATGCCGTCACGCCCCAGAACGAGCCTTTGAACCACGCCAACTGCGCTTCGTGCTACATGCCTTGGGCCGAGGAGGCACAGCTCGTGAAGAGCATGGCCGCCGCCTTCGCGAAGGCAGGTTTGAAGACGCAGATCTACGTGTTCGACCACAACTACAACTACGACAACGTGGGTGACCAGGACGATTATCCGGTGAAGATCTACAACACGCTGGGCGACAACTTCGAGGGCGCGGAGCTGGTGGCCGGTGCCGCTTACCACGATTACGGCGGCACGAGCGACGAGCTGACCGACATCTACACGAAGGCGCCCACGAAGGCCCTCATCTTCTCGGAGAGCTCGATAGGCACCTGGAACGACGGTCGCAACCTTGCCACACGCCTGATGGCCGACATGAAGAACGTGGCCCTGGGCACGGTGAACAGGATGTGCCGCGCCGTCATCGTCTGGAACTTCATGCTCGACATGAACATGGGCCCTAATCTCGACGGCGGCTGCCAGACGTGCTTTGGCGCCATCGACATCGACCCCAGCAACTACACGCGCTACACCCGCAACTCGCACTACTACATCATCGCCCACATGAGCGTGGCCGCTGCCACGGGTGCCGTGCGTCTGGGCACCAGTCGCAACATCGCCAGCTCGAGCATCATCAGCACCTGCTTCCTCAATCCCGACGGAACCTACGGTGCGGTGATACTGAACACGGGTGACGAGGACAAGACCATCAACGTGGGCGACGGCAGCAGCTATGTGCGCGTCAACGTCCCCGCCGGTGGTGTCTCATCGGTCAAATGGAATCGGTGACCCATAACCCATAAACGATAACCATTATGAAGAATCTCAAATACCTATTCCTGCTGCCTCTGGGCATGGTACTGGCCGCGTCGTGCAGCGATGACGACGATGACGGTGCTACGGGCAATCCCGTGCTGCTGGTGAACGGCCTGGCGCAGTCGGCGCAGTACGGCGACAGCATCTTCTTCGATGTGGCCTGCTCGGATGCCGAAGGCGTTGACCTTTCGACCCTGAAGGCATATCTCGAGTACAGTGGCGAGCCCGTCTCTTCGCAGGTGATTCGCACCAAGACCGAGGGCACGTACCACGTGTCGCTCTATGCCCCGCTCTACAAGGCCGTGCCCGATGGCGTGGCTCAGGTCCGCCTCGTGTTGCAGAACATTCGTCTGGCCAAGACCGAGCAGGTGGTAGATTTGCCGCTTGCACGTCCGCATTACGAGTACCTTACCTTCGTGCCTGCCACTGGCAGTCCCGTGACGCTGGCCCCCGATGCCGCCGATCCATTCCTTTTCACAGGCAGTTACACCAGTGCCAACCGCACTTTCAAGGGCTATTTCGTGGCTCCCAAGGACGGAGAGCACGGCACCGAACTGACTTTCGGACAGGGCAATGACGACATCAAGGAGGGCGTTACCGACGCCATCACGATGAATGGCAACAAGGGCGCCAATGTCGTCAGCTTCAACGTGCTGACCTATGCCTACGGTCCCACCGAGTCCGATCCGAACGCTTCGACCGAAATCGTTTTGACCAAGAGCGACAACGTCTATGTGGGCGAGCTCGTCCAGGGCCATACCTACGAGTTTGCCGGCGAGTCGATCATGAATTCGAGCCGCTGGTTCTACGACAGCGACTGGTTCGTCAAGGATGCCACGGCGGGCACCTATACCTTCCAGGGCATCACGGGCACCTACAGCATCACGGCCGACTTCACGAACCTGGCTTTCCACATCTGGGTGATGGACGGCACTTCGAGCGGCACACTGAAGGCCGACGGCACGGGTGCCATCTGGATCATCGGCAACAATGGCGTGGGTAAGCCTTCGTACACGGCTTCGAACGTGCAAAGCTGGTGGACGGGCGAAGAGCATGACTACTGCCTGACGCCCATTGCCGAAAAGGTACACAGGATAAGCCTTACCGTGGGCAAGCAGCTCAACGGTGCCGACGTGAACTTCAAGTTCTTCGGCCAGGCAGCTTGGGGCACCGAGTTCAAGGGATCGGCTTCGAGCTATCACCTTTCGACCAACAGCGACATCTTCGGCATCGGTGACGGCAACGGGCACGACGACGGCAACCTCTACCTGCTACCCGACGTCATGCTGACCGACGGCGACACCTACGTCTTCACCATCGATCTGACGAACGGTTGTTCGAACGGCATCCTGACCATTACAAAAAATTAATCGATACTGTTGAGTAAATCCACTTTGCCCTCTTCGACGAGCTTGATGATGAGTTCGCCGAAGAGGGTATTTGCCCAAGCGAACCATGAACGCGTGAACTGCGAGGCATCGTCCTTGTGGAATGATTCGTGCATGAAGCCTGTGCCTGCATCGGTCTGTAAAAGCTGACGGATGCAGGCTTTTATTTCCGCATCGTCGCGGCTGGTGAAGGCGCGCATCATGATGCTCATGGGCCAGATGTAGTCGTGGCCGATGTGCGGGCCGCCGATGCCCTCGCCTGCCTTGCCACGGAAGAAGTAGGGGTTGTCGTCGCTCCACACGAAACGACGTGTGTTCTGATAAATGGGGTCGTCGAAGGGCACGTCGCCCAGATAGGCCATGGCCAGGAGACTCGGCACGTTGGCATCGTCCATGAGCAGGTGGTTGCCGAAGCCATCGACCTCGTAGGCATAGATCGGGCCGTATTTCGGATGGTCGTAGATGGTATATTCCATCAAGGCGGCATGCACCTCGTCGGCAAGGGCGGTGCAGCTTTGAGCCAGGTCGGCGCGATGGTTGACGGTGGTCAGGATCTCGGCGGCGCGGCGCAGGCTGGTCACGGCCATGAAGTTGCTGGGGACGAGGAAGAGCAGGGTGGTGGCATCGTCGCTGGGACGGAAGGCGCTGGCGATGAGCCCGCAGGGACGGACGGGCGCGCCCCAACCCTCGTTGTTCATCGTGTCGAGCGCACGGTTGCTGGAACGCAGGAAACGGTAGCTGCCGCGTCCGTCCTTGCGTTGCTGTTCGGTGAAGACGCGCAGGATGTTCTGGATGGCTTCGATCCACTCCTCGCAGAAGATGCTCGTGTCGCCCGTCACCTGCCAGTAGTGGTAGGCCAGGCGGATGGGATAGCACGACGAGTCGATCTCGTACTTTCGTTCGTGCAGTTCGGGATGCATGCCGGTGTCGCGCATCCATGGCCCGTCGGGATTGGGCTCGCGGTTGAAGGCGTTGGCATATGGGTCACAGTTGATGCACTTCCATTGGCGCAGTATTACACCGGCGAGCATTTGGCGCAGGGCTTCGTCTTGGCCTGCCAACTGCACGTAGGGATAGACCTGTGCCCCGCTGTCGCGCAGCCACATCGCGTGGATATCACCCGTATAGACGAAGGTGTCGGGCTGTCCGTCCTCGTCCTCCTCGAAATGCACGGTGGTGTCGAGGGTGTTGGGATAACAGGCGGCAAACATCTGCGCCAGTCGCGGGTTGGTGAGCTGGCTGACGATGTCGGCAATCTGCTGTTCGACGGCCTCGGAGTGGAAGAGGCGCTCCTCGACGGGGGGACGGAGGGAGGGGTTAAGAAGGGTTAGGAGGAGGGTTAGGAGCATGGGGTGGATTTTTTGAGGGTTATCACATTGATTTCGGGCCATGCACCAAGGCGGAAGGAGAGCATGCCGCCGATGCCTGCCGAGATAAAGAGCTGTTGCGAACCTTGCCGGTAGAGCCCTGCCCATTCGGAATAGATGAGGCGAGAGGGTGAGACATCGGCAACGCGGAAGTGGGCAGCATGGGTGTGGCCTGAGAAGGTGAGTTGGATATTGGTGGAACGTGTCACTTCCTGGCGCCAATGATAAGGGTCGTGCGTCAGTAGGATTTTGAAGCAGCTATCAGGCACGCCCTGCATGGCACGAGGCAGGTCGGCACGTCGCACCTTGCCCGACTTGCCTTCGTTTTCGACCCCGATGACGGCAATCAGCGTACTGTCAAGGTGTATGAGGCGATGTTCGTTGAGCAACAGGTCCCAGCCCATTTGGCGCTGATAGTTCTTGAGGAGATTGAAGTCGCGTTCGATGGCCTGTGGACTGTCATGGAACGGGCCGTAGATGCTGTAGTCGTGGTTGCCCAAGACCGACATAACACCATGGCGCGCCTTGAGTTTTGAGAGAATGTCGATGAAGGGCAGCAACTCCTTGCTTTGCCTCGATACGAGGTCGCCCGTGAAGATGATGAGGTCGGGCTGTGCACTGTTCACGCTATCGACAAGCGATTGGATGAAAGCCTTTTGACCTTGGAACATCTCCAAATGCAGGTCGGAAATTTGGACGATGCGGAACCCGTCGAACTCGGGAGGCAGGTCTGAAACTTCGATGGTCTGCTGTTTGACAACGAGGTGACGCCAGCCCCACACCAATCCATAAAGGCAGGTCAGCGAGATGACGAAGGCGACGATGAGGCCGATGGTGCCGAGCGTGGATGCTGCGTTGGTGAAGATTTTCCCTGCTCCCCAGAAACAGAGTAGCAGCAGTTGGGGCAACACGACGCAAAGAAGCACGATGAAGATGATTCGGAAAAGCAGCGTGTTCATCCCCTTTACGGCCAACAGGATGATGGACACCATCAGCACAACGACGGGCAGGAAGTGGAGCACCTGCCACACTACGGACAGTTGTCGGAGGTGGTTGTCCCAAATGTACAGGTCGGCAAGAATGGCCAGAAACAGGATGAAAAAGAATACGATGATTTGCAGCATAGGCTCGTTTTTTCCCTGATGGTCCGGTATTTCCGGAGTTTTCGGTGGCAAAGATAAGTCTTTTATAAGAAAAAAACAAAAAAATGCGTAATATTTTTGTATAACTCCCCAAAACTGCATATCTTTGCGCCATGACATTACCTCTCTGGCTGAACATAGTTATCATTGTCTTTGCGATTAACATTATCGTCGTAGTGTTGACGCAGCATCGTCGTCCTACCGAGACCCTCGCATGGATTCTGATGCTCTATTTCCTGCCGGTGCTGGGTATTCTGCTTTATTATTTCTTCGGTGTGCCTGCGATGCTGAGGCCGCTCATCAGCAAGGAAAGGCTCGCCGAGCTCAAGGCGCACACCGCGCCCTATCGCATTTCAGCCCCAACGGGAGAGGATCAGAGAGGCCCTCGCCTTGTGTCACTGCTTGAGGGTGTCAACCTTGCCTATCCTGTCGGAGGGAACACCATCAAGGTCTTTACTGTCTGCGGCGACATGTTTGAGGCGATGAAGCTTGACATCCATGCCGCACGTCATCACGTTCACATGGAGTTCTTCATGATCGAGGATGACATGGTAGGCGGAGAGTTTGCCGACATCCTCATCGACAAGGCACGTGAAGGCGTGGAGGTGAGGCTGATGTATGATGCTGCGGCCTGCATCGGCGTGCCGCGCAAGTTCTTTCGCCGGATAAAGGAGGGCGGTGTCAAGGTCGAGGCGTTCAGTCCTCTGTTCCCGCATCTTTCGCCTTTTTCGAATTACCGAAACCACCGCAAGGTGCTCGTGGTGGATGGCGTAGTGGGTTATGCCGGCGGTATGAATCTGGCTGAGCGATATTTGAAGGGGATACGTGGTGGCGTTTGGCGTGACACCCACGTACGTGTGGAGGGTCCAATCGTCACCGAGCTGCAGACCACCTTCCTCACCGATTGGCAGTTCGCCAGCGGAGAATGGGTGCACGACGCGACCTATTATCCCCAGCAAATGCAAGCGGGTGACCTCATGATGCAGGTGGTGACTTCCAATCCGACGGCACCGTTCCGCGTGATTGACCTCTCCTATTCCGAAATCCTCTATACGGCAACCCGTTACGTATATTTGCAGTCGCCTTATCTGGTTCCTTCGGAGGCAATCCGCAAGGCACTCTATGCCGCTGCTCTTTCGGGGGTGGATGTTCGCGTCATGATTCCCACTTATCCCGACAAGGGTTGGGTGGTGATTTATGCTTCGCGCTGGTATATCAGTCAAATGCTCGATGCGGGAGTGCGCGTCTTCTTCTACGACAACGGCTATCTGCATGCCAAGACCGTCGTGGCCGACGACCGTTTGTTCACAGTGGGCAGCGTCAACATCGACCATCGCAGCATCAGTCAGGCGTTCGAAGTCACAGCCTTCATCTACGATGCAGAAGTGGCCAGTCGACAGCGACAGACTTTCCTCGACGACTTGCAGTATTGCCATGAGATCAAGCGGGAAGAATGGCGCAAGCGCTCCTTATGGGAGCGTGTGAAAGAAAACGTTTGCCGACTGGCTGCGCCTATCCTTTAAAATAATATAGTTCCTATAGTTTTTTATAGTTCCTATAGTTTTATAGTCACTATAGTCAATATAGGTACTATAGCTACTATACCTAATTAATCCCAAAAATCTTTTAGCACTATGAAACAATTACTATTCACCCTCGTCCTCTTGATGAGCATCAGTATCACAGCTTCGGCTCAATGGTTCCGCAAACCCACCCCCAACGACACGCTGCAATCGGTACGCGTCCTCGACAATGGCAACGTCGTTTATAGTATCTATGCACCCAAGGCGCACATCGTTTCGCTCGCCGGCGATGCTATGCCATGGGGCCAGAAGATCGAGGCAAAAGAACACGACAACGGCGTTTGGACCATCGAGGTGCCCAATGTGAAGCCCGGTGTCTATCGCTATCACTTCGTTGTGGACGGTCTGCCCGTCTATGATCCCAAGGCACCTGCCACCACCGAACTCACTGCTGTGGCCACAGTTGCTCCCACAGGAAACGAGTTCTTCGCTTACCGCAAGGACATCCCACATGGCGCTATGGCCGTGCGTACTTACGAATCGAAGACCATCGGCGAGACACGCACCATGCGCGTTTGGACACCCGCAGGCTACGAGAAGGGCAAGGAGAAGCTGCCCGTGCTCTATCTCATTCATGGTGGTGGCGACACCGACACCAGTTGGCCCAATGCAGGAGCTGCCGGCAACATCCTCGACAACCTTTTGGCCGATGGCAAGATCAAACCCATGATTGTCGTGATGCCCAATGGAACCATTGCCGGTCCCAATGTGCAGGACGAAGTGGCACCTTTCGCCAAGGACATGATTACCGACATCATCCCGTTCATCGAAAACAATTACCGTGTGCTCACCGACAAGAACCACCGTGCCATCGCAGGTCTTTCGATGGGTGGCATGGAGACGATGGAGACTGCTTTCCAGAACATCGATCTCTTCTCCTATGTTTGGGTATTGAGCAGCAGCTTCAACCCGATGGCTGATCCAGCCAAGGAGGCCGAGCGTCTCAATGTAGCTGCCAATGCTGCCAAGATCAACAAGAGCTTCAAGGTGCTCGTCTTCACCCAGGGCGGTCCTTCCGACATCGCTTACAAGAACTGCGAGAACACACGCAAGGAGCTCGACAAGGCCGGCATCAAGTATCTCTATGAAGAGAATGCACAGGAAGGCCATAGCTGGGGTACTTGGCGCGCCGACCTTTATGACCTTGCACAGCGCATCTTCAAATAAGAAAAGATGCCATTTTCTCTGCTCAGTTGCCGATGAGCCATTTCAGCAAGGATGTTTTGCACTAATAATAACCTACCGATATGAAGATCAATGCAAATACAATTCTAAATCTTTCCGCAGCCATGACACTTGTCGCCCTTGCCTCATGTAGCTCACCCGAAGTGCCTGCGTTTGGTGTTCGTACCGATGCACTCGACGATACTGCATGGCAGCAGTCGATGTGGCTTTCGGCTGCCGATGCACCAGTAGTTACCGATGTAGTCACTGACGACAATTTTCGTGCTGCCGACGGTGCTGTATGGTTTGTCTCGACGTTGAAGAACGATCGACGTGTAGTGTCAGCCCGATGGATGACCACTGGCCTGGGTATCTATAGCCTCTACGTCAACGGTCAACCTGTAGGGCAGGAGGTGTTGAAGCCTGGCTTCACACACTATGCCAAGACGCGTCGCTCGTTCACCTACGATATCACGGGAGGCATGGAGTTGCAGCCGAATGCCGAGAACCAACTTGCAGCGCAAGTTACCCCGGGCTGGTGGGCCGACAAGATCATCACGCCTTCAGGTCATCAGGGAATGCTGGGTAGCAAGGTGGCATTTCGTGGTGTCGTGGAACTGACGTTTGACGATGGCACGAAGCGCCTCTGCGGTACCAACCTCCCCGATTGGAAGGCTGGTGTGGCGGGACCTGTCAAGCATGCCGCTATCTATGATGGCGAGGAGTACGATGCCCGCATCGCTCCCGGTTACATGACTCCTGACAAACTCGCGGCCCCCGTGGAGAATCTCGAGTTCGCCGGTGACATCCTTCCGTCGAATGGTGCTGAGGTTTATCTGCGCGAAGACTTGGCGCTTGCTCCCGTCAAGGCCTACGTTTGGCAAGGTGTCGAAGGTGCTAGCGACGTTGCTTTCGGCAAAGTTGTCATCACCCGCGAATATGCCCAAGGCGAGGAGATGAATATCCGTCCGGGCGAAACGCTTGTCGTTGACTTTGGACAGAACTGCTCGGCCGTTCCGTCGTTTACGTTCAAGGCAGCGGAGGGCACCACGCTCACTTGCCTGCCTGCCGAACTGCTCAACGACGGCAACGGAGCCAAGAGTCGCGGCATGGACGGTCCCGAGGGAAGTTGCCATCGTCTGAACCTTCGCATTCCCGAGCGAGGCATTCGTCTCGACTACACCTTTGCCGAAACGGATGATTTCGTAACCTATCGTCCGCAATGCACATTCTTCGGATATCGTTTCGTAAGCATCACCGCTACCGGCGATGTCACGCTCCGTTCGATTCATTCCATTCCCGTATCGTCTATCACCGAACAGCTTGAGACGGGCAAGATCACCACGGGCAACAAGGATATTAATCAACTGATCTCGAACACGCTCTGGGGCCAGCGTTCCAACTACCTCAGCGTGCCCACCGATTGCCCGCAGCGCAACGAGCGTCTGGGTTGGACAGCCGACACACAGGTTTTTACTGCGACGGGAACGTTCTTTGCCAATACTCGTGACTTTTTCCACAAGTGGATGCACGACATGCGTGATACACAGTCCGAGCGTGGCGGTTTCCCGGGTGTGGCTCCTTGGGGACAATATGGTTCGACCGAAGGTGACATGATGCGTCTGGGTTGGGCTGATGCCGGTATCATTGTGCCTTGGACCATCTGGAAGCAGTTTGCCGACCTCGACATCATCGACGAGAATTGGGAGGCCATGGATCGCTTCGTTCGTCATGCCAACGACGTGAAGTACGACCATATGTCGCTCAAAGACGAAAACAGCTATTTCCAATGGGCCGACTGGTTGAGCTACGAGCCTTTGGAAAGCTGTGGCGGTCTTGCTTTCGACAAGAAGGGACTCAAACCCGATGCCGTTGCCTATTGGAGCTACCTCGGTGCCTGCTACCTCGTGATTGATGCCGAGATGATGCGCGACATGGCTAATGCCACAAATCGCGATGCAGCTCCTTATCAGCAGATGGCCGACGATGCTCGTGACTATATCCGCAAGACCTTCTTCGATGCGAAAGGTGACTTCCGCGTAGCTGTGCTCAACACCATGCAGACCCCTGCCCTCTTCGCCCTCAAGGTCGGTGTGGTTGATGGAGATGTTCGCGAAAAGATGAAGACCCGCTTGCGTGAGAATTTCGCAGTTCACGGCAACTGCCTGCAGACGGGCTTTTTGGGCACATCAATCCTGATGCAGACTTTGACCGAGAATGGAATGTCCGACATTGCCTACGAGTTGCTCTTCCAGCGCAAGAATCCCAGCTGGATTTACTCCATCGACAATGGTGCCACCACGATTTGGGAGCGCTGGAACAGCTATATGATCGAGAATGGCATGGGTCCGCGCGGCATGAACAGTTTCAATCACTATGCCTATGGTTGCGTTTGTCAATGGCTATGGGAGACCTGTGCCGGCATAGCTGCCGATCCTCTTCGACCAGGTTTCAAACACATCATCATGCGTCCCGTGCCCGATACTCGTTTGGGTAAGCTCGATGCCGAATATAAGTCGGCAGCAGGACTTGTCAAGAGCGAGTGGCATTACGAGGGCGACACTTGGGTATGGACCTTCACCATCCCCGAGGGAGCATCCGCTACCGTTACCCTGCCAGGCGAGCAGGAGTCGAAGGATTATACTGCTGGCACATATACTTTGAAGAAGGAAATTTGAATGATCCATATAATTTTGATATAAAAAAGTACGTGGGCTGACAATACTGTCGGTCCACGTAAGTTTTCTTCAGTCTGATTTGTACACTTTTTTGTCGAAAATTTGGTATTTCGGGAAATTGTTGCTATTTTTGCACCGTGAAATGCGGTTGCAACCATACAACAGCATAACCTCACGATCTCACATTTTTATAATAATATATTTCCTACAAATGAAGAAATTATTCGTATTGCTTGGCCTGATCAGCATGATTATGATGGTGGGCTGCGGTGGCAAGAAGAAGTCCACTCCCGCCACCGAAGTGCAAGTTAAAGCCGACAGTGTCATCGCGCCTCCGAGACAGGAACCGAGAAGAATCCCTTACATCTTTTCGGGCGATCTTTCGAAGTACTATTTCGTCAGGATGTGCACCCTCACTCCACTTTCTGTGAGGGAAATGGAAGCGATGAACCTTCCCACCGAGCCCGATCACCACTATTATATCGCATCGGTAGGTTTGGTGCGCAACGGCGTGCCTTTCGATTACCCCGTTGACCAGATAGAGTGCTTGTATGATGTGTGGCTTGTACCTGCAAAGTTTCCTGATGGGAAGTTCAATGTGCATGCCCAGATGGTGGATTCACATCACCTCAAGGTTGGTCAAATCGACTTCAGCGAAGCCGTGGAGCTAAAGGATTTATTGCGCAAATGCCCTGGGGAGGGAGACTTCATGGTGATTGAGGACATCCTCGACGTAGAGCGATACTTTGATCATCCCTCCAACACGCTCGACATACGCGGCTATATCAAACCTGTGAAGGAATAGCTTAAAAATCATGTCCCATTGGATTCTCCTTGATGCGCTTTGCACGGAGTAGGCGGCTCTTGTCCTTCACTTCGGCGCGCTGTTCGAGGGTCCATTCGTTCCATACTTTGGTGCAGGCAGGATACTTTTTCCCTGTGATGGCTTCCTTATCGCCTATCGTGAGGGAGGTGTACCATTTGTTAAGTTCGATTTCAGACATATCTTTGGTTTTTGATTGTTTGCATCGTGTTTTCTCAGTTAGTACTGCAAAGATACGCACATTATTTCATATCTCCAAATTTTTTGTCGAAATATTTGCTTTTACTCAATGAAAAAACATGTAAAGTTCATTTGTCTCTTTTTTTGTGCCATCAGTTGTGTCATCCACTTCGCTTCTTGCAGCGATGACGATGGCTATGACATCTATCTGCTCATCGGGCAATCGAATTGTGCGGGGCGTGGCTATTTCCTGCCCGAAGATACTGTGAACGTCCTCGATGGTGTTTGGCTGCTCAATGCCGATCTTGTTCCTGAGCCTGCCGTAGCTCCACTCAATCGTTATAGCAATATTCGCAAGGATATGAACTGGCAGCTTGTCGGCCCTGGTGTGGGTTTTGGTCCTGCTATGCATCAGAAGACGGGACGCAAGGTTTTGCTTGTGCAGAATGCGCGTGGAGGCAGTGCGCTCGAATCGTGGCAGGTAGGAGGCGATAGCAAAGTGTCGTATCTTGATTCTGCCCTTGTTCGAACCATCCCGGCCTTGCAGTATGGAAAGTTGAAAGGCATCGTCTGGCATCAGGGCGAAACGGATATCACGAATGGAACGGCAGGAGACATCTATATCGAACGATTCGCTGCAATGATAGCTGAGCTCAGGAAGCGTGTAGGCGTAGGCGAGGAGGTGCCCGTCGTAGTTGGCGAAGTGGGACAATGGGCTTGGGAGGATTCAACCAAGATTGAAGCGTTCAATCATGGCACCCTCGACCGTCTTACTCGCGAAGTTCCCAATTGCCATAAGGTTTCGAGCGATGGCTTGGACTATCGTATGCCCGACAATCCTGGCGATCCGCACTTCAGTCGTGATGCCGCCATCGAGTTTGGCAGGCGATATGCTGAGGCCATGTTTGCAACGAATAATTAGTAGTTTATGCGAGAATTGTTATTAGTCTTTTTGGGAGGAGGCCTGGGGTCGATGCTGCGCTATGGCATCAAGCTGATGCAAAACCATCTTGCCCTCAATCCGCTCAGCACATTGGGACAGACTGTTTTTCCTTGGCCCACAATGGTGGCCAATGTGTTGGGTTGTCTGCTCATCGGCATTTTTTACAGTGTGTCGGGCCGAACGGGCATGAGTCCCGAGATGCGTCTTTTCCTCACTACGGGACTGTGTGGCGGCTTCACGACATTCTCAACGTTTTCGAACGAGAGCATCGACCTCTTGCGTACGGGACATGCGGGACTCTTTGCTGCATACATCCTCCTGACATTGTTGTTGGGCTTGGGTGCAGTTTTGCTTGGTGCTTGGCTGGGTGGCAAATAAGCAACCGCACTTTGCAGCAACATATTATTTATATGTATTGCTGCAAAAATCTACCTGCGAAATTTGGTATTTTGAACGAAATAAGCTACATTTGCACCGATTGAAAATACATAAAAAACTCTAAACCATTTAAAAGTTAAAAATATGTCAAAGAAAGCTCTATTGCTCATCCTCGATGGCTGGGGAATCGGTGACGGTTCGAAATCAGATGCCATCGCCAGCACTCCTACTCCATATTGGGATTGGCTCCTGGCCACATATCCCCATTCGCAGCTTCGTACCGATGGCCTCAACGTAGGTCTTCCTGCAGGTCAGATGGGTAACTCCGAGGTCGGCCACATGAACATCGGTGGCGGCCGCATCGTCTATCAGGATCTCGTGAAGATCAACATGGCTTGCGAGAATGGCACCATTGCCCAGAATCCCGAAGTTGTCGGTGCCTTCGAAAATGCCAAGAAGGGTGGCAGCATCCACTTTATGGGTCTTACCTCGACAGGTGGCGTTCATTCGAGCCTTGCCCACCTGCTGAAGCTCGTTGACCTTGCCAAGGCATACGGATTGGAGGGTCGAACCTTCCTCCATTGCTTCATGGACGGACGCGACACCGACCCGCATTCCGGCATTGGCTTCATCCAGACTGTCAAGGACCACTGCGACAAGGTAGGTTGCGGCGAAATCGCTTCCATCACCGGTCGTTTCTATGCTATGGACCGCGACAAGCGCTGGGATCGCATCAAGCGCGCTTACGATCAGCTTACCGCAGGTGTGGGTAGCCAGTACAGCGACCCCGTGGAAGGTATGCAGGCTTCGTACGACAACGGTGTGACTGATGAGTTTGTTGAGCCATGCGTTTTGGCACGCGACGGCAAGGCCGTAGGCACCATTCAGCCAGGCGATACTGTCATCTTCTTCAATTATCGCAACGACCGCGCCAAGGAGATCACCATGGTGCTCACGCAGGAGGATATGCCAGAGCAGGGCATGAAGACCATCCCTCTCTACTATTGCTGCATGACTCCCTATGATGCCAAGTTCCAAGGTTTGCACATCCTATTCCCGAAGGAGAATGTTGAGATGACGCTTGGCGAAATTGTCAGCAATGCCGGCCTTCGTCAGCTCCGCATCGCCGAGACCGAGAAGTATGCCCATGTGACCTTCTTCTTCAATGGTGGTCGTGAGGCCGAATATGCAGGTGAGGACCGTTGCCTTGTGCCTTCGCCCAAGGTGGCTACCTATGACTTGCAGCCCGAAATGTCGGCACTTATCGTGAAGGACAAGCTCGTCGATGCCATCAAGACGCAGCAGTATGATTTCATTGCCTGCAACTTCGCCAATGGCGATATGGTAGGCCATACGGGCATCTATCCGGCTATCCAGAAGGCTGTCGAGACTATTAATCTCTGCTGTCATGATGTCGTTGAGGCTGCCAAGGCTGCCGATTATGAGGTACTCATCATTGCCGACCACGGCAATTGCGATTATGCCATCAACCCCGACGGAACGCCCAATACAGCCCACTCTCTCAACCCCGTTCCTTGCGTTTATATCAGCAAGAACACCGACGCGAAGATTGCCAATGGCCAGCTTTGCGACGTGGCTCCCACCATCCTTAAGATTATGGGCATCGCTCAGCCCAAGGAAATGACAGGCAAGTGCTTGCTCTCATGAAGCTTCAGTCCATACTATTTATCGGCATCTGTGCATTGATTTGTGCAGATGCCGATGCTGCATCATACGAGCATGTCTCGTTCGACGACACGCAGCGTTATTCACGCCTCGTCATCGATGCGCGACTGGGTGATTTCTACGCCAACAAGAATCCGATGGGATTCAGGACCTTCGACGAGGACGGCGCTGTGGTCGGTGGGCCTGCCGATGGATCGAAGGTGAAGTTCGATTATGTCCCGGGACTTGTTGCCAAGGCGCTCATCGAAGCAGTCGATTACTATCAGTCGCAGTCTTGGGCCCGTCCGTGGTTCTATAGCGTGGAGTGGTATGGCAATACGTTTGTCTCCGATGTACCTTCGACGGGAGGCAGTCTTGACGACTTGAATGCCACGAAGATGTACTTCGGTCTATACGATTTGACATCCGAAGGAAAAGTCTTCGAAAACGAAACCACGGCATCGAATGCATGCAGGGCAATGAAGACCGCCCTCGAAGGTCTTGATAACCACAACCGACGTTATTCGATATCGGAATCCACTCTCGCGGAAGCTGCGGGAGGATGGTATCACAAGAAAAGCTATGTCAACCAGATGTGGCTCGACGGGCAATATATGGGGCCTGCGCTGCTGGCGCAACTGAACAACTACGGTTATAGCCTCGATGGCGTTTCGGATGGCGAATTGATTGTCCGCCAGTTTGACATCTGCTGGAATTTTCTTTGGAATGATGAAGACAAGCTGCTCTATCATGCCATGACCGCCTCACCTGGCGACAGTTATTCGCGCGATTGGCAGGGCGTGTCTGCTGCTGAGGGCATTTATCATTCGGCCGAATATTGGGGACGTGCCTGCGGATGGTATTTCCTGGCTCTTGTCGATGTGCTGGAGCAATTGGAGAGGTCGTCAGCAACAGGCGAAGACGTGGATGATGAGCTTCGAAAGGATCTGCGGAGCCAGCTCAACCAACTGGCTGCAGGCTTGGCAGCGCGGCAGGATGCTGAGACGGGCTGCTGGTATCAGCTCCTTGCGCACGATGGAACGTTCTATGCCGACAGCTATCAGGGATGGTCTTATCCCAAGACCTATAATTACTTGGAGTCCTCAGCCACGTGTATCTTCACGGCTGCTTATCTAAAGGGCATGCGCCTTGGTTTCTTCGACGACGATTATACCGAAGTAGCAAAGAAGGCATATCAAGGAATCATTGAACAGTTTCTGGTAAAAAACACGAATGATCCGACCGATGTTCATCTTATCGGTAGTTGTCGTTCTGCTGGTCTCGGAGGCACAAGCCGACGCGACGGTTCGGCTGCCTATTATCTCTTGGGCAGCGACGTAAGTGTGACAAGCATCGACAATCCACAGACTGAGGGCAAAGTCTTTGGCGCATTCATCCTCGCATCCACCGAGTATGAACGTCGCTATTTACCCATTGCCGAAGAAGGCATCGAGGAAATTCGTCCCGATGACAAGCCTCATGGCTCATTCCTCCATACTTACGACCTTTTGGGACGAAGGATTCCAAGTGGCAAATCGAAGACATTCACCATATACGATGGCAATGTAATGTTTTTCCCGAATTAGCGAATCGAATAATTCAAACCCCACTTCCAGTAGTTCTGCCCAAAGGCATAGCAATCCGATTCGTACTTGAATCCGAATTGACTGTAAAGTTTTTGGGCATTGGGGTTCGTGGGATCGACAAGCAGGGTGAAATGAGTAAAGCCCAGTTGTCGGCCCTTTTCTATTTGTGCCTGCATCAGTTGTCGGGCGATGCCTTGTCGTCGATATTCTGGCAATACGGCCAAAGAATCGATGTAGTATTCACCTGCTTTAGTCTCGTCCTCGGCATGTTCGAGATCCATGTCGTCGTCGGGCTCGTCATCGAGAGCGGCAAAGAGGGCAAATGTCTTCAGTCGGATTTCATGATAGTTATTCCCATCGTAAGCGAGGCATAGCCCCAATGGTTTGTTTTCTTCCCAAGCGATGAGGGCATGTCGATAGCTATAGAGCACGTCTTCGCGCGCACAAATCGAAGCAAACCCATGAAGCTGCTCTTCTTGCAAGTCAATATGGAGCGCCATCGCGATACATCGTGCCACAAAAGAGCAATCGTCGAGGGTGGCTTGGCGTATTTCGAACTTTTTCATAAATCCTCATTTTTGGTTAGTGAAATAAACGAAAATTGTCCAAAATCGTTTAGTGTAGTAAACGAATAATGGCAAAAATCGTTTAGTTTACTAACCTTTTTTTGTTTTATTTTGGTTATATCAAAAAGAAGTTATATCTTTGCTGCGAACTTTTCATCAAATAGATAAAAAAATGGAATCTTTATTCAAAAAACATCGCATACTCATTTCTCAAGTCAGTACAAAAATCATTCGAGAAATGATGAATACGGTCAATTGGAACCAACAATTGGTGGCCATTCGCGGATCTCGAGGAGTTGGCAAGACCACACTTTTGCGTCAGTACATCAAGGAGCATTATGGAGTCAATGCAGGCAAAGCCCTCTATTGTGTTTTGGATAGCATGTACTTTACCAATCATACATTATTAGAATTGGCAGAGAACTTTTATATTATGGGAGGCAAACATTTGTTTCTCGACGAAGTTCACAAATACCCTACCTGGAGCAAGGAGCTAAAGGAGATAATCGACTTGTGGCCCGATATGAAAATTACTTTTACAGGTTCGTCGCTGATACAAATCTTGAACGCTGATGCCGACTTGTCACGAAGAGTGCTCAGTTACAATATGGCTGGATTGTCCTTCAGAGAGTTCCTTCATTTTTATAAAGGCATTACATTACCTGTTTATAAGTTAGAAGAGATCTTGACAGATGCGGATGCTATCTGCGAAGAGGTTCGCAAAGCTTGTCATCCTCAACCCCTTTTTGAGGAGTACCTGCACGTGGGCTACTATCCTTTCTACGATGGCAACGAAATTGAGTACGACTGGCGTATCGAAAATGTGGTCAGTTTCATTATCGACCAGGAGATGACTCAATTCTGCGGCGTGGATCCTGCCTATACACGAAAACTAAAAGCCCTGATGATGTATCTCGCAGAGAACATGCCCTATGAAGTTAACATAAACAAGCTTTCTTCTTATTTGGAAATCAATAAGACAACCGTGCTCAATTACTTAGCGAGCATGCAAAGAGCAGAACTTCTGAATTTACTCTATTCCGACAACAAATCGGTAACAAAGATGCAGAAGCCCGACAAGATCTATATCCACAACCCCAATATATTGTGCGCCTTAGGTGCGAAGCAGAACATCGGGACGATGAGGGAGTGCTTTGTGGTGAACCAATTATCGAAAGACCACACCGTAGAATACGGAAAAACAAAAGGAGACTTCCGAGTGGATGGAAAAATCACTTTCGAAGTAGGAGGCAAGGATAAGACATTCGATCAAATTGCCGATATGCCTAACTCGTATATTTTAGCAGATTCGATGGAGTTCCCCATCGGAAAGAAGCTGCCTCTTTGGATAGTAGGACTTCTGTATTGATTCAATTTAATCAGCATGGAGGGTTATTGCGAAGCTTCCCATCCTTAAAGCAATGCTGGCAATAATTGAAGTTTGTGCTGCCATCTGCATTCGTTCCGCAGTCTTCGATGCGTGTCAAGGGCGTGCCACAACTCATACAGAACAGAGGCAGTTGCCCCTCTTGGAACACTTTGGGCTTCATGGGGAACGTCGCTTCGTAGGCCTCGAATGCCTCAAGGTTCTCGAAAGCCACGAAGTAGCCCTTCGGAGGGCAATAGGTGGCCTCGGTTATACCATTCGATGCCAACCAACCTGGGATTAGTTCTTGGGCGAGGAAATAGGGGACTTCGGCATCTTTAGGCTCATCGTGATAATGGATGTTCAACTTGTAGGCAAGGTCGAAGCCCGCATGACGGTAAAAATCGATGTTGCCTTCCATGCAAAGGAATCCGACACCCAACTCCCGTGCTTTCTCCAAGGCATACTGCAGTAACTTCAGTCCATAGCCTTTGCGTTTGTAGTCGGGATGGATGCTGATGGGGCCAAATGTCCATGAAGGGAAGCGCCTACCGTCCTCTAATTCCAATTCTGCCTTTGAGAACATCACATGGCCGATGATTTTATCATCTTCTTCCATCACGAAATCAAGTTCAGGGATGAAGTCGGGGTTGTTCCTGTACTGGTTGAGCACATAATGCTCGGTGCATCCGGGACGATAGATGTTCCAGAATGACTCGCGTGTGAGGTTCTCAACCTCACGATAATCTTTGGGTTGTTCTAATCTGATATTCATGGTTTTGTTTTATTGTTTTTTTCTTTGACTATTTCGTAAGATTTGCGTACCAACATTTTCAGTTCTTCGTCGGATAAGTCCATATTGGGTTGGACGTTTATCCAGTATCTCTTGTCACCGTTGAACGGATCTCCAATGGCTTGATAACGTTCCTTCAAGTCTGCTATTTCCCAGGGAAGGCATTTGATGGTGATGTTTGAGAAGTCATCGACGTTGAAGTAGCAGAACATGTGGCCAGCGACATAAAATACGAGTATAGTGAACTTGCCCTTCGAAAACTTCTCAAAGGGTGTCGCCTCGGATACATCGGGCAACGATAGGCAATATTCATGGAACTCTTCAATGGTCATTTCGATAAATCTTGCTGGTACTAACTTGCAAATGCTGTTTTATCTGATGTTCTTATTTGTTGAAAATGTGTCTTATTGCATCAATAGGCGAATAGAAAATCATTCTCGGACCGACCCAGCGCATGACCTTGCGAATCTGTTCACGCTCTTTTGGTGCATAGCAATGGGTGGGGCAGTTCTTGCAAGCACTTTTTTTCTCTCCATATCTGCAATGATCGAGATGACGACAAGCATATTCTGCCAGATGCTGATATTCTTCTGGCACTGTGTTTTCCTTCAGATGATGACGGCAATATAGTTCTATCATCTTTCTGACAGTCTGTTTTTCTCGCTCTATCCTGTTCATACCTAATGATGCTTTTTATTTTCGATTGATTTTAAGGGTTCTGTGACTGTTGATGTTAAGCAGATAGATGCCCTTGGGGAGAGAAGCGAGTGAAACTACTTGACGATTGTCAAACGCATTTATATTGTTTGGATAAAAAGTGCCGTCAATACCATAAAGCCGAACGATGGTGCCGGGTGAAACATTTGTGATCACGATTTGGTCATCCTCCTGCCAGACGATGGCTAGGTCTTCATCCATACGTGGAGAACGTATGTCGGACAAACCTTCCTTGAAATGAAAGTTCGCTACATTCACCATTTCTATCTCCGTCTTCTGACCTTCAGCGCTGATGATAAGATTCTGTTCGGCAAAAGTGAGCACAGGTCGCGTGGAGAGGGCGAACGTCATATCTGTTCCATCGGTGAAGTCAATCACCAGCAGATAATCTTTTGCCCAAACCATACTGCTCATGCAAAGGCCGAATAACAGAAGAAATAGTCTTTTCATGAATGTTTGTTAGTGTAATTTGATTTGCAAAGATACAACTATTTCCTCACAATTCCAAATTCTCTATCATATTTTTACCAAGAGGAGTCCATAATCTGAGCTGTGACATGCAAAAATCTATAAAATAATCGACGATTATTTGGAAATTTCGATTTATTATTGTAAATTTGCAGCGAAAATAGAAACTAACACTCAAATATATGATGAAAAACTTTATTGCCGCAATACTGCTTACCGTGGGCTTTCTTGGCTCGACGGTAACAGCTGAAGCCGCCTCTGTACCTGCTGCAAAGACGACGACACCGACCGTTGGCACGTTCGAGGCTGGCAAGGGTACGTTCCTCCTCAATGGAGAACCATTTGTTGTCAAGGCAGCCGAGGTTCATTATCCTCGTATCCCTCGTCCCTATTGGGAACACCGCATCCAGATGTGCAAGGCACTTGGCATGAATACGCTGTGCCTCTATGTGTTCTGGAATATCCATGAGCAGCACGAAGGTGTGTTCGACTTCACCGAGAACAACGACCTCCGCGCCTTCATCCGATTGGCTCAGAAGAACGACATGTATATCATCCTTCGTCCCGGTCCGTACGTTTGTGCCGAATGGGAGATGGGTGGTCTGCCCTGGTGGTTGCTCAAGAAGAAGGATATCCGTCTGCGTGAGCTTGACCCCTATTTCATGGAGCGCTTGAAGATATTCGAGTCGAAGGTGGCTGAGCAGGTGGCCGACCTCACCATCGACAAGGGGGGTCCTATCATCATGGTTCAGGTGGAGAACGAATACGGTTCGTATGGTGTCGATAAGCCTTATGTGAGTGCCGTACGCGACGCATTGCGTGAGGTGGGTTTCGACAAGGTGCAGTTGTTCCAGTGCGACTGGTCGAGCAACTTCACCAACAACGGTCTCGACGATCTCATCTGGACGATGAACTTCGGCACGGGTGCCAATATCGACAACGAGTTCCGTCGTCTCGGCGAACTGCGTCCCGATGCTCCGAAGATGTGCTCGGAGTTCTGGAGCGGATGGTTCGACAAGTGGGGCGGCAAGCATGAGACGCGTGGCTCGAAGGATATGGTTGATGGCCTCGACGAAATGTTGTCGAAGGGCATCTCTTTCTCACTCTACATGACGCATGGCGGTACCAACTGGGGCCATTGGGCTGGTGCCAACAGTCCGGGCTTCGCTCCCGACGTGACCAGCTATGATTACGATGCTCCCATCAACGAGGCAGGTCAGGCTACGCCCAAGTACTACGAGCTGCGTGCGATGTTGGGCAAATACATGAACGGACAAAAGCAGAGCAAGGTGCCTGCTGCCATCCCAACCATCGCCATCCCTAAGATTCAGTTCACCGAGGTGGCTCCCATCTTCGACAATCTTCCTGCCGGTAAGGTTACAAGTGGCATCAAGACCATGGAGGAGTTCGATCAGGGTTGGGGCAGCATCAACTATCGTTACACCTTCGACCAGGACATCCCGGCCAGTGTGCTCCGCGTGACCGAGCCTCATGACTATGCACAGATCTTCGTGAACGGTGTGAAGGTGGGTGCCCTCGATCGTCGCGAACATGAGACCGAGATGAAGATGCCTGCTGTCAAGAAGGGCGACCAGCTCGACATTCTGGTGGAGGCCATGGGACGCATCAACTTCGGACGCGCCATCAAGGACTTCAAGGGCATCACCGAGAAGGTGGAGTTCATCTATCAGATTGGTGCCGAATCATCGGCTACCGTTACTGTTGAGCCTACGCTTTGGACTGTCTATAACATCGGCGACGACTACGAGACTGTGAAGGCCATGCGTTGGCAACCACTTGCCAAGGCCGAACAGTATCCTGCCGCTGCCTATCGTGCCACCTTCAAGCTCAGCAAGGTGGGTGATACCTTCATCAATCTGGAGACCTGGGGCAAGGGTCAGCTTTATGTCAACGGTCATCCGATGGGTCGTTTCTGGCAGATTGGCCCTCAGCAGACATTGTATATGCCGGGCTGCTGGCTCAAGAAGGGCGAAAACGAAATCATCGTAGTCGATATTGTCGGCCCGGATGATCCTGTAGTCGAAGGACTGAAGGAACCCATCATCGACCGCCTCAACCTCAAGGGTCCACAGACACATCGCAAGCAGGGCGAGAACCTCGACCTTAGTGGAGAGAAACCCGTGAAGGAAGGAAGCTTCGCCGCCGGCAATGGCTGGCAGGAGGTTCGTTTCGATCAGCCCGTTTCTGGACGTTACGTCTGCATCGAAGCTCTCAATGTACACGATGCGAAGGCAGCCGAAGGAAAGGTGGCTAAGGGCATAGCCTGTATCGCCGAGTGGTATATGCTCGACGAACAGGGCAAGCGTCTGAGCCGCGAGCCTTGGCAGGCCGACTATGCCGACGATGAGAACATCACCGACGGCAACCAGACTGCCGACAAGATCTTCGACCTGCAGGAGAGCACCTATTGGAGCACCAACCGCAAGTCTGCCTTCCCCCACCAGCTCATCATCGACCTGGGCAAGGACTACACCTTCGGCGGCTTCCAGTATCTGCCTCGTGTCGAAGCCGGCGCTCCCGGCAGCATCTGCGACTATCGCATCTATGTGAAGTCGGGAACGTTTAAGAAGTGATAACTATGTTCAACGAAACTCATCCGTTCTATCGCTTCCACTACTGCCCGCTGTGCGGCAGCAACCGTTTCGTGGAGCATGGCCCGCAGGCGCGGCATTGCGAAGATTGCGGTTTCACCTATTACACCAATCCTCGCGGTGCTACTGTCGCCGTGATAATCAATGATCGGGGCGAACTGCTTTGCGGCCTTCGTGCCCACAATCCTTTCAAGGGTACAAGGGACATGGTAGGCGGGTTCCTCGACCTCGATGAGACGGCCGAAGAAGGCATGTGCCGCGAAATCAAGGAGGAAACCGGATTGGTGGTCAAGCCCGAGGATCTGCGCTATCTCTTCAGCTTGCCCAATCGGTATCCCTATTCGGGCATCATGTGCCGCACCATTGACCTCTTCTTCGAGGTGCGTGTCGAAGGCCATCCCCAAGTGGGCGGACTCGATGACATCTCTTCCCTTGAGTGGGTTCCGCTGGAGGGCCTCAACATCGACGAGTTCGGTCTCGCCTCGGTACGCACCGGCTTGGCGAAGTATCTCAACCCCTCAAGCCCAGACCCCCTCTAATCCCTCTTAACCCCTCAAACCCCTCAAACTTTTCCACCCTTTCTAAATCCAAAAGGCTATGATTCGCCAATATCTACTTTTGACACTTCTTTTCCTGTTGCCTTGCTCCCTCGTGGCGCAAGACAGTGTGCTTGTTACTCTGCGTGGCATCGTCACCGATCATGACAATGGGAAGCGCTTGCCCGACGTGCAGGTACATGTAGGTGGCTCCAATGTGGCTACCATGACCAATGCCGATGGTCGGTTCAGCTTACGTCTGGCCCAGATTCCTGAGCGTCTGCTTTTCTCTTCGATAGGCTATGCCACCGTGGTGGTAGGTCGTGAGGAACTCGAAAAGACACAGCCCGTGGAGGAAGGCAAGCCCGTACAGGAGCTACGCATCTCCATGCAGACTCGTTTCACCTTCCTGAACGACGTCTTTGTCTATTCGCCCGAGAACATCCTCAATGCCGCCATCGAACGCATTCCGCAGAACTTCCCGGTTTTGTCTCAGAGTTACGAGGCATTCTATCGCGAGACGATACAGAAGCGCAACAAGTATGTGAGCGTGTCGGAGGCTGTGATGGAGCTCTACAAGACGAGTTACGAGGAATCTCCGCAGCGCGACATGGCCTGCATGGTGAAGGGGCGTAGTCTGCTAAGCCAACGTGCCAGGGACACTGTCTCGGTGCATGTGATGGGTGGACCCATCGAGTCGCTGATGCTCGATCTGGTCAAGAACCGCGAACTGTTCCTCAACCCCGAGATGCTGCAACGCTATCTCCTTGAGATTGAGACCCCGCAGACTATCGACAATCGTCCGCAGTATGTCATCTCTTTCCGTCCGGGGACGACCTACATCGATCCGCTGTTCAGTGGAAAGATCTTCATCGACTATGCCAACCTCACCTTTACGCGTATCGAGTACAACATGGATATGAGCGATGTGGGAAAGGCATCGGCAGCCATCCTTGCCAAGAAGCCTTTCGGCATGCGCTTCAAGGCACGTGGCCTCAGTATTGTGATGAATTATCATTTCGATGGTCATTTCAGCTACTTGCGATACCTTGGTGTGACTTATAAGTTCGATTGCGACTGGAAGAAACGCGGCTTCGCCACCCATTACGAAGCCAACTCCGAGATGCTGATTACCGACATCAAGCCCATGGCCATCCGTCCCAATCGTCATACCGCCTTCCGTCAACACGACACGTTGGCTCGTCAACTGAATGACTTCGATGATCCCGACTTCTGGAAGGACTACAACATTCTGCTCCCTACCGAGAGTCTCGAGAATGCCTTCCGTCGCATCAAGAAGACGTATAATCAATAAACTTAATGAAACCATTCAAATTTGAACCATTTTTGAAGACCACCATTTGGGGTGGCGAACAAATAGCAGCATTCAAGAATATCGATATTGATAAACAGAATGTCGGTGAATCGTGGGAGATAAGTGACATCCCCGGTTGTGAGAGCATCGTTGCCTCGGGTAGCGACAAGGGGCTTAAGCTTGTTGAACTGATCAATAAATACAAGGAACAGCTCGTGGGCAAGAAGGTCTATGCGAAGTTCGGCAACCATTTCCCCTTGCTTGTCAAGTTCATCGATTCCCGACATAATCTCTCCGTGCAGGTGCATCCCAACGATGAACTTGCCATGAAGCGTCACAATTGCTCGGGCAAGAGCGAGATGTGGTATGTCATCAATGCCGAGCCTGGAGCCAAAATCTATACGGGTATGTGCAAGGAGATCACTCCCGAGCGGTATGAGCAGATGGTTACCACTGAGACTGTCGATGGATATTCGCCAATCATGGATGTCATAGCCACCTACGAGTCTCATCAGGGCGATATCTATTATCTGCCCGCAGGACGCCTTCATGCCATCGGTGCCGGCAATTTCGTGGCCGAGATACAGCAGACCAGCGACATCACCTATCGTGTCTATGATTACGGACGCCGAGATGCCAATGGCAACACCCGTGAACTCCACATCGAACAGGCCAAGGATGCCATCGATTATCACGTTTATCCTGAGTATCGCAGCACTTACGACAGCACCCTCCTCGATGCTCCATTGGTGCATTGCCCCTATTTCAATGTTAATCGGGTGGTGGTGCATGAGGCCATGGATGTCGATTATCAGGTTGATTCGTTTGTCATCATCCTTTGTCTGAGAGGAGAAGCCACGGTCAATGGGGTGGACGTTCGTCAGGGCGAATCCCTTCTTGTTCCAGCTTGCAACAACAAGCTTCATTTCTTAGGCAATGGCATATTCCTCACGGCAACTGTTTAGATTCGAAAGCTTTAAACAAAAAGCAGAAACGCGTCCGACTTTGCGACGCGTTTCTGCTTTTCGTCGATGAAATCATGCATTCCGTCGATAATTCAAAAAAAATATTGAAAAAAATTTGGAGGGTATTCAGAAAATCACCATATTTGCAACGGACAACCTTGCATAATATTCCATTAGCCACGAGATAGATCCATGAACACCATCCCTATGTGACGTGGCTCAGCGAAGCTGTGGAAATAATATGATGTTTTTAAATATGCCAACAAAAGTAAAATGGGCGTTTGCCCTGCCATTTTTCCTTGGGATAACACTCGGGTTAGTAGTCCTTGGACTATCGGTAATGATATTTGATCAAGACGTAGATTTTCATCGAGTAAGGCTATTCTGCCTTGTAGGCTTCTTTCTCCTCTATTTCGTCCCGGCATCTTTGCTATTTTTGTATCTGTATCACAAAACATCCAAATGGTCTATCGCATTGTTGGCCTATTTCTTTCCATTTTTGATGGAGTTCCTCGTATATCTTTATTTCATGGTAGGTTTCTTCCCTGCACACTTTCTTCCTGCCAACGACTTTCGGCATTTCAGGGGGTCTCCGTCCTTTGATATTGTTACAGCGATTCATTTCGACTTTCCTTTCTCCCCATCGGATACGGTTTCATTAAATTATCAGGATACGGTTTCAGGCATGACTCCTTTGCTGTTCGCCATCAGGAATGGCAAATATGAACAAGCAAGGCGCTTGGTGTTATATGGAGCTGATCCAAATATTTCGGATTTGCATACTCATAAATCTCCCTTGCTCGAACTGTGTTCAATAAATGGCGATACCTTGATTCCTCCCGAGAAGGTGGCATTGATTGAAGCTCTTTTGGACCATAAGGCTGATGCCAACTATAGCGTTTGCAATCAATCTCCACTTTTCGCATTATGCGCGAGTGATGTAAGGAATCCTGTTATTTATGATTTGCTGATTGACCATGGTGCCGACGTTAATGCCCAGTTTGTTCAAAATGATGAATATCTCCACGAATGTTACAAGGAAAATGAAACGGCCCTCAACATGGCAATCTATAGAGGCAACTATGATATTGCCCTCCATCTTCTTCAACGGGGAGCCGATACAACAATGTATGGAGAATGGATGAAAGACGTGATTAGAATAAAAATACAGGACGCCAATACAAAGGGAAAAGAGAAGGCCATCATGTTTTTGAAGCAATTGGAATCAGAGAAATAAATTCAGTAGATAACTTTCCCAAATAAGGATTTGTAATATATTCTGCTATAATACCAGGTTTATTACTACAATCAAGAAACATAGTCAACAATAATGCCGCTCGCTTTAATGGTCAGAAGCTTGAATATGTCTTTGGCTTTGGCCAGCTATATAATTTTTTGAATGATTATAATTATAACCTCGTAGCAAATCAATATGATGATAGAGTATTGCTGAAATTCTACAGATATAAATCCAATCCATCATGTGGCATCATGGATATAGAGGGCAACCAGATTCGCTTGTTATTCTTTTGCATCGGCGATCAAACTAACAGCCACTCCCAAGTTTTGCCCTAATATAACTTGACCATTTCCACATCCAAGCGCATAAGATATCAGCTCTTTCTCGCTCATTTTTATTTGATGACATAGCACCAACGTTACAGAGTAACCATTGAAAACATAAGAAAAGATGCACAAAGAAAACAAATCGGCGAAAACCATAGTCAAGGAAATAAACGATAAAGCATTTGAATTTGTTCCAAATGTTTCATTAGGAATATTTCATTTAGGTTATCAGATAAAGGAGTATCTTAATTTGGAGTATACTCATGATATTCTATCAATGGAACAGTATGATTTGCCTGATATTGATTCCTATTATTTTCCAAAACATGGTGTCGAGATCAGTATAAACGATCAGCACCAGATTGAATACATTACATGTCGAACTGTATGCATCTGGAATGGGAAAAATATAATAGGAATGCTGTTGCGTGATTTCTTAAAGCAATACAATCTTCATCCGATTGATGAAGAAGGTAGTCTTTTTTATCTTGAAGAGCCTCGTCACACTCAAAGAGCATATGATTTTAAAGAAGATGTTGGTTTACAGGTTTGGGTATGGCGGAAGCGTATAGTCACGGTAATTATTAGTAATGATAAACTATAATGTATTCTATTCATCATAAAAAAATTGATGTGAAGAAATTACATTCTGCACTATCCCTAAGTAACGTGGCTTAGCGAAGCTATCAAGGACCTCAAAATAGAAGATTATGGGAAATTTTGATTACAAAAACTGGATAGTTCAAGTTGAACTTAAAGACAACTTAACTGATAAGCAGATATTAGATTATTTAAGGCGTACTAACCACCGATTTACGCAAAAGGAATATAGACTATTTCTGGAACAATGTAAAAGACCGCTTTATAACAGTATTGCGGAGAAGATTATCCTTTTTTTTGTCACATACGATAATGGCAAATTGATGCCAGATCGGTATAATGCTTTTGAGCCTGTCAATAAAGTGTTTTCTTTAGATAAAATTCCAAATGTAATAGAATCATTGTGTTGGCCGAGAGGATGTCTGTATCTAAAGAAACTTAGGAAATTTGAAGTTTCTATAGAAAACTACGAATTTGCAGTTGTATTTTCAGACGGGGAAAACATCTTTCCTCGAAAACCATCATATCCAGAATACATGACAACTATACAATTTTACTTCGACAAAAAGAGGAACAAGGACCCCATGGTTTTCATCAAATTGCTCCATGATTTATGTGGTTATCTGGGCACAAACAGAGGCTTTATAAAAGATCAGGAGGACTGGATAAAAGATCAGAAGGACTGGAATATTATATACGAAGTCACCAATGTGTAGTACAATTATGCGGAATAATTTCAGGCGATACTGTATAGCCATCTCATTGCTTGCGTTGGTGGAATTGGAGAGATCAGCGACAATGAATGCATCCAGAAAAAACAAGTTGTCCATTGCATTCCACTCGAACAAATTCGGAGCGAGAGGTTAGAAGATCTGGAAAAATATTGGAAAAGTGTAGAATATAGATGCAAAATATGTTGGAAAAATGTAAAAAACAGCCTAAAAACATGTTGGAAAAGTGTATTTTTGGCTTATTTCCTTGAGTATTTGGAGAAATAGCTTTATCTTTGCTTTCGATACCCTGATACAACTTGACCGTTTACCCTACGAATCATCAAAGAGCCGAATTGGTTTGCATTTTTACTCCCTAAAACTGCTATCGACCGATATTTTCGTTTAATTCAGACCCTCAATAATATTCAAAATGAGAAATAATCTATTATACCTTGTAGCAGCCTGTCTGGCCATGGGTCAGACAGTTGTTGCTCAGACCTATTCGGTGTCTTCGCCTGATAAGAACATTGTCCTAACCATCGACAATGGCCAGCAGCTCAACTACAGTTTGAGCCTGGAGGGTGACGTAATGATTGCCCCCTCGCCTATGGGCTTCGAGTTCAAGGGAGAGGCAACTATGACAGGAGGCTATGTAGGCATTCTCACAAAGGTGCCTTGATTTGAGCGGAAGGTTTTTTATAGTTTGCGCGACTTTAACCATAAGGACAGAAGGGGGTCAGAAATACTGTAGTACCCATCACGTCGAGTCAATAGGTCATATTCCATAAGCTTCCTTGCAGCCGATTGGACAGCGCTCGTCGATTTCATGCGATGTCGCTTGATGAATGCCGCCGTGGTGATGCTTTTCACGGGAGCCCCTTCTTCGCTCATGGCATAGAGCAACTCCTTTTGAGGTTCGGTAATCAGAGCCAACTGTTCACGCAGACGGGGTTCACATTCCATGATGTAGTCATCGACCAGGTGTTGTGTGTTAGCCACGTTGCATGTGTCGCCAACGGGTGTAATGTTGAAGGCATCCTTCATGATACGCTGCAGGTAGAGCGTGACACCGTGGAAAGCTTCATAGACAAGTCTGACAGCATCTCGCTCAATGCTCTTTCCCGCTTGCTCGAAATGGAGACAGGCAAAATCACAATATACGTTGAAAGGGATAGCTTCGAGGACGATGCTTCGAGCACTCATGAAGAATGGCCTCTTCTCAGAGAAGAACATCTCCTCCATTAACCTGCGTTGACTTCCTGCAAAAACGAAATTGGCGTTGCTGACTTGCTGTATGAAGGTACGCAGCAATGCCTCCACATTCTTTTCGGGGTACTTTGTAACCTGTTGGAACTCGTCAATTACTATGATGCAGCGTCGGTCAGCCTTTTCAAGATATTCAAATATCTCCTTCAATGTATATTCTGGCATAGTGATGTCACCCAAGCGTATATCGAAGGTGGGGGTGTTCTGCACAGGGTCATAGCCGAAACTGGCACCCAGTGATCTCAGCGTTGTGGTGAAGAGTTTCATCAATCGGGAACTACGTGTGGCGAGACAGTCGAATACTGTTCTTCCCATTAGTTGAATCAACTCACGGAAAGACGAGGTATGCAGTATGTCAATGTTCATCAGCACATATTCCTTGCCGGAAGTCCTGCTTTCGAGGCAATGCTCCACCAGTTTTGTCTTGCCCATACGGCGCTGAGACATCAGCACCACATTCTCTTGACTGTCAAGAAAGCGCACCAACTGCGAAGCCTCTGTATCGCGGTCGCAGAAGTAAGCATCGGGAATCTTACCTGTAACGATAAAGGGATTTGTGTTCTTTGCCATTTCTCTCGGTTCTCTTTTTGTGTTTTTTATGTTGATAAAATTATTTTTTTTACATAAAATTATCGGTGTGCGTGCAAAAATACACATTTCTCCAAGAAATAAGGCAATATTACCCACTTTTTTTGCTAATAAATAGTTTTTGAAGCAGATTTGACAGGCACGATTGTCAACTATGAAAGATAAATAACTCAGTTGCTTGGTAGCTTTGATTAATATCTGCCTGACGAGTCCAATTTACTAAATTGAATTGGACCCGTCTGATTGTCTCGGTCCAATTTACTAAATTGAATTGGACCCGTCTGATTGTCTCGGTCCAATTTACTAAACGGAATTGGACCCATCCGATAGTATCGGTCCAATTTGCTAAACGGAATTGGACCCGTTCGATTGTGTCGGTCCAATTTGCTAAAGAGAATTGGACCCGTCCGATAGTTTCGGTCCAATTTGCTAAACGGAATTGGACCCATCCGATTGTCTCGGTCCAATTTACTAAACGGAATTGGACCCGTCTGATTGTCTCGGCCCAATTTACTTAACGGAATTGGACCCGTCTGATTGTCTCGGTCCAATTTACTAAACGGAATTGGACCCGCCCGACAGTGTCGGTCCAATTTACTAACGAGAATTGGACCCAATCGACGGAAAGACGTCTAATGGAAGGTTTTGTCCATTTTTTATTAAAAAAATTTGGAGATATTGAAAATAAGCTGTATATTTGCGCCCAAATAAAGAATAAAAATATATGGGAACATCAAGTATGCCAGTGGGGCGTCGTCCTCACACAGTGAATAAAGAAGACCGCAAACCTTTCACGCCACCTTACACTATTGGTGACCTTTTCGCCTATCCGGAGAAGGTCACCGGGAACCAACTGCTCGATGCTGTCAGTGAAGCAATCTACACCCACAAGTTCACGACGGCCAAGGAAGTGGCAGAATATCTCAATCTTGATCAGAACAAACTCAATAACGTTCTACAGATCTTTGTAGGCAGCACTTTGGGCGAGATTGTCAGCGCATCCGTCTTCATACGCGTTGAAAAATACCTCAAGGAACATCCCGAAGAGACCCTCGATCAGGTGGCCAAGGCTACAGGATATAATAGCAAGAGCGCTGTGGCTTGCATCTATAAACGTTTTGGAAAAGGCACTCCACGTGCTGAGGAAACCAAGAAATAATGTCAGCAATTGACAATGGATAATTAACAATTAACAATTGTTGGATTCAATTATAAACTATGAAGAAGCTTTCACTTCTGGCTTTGGCTGGAGCGCTTGCTCTGTCGGCATGTACCGAAGAAGGTACGAAGGACAATGACCAGCGACTGTGGTACGACGAGCCTGCTACGACGTGGCTCGAAGCACTTCCATTGGGCAATTCCCGCATGGGAGCAATGATCTATGGCGGCGTGCAGGAGGAGGAAATCCAGCTCAACGAAGAGACATTCTGGAGCGGAGGTCCTCATGACAACAACAGCACGATGTCGAAATATTATCTGAACACGGTACGCGACTTGATTTTCAAGGGTCGCGAAGACGAGGCTCATCGTATCGTCGATCGCCGCTTCATCGTGGGTCCCCACGGCATGAAGTTCCTCACGTTGGGCAGCCTCAAGATCTTGAACGACAGCCTCGAAGATGTCAGCGACTACGAGCGCGAGCTCAACCTTGCGGATGCCACTGCCGAAGTGTCATTCAGGTCCGGCAGTGCGCAATTCACCCGCAAGGCTTTCGCCTCGATGGCCGACAGTATCGTCGTGGTGCGCCTCAAGGCAAGTGCTCCGGCACGGATGAGCTTCTTCCTCGACCATCAGTGTGACTATGACTACGAGACCGTGGTCGATGGCGATACCTTGATTGCCATCATCAATGGCGTGGATCATGAAGGCATCGTTTCAAAGCTGACAGCCCAGTGCCGCACCGAAATCGCCTGCGATGGTGAGGTTTCGACCCGTGAGATCGATGGTCGCAAGTGCATCCGTGTGGATGGTGCCACCGAAGTGACCCTTTATATCAGCGCGGCTACCAACTATGTGAACTACCACGACGTGAGCGGTGACCCTGCCTCGAAGAATGCGAATCGCATCGCTGCCGCCCGCAAGCACGGTTTCGACACCTTGCTGGAGCGTCATATCGCCCAATACCAGAAGCTCTACAATCGTGTGAAGCTGAATCTGGGTGAGCGTACGGGCAATTTCAATCTGGCCACCAACGAGCGTCTGGCCTCGTTCTACAACAGCCTCGATTCGGTGCCCGACCTGGGCATGGTGACGCTGCTCTTCAACTACGGTCGTTATCTGCTTATCTCATCGTCTTGGGGCAAGGATGGACAACCGGCCAACCTGCAGGGCGTGTGGAACAACAAGAAGAATGCGCCTTGGGACAGCAAATATACCATCAACATCAACGCCGAGATGAACTATTGGCCGGCCGAAGTCTGCAACCTCAGCGAGACGGCCGAACCGCTCTTCTCGATGATCCGTGACCTGAGCGAAACGGGCGCCAAGACGGCGAAGGTGATGTATGGCTGTGGTGGTTGGGTGGCTCATCACAACACCGACCTATGGCGTATAGCCGGGCCTGTCGATGGTGCTACATGGGGCATGTACCCCAGTGGAGGCGCATGGCTGACCACGCATCTTTGGGAGCACTATCAGTTTACGGGCGATACTCTTTTCCTTGCCGAGTATTACCCCATCATGAAGGGCGCTGCCGACTTCTTCCTCGACTTCCTGGTGCAGCATCCCGATTCGGGCTATCTCGTTGTCGTTCCTTCGGTAAGTCCCGAGCATGGTGGCGTGGGACGAAAATCGACGCTTTGTGCAGGCTGTACGATGGACAACCAGATTGTCTTCGATGCGCTCAACAATGTGCTACAGGCCGCCCGCATCCTGGGACGTGACGAGGCCTATCAGGATACGCTGGTGAAGACGATTGCCCAGCTTCCTCCGATGAAGGTCGGACAATACGGACAGTTGCAGGAGTGGCTCGAAGACATCGACGATCCCAACGACCAGCATCGCCATATCTCGCATCTGTATGGACTTTATCCTTCGAACCAGATCAGCGCCACGCGTACTCCCGAACTGTTTGCCGCAGCACGCAAGACGCTTGAGCAGCGCGGCGACCAGGCCACGGGATGGAGCCTCGGGTGGAAGACCAACTTCTGGGCGCGTATGCAGGACGGCAACCATGCATTCCGCATCATCAGCAATATGCTGCGCATCCTTCCCAATGAGGGTCGTGAGCGCGAATATCCCGATGGACGCACCTTCCCCAACCTTTTCGATGCACACCCGCCGTTCCAGATTGACGGCAACTTCGGCGTGACTGCCGGTATCGCCGAGATGCTCGTGCAGAGCCAGGACGGTTTCGTTCACCTGCTCCCCGCCTTGCCCGACGCATGGAAGAAGGGTGGCGTCAAAGGCCTCTGTGCCCGTGGCGGCTTCGAAGTAAGCATCGATTGGCAGAACGGCAAACTCACGTCGGCCAGCATCAAGTCGAAGCTCGGCGGCAAGCTCATCCTCCGCAGCGCCACGCCTCTCTCGGGCCAAGGCGTTACAAAGCTCGACAATGGCGACTATGAGATCGACACGACGCCGGGGCTTGTCGTGAAGGTCAAGGGGTAATCGGCGTATTATCGTTATATAATAAAGGTGCATCATGGGTCGAATGACCTGTGATGCACCTTGGTTTTTGTCTCGAATAAGCGTGATGGGCGGCCAAAAACGGCCGCGACGAGGACAACGGGTGGGTTGATGGGCGGCCAAGCTTGGCCGCGACGGGGACAACCGTGATGAAGACGCGGTTGCTATCCCACTACGTGGATTCTCTTGAAATTGCCGGACTGGCCTTTGGGAACTTCGAAGTTGAGGCCGGTGAGGGGAGTGATCTTGAGGTAGAGGCCCTCTTCCGGGTCGTATTCCATTTCTACGCTGAATGTGCCCTTGACGTCGCATTCCATTTGTCGGAAGTTGTCGCGGCTGTCGTTCTGTTCCTTGAAGTTGTATTCGAAGGTTTCGAAGTTTTCATCGGCGTGCCAGACGGTGCCATAGTAGTTGTGGATATAGCCGCCATTATCGGAATTGACATCATTGTGGAAGTCGATTTTCCATTCGGGTGAGATACTGATCCATGCTCCGACGGGGGTGCCGTCTTCACGGACGACGTTTCTCATCTCCCAGTCGCCATCGAGGGGGCAATAGTGTATCTCATGATAATTTCCGGCCTTGTCGATGCCATAGAACGTGCAATAATCTATCTCTTCGCCGGCATTGGGGTCGGTGAAAGCGAACTTCACGATGTCCTTCTGGTCGGGGAGCGGGTTGGAAACCCATGTGAT
Source organism: Bacteroidales bacterium (assembly GCA_017618715.1). Lineage (GTDB taxonomy): Bacteria > Bacteroidota > Bacteroidia > Bacteroidales > UBA3663 > Liminaster. The sequence goes on from JAFZTS010000071.1 coordinate 50,259, forward strand.
ACCTTTCGGTGCCGAATTGATGAGCGTGAGGATCTGCACGGTTCCATCCTCGTTGAGGATTCCAAGCACGGGATTGGTGTCTTGTCCGATGTCGCCGACGAAGATGTCCTTCACGCCAGGAGTCACTTTTTCGAGCTTCACCCATCCCTTGGAGGCCATGATGTCGTCGCTCTGCAAGTAAGCTCCTCCCACTACGATGGCGGGATTGTTGAAGATGCTGACTTCCCCGTCCTTGAGCCGTGCGGCAGTGATGTTCTCGAAATGATCATCATGGTAAGCGGGCCAGTTGATGACCTTTTCGCCCGAAGTGGGGAAGTAGAAGTTACTGATCTGTCCCACTTTGCCCAACTCCTTCTCAGGGTCTGAGATGACGTAGGTATAAACGAAGTTGCGGAAGAGACGCACCTCCATGGTCGTCTGTCGCATGTCGTTGGACGGCGATACATACAGGCGGCTTGAGCTGGTGCGGGTGGCCGTCGTGAGGAAAAAGTCTTCGGTGTCGGGGTTGACGAAATTGATGGCATAATAAACCACGCCGGTAGGGTTGATTTCCAAACGTGTGAGTGCACGTGTGGATGCATCGAACCGGTTGGTGCTGACATAGATGCCATCGGCCGTTTCGCCTTCCTTCAGCGGCTGGAAGTAGGTCTGCACCTCATCGAAGGGGAAGTCGCGTTTCTCCTTGATGTTGAAATTATAGCGCGTCTTGTTGTCGGGACTGCTCCAAGTGAAGAACTGCGGTTCCCCATTGCTCATCGTGATGCTGATGATGCCTGTGTTCTTGCCACTCGGCAGGTATTCGAAGAGCTCGACGTTGAGGCCCTTGCCCGTCTGATTGATGGTGCCGTAGAGCGAGATGCTCGATGTCTTGCCATTCTTGCGGAAGTAGATGATCTCGCCCAGGGCAAGCTGGTCGTTGTCGTGCTCCATGCGAATCTCGCAGTTGATGTCTTTGGCGAGGGAGCCCGTCCAGCAGTAGTACTCATGTCCCTTCACCTGGGCTGTTGCTCCACTGGTGAAAAGCAGTGAGATGACGAGGGTGATAAGCTGTTTCATATCATTCGGTTTTTTTGATTATTCCTCGACAAGAACCTTTGCGCCATAGCTGTTCCAGAGGCTGCAGTCGTCGAGCAGGATATCCTCGATGTCGCCGAGATGGCTGAAGTCGTGGCTGATGTTGCACTTCTCCATCTTGATATCTTCGCAAGAGGATACGCTGATAAGCGAGCCCACGTTGTTGAGAATCTGGCAATTTCGGAAGAGGATGTTCACGCTGCCGCGCAGGATGATCTGCGTGAATTCCTTGTTGCGGGTGAGGATGCAGTTGTCGAAAAGCACGTCGCGGCTCGTGTTGATGTCCATGATCTGATAGGTGCAGTCGCGGATGATGCTGTTGGTGCATTTGAGGTCCATGCTGCGTGTGAAGTTGATGCCTTCCATGCCACATCCATACATGTCGCAATGATCGATGGTGACGTCACGACAGTCCTCGAAAGCCAACACGCCACCTTCGCAGTAGCCGCCCTCGGTATGTCCCATGACAAGGTTCTCGATTCGGATGTTGTCGCTGTCGGTGAAACGCAGCACGTAGGCATAGCGCGGCTGGATGCGCAGCAGCGGCTTGGTGCCCTTGGGGCCGCGAATGGTCAGGTTGTGAACCTCACGCACGTTGAGCTGCATGCCGTCGAACTGTTCGGTGAGATAGGGGCGGTTGTGCAGTCGGGCAATCTCCTTGACATCGGCATCTTCCCAATCATGGTAGATCTTGATTTCGTCGGGATTGTACTTGGCCAGGTTTTCCAGTTCGTTCTCGAAGTCGATGTTGCTTTCCACAACGACGACGCGGTTGCTGCGCAGAGCATGGACGAATGAGATGGCATCATAGACGTGGATCTCCTCGACCTCCTGTGCGAAGGTGGGCATGCTGAGCATCAGCAGACATAAGGCAGATAGCAGATGTTTCATATCTCAATTAACAATTAATAATTAACAAATAACAATTAATATTGGCAATTAAGTGTTGTGAAATAAATCGATTTTACGCGACAAAGATACAAATAAATTTGACAGATGCCGTTAGTTTTGGGCCAAAAATGATGCAATGGGCGTATTTTTGTTCAAAAATTTGGTATTTTGTGATATTTGTACTATCTTTGCACACAATTTTAATGGATTAATCATTAAAAAACAATCATTATCAATTATATTTTTTCGATGAAAAATTTTGTAGAAGAACTCAGATGGCGCGGCATGATACAGGATATGATGCCCGGCACTGAACAGCAGCTCCAGAAGGAGATGACCTCGGCTTACCTTGGTATTGACCCCACCGCCGACTCGTTGCACATCGGCCACCTTGTGGGTGTGATGATGCTTCGTCACTTCCAGCGTTGCGGACACAAGCCGTACGCTTTGATTGGTGGAGCCACGGGTATGATTGGCGATCCTTCGGGCAAGTCGAAGGAGCGTGTGCTCATCGACGAGCCGATGCTGCGTCACAATCAGGAGTGCATTCGCAAGCAGTTGGCCAAATTCCTCGATTTCGAGAGCGATGCTCCCAACCACGCAGAGCTCGTCAACAACTACGACTGGATGAAGGACTTCACGTTCCTTGACTTCATCCGCAATATCGGCAAGCTCATCACCGTCAACTATATGATGTCGAAGGATTCGGTAAAGCGCCGCTTCACGGGCGAGAACGGTGCCGAGGGCATGTCGTTCACCGAGTTCACCTACCAGCTCCTCCAGGGCTACGATTACCTCTACCTCAACGAGCACAAGAACTGCAAGCTGCAGCTCGGTGGTGCCGACCAGTGGGGCAACATCACCACAGGCACGGAGCTTATCCGCAAGGTGACGGGCAACGAAGCCTTCGCCTTGACCTGTCCGCTCATCACCAAGGCCGACGGCAAGAAGTTCGGCAAGACCGAGCAGGGCAACGTATGGCTTGACCCCAAGCGCACCTCTCCCTACAAGTTCTATCAGTTCTGGCTCAATGTGGCTGACGATGATGCCAAGCGCTACATCCGCATCTTCACTTCGCTCGAACGCGAGGAGATCGAGGAACTCGAGCGCCAGCAGGCCGAGGCTTCTCACCTCCGTCCGCTGCAGAAGCGCCTGGCCAAGGAACTGACCATCATGGTTCACTCGCAGGAGGATTGGGAAATGGCCGTAGCCGCTTCGGAGCTTCTCTTCTCGAATGGTGGTGCCGAGCAGCTTCGCCAGTTCGACGAGACCACCTTGCTCCAGATTTTCGAGTCGGTGCCCACGTTTGAAGTGAGCCGCGAAGTATTCGATGGAGGCAGGGCAGTGGATGTTCTTGCCGAAGGCATGGGCGTGTCAAAGGGCGAGTTCCGCAAGCTCGTACAGGGCGGTGGCATCTCGGTCAACAAGCAGAAGCTGTCGGCCTTTGACCAGACATTTACCGACGCAGACCTTCTGCAGGGCAAGTATCTTGTGGCCCAAAAGGGCAAGAAGAACTACTTCCTCGCTACGGTGAAATAGGCTTTTTCGGAGGGCTCGGAGGGGCTCGGAGTGGTCTGAATACTCGGAGTGCTCTGATTACTCTGATTACTCCGAGCCCTCCGAAAAACTCCGAAGCCGCTTCTTTTATTATTCTTCACTATCCTTTCCACACATGAAAACTATCTTTTCGCTTTTCTTTGCTTCGACCTTCGCATTGTCAGTGGCACAGGCTCAGCCGATGGCTTCTGACAACAAGATGGCGCGTCCATTAGGGGAGGTGCTCAATCGGGTTGAGCAGCAATTCAATGTGCGTTTCAAGTACAATGTCGATACTACGGGACTGATCTTGAACTATGCTGATTCGCGTATCCGCCCCTATAGCCTCGACGAGACCTTGCGCAACATCCTTTCGGTCTTCGACTTCAAAGCATGGGACCAGGGGAAGGGTGTCTATAAGATCAAGCCCTACGAATACCCGCGTCGTTACGATGAGGATGGCGAGAAGATGGTGAACTACCTGAATACGCTCTATAGCAACAAGGAGGAATGGGAGACCCGCCGTGTGGCACTGCGCAAGGAGGTTCGCGAACGCCTCGGTATCGACCCTTTGCTCGAGAAGTGTGTTCCTATCCGGCCGATTTTGGGCAAGGCGCGTCGATATGATGGCTATACCGTGCAGAACATTGCCATAGAAACTTTGCCGGGCTATTATGTCTGCGGCTCGATTTACGTGCCTGCCAACAAAACGGCCAAGAAGGCTGTTGCCACCAAGGACGGACGTTATCCCGTGATCATCTGCCCCAATGGACATTGGGCCGATGGCCGATACAACAGGGATCTGCAGGTGCGCTTTGCCACGTTGGCCCGTATGGGTGCCATCTGCATCAGCTATGATACCTTCGGCTGGGGCGAATCGGAGCTTCAGGTGGGCAAGGAGGCGCATCAGAGTTCTTTGGCTCACGTCTATCAGGCACTTTGCGGCGTGCGTTTGCTCGACTATGCCTTGACTCGCAAGGATGTCGATGCTTCACGCGTCGGCGCCAATGGCGGTTCGGGTGGAGGAACACATGCCGTGCTGTTGGCTACCATTGACGATCGCTTCACAGCGCTTTGTCCCGTGGCATCGGTGTGCAGCCACTTCGATGGAGGTTGCCCTTGCGAGAGCGGAATGCCCATCCAGTACAGTCAGGGAGGAACCTGCAACATCGAGCTGGCCGCTACCTTCGCACCCAAGCCCATGCGGCTGGTGGGCGACGATGGCGACTGGACACATACCTATCCCACCATCGAGGAACCTTACATTCGTCGCATCTACGGATTCTACGGAGCCGACGACCAGGTGTCGTTCTTCTTCGAGACGAACGGCAAGCATGACTTCAAACCCAAGAAGCGCAATGCTGTCTATTCGTTCTTCCAGGAAGTGTGGAACCTGCCTGCCGAGAATCTGAACGAGGATCTTGCGACCATCGAAACTTACGACAAGCTCTTCAGCTTCGGCGGTGCACAAAACGAAAAGGGCCAATGGGTTCCGACGGGAGAAACGGCACCCGCCAATTTCGAAACCAATGTCAAGAACCTTGTTGAGAAGAACTTCGACGACGCAGGTCGCCAGCTTTACTTCGACTTGCGCTGGGCCGCAGGGCTTCAGGAGAAGGCCGACGAATGGACAGCCTCATTGAACCTCGCCGACGAGCAGAAGGCCAAGCGGGTGCGCCAAGCCATCTATGAGCATCTGGTGGCGGTGACCAAGTGGCACAATGAGCATCCGGGCCAGACCACTGTGCCTCATGGCATCAATCCCCGCACGGGAGAAAGGTTGCGTCCCGTCGATCTCGACATCATCGCCGACGGTGCACAGCCCAAGGCATACCACGACAGCATCATGACCCGCCTGCGTCGGGAGTTGAACGACGAGCAGGTCGAGCAGATTCTTGACAAATATACCATCGGCAAGGTGGCTTTCACACTCAAGGGCTATCACGACATCGTGCCCGAGATGACCGCCGAGGAGGACAGCGTATGCCTGGCTTATCTCAAGGAAGCCCGCGAGGTCGCCATAGACTATAAATCGATGAAGGAGATCTCCGAGATCTTCGGCATCGCCAAGGACAAATGCGAGCTCTACTTCAACACGCATGGCCGCAACTGGAGGCAGATGTACTCCGACTACGTGAAGCGCCGCAGGGCGGAGAAGAACAAGTGAGCCAATCATCTTGACCGATATTCCACATTATCACCTTTCATACGTTCTCACCCATTTTATCATCAGTATGAATCGCACATTGTTTATTATTTTAGCGGCATCGACCAGTGCATTGTCTCTTTTTGCACAATACCCCCAGGTGACCGGCGAAGCCAATGCCCGATGGGCGGCCAAGGCTCATTATGAAGATTCCATGTCGAACGTGGCATGGCAGCAGGCCCTTCCCATTATTGAGGAGGAGGCTCGTCATGGTCGTCCCTATGTCAAGTGGGCACATCGTCCTGATGATCTGCTTCAGGCCCAGATTCCCGCTTTCCCGGGCGCTGAGGGTGGAGGCATGTTCACTTTCGGAGGACGTGGCGGCAAGGTTTTTGTGGTGACCAACCTCAACGATCGCGGCCCGGGCTCCTTCCGCGAGGCATGTGAGGCGGGTGGTGCCAGAATCGTGGTCTTCAACGTGTCGGGCATCATTCGACTGGAGACGCCCATCAATGTGCAGGCTCCCTACATCACCATTGCCGGACAGACGGCACCGGGCGACGGCATCTGCATCGCCGGCGAATCGTTTGCCGTCAATACGCACGATGTCATCGTCCGTCACATGCGTTTCCGTCGTGGCGAGACAGGTGCCGAGCATCGCGAGGACTCGTTCGGCGGCAATCCCGTGGGAAACATCATGATTGACCATTGCTCGTGTGAGTGGGGACTGGACGAGAACATCTCGTTCTATCGGCACATGTACGACGAATCGGAAGGACAGTACAAGACGACACCCTTCAAATATCCGACGGTGAACGTGACCATCCAGAACACCATTTCGGCAAAGGCCCTCGACACCTACAATCATGCTTTCGGTTCGACTCTCGGTGGCGAAAACGCGGCCTTCATCCGCAATCTGTGGGCTTCGAATAGCGGTCGCAATCCCTCGGTTGGTTGGAACGGCATCTTCAATTTTGTCAACAACGTGGTTTATAACTGGGTTCATCGTACCGCTGATGGCGGTGATTACTCTGCCCAGTTCAACTTTATCAACAACTATTACCGCCCGGGGCCTGCCACACCCACCGAGGGTCCCATCAGCCACCGCATCCTGAAGCCTGAGTCGGGTCGCTCGAAACTCGACCATCATGTTTATGGCCGCGTCTATGCAGTGGGCAATGTGGTGGAGGGGTTCCCCGAAATCACCGCCGACAACTGGGCGGGAGGCATCCAGGTGGAGAGCTATGACGGATGTAACGGCCATGAGTCGTACATGCGACAGATGCGCCCCGCTGCCATGCCTTATCTGCATGTCATGTCGGCACAGGAAGCATACGAATATGTGCTCCAAAACGCGGGCGCTACCATTCCCTGTCGTGACATCGTCGATCAGCGCATCATTGAGGAGGTACGCACGAAGGTTCCCTTCTATGTGGCCGATGCTGTGAATTACCAGGGTGACGTGTCGGGTCTTTCGCCCAGGTCACAGGCCGAGGATGGTACATTCAAGTATCGTCGTTTGGGCAAGGACAGCTATCAGCTGGGTATCATCGTCGATCCTCGACAGATGGGTGGCTATCCGGAATACAAGGGCGAACCACGCAAGGATTCGGATGGCGATGGCATGCCCGACGAATGGGAGCAGGCCAACGGATTGAATCCGCTTGACCCAAGCGATGCCAATGGTGACATCAACGGCGATGGCTATACCAACATCGAGAAGTGGATCAATGGCATCCCGACGACGATACACATCGATTGGCGTAATCTTGCCAACAACTTCGATACGCTCAAGGCGTATGGAATCAAGTGAGGTTTATGCTCATTTTTACGTGAAAAACCCGTTGTTTTTGACTCAAAGTGCAGTATATGGCAAAATTTTTGAGAAAATAACGGCAATTGTACTCATTTTTTAAATAAAAATATTATCTTTGCACCGCAAAATACTTTTATAATACGTAAATAATCCAAACTATACTAACCACATAATTAAACTATTAGCTCATGAAGAAATTTTTCCTCTTTGCTGCTGCCCTCATGACCGGCAGCGCAGTTATGGCTGACACCGAGAGCTACGTTGCTGCTATTGATGCAAGCACTATGGCTCCAGTCTTCCCCGTTGAAGAAATCACCAGTGGCTCTTCGGTTGTTTCTTTCGGCACCGCCAACTTGGACGTTGTTGCCGTAGGTGGCGCTACCCCAAAGACCGTGGAGGCAGATGGAACCGTTACCGAGTGGAATGCCATCACCTGGCAGCCCAAGAACACCAACCTTCAGGACAACGTGGAAGGTCTCGAGACTCCTTACTTCTACTATGTGCTTGGCACAGGTAACCCCTGCGTTGAGATGGGCGTAGAGGAGATTATCCGCGATGGCGAGCCAACCGGCGAATATCGCGCTACCTATGTGTATTATGGTCCCGAGGATGCCGTTATCGGCGACAAGACCTACAAGAATGTGATGCCAATCCAGGGCCTTTACTACAAGTTCACTCCCAAGGTGGATGGCACGCTCAAGCTTGCTGTCTGGTCGAACAAGGGCAACCGCAACACCTTCGTCGTTGAGGAATCGTCGAAGCAGCCTGTGGCTTACACTGCCGAGGGTTACATCAACGGCCAGAACGAGCAGAAGGAAGCCGTGATCAACGGCGAGACCGTGACCTACAATGCCAAGAAGTACCTCAGCGCCGAGGAGATTCAGGACATCCACAATGCTGCCAAGGTGAACGAGGAAGGTGTGGACACCGCTCCTTACGTGATTGGTGCCGGCAACCAGCCTTTCTGGGGCTACCTCACCGTGCAGGTGGAGGCCGGCAAGACCTACTGGCTCTTCCAGGATTCTTCACAGATCGGCTTCGGTGGCTATGAGTTCACCTTCCAAGGCTCCGAGGAACCTCCGGTAAACTACAACTATTTCACTCTAACCTTCCCTGCATTGGAAGAAACCTACGCTGATGGCGACTTCTCGATCACCGTTACCAACGGCAACGACAAGTATGCCGTGGATGAGAATTCTCAGTACTTCGGCGACGACAAGAACTACGAGAAATTTGAAACTCGTCTGAAGACCGGTGGCAAGAGCGGCGAAAAGAGCTTCATCACCGTCAACATCCCCGTTGCCGGCAAGCTCCTGCTCATGGCACGTTCGGCTTCGAGCTCTTCAGTTCGTCCCGTTGTCGTTACCCAGAACGAGGTTGAGATTCTGAATGCTCCTCTTGACGACACCAAGGCTATCGAGGTGGAGATCGAAGGTGCAGCCAAGAAGGTATTCCCCATCCAGGAGACCAACGTTGAGGCAGGAACTGCCTTCATCACCTATCCCGAGGGTGCCATCAACTTCTATTGCATCCGTCTGGCCGTTCCCGAGGGTGCAGGCATAACTCGCATCGTCAGCGACATCGCTACCGAGAACGCCATCTACAACCTCCGTGGTCAGCGCGTGAACGAGATGGTTCCCGGCCAGATCTACATCGTTGGCGGAAAGAAGGTGATCCGTTAACCTCCCGGCAAAAAACATCAAAGACTCTTGGCAGGACCTCATACGCCCTTGCCAAGGGTCTTTCCCTCTTAACAACACATCATTTTTTTCTCACACACTATGAACATCACCAAGAAGTTATTTATGGCTGTGGCTTGTGCCGCGTTGGCATGGGCAGCCACTTCCTGCGCTGATGGCGTAGAGCTCGAAAGCTATGATTCCGGCGTGCGTAACCAGCAGCTGAGTGCTCCACAGTTGGATGCCTCGTGCTTCACCACGCAGAACAGCACCGATGCCACCTACACCATCATGTCGTGGCCTGTGGTCTATGGCGCCGGAGGTTATCTGGTCAATGTCGATATCGTCGATGACCCGTCGAACCCGATTGCCGTAGTGAATGACAGCATCGTCGATGGCTGTTCGCTCAGATTCGTTCAGCAGGAAGACACCAAGTATCAGATTACGATCCAGACCATGGCCAACGAGAAGTTGGGCAACACGGCCTCGGAGGTTTTGGTCTATAACGACTACACCACCCTTGTCGCAGCCATCGTCGTGCCCCGTGGTCAGGACCTGGCCGCTTTCGTGAAGGCCAATCTCAAGACCGGCACCCAGGATGTGCAGGCTTTCGAGCTTGAGGCGGGTGCAACCTACGAGGTGGGCGATACGATAGCATTCGGTTTGCAGCCTGTACAGCTTCGCAGTGATAAGAATTCGCATGCCACCATCGTCCTGAAGGATAAGGCCTGCATCACCACGCAGGCACCGTTGACGGTGAAGTTCCTTAACTTCGATTGTGAGAACACGACGGCGGCACCCATCAGCCTCGATCCCAATCCCGATGCTTCGCTTTATTACGACCAGCCCGTTTGGCAGGCCAAGTATGGCGGTAACCAGAAAGTCTATTTCCTCGATGGCGACATCATCCTCAAGGATTGCATCTTCCGCGAGGTCAAGGGCATGTTCTTCAGTGGAAGCAAGGCCAACTGGGCCCTCACCAACCTCAACATCAACAATTGCATCGTCGAGGGAGACTACAGCACCAACGAGGCATTTATCAGCATGTATGGCGCTTCGACGGGAACCATCCTCAACCTTATCATTTCGAACACCACCTTCTACAACCTGCAGGAGAATTCGAGCGGCTACTTCCTTCGCCTCTCCAATGCCTCCAATGCCACACCCACGAAGATTTATGGCCCGACGGGACGCGGCAGCGTGACCGTACTGAATACGACCTTCGTGCGTATGCTTACCGGAACGCACTGGTGGAACAACTATCCGCAGAGCGGCATCACCTTCACCATGAAGAGGAACATCTTCTACGATACATGGCTTCTTCAGAAGGCTATCCGCAACAACACCGCCGACTTTTCGGCCAGCGACAATGTGATCTGGGGCGTCACCAACGAGGTCGATGCTACCGATAAGGCCAAGTATGCCACCGAAGAGGATCCGGGCTTCAGCGTACCAACCTCTTCGGCCATCAACTTCAATGACCCCTACTATGGCCTGAAGTCATATTTTACACCAACCAAGGGTATTGCCGCCTCCAGGCAGTATGGCGACCCACGATACTTTGAATGATTATGAAGAAAGCTATCCAACGAATTCTTTTGCCAATCGTCTGCAGCCTTTTGACCATCACGGTCATGGCGCAGTCCGGCCGCACAGTCGAAGGAACTGTTGTGGATGAGATGGGCGAACCTATCATTGGCGCAACCGTTCAAGTAGTGGGCACCACAACGGGTACCATTACCGATATTGACGGCAAATATGTGATCCAGGCCCCCGAAAAATCCACCCTCAAGGTGATGTTCCTCGGCTATATTACCGAAACCGTTCCCTCCGACACCAAGCAGGTTGTTCTCAAGGAAGATGCCCAGCAGCTCGAGGATGTCGTGGTTGTAGGTTACGGCGTACAGAAGAAGGCACACCTCACGGGTGCTGTTGCTACCGTTCAGATGGATGATATCCAGGACTTGTCGAGTGGCGGTCTGGCTTCTACCCTCAGCGGTATGGTCAATGGCGTGAGCGTCAGTGGTGGTGAAGCACGTCCCGGCACGAATGCTACCATCAAGATCCGTGACACCAATTCGCTCGGCGATGTGGGCGTTACCGCACAGGAGCCGCTTTATGTCATCGATGGATATATCTATCCCAATGACGTGAAGGTGGGCAATACCACCGAGAACCTCGGTGCTACGGCGTTCAACAACCTCGACCCCAGTGTCATCGAGTCCATTTCCGTGTTGAAGGATGCCGCTGCTGCCGTCTATGGTGCACGTGCTGCCAATGGTGTCATCCTTGTCACCACGAAAAAGGGTGAGCAGGGTGCTCCCAAGATCAGCTATTCGGGCACCGTGGGCATCACCGACGAGGTGGCTCGTCCCAAGATGCTTTCGGCCTACAACTATGGCCGTCTTTGGAATGCCGTCAAGGCTGCCGATCCCAAGAATACCACCCTCAACCGTCTGACCGACCTCTTCCAGGCCGATGAACTTGCCGCCATGCAGAGTCTCAACTACGACCTGCTCGACAAGTATTGGACTTCGGCATTCACCATGAAGCATTCGGTCAACGTCAGTGGTGCTACCGATCGGGCTTCGTATTTTGCCGGCATCAGCTACTTCAACCAGGATGGTAACCTCGGCCGTCTCGACTATAGCCGTTGGAACTATCGTGCCGGTGTCGATGTGAAGCTTGGAAACTGGATCAGGGCCAACCTCACCGTCAGCGGTGACAATGGCACGAAGAACACTCCGCTCGTCAAGGTAGGCGGTACCAGCGGCGAGAAGGATTACAACCTGCTGCTCACCCGTCCTTACTATATTCCCGAGGAAGTCGATGGCAAGCCCATCGCCGCTTACGGACCGACCAACGCTTCGGCCAACACCGACGAGTACTATTCGTTCAACACGCTTCAGAAAAATGGCGACTACAGCAAGTCGGTCGATAACAACACCACCTTCAGCGGCAGTCTGGACCTCGACTTCGGTTTCTGGAATCCCCTCAAGGGTCTCACCGCCCGTTTCACCTATTCGAAGAGCATCAACAACAGCAAGACCAACCAGTACGGCACGGACTATACCATCTATACGCTCCACAACCGCTATGGCTCTGGCTCGCATCTCTATACTCCCACAGGCTCCGGTTATGGTGACGACGTCGTGCTTGCTCTCGACAACTTCACGGCCATGACCATTTCGAATGGTTCGCCTTCGTTCCTGTCACGCAACACGAATCGTACCGATAACTATCAGCTCAACTTCACCCTCTCCTACAATCGCGACTTCAACCAGCATCATGTAGGTGCCCTCTTCTCGATAGAGCGCAGCGAGGCCGAGAACGAGTATCTCTATGGTTACGTCAGCGATCCTTACCCCTTCACCACGGGTCAGTCCAATTCGGCGGTAGCCAATACGAAGATTCCAACCTTCACCCGTTCCGAGTCGGGTACCCTCTCCTACATCGGACGTTTGAATTATGCATACGCCGACAAGTACCTGCTCGAGTTCCTCCTCCGTTCCGATGCTTCGACGAAGTTCGCTCCCGAAAACTATTGGGGCACATTCCCCTCGGCCTCTGTAGGTTGGGTGCTTTCGAAAGAGTCCTGGCTTGCCGATCGTCCGGGTATCGATTACCTCAAGATCCGTGCATCGTTCGGTTTGACCGGTCGTGACAACACAGCTCCCTGGCAGTGGATGCAGGTCTATGCACAGGATGCCAACCGTGGTCCCGCTTTCGGCACAGGCACCAGTCAGGAGACCTTCAACCGCATCACCATCAACAAGAACAATTCGGCCGTGAACCATAATGTCCATTGGGACAAGTCCTACAAGGGCAATTTCGGTATCGACTTCAACACGTTCCAGAATCGTCTCGGCATCAACATCGATGCCTATTACACTTGGAACCGCGAGATGCTGCTCAACCTCAACAAGTCGGTTTCGACAATCATCGGCACCCAGTCGGCCGCCCTCAATGTCGGCGAAATGGACAACTATGGTATCGAAATTTCGCTCAACTGGAAGGACAAGATCGGCAAGGACTGGAAATACAAGATCGGCATCAACACCGGCTATAGCGACAACAAGGTGCTCAATATCGACTGGGCTACCGAGTACATCTATCGTCAAATGCAACGCAACAAGCGCTCCGATGTCGGCCTTTGGGGCCTGCAGTGCCTCGGCATGTTCCGCAGCTATCAGGACATCGACGAGTACTTCGACCGCTATGGCATCACTTCGTACCTTGGCATGAGCAAGGATCAGGTGAAGCCCGGTATGCTCATCTACAAGGATGTGCGCGGACCGCAGCAGGCCGATGGTTCGTACGCAGCTCCCGATGGCATCGTCGATAAGGACAACGACCAGGTGCAGCTCTCGACACGTTCGAGCAATCCTTGGGGCTTCACCACCAACTTCACACTCGAATGGAAGAGCCTCGCCATCACCGGACAGGTTTCCGCATCGTGGGGCAGCTACACCACCGTGCCTTCCGCCGCCCTCAAGCCCGGCGATGGTCTTGACTTCACCAGCATGCCGTCGTTCTGGAATGTTGACAACATGTATTCCTATCAGGATGTTCTCGATGCTTCGGGCAATGTCGTGGTCGCTGCCAATCGTGACGCCAAGTATCCCAACCTCGCCTATTCGAGCGTCAACGCCACTCCATCGACCTTCTGGCGTATCGACAATACCAATGTCAGCCTGAATCGTCTTACCCTTGCCTATTCCCTCCCCAAGGGCTGGGTCAAGAAGATGGGTGTCGATGGCGTCCGAATCAACGTCACCGGTCAGAACCTCTGGTCGTTCTACAATCCCTACCCCGACCACTTCACCGACAAGATGGCAGGTGGTTATGGCACCTATCCGAATCTGCGCAAGTGGACCTTCGGTCTTAGTCTGAGTTTCTAATCCGAATAAACGATAACTATTACGAAAACAATTATGAAGAATCAAACTTTCCGTCTCTTCAGCCTCCTCGCCCTCGCGGCAGTAGCCCTGTCTTCGTGCAGCGACTCGTTCCTTCAGGAGAAGAAGAACTACGATAACGTCAACGTCGATATCTATAACTACTACGAAGGCTGCAATGCCCGCGTCAGTGATGTCTATAGCTGGTGTCTGCCCGACGTGGGAAGCAATGCCAACTGGAAGTACAACTGTACGGGCAATGCCGATGACCAGTCGAAATCGACCGAAGAATTTTCAGGATTCGGTGTCTTCGTCAATCCCGACAACGAATTGTCGGTGATGGGCGGCAATACCGTACCCGACTATTTCCACAACCAGTCGAACAATATCCAGGCATCCGTCTGGGGTCGTATCCGCAATGTCAACGATGTCATCAAGGGCATCGAGGGCGGTTCGCTCTCCCAGGAGGAGAAGGACATGTTCCTCGGTCAGGTCTATTTCTTCCGCGCCTGGTGCTACTATCAGCTCGTCAAGTGGTATGGTGGCGTGCCCATCATGACCACTGTCGAAGAGCCCATAGAGGGTACCCAGTATCCTCGCAACAGTGCTCGCGAGTGCATCGAGTTTATCCTTGACGACCTCCAGAAGTCGGCCACCATGCTTGAGGCATCGACACTGAATGGCGGTTGGAGGAGCGCCGACGATTGGGGCCGTATCACCACGGGCACAGCCTTGGCACTCAAGGGACGAGTGTTGCTGCTTTGGGCAAGTCCGCTCTTCAACCGTTCGGGTGACGAGAGCCGCTGGATCAATGCCTACAACGAGATGAGTGCCGATCTTGCCAAGATACAGAAGTGCGGTTATGGCCTATATGAGGCTGGTGGCGCCAATGGGGCCGCCTTTGCCGCCGTTTTCTCGCAGACCAGTAGCTGCGAAGCCGTCTTCCAGACCTGCTACAACACCATCCAGTCGGGCGACACGCAGAAGAACTCCAATTGGGAACGCAGCATTCGTCCGAAGAACGCTTCCGGTTCGGGCCTCAATCCTTCGGCCATGATTGTCGATATGTTCCCGATGGCCGATGGTCGTCGTCCTTCCAGCTGCACCACCTACTCCAAGCTGCAGGCTTCGGAACTTGTTTACAATCCGAATTATCCCTTCATGGATCGTGACCCGCGATTCTATCGCACCTTCGCCTTCCCTGGCGTGCGTTGGGCATATAGCGGTGATGCCACACTGGCCGATCCCAACAACCCGAGCTACAACAAGGGTGTCGATTACGAGCTTTGGAACTACGTCTGGTACACCAATGCCGATGACCGCGACAACATCGAATCGTCGAACACCTACGGAGCCGAGAATCTTCTGGCCAATGTGAAGGGCATGTATGTGCGCAAGCGTTCGGACGATGCCGATGTCAATGGTTCTCCTCTTTACAGCTGGGGTGCCTCGACCACCGTTTCGGGCTTCACCTATTCGGCTGCTCCATATATCGAAATTCGATATGCAGAGGTGCTTCTCAATCTTGCCGAAGCTGCTGCGGGTTCCGGAAAGATGGGCGAGGCCGTGGAACTGTTGCGTCAGATTCGTCGTCGCGTGGGTTATACGGGCGACTGCGGTCTTGATGCAAACTTGGCTTCCGATCAGGCTGCCTGCCTTTCGGCCGTGCTCTACGAACGTCAGATCGAGCTGGCCTACGAGGGCAAGCGTTTCGACGACCTTCGTCGCTGGATGCTCTTCGATGGCGGTGCCAGGATTTCCGAGATCAACGGTGCTCCATCGACATGGACGCTCACCGGCTGGGGTGGCAACACCTGCACCTATCTTGGTTTCACACCGCTCAATGGCCAGCGTCGTGAGAATATGGAGTTCCGCGTGAGCGAAGAGACCGTGAAGCAGGGTATCGGTGGCACAACCATCAATGACGATCCGCTGGTATTCGAGCTCAACGACCAGGAGATCAGTCGTCCCGCAGCTATCGACCTTCGTTACGATTTGGCCGACCAGTGCGATAGGCTGAAGGATTTCTATGCCGAGTTCCTCGTTCGCAAGACCAAGAAGGGCGATGCCTACACTTCGGATCATACGGAGGAATACATGCATTTCTTTGCCAAGTATTACTTCCTCGGCTTGCCTCAGGCTGCACAGTCTTCGGATGCAGGCCTTCTCCAGACAATCGGCTGGGAGGACTACAACCAAGGTGGTGCCAATGGCACGTTCGATCCGTTGGCAAATTGATTATTCGAGTAAATGAACCGATTCCTCTCTATCTTCCTTTTAGTCCTCGCGTGTACATTATATAATAATATATATGCGCAGACCATAGAGATCAAAAGTGATGGGCGCGACGTATCATACGTGGCGTCCATCACCTCTCGCAGCGAAAAGAACATTGCAGGTTTGGAGCTTGCCGAGCCGGCAAGGACCAATGTGCGCAACCTGGTCATCAATCGTTATTTCGAACTCAACGACATCTATGCCGAGCGCGACACGCTCATCAATCAGGCAAAGCGTAATCTGACGGGCGACGCAAGGAATCAGGCCATCGAGGCAGCACGAGCCGCTTGCGACAGCAAGCTTTATCGCAGCCATTTCGCCTTCCCTGCCAATCTGGGCATTTACCTCAATCATGAGCAGATCATTGCCATCTTCGATGCCATGACCTACGACAAGGTGCAGGTGACTTACGATGCCTATTGCGACATGATTCCCAGTCTCACCGACGAGGAGAAGGCGCAGCTGTATGCGTGGCTATGCGAAGCGCGTGATCTGGCCATCGATGCCGAGTCGTCGAACAAGAAGCATGAGGTCTTCAATAAGTACAAGGGCCGCATCAACAACTACCTCTCAGCCCGTGGCTACAACATCACCGAGGAGCGCAAGGCTTGGGAGGAACGTGTGAAGGCGCGGGGAGGCAGTCTATAAAGATCTTTTTCATCGAAGAAAACATCGAAAATAAGGATTTCGTCGAAAAAACTACGGTATTTCGTCGAAATCCTTTTTTATATCTGCCGTTTTTGTCTCATCTTTGCAGCGTCAAAAGACAAGAACATCAGTATTAACAATAAAAATAATAAAACAATGAAAAAGATTTTTGCAATTATGTTCAGCATCGTTATGATGGCAGTGTGTGGTAACGAAGTGAAGGCTCAGACCAATGATGTCCAGCAGAACTATG
>JAFZTS010000072.1 GCA_017618715.1 Bacteroidales bacterium
GGTGCGTGATGAAGCATGGCAGGGAGGCGAGCTCCATGTGTTGGCAATTGCCGAGCATGAGGGGAACAATGCCCTCTGGCAGTTTGTGGCAAAAGACTTCCCCAAGAGTGTTTTGGGCAAAAAAAAGACGTTGAAGCTTAATGCTCTTCGAAGACCCATTACCCAGATGAAGATGAAGCGCAATGGAGATCTGGGAACCGATCCGCGCGAGAATTTCGAGGCTTTATACCCATGCCCCGATTCGCTCCGTCAGCAATTGGCTTGGGATGCCTCTGGAACAACCTATCTGCGCCTTGTGGATAATGACCTCCTTGTATTGGTCGATTCTCAGGAGGGCGCCCGTCTTTTGCAGGAGGAGAATGCTTTCCATGAGCAATTGATCGGACAATTGAGTTTTGAGACACCTGATCCACTCATAAATACCCTTGGTCCGACGCTGATGGCCGCCGCCGACGGATTGTGGGACGGATTGACATGGCAACATGGCTGTATCGGTTGGCGCACACCGCTTGCCGGTTGGCGCGGAGGTTATGTGGGTGATGTGACGGGTTGGTTCGATCGTCAGCTCAGTCATTTCCGTGCATACGCCCGCAGCATGGTACGCGACATTGAACCCATCTATCCGCATCCTGCACAGGATACCACCAAGAACCTGGCACGTTCAGCCGAAAAATGGGGGACGCCGATGTATAGCAACGGTTACATCTGTAAGTTGCCTAATGATGACCGCAAGATGAGCCATTATGACATGAACCTCAACTATATCGACGAACTCCTTTGGCATTTCCAGTATGATGCCGACACTGCGCTCATGCGTGAGTTCTGGCCCACGCTGAAGCTCCACCTTGAGTGGGAAAAACGCAATTGGGATCCCGATGGCGATCATCTCTACGATGGCTATTGCTGCATCTGGGCCAGCGACGCCCTTTATTACAATAGTGGAGCTGTGACCCATGCTTCGGCTTATAACTACCGTGGCAATCTGCTCATCGCTCGTATTGCCGAACTTATCGGGGAAGATCCCACTCCATATCGCGAGGAAGCTGAAGCCATTCTTGATGCCATGAACCATCGCCTGTGGCTTTCGGGCGATAATCAGGTTGATGGACACTGGGCAGAATTTCAGGACTTCATGGGACTGAAGCGCGTTCATGCCAATCCGGCTATCTGGAGCATCTATACACCCATCGATTGTGGCGCTTGTTCGCCTGAGCAGGCTTATCAGGCGACAAGATGGGTAGATGCCTGCATTCCGCATATTCCTTTGAATATCTCTAGTTCGGAATATGCAGTTCCAACAGCCGATCTTTTTACCATCAGCACTTCCGATTGGATGCCTTATGCTTGGAGCACCAACAATGTTGCGCATGAGGAAGTGGCCAATATGGCTTTAGCATATTTTATTGCAGGTCGTCGCGAGATGGGCTATCGGCTGCTCTACAGCGACTTGCTTGACGAGATGTGTGCAGGTGCCTGTCCCGGTAACTTCGGCCAGATCAGTTATTACGACAAGGCGCTCAAGGAGGCCTATCGTGACTTCGGTGACAACGTGGGCATCACATCACGCGCCATCATGCAGGGCCTTTTCGGCATTCGTCCCGACGCGCTCTATGGTCGCTGTTATCTTCAGCCCGGGTTCCCGCCGGAATGGAATTTTGCCAATGTCAGGACTCCCTATTTCAGTTATCGTTTCCATCGCGAAAACGGAGAAGACATCTATGACATCGAACAACACTTCCCACAGGCATTGCAAGTCGTTGTGCGTCTTCCATTGGGCGATGGACGGTTCCTGGAGGTGAAGGGTAATAGCGAAACTGTCCAACGTATCACCGTGCCATCGAACGTCGTGCCGGCTCACGACCAGCAAGCCGCCAAACCTTATCGTCCCAAGCTCAACGAGGTGGCCCTCGGATTGGAAGATATAACTCCGGATGCAACCAGCCGCCATGCTTATCTTCAGCTGAGCGATTACTACAATGCCTCGGTGGATGACATTTATCGTCAGCAATATCTGTCCCCACGTTCCCCTTATACAACGCTTGAGATTCCCACCCAGGGCATGGGCGATTGGTGCGTGCCATTGATGACCGCGACAATTGAGGATGACGGGCTCCGCAAGGCGATTTCGTCGGACAATGTTTTTGATACCGGCCTCGGACTTCGTTTCCGCTTGCCGAAGAATGGTCAGAATGTGCTCTACACGTCCCTCTGGGATAATTTCCCCAATAGCATGAGTATCCCTGTCGAAAAGGAACGTATTGATGCGGGGTCAGGCAACTTGGATGGAGGAACAAGGTTCTCATACGCTTACCTTCTCCTCGCTGGCAGTACCAACAACATGCAAAGCCGCATCGACAATGGCCTTGTCATTGCAAACTATACGGATGGTAGCGCTGATACATTGCATCTGACGAATCCTTATAACTGGTGCCCGATTGAGCAGGACTATTATTTCGACGACCATGCATTTTGGAGCACGAAACAGCATCCTTATCGTGTGCATTTGGGCAGCGGGAAGGTGTCGCGAAACCTTAAAATAGATCTGCAGAATGCCGGTGAGGACAATGGAGTCGTTAATATCCACGTCACAGATTTCGAGGCCGACACACCGATCGCCAAAGGTTTGAGCATCCCCGATGGAGCGGCGCAGCTCCTCAAGATGCCGCTCGATTCAACGCGACAACTCGAAAGTTTCACGTTGTGTACGCTCTCTAATGACGTAGTCATTGGATTGATGGCAATTACTTTGGAGCAATAAAAATATCTTGGATAAATGTTAAGTGAAACTGTAAGATTGTAAAATTTGGGTCGTTGAATGCTTAAAAATCATAATATCAGCGTTCAAAATTTGGGATTTTGAGGATATTTTAGTAAATTTGCGCCCAAATTATATAATAACAACCAATCAATAAACTATCATGATCAAGCAATACAAGTTGCTTAACAACATCCTTGGATGGATTGCCTTTGTGGTGGCAGCATTCACCTACCTTAACACGGTAGAGCCTACTGCATCCTTCTGGGATTGTCCGGAGTTCATCACCTGCGCCGCGAAGGGCGAGGTGGGTCATCCTCCCGGAAATACTTTCTTCAATCTTACTGGACGTTTCTTCGTTAACTTTGCAGGTGGCGATTTGGCACAGGCTGGCCTTTGGGTCAACCGTATGTCTGCGCTCTTCTCGGCAGGTGCTATCCTCTTCCTCTTCTGGACGATCACCGCACTTACCAAGAAGGTCGTTTGCCGAAACAACAAGACTGCCAACGACATGACATGGAGTCAGGCCATCACCATCCTTCTTTCCGGTATGGTAGGAGCCTTGGTTTACACGTGGTCCGATACCTTCTGGTTCTCGGCTGTCGAGGCAGAGGTCTATGCGTTCTCGTCATTCATGACGGCTCTGGTATTCTGGTTGATTCTCAAGTGGGAGAGTCGGAGCGCTGGTGTCGATGGCGATCGCTACATCATTTTGTTGGCCTATATCATCGGCCTTTCAATCGGTGTTCACCTTTTGAACCTCCTCTGTATCCCTGCCATCGTACTGGTCTATTACTTCAAGAAGAAACCCGATGCCGAGCTCAAGGGAACGCTGGGCGCGCTGATTCTTTCGGTCTTCATCATTGCCTTCATTCTTTACGGCATGATTCCTGGCTTCATCAAACTGGCCGGTCAGATCGAACTCTTTGCAGTCAATACCCTGGGTTGTCCGTTCAATACGGGTACTGTGTTCTATTTCTTCTTCGTACTTGCTCTTCTTGCCTTTGGCGTTTGGAAGAGTTACAAGAAGGACACTTCCGATCGCACCCTGCGCATCCTGCTTGCTGCGGGCGTCGTTCTTTGTGGTATGCCATTCGTGGGTGATGGTTGGCTGCTTGGTATCGTACTTTCTATCGCCTTCGTTGTCGGAATCTTTGCATGGAAGAAACTCAACGCACGTCTGGCCAGCAACATCCTGTTGTGCTTGCTCACTATTCTCATCGGTTACTCCACCTTTGCACAGATCATCATCCGTTCATCGGCCCAACTTCCAATGGACCAGAACTCCCCCGACGAGATCTTCTCGTTCACCAAGTATCTGAACCGTGAACAGTACGGAGAGAATCCTCTCTTGTTCGGTCAGACTTTCGCCAGCGACGTGAAGCGCGATTCCAGCGGTGCACCGATAGTCAAGGAAGGGTCTCCTATCTACACCAAGGTGGTCAAGACCAATCCTGACGATCCCGACAAATACTTCGTCAGCGGTCATAAGGAGACCTACGAATACAACTACACCACGTTCTTCCCACGTATGTACTCCAAGCAGGGTAATCACGTGGACGGCTACAAGCAGTGGAGCAACTTCAAGGGACAGAAGGTGCGTATCGATGGCAAGACCGTCACCGTTCCTACTTTCGCTGAGAATATTCAGTACTTCCTGAGCTATCAGGTCAATTTCATGTACTGGCGTTACTTCCTTTGGAACTTCTCCGGTCGTCAGAGCGATGTGCAGAGCTATGGTGAGATTGACCGTGGCAACTGGATCACTGGTATCAAGTTCATCGACGAGATACTTGTTGGCGACCAGGACAACATGCCTGCATCCATCAAGGAGAACAAGGGACACAATGTCTATTATCTTTTGCCGCTCCTTCTCGGTCTGATTGGTCTGCTTTGGCAGGCATTCTCGGGACAGAAGGGTATCCAGGGATTCTGGGTTGTATTCTTCCTCTTCTTCATGACAGGTTTGGCCATTGTGCTTTACCTCAACCAGACTCCTTATCAGCCTCGCGAACGAGACTATGCCTATGCAGGTTCGTTCTATGCCTTCTCCATTTGGGTGGGCATGGGTGTCGCTGGCCTCGTTGCTATCGTCGAACATCTGACCAGGAAGCAGAGCGCTGTCATTTCGGCTGTTCTCGGTGTGCTTTGCCTCGGCGTTCCTTTCCAGATGGTAGGCCAGAACTGGGACGACCACGATCGTTCGGGCCGTTTCACAGCTCGCGATTTCGGAAAGAACTATCTCACCTCCCTCGAGCCCAATGCCATTATCTTTACCAATGGTGACAACGATACCTTCCCCTTGTGGTACAACCAGGAAGTTGAGGGATATCGTACCGATGTGCGTGTCTGCAACCTCTCGTATCTTCAGACCGACTGGTATATCAACCAGATGAAGTCGCAGGCCTACGAGTCCGATCCGCTCCCGATTTCGTTCACACCTGCGCAATATGTGGCCGACAAGCTCAACTATGCTTACGTAAGCGATGAGACCGATGGCCGTGAGGCATCGTTTGCCGCTGTGATGGATCAGTTCTATAAGGAAAAGCTTCGCAAGTACGACGACGTGCCTATCATTCCTGCCACCAAGATGTACATCGACATCGATTCGACTGCTGTGGCAAATTCTCCGGTCATCGATACTCCCGACAAGAGCCTTATCTCAAAGCGCATGCACATCGACCTGTCGAACAAGCGCTACATCACCAAGAACGAGATAGCCGTGCTTTCGATGATCGACAATATCGCACGCGACGGTTGGAAACGTCCGATTTATTTCGCTACCACCGTCGGTTCCGAAATGTATCTTTCGCTCAATCGCTATTTCCGTCTCGTCGGTTTGGCTTATCAGATTGTTCCTCTTGAGCATGGTGGCACCAGCTCCTGCGATATCGACAAGACATACGACAACATGATGAACAAGTTCGTTTGGGGCAACATCCAGGATCCGAACATCTATCTCGACGAAAATAATCGTCGCATGTGCCGCACCCAGCGTATGATGTTCGTCACCATGATCGACGAACTTCTCGAGCATGGCGATACCGTACGCGCCCTTGCAGCTACCGAGTACTGCGACAAGACCATCCCGTCGTGCAACGTGCCTTACGACTATACTGCACTCACCCTTGCCCAGACCTATTATCTCTGTGACAAGATGGAGGAGGGAAGTCGTATCGTTGGTGACATCCTGGCGCAAAATGAGGATTACCTCCAGTGGGTATTCCGTCTTGACAAGCCTGAGATACAGGGCGTGGGTCGTACCATCCGTGAGCAGTTGCTTACGATGCGCGATGCTCTCCAGATGGCTCAGGATGCCGGCGATCATCAGTTCGACGAGGAATACACCGAAAAGTTCCACAAGTATTTCGACTTGGCATACGACAAGTACAAGTTGCTTAAGTAACCTATAGCGTGTTCATCGAGCAACCACCCACATGGTTTCGTCGTTTGATGTTTCAAGACAGTTTTTGGCGGATTCCTTCCCAGCCAAAGTGCGTCTATCTGACATTCGATGACGGTCCTACACCCCAGGTAACCCCTTGGGTGTTGGATGTGCTTGCACGATATGATATCAAAGCTACCTTTTTCTGTGTCGGTGAAAACGTCGCCCGCTATCGTGCCGTCTTCGAACAGGTCAAGGCTGCGGGTCATCGTCTTGGCAATCATACGATGAATCACATCTCGGCGCTCACCTATGAGTCGAAAGCTTACCTCGCCAATGTCGAGAAGGCCAACGTGCTCATCCAGTCCGACCTCTTTCGTCCGCCTCATGGATGGCTCCGTTTTGGTCAGGCATCGTTGCTCCAAAAGAAATACCGTATCATCATGTGGGATTTGGTGTCGCGTGACTATTCCTCGCGACTTAATGCGCAGGATGTCATCAACAATGTGAAGAAGTATGTGCGCAATGGTTCCATCATCACTTTCCACGACCAGCCAAAGTCGTGGCGAAATATTCAGGAGGCGCTTCCTGCCTCCATTGAATATCTGATGGAGCAGGGGTATGAATTCAGGATGCTCTAAGTAAAAAATGCGGGCGTGTCAAACTCAATTGGCACGCCCGTTCAGTATCTTCTCCGCTAAAATGAGATCTTCGGGATAGGTTATCTTGATGTTGGTCGTTTCGCCCGCCACCACATAGATTGGCACGTCGGGGAGATAACGGAAGACGACACCGCAGTCATCCGTAGTGACAAATGCGGGATCCTTGAGACCTATCTCATACGCCTTGGCAATGGTTTCCAGCTCGAAACATTGGGGTGTCTGTACGTTGCGCAGCATCGCACGGGGAGTGATACGGCAGATTGCTCCTTCATCGTTGACTTCCACGATTGTGTCGGTGCATGGTATGGCGACATCGACAGCCTTATAGGTCTTGAGCGCTTCGATGCAATCGGTGATTATGGTATTGGAAACGAGAGGACGAACGGCATCGTGTATCAGCAGGTTTACGTTTGATTGTCCCCGATAGCAGGCGATGGCAGCCAGCGAAGAATCGTAGCGTTCCTTGCCACCGGGCACGATGTGCTTCACCTTCGGATAAGGAGCTGCAATCTCGCGGATTTGGTCCATGAAGTCGGCATGAGCCACGATGACAATCTCATCGATGCCTTCATGCTGGTGGAAGGCACGGATGGAATGTTCGAGAATACTGCGTCCGGCTATCTGGATGAATTGCTTGGGTGCCGGACCACCCATACGGCGGCCGCTGCCACCTGCCAATAAAACTGCTGCGTTCATACCGCAAAGATATAGTTTTTTCGTTGTCGAAACAAATAAAAAAACGAAATTTTACCCTTTGAGTCATAATTTTCCTGAATATGTTCGGAAATATCAAAAATATTTAGTATTTTTGCACCCTGAAATCTGAGTGTATCAGGTTTTTAATTATAGAATAACAGGATTATGCGTAATATAGCTATTCTCGGCAGTACGGGAAGCATTGGGCGGCAGACCTTGGAGGTTTGTGCCGAACATCCCGATCTTTTCAGTGTATATGCCATTACTGCCAATCGTTCGGCAGATTTGATTATCGAGCAGGCTCGCCAGTTCCATCCCGAGGTTGTCGTCATAGCCGACGAGACCTGTTACGACAAGGTACGTGAGGCGCTGAGCGACTTGCCCATCAAGGTTTGGACAGGAGCCGAGAGCCTCTGTCTGGTGGTGACAGCTGGCCCAATCGACATTGTCGTCACCGCAATGGTCGGTTTTGCAGGTCTGCGTCCAACTGTAGCTGCCATCAAGGCGCAGAAGATGCTGGCGCTTGCCAACAAGGAGACGCTTGTCGTGGCGGGTCAGTTGATCGAAGGTCTATGTGCCGAATATCAGGTGCCTATCCTGCCTGTCGATTCCGAGCATTCGGCCATCTTCCAGTGCTTGCAGGGCGAGAGCATTGCCCGTGGTTGCTTCCCTTGGCTAAAGAACGACAACGAGAACGCCGAGAAACCTCATTATCTCGACAATCCCATCGACAAGCTCATCATCACCGCTTCTGGTGGCCCGTTCCGCACCTTCACGATGGAGCAGATGCGCGACGTGACGGCAGCACAGGCGCTCAAGCATCCCAATTGGGACATGGGAGCCAAGATTACCATCGACTCGGCATCGATGATGAACAAAGGTTTCGAGGTCATCGAGGCACGTTGGCTCTTTGGCATGAACACCGATCAGATTGAGGTGGCTGTTCATCCGCAGTCCATCGTTCATTCGATGGTTCAGTTCAGCGACGGTGCCATCAAGGCGCAGTTGGGTTGTCCCGATATGAAGGTGCCTATCGCTTACGCCCTCAGCTATCCCGATCGCATGCCATCGCAAATCAATGGCAAACTCAAGATCGAGGATTATGCCCATCTCACCTTCGAAAGTCCCGACCTGGAGCGATTCCCCAACCTGCGTCTCGCTTTCGAGGCATTGGCAGCAGGTGGCGACCGCACTTGTGTGCTCAATGCGGCCAACGAGGTGACCAACGAGGCGTTCCGTCGCGGACAATGCAAGTTCCTGCAGATGGCCGATGTGAACGAGAAGACGGTGGCCGCCATGCCTTTCGTGGCAAGTCCTTCGCTCGAAGATTATTTTGAGATCGATGCCGAAGCACGCATCAAGGCTCGTGAGATCCTGGGTCTCTAATTGTTAATTGTTGATTATTCATTGTTAATTATTCATTGTTAATTGGAAACGATATTATTCAAGGCCCTGCAGCTCATCATTTCGCTGTCAATTCTGATATTTGTACATGAGCTGGGACACTTCATGTGGGCCCGTATCTTTAAGGTTGGTGTCGAGAAGTTCTATCTTTTCTTCGATGCCGGCAGTTTCTCATTCCTCAAGTGGAACAAGGAAGGAATCTTCGTTTGTAACAAACGGATTAGCCCCAAACCTAATCCCAGCGAGACTGAATATGGTATCGGCTGGGTCCCTTTGGGTGGCTATTGTGCCATTGTCGGTATGGTCGATGAGACGCACGATGCTGAACATGCTGAAACCGACCGCGCTGATGGATATGCCAAGCGTGGCAAGTTCGCACAGTTCATGATCATGGTGGGCGGCGTGCTCAACAACCTGATTCTGGCTGTCATCATCTACATCTGCATGGCATGGCACTGGGGTTCGGATATCATCAAGATTGAAGACCTTCCTTTCGGTGTCGAGTATTCCGAGTATGCCCAGCAGATCGGATTCCGTCCCGGGGACCAGATTCTTGCTGTCGATGGAAAAACCACCGACTACACACGTCTTGGCAGCGCCTTGCTGTTGGCCAACGATGTTACCGTGCGTCGCGATGGACAGGAAGTTAAGATTGCCTTGCCCGACACCATCGGCCAGGTCTTCCTGCGCGATAATCTCCAGCTTGAACTCTTTGCTATTGCCCGTATGCCTTTTGTCATCGATTCAGTCTTGACTGATAGCCCAGCCCAGAAGGCGGGATTGATGGCTGGCGACTCGCTGACAATGCTTCGTCATGAGGTCACCTTGGCCTTGAAGGCGCATAAGGGCGATACGCTTACGGTGAATTTCTACCGTGGCGATTCCTTGATGTCCACGACAATGCGGGTGAGCGACGAGGGCATGATGGGTGCATTCTTCCGTAACTATATGACCGACGATGTCTTCACCCACATCGACTACTCTTTCTTCGAGTCGATTCCTGCGGGCATCAAGCGCGGCTGGAATATGCTTTACAACTACGTGCGCCAGTTCAAGCTCGTCTTCACGAAGGAGGGTGCCGAGTCGTTGGGAGGTTTTGGCACCATGGGTTCCATCTTCCCTGATACATGGCAGTGGTTGCAGTTCTGGTCGATGACGGCCTTCTTCTCCGTGGCATTGGCCTTCATGAACATCCTGCCTATCCCGGCTCTGGATGGTGGACACATCTTCATCCTGCTTATCGAAGCCATCATCCGTCGCCCCATCAGCGACAAGGCCAAGGAACGTGCCGAGATCATCGGCTTTGCTATCGTCATTGCGTTGATACTCTTCGTCAACCTCAACGACATCTGGAAGTTCATTATCCAACCCATGTTCGGCTAACGTTCGGGAGCTATGTTTACTATCATTTTGAAGCATAGGAAGGAGGAGTCGTTGCTGAGATTTCATCCGTGGGTTTTCTCTGGTGCCATCTATAGGATGGAGGATGAGTTCGGCAACGAGATACAGCCCGAGGAAGGCGACTGGGTACGTGTGGTCTCTTCGCAGGGCGAATTCCTCGCCTTAGGACAGTATCAGATTGGCTCAATCGCCGTGCGTATCTTCTCGTTCGATGAGAATGAGTTTGACGAAGAGTTCTTCCTGCGTCGTTTGCAGTCGGCCTACGAGTTACGTCAGTCGCTCGGCTTGATTCGCCCCGACAACAATGCCTATCGTCTGGTGCATGGCGAGGGTGACGGACTCCCGGGACTCGTCATCGATGTCTATGCTCACACGGCTGTGATGCAGGCGCATACGGCCGGTATTCACTATATACGACAGGCGCTGGCAGAAGACTTGATTCGTGTTGCGGGTGCAGAGATTCGCAATGTCTATTACAAGTCGGAAACGACATTGGGCTATAAGACCGAGGCGCGGCAGGAGGCTGAGGCCGAAGGGGAATCGGTGAATGGATACCTGATTATCGATGGCAAGCCTGTCGAAGATGCCGCACAAGGACGTGCGCTCGAACAGACCATTAGTGACGTGGCACTTGAAAACGGTTTGAAGTTCCATGTCGATTGGCTCAAGGGGCAGAAGACCGGATTCTTCGTCGATCAGCGCGAGAACCGCGCCCTTGTCGAGCGCTTCGCCCGTGGACGCAAGGTACTCAACATGTTCTGCTATACGGGTGGCTTTTCGTTCTATGCCATGCGGGGTGGGGCAGAGCTCGTTCATTCCGTCGATGTGTCGAAGCAGGCCATCGGTTTCACGAATGCCAATGTGGAATTGAACTACCCTGATGATCCGCGTCATCAGGCATATGTGGCCGATGTGTTCGATTTCCTCAAGGATCCCTCCCGCTTCATCGGGAACCACGTAGATTCTTTCTCCCCTCACAATAGGGGAGGGGTCGGGGGAGAGGCTGTCTTCCCCTACGATCTCGTCATCCTCGATCCTCCAGCTTTCGCCAAGCATCGCAAGGTTTTGCATAATGCGCTACGCGGTTATCAGAAACTCAACGCCAAAGTGCTCGAGAAGATGCCTTCGGGCAGTATTCTCTTCACTTTCTCCTGTTCGCAGGTGGTAACTAAGGAAGACTTCCGCTGTGCCGTGTTCAGTGCAGCCGCCCAAACCGGCCGTCGCGTTCGCATCCTCTATCAGCTCCATCAGCCTGCCGACCATCCCATCAGTATCTACCATCCCGAGGGCGAATACCTCAAAGGTTTGGTTTTATACGTAGAATAATGGCATGGAAGAGTAGTAAAAGTGAAGTAAAAGAGTAGTAAAAAAGACGAATGCATTCATGTCCTTTAAGTGAGGGAAATGTCCCTTTTACTTCCCTTTTACTCCCCTTTAATGACCCTTTTACTCCTTTTATTAAAATGAACATCATCGTAGCAGCCTCCGAAAACAACGCCATCGGCAACAAGGGAACTATGCCGTGGCATCTGCGTGCCGACCTCCAATACTTCAAGCAGGTCACTACAGGACACACCGTGATTATGGGTCGCAAGACCTACGAGTCCATCGGTCGTCCCCTGCCGCGTCGCCGCAATGTAGTGGTGACTCGCAGCCTTTTCCATATCTCTGCTGAGGTGATGAGTAATCTCAAGCCTGGCACCAGCATCGAGGTTTATCATTCGCTTGCCGAGGCCATCGAGAAATCACCTGCCGATAGCTTCGTGATAGGAGGGGCGCAGATTTACAACCAGGCTTGGAACGAAGCCGACTGCATCTATCTCACCCGCGTCCACACCGTCATCGAAGAATTTGATGCCACCATTCCTCCCATTCCCGAAGGCTTTGTCTGCGTAAGCAGCCAAGATGTCGAGGCCGATGAAAACAACGATTTCCCCATCACTTTTGAAGTGTGGAGGAGGATTTGAAGAACTTTACTAATTTAGAAAGGGTTTTGTTCGAGGAATCGTATTATTTCTTTGAGGAAAGACGGCTATTTAGGCAATTTCCCCATTTCATTTGTATTTAGCACATTTACGTCCGTAGATGTTCCATTTCCGAACGAAGTTGGAGCGTCAACGTCCGTAGATGCTCCATTTACAAACAAGATAGAGCGTCAACGTCCGTAGATGCTCCATTTCCGAACGAAGTTGGAGCGTCAACGTCCGTAGATGTTCCATTTCCGAACGAAGTTGGAGCGTCAACGTCCGTAGGCGTTCCATTTCCAAATGAAGTCGGAGCGTCAACGTCCGTAGGCGTTCCATTTCCAAACGAAGATAGGGCGTCAACGTCCGTAGATGTTCCATTTCCGAACGAAGTTGGAACGTCAACGTCCGTAGGCGTTCCATTTCCAAACGAAGATGGAGCGTCAACGTCCGTAGACGTTCCATTTCCAAACGAAGATAGAGCGTCAACGTCCGTAGATGTTCTATACCCAATATTGACCAACAAATCATTCATCTAAGCAGGTATTCCGTCCCCGCTGTTGATTCCTATAATAAGTA
This sequence comes from Bacteroidales bacterium, assembly GCA_017618715.1. Lineage (GTDB taxonomy): Bacteria > Bacteroidota > Bacteroidia > Bacteroidales > UBA3663 > Liminaster. Next base: position 12,847 of record JAFZTS010000072.1, read on the forward strand.
ACTTTCAATCTTTCAAAATAAAAGCGTCTCTCGCGTATATATTCTTACTCTTTTTCTTTATTCTATTTACTATGAACTCGCGTCCGTACTCATGGGCGTACTTGGGTGCAGTCGCACAACCGCACGCAAGCGTGCGTACACACGTAGAGCAGTATCATCTTTCTATCTTTGCACCATCAAAACGGAAGTCCCAAGTAGTACGAAAGTTCGCCCAAAGCCACGCTATACGAAACGCTTGCCCGATGTTTTTCAATAGTCGCTGCATCTCATGTGCGAAAAAAATTGGGAAAAGATTTGGAGAAATCACAAAATCCTTTATCTTTGTGCCAATCAAACTGCTTGATGACATAAAGCTTTGAAACAAGAGTATCAAAATTATATACAGTTTCCTATTTATGTATTTGAAAGACGCATTGACATTTAGCGCTGATGGTAAGACCTTGGTTAAATGTGACGAGAGCTATGAAGGTAAGGTGGTTGTCCCCAGCAGTATGAAAGAACTCGGACTGAGCCCCAGTAGTGCCTTGGCCAAATTACGTTCAATATTTCTCCCCTGCAAGGTGACGACCATCGGCAAGGAAGCATTCAAGGGCTGCGATAAAATCACTTCCATAGTGTTGCCTGACAGTATCAATCTGATCGAGGAGTATGCTTTTTACGGTTGCAGTAGCCTTAGCTCTATCAGGATTCCAAATAAGGTGCAGAAGATTGATAGTTTTGCCTTCCATAGTTGCTCGAAACTAGAATCAATCGATATACCGTCCAGCGTTGAGGAAATTGGGATGTTTGTTTTCAGCGAATGCGTCGGAATCAGGAGAATTAACGTAGATCGCGACAACAGGAATTATTGTAGCGAAGACGGTGTGCTGTATTCCAAGGACAAGAGTATTCTGTATAATGTGCCGACGTGTTTTGAGAAGTACACCATTCCCAGTTCTGTAAAAAGGATTGATTATGAAGCTTTCGATAATTGTAGCAAACTTACCAGTATGGAGATTCCTGCGAATGTGGTAGATATTGAGTCGGGAAACGTCTTCTTGGGTTGTAAAGGCATCAAGGGATTTGTCGTTGACAAGAGTAATCAGGTCTATTGCGATATGAATGGCGCGTTATGTTCGAAGGATGGCAAAGATCTGATTCGTGTGCCCGAAGGATATGAGACATTCAAGATACCGGACAGCATCCTTACAATCAAGGAGGGTGCCTTTTGGGGATGTGAAAAACTCACAGAGGTCGAAATCCCAAGAAATGTGATGAAAATTGAACTTGAAGCCTTTGTCGAAACCTACGGTAACAAGCGCTACGTTGTCGCCAAGGACAATCCATACTATTGCGATATGAATGGAGCCATCTGCTCGAAAGATGGCAAGACCCTGCTACATGTCCCGATTGGGTTGGAAACGTTCACAGTGCCCGACGGTATCGTCTATATCAATGCGGATAACAATGACAATGAATCAATCGCTTTTGAAAGCAACGATAAACTCGCCTCGTTGACAATTCCGAGTAGCGTTATCCTGATAGGAGAATACACATTCATGGGTTGTGATAACCTGGTGGAACTGCACATGAAGCACCAGACTCCTTTGGAGGCGTTTGATGAGAAATCTGATCTTGACATCGCCAAGGTCACCCTCTATGTGCCTCGTGGTTCTGAAGGGGCGTATCGTACACATCCTTTCTATAGTCAGTTCGCCAAGATTGTAGGAGAATAGAAAAAGAGAATAAAGATGAAAAAGGGAGAATTGATATGAGTCAAGATGACAATAACTCTTAAAAATCATTAAATGTAGAAAAATAAACTATATTTTTCGTGTTTTATTTTTCTGGGAACTATGTTTTTTACATACTCGCAGAAAAATAAAACGACTTTTTTGATAATGGTTGGAAGAGAATAAGAATTCTTTAGAACTAATGCCAAATAAGAGGGAAAATTGGGGTATTTTTGCTTAAATTGCATATTTTGATACAAATAAGGATGAAAAATTTTGTTTATTTGGAATAATTGTTGTATCTTTGCACCAAAAATATATGCTTATGGAATATACAGCATTGCTTGAAAAACAAATTATTGGTCGATTGAGAGTGGACAATCCGTGGTGGACAGAGGGCGTTATACCCTCGTTCTATAAGGAAATGACTCCTCGTTCGTATTTGGACATCTTCTATCCGTTGGTGTCAAATATGGCATTGAAGAGAGCGGTAATCTTAATGGGTCCCAGACGTGTCGGTAAGACTGTGATGCTGTATCATACTATTCAACGCCTCATTGACGAGGGTGTATCTGCTCAGAATATTATCTATATCTCTGTGGAAACTCCAATCTACAACAAGATCTATCTGGAGCAGTTGTTTAATCTGTCGCGACAAACATTGGGAAAGGCACCAGATACCAAGGAAGAATTCTATGTGTTCTTTGACGAGATTCAGTATTTGAAGGAATGGGAAGTGAATTTGAAATCGTTGGTAGATACATATAAGAACGTTAAGTTCGTAGCCAGTGGTTCTGCGGCTGCTGAATTGAAAAAGCGGAGCGATGAGAGTGGGGCTGGTAGGTTTACTGATTTCAGGTTGCCACCACTCACTTTCTACGAGTACATTCATTTGAAAGGATACGAACATTTGATGATCAGACGTCAGATGCCTTGGGGTTCTGGTCAAATCCCTATTTGGGGCACACTGGATATTGACAAGCTGAATGGCCTTTTCGTTGACTATATCAATTATGGTGGTTATCCTGAGGTGGTTTTCAGCGAGAAGATTCAGGAGAACCCGGGGCAGTTCATCCGTCATGACATTATTGACAAGGTACTTTTGAGGGACTTGCCGAGTTTGTATGGAATACAGGATGTTCAAGAACTGAACTCTCTATTTACAATGATCGCCTATCATTCGGGAAGCCAGTTCTCCTATGAGGCTATGTCGAAAGAATCGGGTGTCCGCAAGGATATACTGAAGAAATATATTGAATATTTGGAAGCTGCTTTCCTGATTAAGGTAGTTCATAGGACAGATGATACTGCAAAACGCTATCAGAGAGAGGTGAGCTTTAAGATTTATCTGACCAATCCGTCATTAAGATGTGCCCTATTTCAACCTATCCGAATAACGGATGAGGAAATTGGGAACCTTGTTGAGACAGCTGTTTATGCTCAATGGATTCCCCGGCAAGGTGTGGATATTTCGTTTGCCAATTGGCGCCTAAACAATAAAGAGCAAGGCGAGGTAGATATTGTAGGTATAGATGTTGCTAAACAGAAACCTATGTGGGGTGTTGAAATAAAGTGGAGTGACCGATATGTCGAACATCCTGGTGAATTGGCTTCACTTCTATGGTATATGCCGAAAAACGGACTGAAAGAGGCCATTGTGACAACTGAAACACAAATTGCAGACAAGGTAATGGAATGTGTGACACTACACTTCATACCCGCAGCTTGCTATGCATATACTGTTGGGGAAAACACTTTAAGACATACGCAAGATTTTTATGGATTCTGACACCTTATGCAAATGAATTCACAGGTTGAAAAATAAAAATACCACAAATCGAATGGCAGTATTATGAAAAATGATAATCAAAACAGGTCGGGAGAGTATGTGAAATCATACGAGAGCTCTTCTTACAACAAGGAAGAGAGGTCGCACTATTCCAGTAGAAAAGTGGAACCGAAGCCTTCCGTTGATCAAAGCCGCAATGTGCCACCGAGACCAAAGAGTACACAGAATCCCCAGGGTTCGCAGGGTTCAATGAATCCACAAAGTCCACAGAATCCACAAAGTCCACAGAATCCACAAAGTCCACAGAATCCACCCACGCAGGAGAAGAAGAGCGGATTAACCTGGAAGCACTTCATAATGATTTGGCTGGTCTTTACCATTTTGTGGAACGGCATCAACTGGCTTGTGAACCTTGACACTTCGGATGTGGATGAGCAACCCGAGGAACCCATCGACTATCCCTGGACAACCGACGACGAGGATCTTGACCTGGACCTCGACGAGGACGTTGCAGACGATGTCAATGAGAACGGCGAAGAGAACGTTCAAGACGATCCCCAACCTGTTCCCGATACTGATGACACGGAAGCTCACGCCGCAGTCGTGAAACAGGCGGAGCTGGTAGGTGTCAGCACAGAGGGCACCACGGAGGAGATCTTGAATAGGATCATTGAAAAACAATTGGAAAGCATTAAGTAGTCGCTGTAGTCGGCTGGCACAACCGTGTCGGGCACGTTTAGTTACTTGTGGCCCTGAGTGAGCGAACGTATTTCATAAATTTGTCGATGAGTTTGATGCTCTCCTGATTGGGTGTCGTGATGAGTGATGCCCCATTATTAAACTGCATTACGGTAGCCTTGCCTTCCTCGAAGACAGGCCAGTAGGGCAGGCCTTCGCCATTGGGATCGCCACCCGTCTTGGCAAAGTTCACCCAATACTGCTGCATCAGATCGCTTACTTTCTTCTCCTGTGGAAACTTCTCTGCCTTATCATCAAAGACGCCTTTCAGATACATCATGTCGTCGGCATGAGCAGCACCACGACGATTGCCTTGAGCATAGACGGTGGTATCAGACTTCTGGGCGAGGTAAGCCGAATAGACTGCACTCTTTCCTGTCTGCTTCTGGAAGGTGGCCCAGGCGTAGGATGGCCATCCGAAGCTTACGTCACGCACAAAGTCGCGCATGCTGAACATGCGCTCCTCGTCGGTCAAACCAGGATAAACTGCCTTTGCGCTGTCGGACCACTGGCCGGGCAACTGACTAAACAGCTGCTGATACATCTCTTCACTTGCTGAACCGAAGGATACAGCACCCTCGTCGCTGTTGTGCATAATCAGCACGGGCACATCATTGTATTCGCCTTTCTCGTAGAGGTCGTAGATAGATTCGGGAATAACGTAACCATCGACGATGGGCGTACAGGCTGGGAAGTTCACGCCATTGCCCGTCAGTTCCTTGGCATCCATCTGACGCATTTCAGCGATGGAGTTTTTCTGCAGCTGACTCATAAACATCTGACCAATCATCTGGGCCATCTCTTGATTAACCACATTCGTGGGCGAAATAAAGCCCCCGCTCTGACTGATGCAGGCGCGGAACAAGCCCTTGGCCAGGGGTGAGGCACATAGGATGTGACAACTCATGGCTCCTGCCGACTCGCCGAAGATAGTGACCTTCGCAGGGTCGCCGCCAAAGTTGCTGATGTTGCGCTGCACCCATTGCAGAGCAAAGATCTGGTCGAGGATGCCATAGTTGCCGGAGTGACCGTCCGACTCCTTGGCCAGATCGGCATGCGCCATAAATCCTAACGAGCCGGTTCGATATTCAATAGAGACGGCTACGACACCCCTGCGTGCCAGACTCTGCCACAGGTCGCCACCATAATGCTCTGTCGCAAAGCCGCCTCCATGTATGAATACCATCACGGGCAGGGCGTCGTTGACAGTCTTGGCGGGTGTGGCGACACTCAGATACAGACAATCCTCACTCATCATGTCGTACTTCACGTAGCTCTTTTCGGGCTGGGGAGGCCATTTGGCCACATCCTCTGCCTTCAGCACTCCCTCCCACGGCAGTGCTGGCTGTGGTGCCTTCCATCGCAGGTCGCCCACGGGTGGCGCAGCGTATGGTATGGCTTTATACACGGCGAGGTCCGTCCCATCGGGCGTAGCCTCCACATCTCCTGTTTCTACATGCGTTTTCAATAGCGGCTGCGCCTCTGCAGCTACCATGCCTAATAGTCCACAGACTATCATGAATAGTTTTTTCTTCATAATATTCGTAACTTAACCTTATTTATTCAGCTTGTCGTTGGTCTGCACAAAACACCCTTTCGATGTTGATCTTAATTAGGTGCAAAGGTATCATTTATTACTGAATTATGCAAGGAAACGTATGTTATATTTGGTTAAATGACCAAAAATCGTTTGGTTATTCGATGCCTCAAGCTGGCGCCATGTATAATGCAAATATGATATAATATTCTCTATAATGCAAATAATCCTCTCTTTTTTATTGACAATATGCGCGAAATCGCTCGCATGGTGCCCCAAACACCCATCTTGCGACCACTTTCTTGCATTTTATTTGGTGAAGTGGTGGAGGAATACGTCACGGCACGTTATTTCTTTGTTCGTCCGGTTTGTTTGTTTGGAGTTGCTTTATGGTGTTTGGGAAAGGATGAAAAGTGGAGTTGATTGAATGGAGAAAAAGAAAGACGATCAAAGAATTTCTATTAGCCTGATTATTAATGGATTTTATGGATGTTCCGCATAATCTATGTTCTTATTACAGTTTTTCTCTCGTTTTTTACTCAAAATGGTACAAATTACTACAAAAATAATAAAAAAACATATAGAAAATTCAATTATTTTGGAAAAAAGTTGCATATTTTCATTTTATTTGATATATTTGCAGCACTTTTAATCCATTTAAAACATACTAAAATATACCACCACAACACATGGAGTATTCATACTTTGATCGATTCAGCTCGAAAATCAAGAGAATCAACATACCAGTTCCTTCCTATAATGAAGGAGTTCACACAGATTCTCGATCCTTTTATAGAGGATTCAAGGATATGTGGAATTACTTTGTATCTGCTATACAATCGAGGCCCAAAGAATATCTAATTGGTCGTGATATTATTGTAGAACGACTTAAGACTTGGTTGTTAAAGGATCGTGATAAGGGGGCATCTTATTTGGTCACAGGTTATCGAGGCATGGGCAAGACTTGCTTTGTAAATCGTGTTATTGAGCAGTTAGTGGCTGTTGTTGACAATATTCAAAATGTCTTTGCTTATTTTTTATTTTATTTTTTTGCATTTTGGCCTTTACTATTCTTTTTATATAGTTCAGAGAAAAATGGAACCATTGGTGATCTTTTTTTGAAAGGGGAATTTGTATTTAATACGGAAACATTCTTATTCTTTTTTATTCCTTTATGTTTAGCTCTTATTTGGTGGATGGTTGCTCGTTGGCCTATCCTTCGAGAAAAAACTAAAAAATTTTATTTCTTAAGCCATACATTATTGAATGCTGTATTTAAAGAACATAAATGGATATCTCTTAATAAGATCTCTCCAAGAGAGTGGAATAGAATTAATAACCTAATATTTGGAGGCAATAATAGTGAAGCTAGTTATTCTCGTCTTTGTGTGAAAATTAACTTGGGGCAGGAGATTCTTCGCGAAAAAGACATTTTGAGTGTTTTAACTTACCAACTTTATGAGAAGTGGCGTAGGTACTGTCAATGCTCTGTTATTACAGATCTGGAAAAATGTGTATTTACTGCTTTTTTTTCTTTTATTTTTGAGTTTTTCTACCTTCGGTTCATAAATAATCCATTATGTTTAGCATTAAAAGATGGATTTATTTCACTATTTACAATAATAAAAAGATATTTAGGTATTACAAATGACACTTGGTTAGATGTTATGTCATTTTTACCAATTATTGTTTGTGTCCTTATCTTTGCCTTTATCTTTTTGATTTTCAGATGGAGGCGCCGCTCCGTGTTATGGAAATTAAAACAATTAAAGAAAAGTGTAGATGCTTCGCGTGAACATAAAAAAGGATTTACAATTAATCTTAAACCCAGTGGCAAATTTTCAGATGGTTCTATTTCAAGCGAAGATATTAATACTTATAAATATGATGTTGCTGATACACGAGTCATAGAGTCCCAGCTAATAGAGATTTTGAATTATATTGCAGCAAGTTATTTAGCTCCAACCTTGTATTTCGTATTTGATGAATTAGATAAAATCGAAGATATTGACCATGATTCTGATGGTGAAATACCAGAATACTCGAATGAGAGGAACTTCCCAGGAGGTGGTGCATCAAGAAGACGTAAGCATACCGTAATGAGATTGTTGGCCAACATGAAGTACTTTACGACGACAGCCAAAGCGAAATTTATCTTTATTGCTGGTCGTGAGATGTATGACGGTTATTTGGCTGACTTTACTGATCGTGAGGCTGCAGCATCAAGTTTGTTTGATGGTGTTATTTATGTGGAGAGTTTCTGTAAGAACGAAAAGAGTGATAGGAATGTAACCTATAATGCTGAAACTTATATAGCAAGGCAATTGATACCTCGCTCTTATATTAAGGAAAGAATAATTAAAGAACTAATTGAATGTAAACTTAAGGGATCAATATACGATAATATCGATATTGACCTAAAAATGTATTATGAGTTTTTAATTATGCAATATGCACGGTGTGCAGCCAAAGTAGATAGTGATGAACAAAAGCGATTTTTCGATGATGCACGAAAGTGCATCGATCGAGTTATTATATTACTCTATCATTTTTCGGTTTACCTTTTCCAAATCAGTAATGGTTCGCCGAAGAAGATGCGCATAAATTTTTCGAGTTATGTGCGATTAATAAAAAAACCAATAGAATTCCAACTTCCCAAGAATGGATTGAATAAAAGTCCTCTAGAGGGTACTGACTTGGATATCAATATAAATAGAGAATGTAAATTCCTCCTAACCTTCACCGAGAAGGAACAACGTGTCATAGGATTTATTCATTATATCTCATTCCCCATCAACCAGATTATGAGCAATGCCGACCGATTCAGCGATAAATTGCTCGTTTCTGCTTCTTTCCTAATAAACCATATTTACAAATTCCATAAGGGAGGTTTCAGTTGGCGTAATCTGGAACAAATACCAGAGTTACTTGAGGTTTATAAGATTCCGGAATTCCGAAGTTTCATTAATTCAATTCTTAATTATTTATTGCAGACCCATATGATTATGATTCATGGAGGTTTGTATGATTATAAATTCAGAAAGCAGATTTCTGAAGAGATTTCTATTGCGTCCAAAACTTCTGAGGAAGTATCAGCTATTTACAACTTTACACTTGATGATTCTCAATCGGTTAAACGTCATTATTTAAGCCTATTGGAACATATCAACCATCATCATCAGGACTCTGGTACTCGCAACAATACTTCGATGGCTGCATATCATCATATATTGGGCGATCTTTATATGTCGGATGAGGAATATAATAACGCTCTATCACAATACAAGATAGCCCTTAAGTTATTGTATGAAGATGATAATTTTTCTAAATTAAATGAACATGATCCAAAACTTCAGGATCCCCAATTGAAGAATCCTAAACTTATTTTAAGTATAATCCGTAATCATTTGAAGATAGGTCTCGCTTATGAAAAGCGTCGCTCTAACTTATCAGCGTATGCTGTATATGAAGAGATCATCGCTTTATTATTTCATTACAGGAACTTTGACGAAAAGTCGTTTGGTTTGAGGTTTGAAGTAAATCAGAAAAGTGGTTGGCCAACACATGAGACAGAATTATTCCCTGAAACTGCATTGGTTAATGGGAATTCACTACAAATAGAACCATTAATAAGTAATAAGGAAGAACATGATCAACATAAACAGTTTCGGAATAACTCTTATAAAACGAGAGGTTCTCGTATTATATCAGATTTTTCTAATCTGGTTACTCCTGAGAAACATGAGGTTCAGCAACGTCTGTCTCTTATAGGAGACACAAAGTTTGTTTTCCAAGCAATGCTCGCTAAACTATTTGTAATCGAAAAAATTGAATTAGGTGGTATTACAAGAGAGAATCTTGATGTCATCGAGGGCGAATTCCAATTCCTTCATCTTGCAACCAATGTACATGAGAAGTTTATCATTGCATCTGATTTCTATCGTCGCCTGGGCGATATTATGTATTATAAAAATGGTTTAATTGGCTTTAACTATAACCATGAATCAAATGACGAGAAAAATCTGGAATTAAAGGAGTGTCTTGTTGATAGTCTATATTATTATGGTTTTAACTTAAAAACAGAATTACATGATTATTGTAGTAAAAATAAATGTTTTCAGTTGTTTGCTGAATTAATTAATGATAACAGAAAACTTTCTCGTGATCATATTATGTTTTTACTGCATGATGATGATGATTTAATTCCTAAGGTCGTTTTACCAGAAATCAGTAAAACTGAATTTAGCAAAGAAGTATATTCTTTCTGGCATGATGACGTAATACGAAAAAAAATAAAAAAAATACCACTAAATGATGTCGAGAATTGCAATAAAAAACGCCAACAATATTGGTGTAAAAATAGAGCCTTGCCATGCTATGCTTGCCGATTCTATCATCATAGTCTTGAAATTTTGATGAGTAATTGGATAGGTGTAAATTTTAAAATTGGTGAGCGAAAGGCCATTAGTGTGCTGCGCCAAATCGTTTTACGTGGCAGTACAAGGTCATCAAGACAAAATTTCAATTTGCAATTTGCTGAAGTATTAGATACTTTAGGCAATACTATGTTAAGTTGTTCATCGGATAAAGAAGTCATAAGCATTGATTTCTTTACACGGTTCATTCATGATGCACAATTGTTGATTTTTATTCTTGATAACGATTATTCACTTGGAAAATTTGAAAATGACCCAACTTCAGAGTTCCTGCTTCTTCGTAGTGATAAGTTAGGGGAACCCAAGAATAATCTCGAGACTGCGATATTATATTATTTAGAAGCAAGTTTTCTTTTCCGTGTGGGTTCCGAGCATAAAAAAGCTGTCGGAAGTCTTCATAAAATTATTAAGATAATTTTAAACTATTTACGTGTTACAAGTCGGTATTCTAAGAAAGATAATGATGATGATAAAGAACAATTACGGTATACAGATTGTCGTGCTTTATTTGGCGAATTGATTTATGGGATAAAAGACACTTTAATTAGGCAATGTCTCATTCTCCTTTATAATCACTACAATTTTATTAATATCATGGAAATTCAACGTCTAAAATGGATCTTTTATACAGATATGTATGAAGGGATTTCTTTGGCACAACTCTCTCTCTTCCCCGACATTGAAGAGATTATGCTCAATTATTATGAGATAATCAGATTATGTATTGTTCTTGATCCTGATTATTTTTGTTATCTAAATGAGAGGATGTTCTATGTAAGAAAAACTATGAAGAAGATTCAAACAGATAGTTTTTCTTTCGATATTCCTATTTGGAAGACAATCGAAGATAGAAATCAAGATTTTAACTCCAAATTAACAATCCTTTATAACAACATCTCTATGGGCGAACTCCGCAATGAAAGTACTGTTTATGGACGTATGCTTTCTTTGAGATTCAAGTCTCAAATAAATGAATATATTTTGTCTTTGGCATTCCCAGATTTTAACTTCAAAATTGATAAAATAGAATCATATTATCCTTTTATGAATTATTTCGGAAAGCCGAACTTAACTAGTAGTGGTGGTGCCAGTCTTGATTGGAAAGAGTTTTTTATAGGTATAGATAATATAGATCCAGATCTGGACCCAAGAATTGATTTTGGCAGATTATTCCTTCTCGAATATTTAATTAAAGATTCGATCTTTTGTCTAACAGAAATACTAGAAACAGTAACTCCTTATACGACAACAACCCTTTTCACTGATGCATTCATGGCAGGCATCTATTGTAGTCTTTACAAATGGAGTAATCTATTCGAGGAACTATTCTTATTCTATAAAGTCTTCGACACTCTTTCACTTAAGAATAATAAGGTATCCATCAAAATGGAAGACAGATCAATATATAATTTCTTTGATAATTATGATATGCTTTTCAAAAAAGAATCAAACTCTAATGATTTTAATTCTTTCAAAGATTTTGTTATGTCAAAAATTAGTATTGATGATTTAACAAATCTAGCTGATAGTTATAATAAGATATGGAATTGTAGTAGTATTTCTGATAGATTTTATTATTCAGTAGTAAAATCAATTAGTAAACCAAATGTTTATTATACCCTCAAGAATTATGCTGGAGAAATGGCACTTGGCTTTTTTAGAAAAGCAAAAGAAACAAATCGTGAAGGTAAGGCATATAAGGATATGGTAAATAGAATGTACTTTCTTGATGATGATCTAAAGAATGACACAATTCAATTTGACCTCGCTATAGAGCGATTCCGAATCAATAGCGGAGATATTGACCGACAGCTTAATAAGATTAAATCTTCTATTTCGCGGTCTATCTATGACATAGATAGACTCAGCAAAAATACAGAAACTGAATTGCCGTTAGGAGATAGATTTACAGAATTGCATATGAATATTGATAACAATATTAACTTTTAATTTATAATAATTATGTGTTTAAAAAAAATGGAAGAAGTTCATAATCCCAATGCGCCAAAAGAGTCATTGAATGATATTATTGACTCAATAATCGAGAGTATTGAAAGGGTGGATCAAGAAAACGATACGTTTGGTGCGTTTCTTGGTTTGGCCGTGTTTGTCACCATAATTCATTTATTTGTAATAGTCGTTTTAATTTTTTCTTTTATTTCATTAAGCAAATACAACTTAAACATTTACGTCTTTTTAGTTTTTATTGCAAGTTTAATTACGTGTCTATTGGTTTTACATCGAATATTTTGTATTTCCCTAGCAAGAAATGAAACACGAAAAAGAAAGATTACAATACTAAAAGAGTTGTGTGTCCATGCTATATCAGTAAAGAATAATTCGGAAACAAGTGAATTACAAAAATTAGTAAATAAACATGAAAAGAGAATAATAAAATTAGAACAATTCAATCAAAACAAAAGTAAGAAGAATATAAAAGAAACAGATAATACTGATATTAATCAAGCAGAAGATGGCCGCGGTTCAAAAGCGTCATCATAAACGGTTTCGAATATACAACCTGTAGCGGGAACAAATGTGCCAGGCATAATGGTTTCGAATGTGCCACCCGTAGCGGGAACAAATGTATCAGGCATAGCAGTTTCGAATGTGCCACTCGCAGCGGAAACGAATGTACCACCTTCAGTGGTCACCTCAAGGTCGTTTTTCGGGAATCATGATCATCTTTGTGGTTGAAAGCTATCACTTGACAAAAACTTCCCCAATTATTTGGTGAAGTTGATAAATTACGTTATCTTTGCAGCACCATTTCGACCAGTCGAAAACAAAACGGATTATAACAAAAGTGGTCGCATAGCTCAAAATTATAGAAAAATTTAATCAAAAAATAATAAGAAAAACGGGACGGTATTATTTTGATTTCGGACATTCATTTTTTGATAATTTTTTAAATCAATTTTCTTATAATTTTGAGTGAAACGACCCCTAAAACATATTTGTTATGTAGAAGCACCGTTTCGACAAATCGAAAAAAAGTTGATAATGACATGAGTGGTCGCTGCGCTCAAAATCTTTCAAAATTATATCAAAATCCATCATCAATCATGAAGGATGGTCTGATGAAGCCATTGGAAGATTTTTTTGAATGATTTTGTCGGATTTTGAGCGAAGCGACCTAAAGAAATAGAATCATGGCTACATTGGAAGAAATACGTAATGAGCTGAGGGAGCGGAAGGAGTCGCTGGCTTTCGTCTTTGGCAATGGTATCAATAGATATGCGTGCAGTAAGGCGAGAGTGGGGGCGAGGAAGATTGCGTGGGACGGCATGCTGCTGGCCTTGTGGGAACAGGTTTGCGGGGAGGAGTTCTATATGAAGAATGCGAAGGGGGAACCGGAGATTCCGAGCGAAGGGATATCTTATACCGAGTTCTATAGCATTCTGGAGAACTTCCTGCAGAATGACAACAAACTGAACTGCAAGAATCCAAAGGCACGTGTGGGTCTGAAGGCTCGTACGAAGGCGTACGTGGAGAAAAACATCAACATTCGACGCAAATACCACCATTGGCTGCATAAGCAGTTGGCGGAGGTGTTCGACTGCCCCGTCTTGACGACGAACTACGACTATAACATCGAGGAGGGCATGATGCTGGATCCTGTCTGCCGCAAGCTGAAGAACTACACGAACAACTTCTTGATGGAGTCGTACATGACGGACGGTGACGGCAAGGATCCGTTCAACGAGTTCTGCGTATGGCACGTGAACGGTGCCCTGCGTTTCGCCAGCAGCCTGCGTATCGGCCTTGCTGACTACACGAGTATCATCACTCAGGCTTCTGACAGAATCAGCGAGTGGCAGAAATGTAGAAAGAATGGTCTTCCGACGGAGGATATCGCTTTCAGCAAGTCATGGTTGCGGATGTTCTTCGAGAAGGATCTTTGCATCGTGGGCCTTTCGTTGGACACGAACGAGATACTGCTCCGATGGCTTCTCATCGAGCGCAAGAAGTTCTTCGACAATCACCCCGACTTGAAACGCAAGACGTGGTATGTCTCGAAGAGCGGGGATGTGAAAAAGGGTATGGAGTTCTTCCTCAACTTCCTTGACATCGACTTCATCGGCTTGGATAATTACCAGGACGTGTATGAGGGCATCTTTCTTTGATGTTTTTTTCTTTTTGAAAGGATGAATTCAAAGAAAAGATGAAAAATGGAGTGGATTGAATGGAGGCGCCTGATGGCGCCTCTGCTGTTTTCTTAGAATCATCACCTGAAAGCAAGCTTTCCGCTGTAGACTCTAAGCCAACCAGCACCACTTCGTGGCATTCATTCAATCCCCTCGAAAATCGTTTCACAGAAAAATGTGGAAAATCTTTGTTTGGTCCATTTGTTTGTCCTGAATTGATAGCTAAATATTTGAGGATGGTTTTAACTAAAAAATGAATTTTAAAATGTATTATTTGGATTCTTCATTCTTATTATGTATATTTGCACCCAAAATATAATAATTATGGCAAAACGGGGGTTATAAATTCCACTAATCGAAAGGTGGTGGGATGAAGGAAGATTATACAAAAAAGAGGAGAGTAAACACATAATAATATATAATGAATATGAAGCTATCGACATGTATTAAATCTATGGTGCTTGCGGGCATGGTGTTGGTGCTGATGCAGGCATGTGGCTCGAATGTGAAAGAGGCGGAACTGCCGGTACGGAAGGCTTGTAATCTGGAGCGACTGTATAAGGATATGCCTCAGGATATCCGGATGGATACGCCTGACTTGGCGTTTGTGAATGCACTTTGTGCCGGAAAGGCTGATGAGGTGGCGGGTTTGTTCCGTGAGAAGAAACTGTTCTGGGACGAGAAGCCGGCTGTAGATGCGCCTTACGGACGTTTTGAGGGCCTTGAGGATATACGTTCGTTCGCTGCGGGATTTTTGAAGAAGTTCAATGCGACTTCGGCCACATTTACTCCGGTGTTCCAAACCATCGGTGGCGGAAGGATTGCCTTGGAGGGTGTGTTCAAGTTCGTGGTGGATGGGGCTATCGAGGAGGTGCCTTTCTTCGTGATTACTGATCTTCGGACGCCTTCTCTGCTTGAGGAGGTGAGGATGTACACGCACTATTCTTTTGTGCCAGGATTGACGCCTTATCGTAAGCCAATATTCAAGCCTGCACATTACGAGATGGGTGACCCGGGACTGCTAACGGGTGCCATGCGCGCTTATTACGAAGCACTGCACCATGCGCCTTACTGCAACCCTGAGAAGATTCACGCAGCTTTTGCGGATGAGTGCATCGTGGGTGGATATGACCCGTGGGGAACTCCCATCCTTTCGAAGGAGGAGATGTCTCAAAATGCTCATCGTTTCGGCTATGGTTTGGCTACTTACATCCCTGCCTGTGTGGGTATGCGCTACGAGACAATCATTGATGACGGTAAGACTTGCGTCATCGAATGGTGCCACATCGTTTCGAAGCAGGGACAGCAGGAACGCAACCGCATCGCCATGTCGGGATGCAGCGCTTACACCCGCAATGACGAAGGCTATCTATGCTCGGTTCGCATCAGCGACTATGCGGGGCATGAGGGGGAGATTGATTGGTCGAAGACGGAGGTGTCCCGCGAGGAGGCTTATGCCATCAATTTGGTGGATGAGTTCCGTGGGGGATGCGGGATGAAGGAGCAGGAGGAATACTGAGGAAAGTTTTATAAAAAGATAAAAAATAGAGAGGATTGAATGGAGGCGCCTGATGGAGAAGACCCTCTCGGTCCCCCTGTTTAGGGGGATGACTTGCTGGTCTGGACAATATTCTTCCCCCTATGAAGGGGGATAAGAGGGGGTCTCCTTCGTTGCATTCATTCAATCCCCTCGAAAATCGCTTCGCAGAAAAATGGGGAAAATGTTGGCTGGTCCGAATTATTTTAAAAAAAATGATGAAATAAACCATCCGGACTTATGGGAGGAGGATAAGTTTGCCGGATTGGAGGTAGAGGCCGGAGAGGGGATGGGAGATGCGGCGACCGAGGAGGTCGTAGGTGGGTGGAGTGTTTGTGGAGTTGGTTTCTTTTTCTATGGAGCGGATGGCGGTGGTGCTTGAGGTGATGGCGATGCCGAATGGAAGGGAGAAGGTGGTTTCTCCGTCGTTGATGACGACATTGAAGCGTCCGACACATTGGGTGTTGGGCTTGATGGCCGAAACGGTCAGTGTGGTGCCGCTGATCTGGGTGGAATAGAGACCTGTGAGGTTCACTTCATCGATGCTGAATGATGGGGTGACGGGGTTGCCGTTTTGGCCATAGAAGCCGATGAAGTAGGGACGCAGGTCGATGCTGGCTGTGCCATTGGGCTCGATGACGATGTAGGGATGTGCCACGAAATCGAAATAGTCTTCGAGCAACGTCCAACCGTCATCGTCGGGGTCGTCGTTGTGGTTGGCTGTCTCGGGGTCGCTGCCTATACATTGCTCGTACCAGTTGGGCATGCCGTCCTGATCGGTGTCCCAATCTTCGGAACGATACTCTACGGGATAGTCTTCCCAACCTCCTGCATCGTCCTCATGGTCAATCTCGCCCTTGATGCCAGAGCGGGAACCCACGTAGGTGTAGGTGCCGTCGATGGTCTCCTTGACGACACGCACATGCTGATTGTCGCGACATGGCATGGTGGCTCCTGCATCGGTGGTGACAATCTTCATGGCCTCTTGGGCCGTGTGAATGGTAGCCTCTGATTCGAAGAAAGGTTCATCGACCCAAGTCCTTTCAGGTTCGGGACCAGTGGCCGTGTAGGTGACGCCCAGGGCATCGTATGTCAGCGTGTGGTTCTTGTTTTCGCGGATATTGCCATCGACGTAAGCAAACTGATTACGTTCGCCACCACCTTCATTCTGGGCGATGAAAAGCTCGGTGCGACGGGTGTCGGGACCCATCTTATAGTAATTGTTCACAAATTGCATCCACTTGGCGCCACCATCGGTGGTGCGACTCCACCAGTTGTAGCAGACATTGTTGAACATGTCGAGTTCGCCTGCTGCATTTCCATTGCCATCCAAGCCGCCACCCATGCTCCAGTTGCGACCGGCACAGTTGACGAGCAGGTTGTGACTGAACGTGCCGCGTTCACCGCCAATGGTGGCTGCAAATCCATGATTGGTGCCTGCAGGGTAGTTCTTGTGGTCGGCGATGCCCAAGGCTTCGGCAATCATTGAATACTGGAACGTGATGTTTTTGGCACCACGACTGGAGAATGTCTCGTCGGTGCCCCATGCTGCCGTAGTATGGTCGATGATGGTGTGGTCGGCACCTGTCATGCCCAGGGCGTTGCCCGTGTCGCCATATCCACGTTTGAAGCGCATGTGACGGCAGAT
This sequence comes from Bacteroidales bacterium, assembly GCA_017618715.1. GTDB lineage: Bacteria > Bacteroidota > Bacteroidia > Bacteroidales > UBA3663 > Liminaster. The sequence goes on from JAFZTS010000072.1 coordinate 30,392, forward strand.
GATGTCGGAACCGATGTTGATGTTCGAATGCTTGATGCAGATGCCCTTGCCGGGTGCAGTCTGTCCGGCGATGTAGGCGTATGGTTTGGTGAAATAGGAATTGAAATCGAGCTCGATGGTGCCGCTGACATCGAAGACGATGTAGCGGGGTTTGTTCATCTCGACAAGGCCATAGAGCAACGTACCAGGCTCCTTGCCGCCACTGAGACTGGTGACATGATACACCACACCGCCACGTCCACCAATGGCATATCGACCATATCCCTCGGCACCAGGGAAGGCCAATTGACGAGGCTGACAAGCCCATACTTTGCCCTGATGGATCTGTCCGTCGGCATCCACTTCATCGACACGCCACCAATAGCGCTGCATGGACTTCAGACCGCTCTTCTCATATTCGGGAGCCTCGCCTTCGTATTCGTAGCTGGTGGCATTGGCAACTTCGGTGGAGTCGATGCCCAATACCATCTTGTGACTGACAGCTTCGGGAGCTGCTGCCCATGAGAAATGGATGGTGCCATCGTCGGTGCCGGCATGGAAGTCGTGGTCGGCAGGCTGCGGGTCGGTGGCCACGATGGATGCGACGTCGAACTCGAGGCCGTTGATCATCACGCGGGTGTTGGTGTAGGTCATGCCTTCCTCGGGCATCGTGCTGTAGGTGATGACAACGGGTTGTCCTTCGGTCACATTGAAGGTGATGAATGACGTGCCTGCTTCGGCATTGCTTCGAGCCGATGAGGTGAACTTCACTCCTGTAGCCACCACATTGCCATCCACACGCACCTCGATGTCGGGTTGTATCTGATCAGCTTTCGAGTTGTTGTGATAGGCTTTGAGCGAATGCTGACCAGGTGTCATGCCGGTGATGGTCAGGACGAGCGAGGTGGAGCCTTCGGTGATCTGTGTCAGGTTGCCATCAACGATATTGGTTGCGAGCACTTCGTCGGCAATTACGCGGAGACCATTGGTCTCGACATCGGCCTTGCTCCAGTCGCTGCCTACATCGGAGGCGGCACCATCGGCACTGACGGTGATGGTCATGCCGTTGTCGAAGGTCTTTGTGTCGCTATGGGCACGGGGCACCGCCCAAGAGATGTAGTTGATTTCGGTATCCTTGCCGGGAGTGACCTTGCCGGGGAGGTCAAAATCGATGTTCTGCGCCACGAGCGCAAGGGAGCACATTTGCAGTGCTGCCATTGTCATTAGCTTGTTCATGTGTGGTATTTTTATAAATTTCGGTGCAAATATAACCATTTTTTGGATAATATGCCGAATAATTGAGAATAATTGTGCTTGTTTTGCTTTTTTTTATTATTTTTGCAGCGTCCATTTCGACAAATCGAAAACAAAAGCGAATAATATCATAGTGGTCCTTCGGTCACTTATCTCTACAGACTATATGGACTAAAAGGAATGCCTGACGAGAAACAAGTCCAAAAAGTCCCTTGAGTCTGTAGATATTTTGTTGGATTTTGAGCGAAGCGACCCTTAAACATTGAAAGTAAGGTGAAAATGGATTTGAGACGTGGGCTTCAATAGCCCGTCTCACAATCCGGAAAATGAGCAGGTCCCATACCTGCACAAAATTGCACTTCGTGCAGAAAATATCGTCTGGTCCTAAGGTTCCTATCAATGATTGTTTGTTGGGATATATAAGCCAAAAAAAATATTATGAAAAGAATTATTGCCATTCTGATTGGTTTGACGCTGATGACGTCGGCCTTTGCTGTTGAAACTAATTTGGAGACGGATGTGAACCAAGTGACGGACCCCACAGTGGTTCTGGACGATGAATCGTGGGTGGACGAAGCGAGTGATGAAATAGAGGACGTCATTGACGATTTGATCGAGGAAGATCCCCTTGAACGATTCAATTACGGGAATGACTACAGGAATGATGAGGTGATCATTTTGGTCTTGTTCCTGTTTGCCCTCTTCTTTATCGGCGTTTCCACCGGACTGTATGTGCTGGTGGCTGTGCTAGCGATGAATCGGCATAGGAATGCGGCGGTATGGGTCTTCCTGAGCATTGTCATTACTCCTTTGCTTGGGATTATCATTCTGCTGTTCTTGGGGAAGAATGACCCTCCGCGTCTTGAGTTTCGGTATAACAAGCAGGAATGAAATGTTATAAATAAAAGATCTCAAGTTTAGCAAATGCTCATATTTATTTCGAAGGACGTTTGCGGGTGTGGACATGAGGGATATAGCTCTCAGTGCCCCTTATATTTATTCGTCCATAGTTGCATGTTCATGTGTCAAAAATGTTGTTTTTTGCACAAATATGCTGAGAAATAAAGAAAAGATTATATGATGCTTTTTTATTCCTAAAGAAAGTAGTATTTTTGCATGTCTTTTCATGGATTACGTTATGTCTTTTTTGCAGCATCAAGATATAAGTATCCATGATTTGGCTTAAATCTGGGAATAGAATACCCAGGTCGCGATTGAATGTTTTATCATAGTATGCTGCACTTATTTGTTTATATGAAAAAAATCTTACTTTTTGTTTCTATCCTGATGACTTCTACCGTTGCTTTCGCACAGCAGGAGATTGGTGCTATTTCGATTCTGCCAAAAGTTGGTTTTAATATTGCGAACTTCCACGGTTCTGATTCCGATTCTGATTCTCGTATCGGCCTTGTAGTTGGTGCTGAAGCAGAATACCAAGTTACAGACATGATCAGTGTATCGGCTGGTGTTTTATATTCTATGCAAGGTGCGAAGTCTTCTGATAAGTCTGATGACTATAAGGTAGAATCCACTTCCAAATTTGACTACATCAACATTCCGATTTTGGCCAATGTGTATGTTTATGAGGGTTTGGCTGTCAAGTTAGGTCTTCAACCGGCATTCAATGTAAAGGCTGACTATAAGATTAGCGGTCACGGCTATAATGAGAGTGGCAGTATGTCTGACTTTGGCATAGATGCCAAATCCTTTGACCTATCTATTCCTGTAGGTGTGTCCTACGAATATAAAAACTACATTGTAGATGCCCGTTATAACTTTGGTGTCACGAAGGTCGCTGATCATGGGGATACTAAGAACAGCGTTTTCCAGTTTACTTTCGGATATAGGTTCAAGCTTTAATATCCATTATCTACATATCGAAATGTCCGCCCAGATTGCCTGAGGCGGACATTTTTCATTTTACGGGAAAAGGAAAACTATTTTGCAATTTTCGTTATTTGAAGTTGTGTCGGACATTGAGCACCTCGACGTAGGATTCGGTGAGGGTAAATGGACGCCATGAGCCACCACTCTCGCCATTAGGATTGCCGTACTTTGCGAAGTTGGTCCAATAGTCCATCATACGCTCCGAGAGGTCGAAGTCGGCAGATGTGAAGGGGCGCCAACTGCGACCGAGTGTGTTGAACATGAACCACAACTCAGAGGAATGGAAGGCTCCGACCTTGTCGGTGCCGGGCAGCTTGCGGGCGAAGAGGTACTGATAGACGGGTTTCTGGCTCAGTGAGTCGCGTACGTAGCAGAAGGCATCGATCTGCTGGCACTGGTTTGCGAAACCGTCGTCGAGGGTGCCACCAATGAGGTATTCCACATCGGCCACGGTATTGTTTAGGACGGCCTCCTGGAACGTCTGGGGCAGCAGATAGCCGTCGGGATGAGGTGCAGCGAAACTCCAGACAGGAGCTTGTGCCACCTCGTCGATTGAGGCTGCGCGCATCTCGGCGAGGGTGGTGAGTCCAATCTTTTTCATGGCCTCGGTGCCCTCCTTGGTGAAGTCACGTTCATCGGGTTTCTCGGTGAGCATATCGCTCAAGCCGCCTGCACTTTGAATGATAGCGCGCCGTATCATCGGCTTGGACAAGGGAGAAGTGACAAGGTACTTCACGCTGACACCGCCTGCACTCTGTCCCATGACAGTGATGTTGTCGGGGTCGCCACCCATCTGTGCGATGTTGTCGTGAATCCACTGAAGGGCTGCAATCTGGTCGGCCAGACCGTAGTTGCCTGAGATGTGGCGTTCGCTCTCGGCCTCGAGTGCTTCGTGGTTCAGGAAGCCAAGCACACCGAGGCGATAGTTGATCGTGACGAGGATGACACCGCGCTTAGCCCAGGCATCACCATCCATCGAACGTGTGAATCCGTAGCCGGTCATGTAGGCACCACCGTGTACCCACATCACTACAGGCAGACGTGCATCGGTCTTGCCGAGTGTTGCCTTGGGTGCCCAGACGTTGAGATAGAGGCAGTCTTCGGAACGGGTCCAGTCGTCCTCCCAATAGAATTCCTTGAAATAGAACGCACCAGGTCTCTGATACGGCTGAGGAGCAATGTTACTCCACGTGTCACACTTCTTGACGCCCTTCCAGGGAATGACAGGCTGCGGCAGACGCCAACGCAGTTCGCCGACGGGCGGTGCGGCGTAGGGAATACCCTTGAAAAGTGCCACACCCGGTTCTTTGCTGTCGATACCTTGCACTTTGCCACCCGTTACCTGGATGATTGGAGTCTGTGCACCTGCTGTCGCGCAGAGCAACAACAGGATAGAAAAGATGAGATTACGCATAGCTTATTGTATTTGGTTATGTGAAAGTTCTACCGGAAGGAAAACGTCCCTTTCGACGATGCAAAGATAGGCATATTTCTAATAACTTGTGAAAAGCAGATTCCATTTTGTTATAATTAAAGTACAAATCTTGAAAACGTCCGTCCAATATGATTGGAAAAACTGTTATTTGTCACAAAAACAAGCAAATTATCCCATATTTTTTGTGGAATTGATATTTTTGACTTATATTTGCCCTCGTGTTTGTGAGAACATCGCAAACAGGTTGTGTGACCAGTTTTTTTTATTGTATGAGTAATATTGTATTTCGGATGACGGCACTGTTGGCTGTCATGTTTGTGACCGGGATGGCACAGGCGCAAGAAAGAACGATCGGACAAACCACGCAGACTATTCGTGGCCAGGTGTGCGATGTGGCATCGGGCGAACCCATGGTGGGCGTTACCGTGATGGTGGACGACCGCACCGACAAGGCTTCCATTTCGGATAGCGAGGGTAATTTCGTGATTGAGCGTGTGCCCGTGGGCCGACATTCAGTAAAAGTCAGTTTCATTGGTTATGAAACGCTACTGCTGAAGGAGCAGTTGCTTTCGTCGGGCAAGGAGATGGTATTGAACCTACGGATGACCGAACGCATTGCCGAACTCAACGAGGTGGTGGTGAAGCCGCAGGTGAACAAGCAGATGCCGCTCAACGAAATGGCGCAGGTGGGAGCGCGTATGTTCAGTGTGGAGGAAGCCTCACGATATGCCGGAGGCATCGCCGACCCTGCACGCACGGCTTCGATGTTTGCAGGTGTGGCTGCAGGAGGTGTCACCAACGGCATCTCGATCCATGGCAACTCGCCCCAGATGCTGCAGTGGCGTGTGGAGGGCGTGGAGGTGAACAACCCCAACCACTTTGCTGAGATTACCCAAGCGGGTGGCGGCATATTCACTTCGCTCAACGGCACGGTGCTTGCCAACAGCGACTTCCTGACGGGTGCAATGCCTGCCGAATACGGCAATGCCCTTTCGGGAGCCTTCGACATGAAGATGCGCTCGGGCAACAACACCAAGTATGAGCATGCCTTCCAAGTGGGCACACTGGGCATCGACTTCGCTTCGGAGGGCCCGTTGCGCAAAGGTTCGAAGGCTTCGTACCTCGTGAACTACCGTTACAGCTTCCTGGAGATTGCCAAGAAGCTGCATGCCATCAACATGGAGAAAGAGACGCTCGACTACCAGGACCTGAGCTTCAAGCTGAACTTCCCAACAGCGAATGCAGGGACTTTCGCCCTATGGTTCACGAGCCTCATCGACAACTACGAGAACGAGGTGCCCGACGTGTCGGAACGCGAGACGCTGTGGGACATGAACGATTCGTGGTCGCGCCAACGCAATTGTGCAACTGGACTGACGCACACCTACCGTTTCCATTCGGGAGGCACGCTGACCTCAAGTGTCGCCTATACCGGAGCCTACACCAAGTTGGAGGTGAACGACTATGAAGAGGGGATGACCAAACTGCCTTGCATAGATGGTCGCAACGCCTCGTGGAACGTCATCATCAACATGCAGCACAAGCATAAGTTCTCGCCGCGTTACACGATGCAAAACGGTTTCGAGCACCGCCATATGGAGTTTTCGGCATGGCTCGACTACGTTCATGAGATCGGTGAACCGCAGTACCGTGTCTATGAGTCGGAGGGCAACACCGGACTCACCCGCCTCTACTCCAGTCACAAGCTGGCCTTGACATCGCGCCTTTCGACCGTAGCGGGTGTGAATGTGATGTGGTTCAACCTAAACGACCAATGGCTCGTCGAGCCTCGTGTGAGCCTGCAATACAGGACTTCGTCGTCGAACACCCTTTCGATAGCATACGCCCTGAATAGCCGCAAGGAGACCATCGACACCTATTTCGTAACCGATACCAGCGGGGGAAATGTCAATCCGAACAAGGACCTTGGGCTCACGCGTTCGCACCATGTCTCGGCATCGTTCTCACAACGACTGGGCGAAAACGTCATGTTGAAGGTCGAACCCTACTGGCAGTATCTCTTCGACGTACCCGTCGAGAAGGGAACGGTCTATTCTATCATCAACCACAATCTGTTCTTCCAGGACCGTGTGCTCGTGAACGAAGGCGCAGGGCGTAACTACGGCATCGACCTCACGTTGGAACGTTTCCTGAAGGATGGGCTTTATGGGATGTTCACTGCCACGTTGTTCAAGTCGGAGTACCGCGATGCGCAGGACGTGTGGCATCCCACACGCCACGACCGCGGCTACATCACGAATATCCTGGGCGGCAAGGAATGGATGGTAGGCAAGGGAGACAAGAACGTCTTTGGCCTGAACGGACGACTCACGCTGATGGGTGGCGACCGCTATACGCCGATAGCCGAAGGAGTGACGTTCGACGATATCGCCAAGCGTCCTGACAAGTCCATCCCCGAGGACACAGCCAACCCCTTCAGCTGTCATTTCGACATGAATGTGGGCTATGCCTTCTCGGTGAAATACACCATCAACAAGCAGCATACGGCACGACACTTCATCCTCGAATACCTACAGATTCGTTCGTTCAATGGACAGACCTTCGACCTGAAGACGCACGAGATCGTCAACCTTTTCACCTCGATGACCTTCCCGAACATCGCCTATCGAATCGAGTTTTAGGGGGACTTTGAAAATTTTTGCTCTAATATTTTGCAAAATCTATTATTAATATAATGTACGGATCATTATGAAAAACTGGTTTCTTATTGCATCATTATTGATGTGCTCGGTTGGCGCTTTTGCGCAACAGGAGGTTGGTGCGCTGACTATTCAGCCTAAAGTGGGTTTGAACATTGCGAATTATAAAGGTACTGAAGGCTCGGACCCTCGTTTGGGCTTGGCTGCCGGTGTGGAGCTTGAATATCAATTGACGAACAGGTTCAGCGTGTCGGCTGGTGCCTTGTATTCGATGCAGGGTTCGAAGGACTCTCGGATGGATGGTGGCGAGAAGATTGATATGACCATTAAGACGGATTATATCAATGTCCCTGTCTTGGTTAACTTCTATGTAGTGAAGGGATTGGCTGTGAAGGCCTGCATCCAACCGGCTTTCAATGTGAAGTCTGACTTCGTTTATACTTATGATGGCAAGAATGTGGGTGGCAAGCTGTCGGAAGTGGGCATCGACATCAAGTCGTTTGACCTTGCTGTGCCTATGGGCTTGTCGTATGAATACAAGAACGTTGTGGTGGATGGACGCTATAACCTTGGCTTGATGAACATTGTGGATTATGAGAAGGACGACACGAAGAACAGCGTCTTCCAAATTACGGTGGGGTATAAGTTCAAGTTGTGATTCCTAGAAAACCCAAGGATATGGCAACAAAACGTTTCGTTTCGACATTGGTCAGCGTGATGCTGATGGTGTCGGCTTTTGCAGCTGAGAAGAATTTGGAGAAGGACATCACGATGGTGTCTTATGAGCAGTCGTGGCTGGATAGCAACGGCACGCTGGCTTTGAGGAACAATACGTCGGAGGAGATTCACAACCTGGTCTTCCTGATCACTTACCTTGATATGTCTGGACTGGAGCTTGACTACAGGGAGTTTGACCGTGAGATCAGCATCGATGCGCATAGGACGAGGAAGGTGGATATCCCGGCTTATGAACACAGCCGCAACTATCATTACTACAGGTCGGAAGGCATGGGTGGTAATAATTCCCCTGCCTTTAAGATCAAGTTCCAGCTGAAGGATTACAATGTGAGGGAGGATGAGGCCGATGTGGAGCCTTTGCCCGAGGAGATCTTTCCTGATGTGAAGAACTCGGGAAATGATTACATGGAAGACGTGGTTATAGTCTTGTCCTTGTTTGCTGCCTTCCTTTTCATCGTGGGCCTTTTTACCGGCTTGTATATGCTGGTGGCTTTGATGGCGAAGAATCGCAACAGGAATGCTGCGGCTTGGGTCTTTCTGAGCATTGTGGCCACACCGCTTCTTATTCTTATTATCCTTCTGGTTATTGGAAAGGGTAGGAATAAGGGGCCTATAGCGTAGATTTGACGGTATAGAATGTGGAAAGGAAGCCCACGACGGCTACTGCGGCGAGGGTGAGGAGTGCGTCACTCCAATGGAGGAGGACGGGATAGGCGGCGACGACGTAGCGTGTGGTGTCGCCGCCACCAAGTGTGATGAAACCGAAGTTTTGCTGGAGGAGACAGAGGATGATGCCGAAAACGAGTCCGACGAGGGCTCCTATGCCGGTGATGAGCCAGCCTTCGAAGGTGAAGATGCGATGGATGAGCCCCTGGTCAGCTCCCATGTTGCGAAGCGTGGTGATTTGTGCCTCCTTGTCGATGATGAGCATGGAGAGAGCGCCTATAGCATTGAATGAGGCGATGAGGAGAATGAAGAAGACGAGCAGAAAGGTGAGCCACTTTTCGATCTGCATGATGCGATAGGCATCGGCCTGCTGTTGGTATTGGGTGAGGATGGTGAGGGAGGGGGGCGAAGGGTTTGAGGTGTTTGAGAGGAGTGCTGTGAGTTCTTTTTTTACACGCTTGGCGTTGGCACCTTTGCGGAGGCGGAGTTCGTAGGCGGAGGCGAGCAGACTGTCGCCGAGCAGCTGGCGTGCCATAGAGAGGGAGCAGAGGAAATACTGATTGTCGTAGTCGGCTTGCTGAACCATGAAGATGTTGCTGCAGTAAAGGTTGGCTTCGGCGAATGATTCGTCGGCACCTGCGAGGTTGAGAGCATCGACGGTGAGAGGTGAGGTTTTGCGGTTTTGAGGTTGTGAGTCTTGAGTTTTGAGCATGTCTGTATTGGCGTATCCTTTCTTGCCGATGAGACGTGGACAAAAGACGGTAAGGGGGCGCACGAAGCCTCTGTTGGTGCCGATGATGCTGGCGAGACCTGCCCCGGGGATGCAATAGTCGGCGACGTCGTCTTTGAGCAGGAAACCTTCGTCACCGAGGAGGATGCTGTCAATCTGGGTGACTTGCGCGAAGGTGCTATCGACACCTTTCATCGTGGCGGGCAGTTGGTGTCCTCCGTAGCTGAGCAGGACGGTCTCTTCGAGGGTTGTTCCCACGGCGACGACATCAGGATGGGAGAGGAGCTGGCTGCGCAGAGCGTCGCTGTCGTGGAACGTCTTGCCGAGAGTGGGCTGGATGCGCAGGTCGGGATCGAAGCGTGAGGTGAGGTCGCTGACGAGACCCTCGAAGCCGTTATAAACCGAGAGCATACAAATCATCGCTGCGGTGATAACGCCCACACCGCATGCTGCCACCAGCGTGATGAGGTTGATGGCACTATGCGACTTGGGGCTGAAGAGGTACCGGAGTGCGATTCGGAGGGAGAGCATGAGATGTAGGCAACCAAAGATGGTTGCCACGTTAACGGGTGGATTACTTCTTCAGGAGCTCATCGATGCGCTCGAGGTAGTCGAGCGAGTCGTCGATGTCGAAACGAAGTTCGGGAATGACGCGTAGCTGATAGCGCACCTTGTTGCCGAGGGCGCCACGGATGCCGCTGACGTGATCGTTGAGGTTCTGTACGGTTTCGCTGGCCTTGTCGGAGGGAAAGACGCTGACGAAGACCTTTGCGAAGGAAAGGTCGGGCGCGGTGCGCACGGCGCTAACGCTGACGAGGAGACCACGTGTCTTGGCGGTCTCCTGGCGGAGAATCTCAGCGAGCTCTTTTTCGAGCAGGCGGTTGATTTTGTCGAGTCTTGTATGTTCCATATTATTTCATTTGGGGCAGCCATGAACGGCTGCCGCATAAACACTATGAGAGGGACGGTCACTGAGCCGCTTAAAGGCGGCGGATGAGGGTGAGGCCGTCGCGCATGGGGAGGATGACCTTTTGGACGCGGGTGTCGCGGGCGATGAGGTCGTTGAAGCGCTGGAGTCCGATGGTCTGGGTGTCGCTCTCGGAGGGGGATGGGTTGAGAACCTTGCCATCCCAAAGGGTGTTGTCGGCAAGGATGAGTCCACCGGTGCGGACGAGGGGCAGGACGAGCTCGTAGTATTGGTCGTAGATGCGTTTGTCAGCATCGATGAAGACGACATCGAAGGGACCTTCGAGTTGTGGGATGATCTGGAGGGCGTCACCGAAATGAAGGTGGATGAGGCGACCGAGGTCGCCTGCACGTTGCATCACGTCGCGGAGAAAATCCTCGAGTTCGTCGAAAATCTCGATGGTGTGGAGTTCGCAGACACCTGTCACGGGATCGGGTGTGAGAGCTTCGGCCATGGAGAGTGTGCTGTAGCCGCTGAAGGTGCCCAGTTCGAGGATGCGGTGAGCACCGACAAGCTGGCAAAGCATCTTGAGCAGACGGCCTTGGAGGTGACCGGAGCACATGCGTGGATAGGTGAGGCGCAGGTGAGTGAGCCGTTGCACCTGATGCAGCAGTTCAGGCTCGGGGTCGATGTGGGCACGGACGTATTCGTCGAGTGCATTGTCGAGCTCCTCGTAGCGCAGTTCCTTTTCCATGGGTTAGCGTGCGAGCATTTTAAGCAGACCTTCGAGGGCCAGACGGTAACCGTCGATGCCGAAGCCTATGATGATGCCGTGGGCAACGGGCGAAATGAAGGAGTGGTGACGGAAGGGTTCGCGCGTGTGCACATTGGAAATATGTACCTCAATGGTGGGGATGGTGACAGCCTTGATGGCATCGTGGATGGCGATGGAGGTGTGGGTGTAGGCTCCGGCGTTGAGGATGATGCCGTCACAGGGGGAAGGGTTCGAAAGGTTCGAAAGGTTGCCATAGCCTGCCTGGTGGATGCGATCGATGATGTCGCCTTCGTGGTTGGACTGGAAGTAGTCGATTTGAACCTGCGGATAGGCTTGACGTAGCGTGTCGAGGTAGTCGTCGAAGGATTGAGCACCGTAGATGGCGGGTTCGCGTTGGCCCAAGAGGTTGAGGTTGGGGCCGTTGATGATGAGAATGCGCATTTTCTTGTCCTTTTATTTGGATATTTGCAAAAAATGGTGTATTTTTGCGGTGCAAATATAGCGGTTTTTTTTGAAATGGACAAGAATCAGGCGGCAAAATATTATTCATACCTCAAATTTGAACGTAACTTGACCGATAATTCGGTGGAGGCGTATCTCCATGACATCGCTAAACTGCAAAAGTATGCCGATGGCTTGGGCAAGTCGTTGGAGAAGTTGGAACAGCAGGACATCGAGACGTTCTTGTGGGGGCTTCGCGACGTGGGAATCACTCCGACTTCGCAAAACCGCATTCTGGCGGGCATACGCAGTTACTTCCGTTTCCTGCGATTGGAGGACATGCTGGAAGTTGATCCGACCGACTGCATCGACTCGCCCAAATTGCCCGAACATGTGCCGACCGTTCTGACCATCGACGAAGTGAACCGTGTGATAGCAGCCACTGATCCTACGACCTGCGACGGACAGCGTAACCGCGCCATCCTTGAAACGCTTTACTCGTGCGGACTGCGTGTGAGCGAACTCACTGAACTGCGCATCGGCCATATCTACGAAAAGGAGGGATTCATCCAGGTCTTCGGCAAGGGACGCAAGGAGCGCATCGTGCCGATTGCAGAAAGTGCGCTGCGCGAGATACGCAACTATTACTTTTTCCGCAACGAGCTCGACGTAAAACGAGGCTACGAGGACTATGTCTTTCTGAACCGTTTCGGGCGAAAACTGTCACGCATCATGGTCTTCAACATCGTGAAACGCTATTGCCAGGAGGCGAATATCCGGAAGGAGGTGTCGCCCCACACCTTCCGCCATACTTTTGCCACCCATCTGTTGGAGGGAGGGGCGAATCTGCGTGCCATACAGATGATGCTGGGGCATGAACAAATCTCGACAACCGAGATCTACACGAAAGTGGATCGGCAGATGCTCAGGGAGGAGATCTTGACCTATCATCCTCGCAATAAGATGCGATGAAAAAGATTAATTAACAATGAACAATGAACAAATAACAATTGTGAATTATCAAATATGGCCAAAAGTATATTAAAATAGCCTAATTTTTTGAAATAATTGAAGAAAGATGCATATTTGTCAAAAAATATTATTATCTTTGCGGCGCAGTATTATAGGCACATTATTTATCAACCTGAAAAGATACAAATAACGAACATCAACTAATATTTTTTTCTATGATCAAGAAAGTTTTTCTGACCGCAGGTGCAGCTGTTATGCTTGCTGCCGTAACGTCGTGCGGCAAGCTCGATCCGCTCACCGCTGACAATTTCGTTTGCAATCCCAATCCCCTTGTTGAAGAGGGCGGACAGGTGAATGCAACTGTTACCGTGACCTATCCTGAGAAGTATTTCAACAAGAAGGCCAGCATCACCATCACTCCCGTGCTGGAGTATGCCACTGGCGAAACCGCTGGTACTCCCGTTACCTTCCAGGGTGAGAAGATTAGCGGCAATGACCAGGAAATCAACTACAAGTATGGTGGTACGGGCACGTTCCGCTGCTCTTTCCTCTACAAGGACGAGATGGCTACTTCCAAGCTCCGTCTGGACTTCAACGCCGAGGTAAAGGGTAAGCCTTACAAGCTGCCCAGCGTATATATCGCTGATGGTGTGATTGCCACCGAGAGCCTCTGCTCTGCTTTCGGCAACACGCCAGCATACGCCAAGGACAACTTCGTGAAGGACACCTTCGACAAGTACATCGCCACAATGATCTACCAGTACCAGAGCACCAATCTGCGTGCTTCGGAGTCGGAGAAGAAGCAGGAGGTGAAGGACATGCAGGCAGCCATCACAGCCACCAAGAACCAAGATCGTCGTGAGTTCGAGGGTCTTGACATGGTGAGCACCGCTTCGCCTGAAGGTGCCTATTCACTCAACGAGCGCCTCGCTGCAGGACGTGAGAAGAGTTCGGCTGCCTACCTGAACAAGTTCCTCAAGAAAGCCAAGATGCAGGGCCAGATCACTCCTGAGCAGATCGCTGAGGACTGGGACGGCTTCAAGGAGCTCGTCGAGAACAGCAGCATCCAGGACAAGCAGCTCGTGCTGAACGTACTGAGCCGCATCAGTGATCCTGACCGTCGTGAGCAGGAGATCCGCAACCTCTCGGCTGCCTATAAGGAGCTTGCTGACGAGATTCTGCCACAGTTACGTTATTCGAAGGTTACCGCTACCGTTCGCAATATTGGCCACACCGATGACGAGATTGCTGACCTTTGGAAGAACAACAAGGATGAGCTCACCGTTGAGGAGCTTCTCTACCTGGCCAACATGTCGAATCCCACTGTGAAGGAGGCTATCTACAAGTACACCCAGACCAAGTTCGGCAAGGACCTTCGTGCTGCCAACGACCTGGCTGACCTCTACTATACACAGGGCAAGTATGCCGAGGCTGAGAACCTTTGGAAGAGCATTCTCAACAAGGATGCCAACAACCCACAGGCCAACCTCAATATGGGTCTCGTAGCCATGAACAATGGCGACTGGCAGGCTGCCCAGACATATCTTGGCAAGGCCGGTGACTGCGCTGAGTACGGCGAGGCTATGGGTACTCTGCTTACCAACAAGGGACAGTATGCACAGGCTGTACAGAGCTTCGGTGACGTGAAGTCGAACAACTCGGCTGTTGCCAACATCCTCAACAAGAACTACAGCGCTGCCAAGTCGATCCTCGACGGCATCAAGGACAAGAACGCCATGACCTATTATCTGTTGGCTATCGTAGCTGCTCGCACAAGCAATGCTACCGGTGTCGGCGATAATCTCCGCAAGGCCATTGGCATGGATAGCTCGCTCAAGAATAAGGCACTGGGTGACCTTGAGTTCGCCAAGTTTGCCAGCGTGCTCAACAACCTTTAATCGTTTTGCTGAATGAATGATTAGCCCTCGCCGGTTTGGCGAGGGCTTTTTTTGTCGGAGTGGTCGGAGTGGTCGGAGTTCTCAGAGTGATCGGAGTACTCTGAGTATTCGGAGTATTCAGAGAACTCCGATTATTGGACTTGGACGATGGATTCGTTCTTGATGAAGAGGAGGAAGCCGGAGACGGACGGGTAGCCCATTTGACGGAGGAGACGCATGTAGTTCTTGACTTGACGGCGGTAACCGGGATGGTCGCTGCCCGTCTTGTAGTCGATGACGATGGCGGTGCCTTGAGGGGTGATGACGATGCGGTCGGGGCGTTGCTGATGTCCCTCGTTATCCATGATGGTGAGCTCGTTGAGGACTTGAAGACCGGGTTGGAACCAGGGAGCGACTGCGGGCAGTTGGAGTATGCGGGCGATGGTCTGCTGCATTTGCGGCTGGTCAATCACCTGCTCATCGATGATGCCACGCGCGTAGAGGTCGTGGATGACTTGGGACGCGTCGTTGGCAGTGCGTATCTCCTGCATGACGGTGTGGATGTAGTTGCCTTTCTCCTTGGCAGTGATGTCGGGCTTCGCTGGGTCGTGGAGGATGGATAGGTTGGGGAGGTGGGGGGCACTGGGGAGCCCGCAATTCACGGCGAGGGCGGGGACGCTGGAGGGGCTAGGATTCCCGCCATTTACGGCGGGAGCGGGGACGTTGGCGGCACTTGGGCGCTCAAGGGAGCCTTGGATGAGGCCGTTTTGGCCGGTTTGTTGCTGACAGTAACGTTGGAGCCAGTTTTTGAGGTCGGAGCCTTCGTCCTTGCTGGGCTTTGGAGCCATGATGATGAGTGCCTCTTTGGCGCGGGTGAAGGCGACGTAGGCAGTGTTGAGATTGTCGATGACGACACGTTCGCGTTCCTCGACATAATCATCGTGGAAGATGGTAAATTCCAGATCGCTTCTCAGGGGGATGGGGAGGAGGATGTTTTGATTTGGGGCATGCACACTTGGCTGCTGAGAAGGACAATCGGAGGATGGCTGATCGGCAGAGGATGGACTGGAGAGATCGACCTTGAAGGGGTCTTTGCGGGGTTCGCACCAGAGGATGTCGCTGCTTCGTGAACCCAAATCGAATTCCCAAGAGGCGTAAGGCAGAATGACAGTAGGCTTGCCAAGACCTTTTGACTTGTGGACCGTCATGATGAGAATGGCATCCTGTTCGTCAGGTGTTGTGATGGCTCTTTTGCTGCCTGTTTGTTCCCACCAGACGAGGAATCCCGAGAGGTCGCTTCCCTTGGTTTGCAAGAATTCGAGTACTAGGTCGCGGAAGGCTTGGAAGAAGGGCGCATCCTGTTGGCGTGCTTTGGCTGGCAGGAGGGCGATGAGTTCTTCGGTCATCTCATAAAGTGGACGGTGGGCTAGTTCGGGATGGAAGGCGCGTTGGGTCTCATTGCTGCTGAAATATCGTTCGATAGCTTCTTCGGGGGGACAGTCGCCGAGTTGGAAGAAACTGCACCATGCGATGGCGCGGAAAATGTCGGAGTCGGGAGACTGCAGGTGCCGCATCAGGTGGATGAGCGTCTGAATGGAGGGACGAGCGGAGATGATCAAAGCCTCGCTGGAAATGATGTCCATGCCGTAAGGACAATCGGGATGCTCGTTCTTGTAACGCAGGAGGGCTTCGGCCACCCAACTGCACTCCTTGTTGCGACGGCAGAGGATGACAATATCGCTGGGTCGGTAGCCTTTCTGCTGCAGTTCGATGATGACCAGTGGCAGACGGCGAGATGCCTCGGCCACGTAGTCTTCAACATGCGGCGAATCGATAGGGTTCCCTTCATCATCCTTTGGTTCGAGGAAACTGATGTTGACATATCCTTGCGGCTTGTCATCGCCTTGTTTGGGTGGAGCGATATGTTGCTCAACGTCAGCAAAGATGGCTCGTATGCGCTCAGAACCGATCTTTTGGTCGAGCTTGGTGGCCAAATCACGGAAGAAGTCGTTGTTGAACTCCACGATGGCAGGGAGGGAACGCCAGTTGGTGGTCAAGGAGGTGGAGTCGTCGTGGTGTGCCCAGGGCTCGTAGTCATTGATTTCGGCATTCAGGAGATTCCAGTCACCACCGCGCCAGCGGTAGATACTCTGCTTGACATCGCCGACGATGAGATTCTGATAGCCCTGTGCGATGGAGTTGCTGAGCAGGGGCTTGAAGTTGCCCCACTGCATGCCGGAGGTGTCCTGGAACTCGTCGATCATGTAGGAATGGATGCGTGTGCCTGTCTTCTCGTAGATGAAGGGAGCATCGTCCTTTTTGATGAGTCGGGAGAGCATTTCGGTGGTGGAACTGAGCAACATGATGTTCTGCTCGTTGCAATAGGCTGTCACCTCCTTGTCGATGTTTGCAATGATGCCCAGTTCGTAGAAGTTGCTCTGTATGGCACGGGCGGTCATGTAGTTGCAGTAGGAGTCTCCGGAAATGTGGTTGATGCACTGCTGCATGAGGCTTTGCAAAGCATCCTTGACATGTTGTGGAACCTGTTTCCCGCACATCGTATCGGGATTTTCGACGGCTTTGATGAAACGATTGCCGGGACGTTCGTGACTGCCGTCAAGGAGTTTGTCGAAGTAGGAGATAGTGCCTGAACCGCCGTACTTGAAGTCGCTTGGTTGCAGACCGTTCAGTTCGAGCAGTGTCTTGCCCTGTTGTCCCAATGCTTTTGCCGTTTCGCGCCAATCGCGTACGAGCTTGTCGAGCATCCGTGCATATTGTCCGAGTCGTTCCTTGTCGGAGGTGAAAGTGCGAATGGCATCGCTGTGCTGACGGTAGGTCTCGCTTCCCAATACCTTCTTTGCCAAAGAGATAAGGCTGTCGCGGAAATCCCATCCCGAGCCTTCCTCGATGCGTTTTTCGGAGAAACGTACCATCCAGTTGAAGAGGTGGGGATTGTCCTTTCGGCTGAGTTTGTCGAGAAAGTTGGTGACAGCGGCTTCGAGCACACGTTCGGTATCGAGTTCCACTTCGTAGTTGCCTGGTATATTGAGCTCACGGGCAAAGCTTCGGACGATGCGTTGGAAGAAACTGTCGATGGTTGAGATGTTGAACGATGAGTATTCGTTAAGGATCTGAACAAGTAGCAGGGTGGCCTTTTCGCGGATGGCAACAGCGACGCGTTGACGTTCGGACGGGTCGGTGAGACTCGTCTTGGTGAAGCATGGGGCAATATCGGCGAAGTAGTCGGATTGCTCGGGATTCTGGCTGAGGAGGAAAAGCTGGTCGATGATGCGGCTCTTCATCTCGCCGGTGGCCTTGTTTGTGAATGTCACGGCCAAAATCTCGCTGAACTTCATTTCGCCGGAATGCGTTTCGGGAAGCAGTTGCGGCGAGAAGAGGAGCTTGAGATAAAAGCCGGTGAGCAGGTGGGTTTTGCCGGAACCCGCTGAGGCGCGGTAGATGTTGAGCGGGTGTCGCTTGTCTTGGGTAATGGGCATGATATGTTGTCTGAGTGTTCGAAGAGCTCGGAATAATCTGAGTACTCGGATTATGTGCTTGCAAAGATATGCAAAAATATAATTGAAACATCATTCTTGCCCAATAAATTGACTAAAATGTCAAAATAAAGTGCTAATTTGTGCCATCTGTCGGGAAATTAGTGCAAAAATGATTAAAAGGGAGGCTATTATTTTGCTAATTCGCGCGAATTTAGTAACTTTGCGCCCGAAATATGGCCAATTAAACAGAATGAACAAATATACAACCCTTTTTATTTCCCTTATCGGGGCGCTCTGCCTGTCGGCATGTGATGCCGAAGACCCGTCGCTTGACTACACAGCGCAGTACTATTCTGTAGGACAGGTGAGCCTTAGCAACACTTTGACCGAGTCGCAACGTACCGTCATCGGCAGGCTTCTGGACAACATGGTGAAAGTGGAACATTGCCAGTTCTACATGGGATCCCAGGCACGCTCTACATCCCGTGCCAATTACAATCCGTCTTATTCATCAGCCAAGGACTCGATGAAGCTTACAGCTTTCACCGATGAGAATGGCGTCATCACATACACAAAGAACAATTGGTTCGTGGATTGCGTACACCTTCTTGACAAGCGTTCCTATCGTCACACGTTGTCGAATGGCACGGTGAAGGTTGATACGATCTATTTCACGCAGATTTACCGTATGCCCGAAACTTCGGGATTGGACAATGGACATCTGTGGGTAGGGCCGGTTACCGAAATGAGTATGCCGAACGACTACTATATCGGCATGTACGAAGTGTCGCAGGCCGAATGGACCGCCGTGATGGGCGAAGGCAACTGGCCTACGGGTCGTCGCTGCATCGAGGTAAATGCCAATGATCGTCGCGATAGCGCATGGTATGCTGCTGTAGGACGCGGAGACGATTATCCGGCCTATAACGTATGGTATGAGGACGCGTTGGCATTCTGCGAGCGCCTGAACCAGCTCTGCAATATGCCTAACAGCGAAGGTCTCCGTTTCCGTCTGCCTACCGAGGCGGAGTGGGAGTGTGCTGCTCGTGGTGGCATGTATAGCCGAGGTTTCCGTTATCCCGGCAGCGACACCTACAGCGATGTGGCATGGTATTCGGGCAATGCGTTTACCGTTGGGTTGGGGGCCAAGGACTTCGGCATGCACCCTCATGGCGAACTTGAGCCCAATGAACTGGGTCTCTATGATATGGCGGGCAACGTTTCGGAGTGGGTACTTAACACCTACTATCGCTACACTTACCGCGACAGCATCGCGAATTCGGCTTTCGATGCCAAGCACATGCCGCTTCATGCCGCTGACGGCTATTTGGGCGATACGCTCGTGTTGCGCGGCGGTTCGTGGTATCAGTCGAATTCATTTGCCTTCGGTTCATCCAGTCGCCAGGAATATTCGCGTGGATCGAACGATGCCGAGAACCTGCAGAGCGTAATCATGCACTGTGGTTTCCGTATCGTTTTGGGCAAGTAAAATGAAAAAAAACTACGATATCAGCTTTGGGACCTACGTATTGGCCCTGTTGCCGTTCTTTGTCTATTTTGCCATCTACGGGTCGTTGGGACTGTATCCCAACTACAAGGTAAGCCCTATCGACTTGCGGCCGCTGCACGATTTGGAGTTGCAGTTCTTTGGTGTGATGGATGGAGCGACAAAGGTGGTGCCTGGAGCGTATTTCCAGCATCACAACAATGCGGCGCTTGATTTCATCGCAGGCTTCAGCTATCTGTGTTGGCTTCCCGTACCTATGGGCTATGCGCTTTGGCTGACCCGTCAGGGACGTATTGACCGTGCTTTGCGCATGGGGTGGGGTTTCCTTACGGTCAATCTGGTAGGTTTTGTCATCTACTATGTGCATCCAGCTGCCCCGCCGTGGTATGTCATCAATCACGGGTTCGAGGCCGACTTCTCTGCGCCGGGCAGTTGCGCGGGACTTGCACGATTCGATGCTCTTACCCATGTGCCGTTCTACCATGCCTTCTACGACAAGAACGCCAATGTATTCGCTGCCATGCCTTCGTTGCATGCCGCCTATATGTTCATCTGCACGCTCTATGCCATGCGTTTTAAGGCCAACCATTGGGTGCTCCTTATTTTCTGGATCATCACGCTGGGCACTTGGTTCGCAGCCGTTTATTCGGCCCATCACTACATCCTTGATGTCATGGCAGGAGTCGTCGTCTCACTGGTGGGCATCGAGCTCTTCGAATGGTTCAATCGCCGATATAAGCTATATGTCACCCCTTAGCCCCTTGAACTTTCAAACCTCTTGAACTTTCAAACCCTTTGACCCCCTCCCAATATGTCTCGTCCGCGTCCTTTTGATGTTTTCTTGACCACAGGTTTCTATTCGGGCTATTCCCCCTTTGCTCCCGGCACTATGGGCGCATTGGTGGCTACGCTTCTGTGGCTTGTGGGCTATTGGCTTATGAGCTTTTGGACCCTGCAAATCGCTACTGCTGTCTGCATCGTGCTTTTCACGCTGATCAGTATCCAGCCCATCAACCGCGTGGAGAAGTTCTGGGGCGAAGACCCGAAGCGCGTCGTTATCGACGAAGTGGTGGGAGTGTGGATCTGTCTGTTGGGTGTGCCTGAGACGACCGACGCTACACGTTTTTGGATCTATGTGGTGATGGCCTTTGCACTGTTCCGCTTGTTCGACATCTTCAAGCCGCTCGGTATCCGCAAGATGGAGTCGCTGCACGGGGGATGGGGCGTGATGATGGACGATATCCTCTCGGGCATCTACGGCCTCGTCGTGATGATTGTCTGCCGATGGTTCTTTTAATCGAAAAGTCTAAAACACAACAAAGATATGAGCAAGAGTATTTACTCCAGTATTCGCGACGGCATCCAGCTGTTGGTTTACCGCATACTTGACCCAAGTATCCGCTTCATGATACGTCTGGGCGTGACTCCCAATATGATCACCACGCTGGGCCTTTTGGGCAATATCGCCGCTGCCGCCATTTTTATCTATTCAGCGCTCTATGTCCCCGCAAGCTGCTACTGGTGGGTGGGACTGGCCGGATGGGTCATCATTGGTTTCAGCATTCTCGATATGGTGGATGGCCGTATGGCGCGTGTGGGTAATCTGTCGAGCACGTTTGGTGCTTTCTACGATTCGGTGCTCGACCGTTATTCCGAACTCTTCACGCTCAGCGGCATCGCTTTTTATTTCATTGAGACAGGCCATCCTGTTGCCACCGTCATCACCTTCCTTTCGCTTATCGGCTCTATCATGGTGAGCTACGTACGTGCTCGTGCCGAGGGTCTTGACGTGGAGTGCAAGGTGGGACTCATGCAGCGTCCCGAACGCGTGGTGCTCACCAGCCTGGGTGCCATCCTCTGCGGCCTGCTAGCTGACACTTGCCGCGAGAGCTTCGACCCGATGTGGTTCTTGCTCGTTCCGCAGATCATCATCGCTGTGCTTGCCAATTACACCGCCTTTGTCCGCATCAACCATGTGCGCAAACAATTGAAATGATGGAATAACCTAAGCTGGGGCGACTGCAAAATTCGAATATTGAAAGCACTATCCTATACCGAGATAGTGCTTTCATTTTATTAGTTTGGGGCGACAATTTTTTACCTTTATCATCCATTTTGTCGCTTTATTATCTTTTTTGTCGCATATATTTTATATTTTTATATCCTATAAGTTGGAATGTAATTTCTTTTTCGCTATTTTTGCAAACAAAACTATAAAAATTTACAATTATGAAACAATATAAACACCCCAAAATCAACTTTGTCTATCTTGACAGCGCCGATATCATCGTTTGCAGTGATGGTGTCCGTGCCACCATTTCGGGATATAACGAGGACTCCAACGGCGGATTCAGCCAAGGAGCGCCTTCCAGAAAAGGCCCTTGGGATGAATAGGACTCTAAGGGAAACCAAGAAATTATTAATTGAACACCAAGGAATAATAGTTCCTTCGACCTGATACATATATATAATAATATGAAATTATCCAGACAAAAAATCATTCATTCTTTGCAGTTTGTGATTTGCTGTACGACCCTGGTCGTTTTTCTTCCTGCTTGCTCGTCGGATGACGACAGTCCATTGCCGGGCATTGAGGAGGATAGCAATGGTCGTGCGCTTCGTCAGCTCACCATCAACGACGCTTCGCTTACCAGGGCGACGATCGACGCCGCGACGCTTGCGGCTTCGTGGACCACTGGCGACGTGGCAACCTACGTCAACCTGAGCTTGTTGCCGGGTCAGATGGATTATGGAGATCTGACGGCTGCTTCATCCGCGCAAACCACCTTGCTCGAAGGCAATGTCTATTGCCGCGAGGCTGATCATTTGGCTGTGATCTATCCATCGGTAACTCCCGCAAACGACGGTTCTCTCATCGTCGATCTAAGAGGGCAGAAGGGTACGCTTGCCGATGTGGGCCAGCGCTTCCATTATGTTTTCGGTGTGGCAGAGGTGACGAAGGTGGAGAACAAAACAGCCACGGCCACAGTCTCGCCGATGAAGAGCTTGCTCGCCCTGTGCAAGTTCACGTTTTCTGACGGCACAAATCCCATCGCCGTGAAGGAGCTGAAAATAAGCTACGGCTCATCTGGCACGCGTGGCTATCCGAAGACGGGAACGGTGACGCTCGATGCCAATTCGAGCGCAGATAATGTGACAGTCAAAGCCACGAACCCAACCACATCCGAAGATAAAGTCCCACTCACCATCAAACTCGATGATGCCACCACCGAAGGTGTCCATGTGGCCCTGTTCCCTATGGACCAATCGTCAGACTTCCATTTCACCGTCATTGATGGTTCGAACAACACCTACACCGGCACGGCCAAGGCCAAATTGAGAGCCGGCAAGTACTATGATTCGACATTGAAATTAACAAAAAATAATTGAATATACCTATGAAAACGAAACTATCAATCTCTTTGCGACATCGCCTATTCCTCATCGTCGTGATGCTCATTGCGTCGATGACGGTCGTGCATGCCGAGAAATATGTCACCGACGCTGTAGTAATCGGATGTGAGAATGCTGGCCAAGTATCCAACCTGCATAGTGAATGGCAAAGAAAAGGCTATACGATTCTCAACTATGACCTTAACAAGGATGCTGGTGGCTGGTATGTCTTCTTGGCTTACAAGGCCGAAGAAAATGCAGATCCCGAGAGGGAATACATCACCGACCTTGCCGTGAAAGACGTACAGAATCCGTCATCATCGTATTACTGGAATAGCAAGACTTATTACCTCTGCAAGCACAACGATGGATTCAATGGCAACTTGAACCGTGGAGCGGGCGGAGACGATCCCTACCTTTATTATACCAAGGAGCGTATCAACCTGACCAATCACAATTTCAGCAACAAGAAGCGCGTCATCAAGGACTTTTCCATAGTAACCGGAAATGGCAACGCCAATGCCAAATGCATTTGTTGGGATGGATCATCTAATCCTGCCGATCTCAATAGAGGTGCTGGTGGTGAATATATATACGTTCAGATGAACTTCGTGGAGCAGAATCTTATGTTCCAGAAGGAACCTACCTTTGCCTCTGGCCTGGTATTCAACGGCAACACACAGAACCTGATTGCCAAAGACACGTGGAAGGACAACTATGGCACACTACAGTATCGAGTCAACGAAGGCTCGTGGTCTTCGGCCGTGCCTGGAGCCGTCAACGTGGGTGACTACAAAGTGGAAGCCCGCCTTGATGGTGGCGACTACGCCAACCCCAGCAACATCATCACAGACACCGTCACCATCGAACCACCTGTCGTCAAGGCAGCAAGCCTGCAAGGCGTGTTCAACCAAGGTGAGAAGAAAGTTAACTTGACATGGACGGTAGGTTCCGTTCCCGGCAATTTCACCTTCTACGACTGGGTGATCTATCGCGACGGTGAAAAGATTGCCAAACTCAGTCAAGGCAAGCGAACCTATTCGGATAGTGGCTATACGAATGATGCTTCGCCTGTCTATGATATCTATTACGTGCCACTCTTTTGGGACGAGGATACGCGGCGCGATGACACGAAAACCTCGACAACGGTGAGCACCGTACGCACGGTGCCGATCAACGACCTGTCGGTGGAGTGTCTCGACGAAAGCATCGTGTTCACTTGGAATTCTGATGGTTATCCCGAAGGCTTCGGCAACCGATTCAAGATTTATGTGAACGACGAGGAGGACCCGGTCTGCACCATCACTCCATCCAACATGCAGACTGAATTCCGCTGGGAGCACCGCTCTACTGAAGAGCACGCCAACCGTCAGAACAAGATCGACGAAGAGACGGGCGTTCCCTACACAGAGGAGCCGCTCAATGCCTGCCAGCCGAATAACTATCGCATCGTAGGCCTTATCAAGGAGACGGACGGCGATAAGGTGTGCAATGAGTATCCCGTCAATATGAAGGCCATCGGCGACGGTACACTGTTCAAGGAGATTGATGCCTCGAAGGGTGTTTGCGACGGCTCGGTGAAGCTCTCTTGGCACGTCAATACGCAAGGCTCTGTTGTGGCTAAGACCTACATTGTCGAGCGTCGCCGCGCCGAACAGGAGGACGAAGCCTGGGAGACGCTGACCCGCATGTCGAGCAATGACGACTACCTGTTCTATACCGACGAAACCGCCCTGCCGGGTGTTTATTACGACTATCGCGTCACAGTGCAGGACAAGTGCGATGACGGTGCCATTATCAACAATGAAATCACCACCATCGGATTTGCCAAATGTACCGGCACCGTGGCTGGCCGTGTTTCCTACGGCTCGACGGGTACAGCTGTGAAGGGCGTCGATGTGGTAATGAGGAAAACCAATACCGCAGGTGACGACCTGGAGCAGTTCCACTCCATGTATTTCACCGACACCAATGGTGCCGTGATGTGGCAGTACCCTTCTTCAGGCTATGCCAATGAGTATTTCTCGACCGACGACTTCTCCTTACAGATGTGGTTGTTCCCCGAAGTGTTCAGCAACAGCAAGATTGCTGACTTCGGCAGTAACATTGGACTGAGCATGACGGCTGACGGACAGCTCGGCTTCACCGAAAGCCGAGATGACATTACCTATCATGCTACCGACGGTTCAAAAGGCAAAAGCAAAAGCCAAAGCTATCAAGCCCTGGTGGACGGCAAAACCTCCAAGTGGTGTGTGAGCAGCAGCCAAATGACCAACGGCGTATGGTTCTGCGAGTTCACAGCCTCCGATTTCGTCAACGTCACGGGCTATACCCTCACCACGGGTGATGACACGGAGACTTACCCCGAGCGCAACCCCAAGATCTGGACGTTGAAGGCCAAACAGAACGAGAGCGACAGTTGGATCGTGATTGACAGTCGCAACGTGTTCGATAACGCCGACGATGCCCTGCCTGCCGCCAATTTGTCTGAAGTGAGCTACGACATCGCTCCCGAAATGCAGGGCACGTACAAATACTTCCGTTTCGAGGTGAGCCAGAGCGGTGGCAGCGATATGCAGCTGGCCGAACTGAAGCTGATCGGAGGACATTCGGTCAATTATCTTTTCGAGGGCCTCACATTGAGAGAAAATGCCTACAACCACGTGGCACTCGTCCGCAAAGGATCGACGCTGACCTGCTACCTGATCAATCCCGAATCGGACGGCAGTCCTACTATCCGAAAAGCAACCGCTACACTTGAAGACAACCTTGATCTGGACGGTTCCGATTGGTTCATACTGGGACACTTCAAGGGTGCCGTCGATGAGTTCCGCCTTTGGACCAAGAGTCTTGATGAGGAAGAACTATTGGAGAACTACGACCATCTGCTGGTGGGTGACGAGGATAACCTTGAGACCTACTGGACCTTCGACGAGGGCCTGCGCACACAGTTCTTCGACTATGCGCGCGACGGCTCAAACTATCACAAGCACCATGGTCGCGTGGGCAGCAACGCCCAGGCCTCAACACTTACACCTGACGCCCTCGAATTGAAGGCCAAGACCGACAAGGACGGCAACTACATCATCCAGGGCATACCGTTCACGGGTGAAGGAACGTCCTATTCCATTGTGCCCATGTTTGGCATTCACGAGTTTAACCCCAACAAGACGCTTCTCTTCATCGGCTATAACTCGCTCGTCCACAACAAAACCGACTTCGACGATGTGTCGTCGTTCATGATGAGCGGCCACATCTACTATGCCGGCACCAACGTGCCCGTCGAGGGCGCACAGATGTATGTGGATGGTACGCTGCAGAACACCAACGGCAAGATGGTAGAGAGTGACGCAAGCGGATACTATGAGCTTTCCGTGCCTATTGGCAAACATTTTGTGGAGGCCAAGCTCGGCAACCACACGATGGTTGCAGGCGGACGCTATCCCACTCAGGGTGTGTTTGACTTCGACCGTGCCGTACAGTACGACTTTGCCGACTCCACCTTGGTGAACTTCGTCGGCCGTGTGGGCGGTGGCTTAAGAAACGACACGCTGGCCGTAGGTTTTGGCCTGTCGAGAAACAACATCGGCATGGCTACTGTCCAACTGGCAC
Organism: Bacteroidales bacterium; assembly: GCA_017618715.1. Lineage (GTDB taxonomy): Bacteria > Bacteroidota > Bacteroidia > Bacteroidales > UBA3663 > Liminaster. The sequence continues at coordinate 56,722 of JAFZTS010000072.1, forward strand.
TCAACAACGAGTCGTTCTCGTTCAACTGTCAGGACGACCATATCAGCGACGCAACGACCAATCGCTCATGGGAAAGTGACACCACGAGTATCGTTAGCCGAGCATGGACCGGAACGAGCTACGATGCGAAGTATATTTACATCCGCACCGACTCACTTACCGGCGAATTCTCAGCATTGGTTCCCCCATTGAAGTACAAGATGAAGAGCCTGCGCATTGACTCGAATCCCGACATTGAGTTCGGTTCGCTGCCCGAAATTGACCTGACCACCGTGGCTCAGCAAAAGTACGATTCGCTCAAGGTGATATCCAGCGACAGCGTCGAAGTGACGAAGACCTACACCTACAACACGAAGATGATCAAGACCTACTATTCCGCGCCCAAACTGGAGCTGTGGCAGATGAGTGTCAACGGCGAAGGTGACGCACCCAGAGGCGTGTTCGGCCGATCAAGCTTCGAAGATTTCACCGACAGTTTCGGCACGACCAATATCGATAGCCTTTGGACAAAGGATAAAGAAGGAAAGATCACCTACACCTACCTTTACCCCATCTACGATGGTTGCGACAGGGTGAAGATGAGCGTCTGGGGCTATGAGGCTTATTCAAACTACGATAGCGGCAAAGCCGTAGCCGACACGCTTGCCCTCGACGGTCAGATAGTGACCATCACCAACGAGATGAGCGACGAGCAGATGGTTGTAGCCCGCGTCGATAACGAGTCTTTGGGCTTGCAGCCCGGCGACATCTATGACGTGAAGTCCAACCAGTTGATACTCGATGCCCGAGGAAAGAATGAATTCACATTCACGACAGGATTACCCAACATCGTGTCTCCATATACACGTCAGCTCAGCATGAGTATGGAGCGTAACAGTCGCACCTATTCCTACAATGGTGTCAACGCCATTGTCTTAGGTTCGCTGTCCACCGGCAACAACTTCGTCACCCTTGGACCCGACCATGTGGCTATGGTGCTGCGCGACCCTCCGGGAGCCAACTCCAAGACTACGTGGACCACTGGTACCACAAAAACGAAAATGAGGAGTAAGGCTCACGGTTTCTATGGCGATGAGACGATTTCAACATTTGGTGGCGCAGGTGTAAAATTCGAGACGCATAGTGGCGTTGGCGTCTTAATACAAACCACCCAGATTACACAATCCATTACAAGTACCGCAGGAGCACATTATTCGGTAAACCGCTATAATCAGACCGACGAGACATGGTCCGTTACCGCCACGAAAGCCATTTCGACAGGTACAGGTTCATCTTACGTCGGTGCGTCAGGAGATGTCTATATCGGTGCATCCACCAATATCATTGTCGGCACATGCCGCAAGCTCGGCTTCTTCCGCAAAGGACAAAACTACCCATTCGAGCTCGACCTGAAAGATGCCCTGTCATTGGGCGATAGCATCACCACCACCTTCATGTATTCGGCCTACGAGCTGGAGAATGTGATGATACCCAAGTGGGAGGACTTGCGTCGTTCGTTGTTCACCTTCGTAAAAGACGAGAATGAGGCAAAGAATTACGTAAACAACAGCGACCGCTGTGTCTATGCCACATGGCTGAAGAAGGACGACCCCAATCTGGGTGTCGATACCACCACCTATCGTCAGATTGCGCCAAAGAACTGGAATGACGAGGTATTCCTTACCGACAGCGTGTTGTGGTGTACCAACCAGATTGAAAGTTGGCGCCAGAAGATAGCCGATAACGAGGAAGACAAGGTCGATGCCATCAACGGCCAGAACTATTTCCGCGAAAACATCTCTTTCGATGCCGGTGCTCCTAATTCCTACAGCAGCCGCTGCGACACCACCTACCAGAAGAAACATAACTACAATCATAAGCTTGGTGGCATCGTCAAAGTAGGATACTTATCCGAAATTAGTCCGGCCGGTGGCTATACGAAGTGGGGATGGGATGTCAATACCGAGAACGGTTGGACGATGGCAACTTCCGAGAGCGACCCCGATGAGAACTACAAGGACTGGGCACAGTTCGACTACTCGTTCAGCGACAGCAACCGTGGCACCGACTTCAGCGTGAGCACCTACAAGTCGCCCACTGGATGGAGCGATAGCTTCTTCCTTGTCGGAGGTCAGAGCTACAACCCCTACGAGGGCGAGGAAAAGACCAAGTACTTCGAGCCTGGACAGCACACGCTCAGCAATGGCACTGAGCAGATGGAGCAACCCAGCATTCGTATCAGCCTCGACGGCGAAGCCGAACATAGTGCCAAGTCGGTTACCCTGAGCGATGTGCCTGCAGGACAGACGGGACAGCTCACGCTGCACCTCTCCAACCTCAACAACACCAACCAGGGCTTCGAGTTCGGCTATACGATTGTGGTCGTCGAACCCTCCAATCAGCAGGCCTTGCAGGTAATGATGGACGGTTATCCTGCCGACGGACGCACCATCGTCATCCCTGCCGGTGAGACCGTCAAGAAGGTGATTACCCTACGCCAGAGCGACCAGAGCGTACTCGACTATGAGAATCTCATGATCAAGTTCGTCTCGGTCTATCAGCCCATCAAAATCAACGACTTTGTGACGTTCAACGTGCACTTCAAACCCAGTTCGAGCCCCATCAGCCTGGTTATCAACGAACCGGTGATGAATATCGAGAACATGAAGCGCACCGACGGCAAACTCGAGATGAAGGTGACCAATTTCGACCGCCAGTTCAAGAACATGCAGAAACTCGGCGTAGAATATCTCTACGAAGGCTCCACCACTTGGACACAGCCCTCCGAACTGCAGTTCGTGGTGAACGATTCGACAGACCTCGATGGCCAACCGTTGCCCGACGAAGGCGATCTGCGCCTCTTCTACGACATGAAGGACGACAATTTCTACCCGCAAGGCACCTATACTTTCCGTGCCTATACGATGACGAAGTACGACAAAGAACCTATCTATGTCTATAGCGATGCGATTGCCGTCGTGAAGGACAATATGGCACCATGCCAGCTTACCACACCCACGCCTGCCAACGGCATTTTGGGCTACGGCGACGACCTCAGCGTAGAGTTCAACGAGGACATTGTCCCCGGCTACGTTTCTGACAAGAATATCATCATCACCGCCAAGCTCAACAACCAGACCGTGCAGCACGAAGTGGCCAAGCGTCTGGACGGCGACGACAACCAGGTCACCATCAACCCCATCTTCATGAATGGTGACTGCACCATCGGCGTATGGATGTTATGGTCCGAGCCAGGCAGCTTGCTGATGCATGGTCGCAACCGTTTTATTATCGCTATCGACGAGGCTGGACACTTGGTTGTAAGTGTCGGCAATGACAGGCAGCTCGTCAGCAACGAAGTGCTGCCCAAGGACGAGTGGACATTCCTAGCCCTCAACTTCAAGATGTCCGATATGACTATTTCGGCCATCGCCCAGGCCGGCACGCGGACCATCCCCCTCTTCAACAAGAAGAAAGTCGACGATGATGCCCTGGCTGCCATCGGCTACAACGACGATAACTACCTCTATCTCGGCAACCTGGTGGGCGCAATGCACGACCTCGCCCTCTACGGCATCTGCCGCGACCTGAACGATGTCGCTGCCACGAGGTACCAGGCTAAGGACAGTTATGTCTATGGTTTGATGAACTATTGGCCGATGAACGAAGGCCATGGCGACGTGGCTGCCGATTCGCGCCACACCCATGACTTCCAGGTGAACCGGAATTGGGTGATCAACAACACGAACTTTGCCTTTGGTCTGGAGAACGTGAAGGATGCCGCCGGTGTGAGCGTGAATATCGGGAAAATCAATACTTACATCGACGAGAGTTACGCCATCGAACTGTGGAACCTCAGCGACGCGACAAGCGAAGGTGAGGAAGGCATATTCGAGGCAGGCTCGAAGGATGCCTATCGTCTCAACCTCCACTACGATGCCGAAAAGAATATCGTGCTCGACTACGGTACGAAGTCACTCACCGTGGCAACACCCGAAGTGGCGAAGTCCGGCGAATGGCACCATTTGGCCCTTAACGTCGTGCGCGGACAGTCAGCCGGCTTCTATGTCGATGGCAAGCGCACGGCGGTCATCGCCGAACGCGAAATGCCCGTGCTCGATGGTGCTACGATGACCATTGGTCGCAACTCCAAGGGAATGTTCGACGAACTGCGTATCTGGAAGGCAACACTCTCCGAGGAACGCCTGCTCCAGAACATGTACCACACCCTCGACACTGCCGACGTCTATTCGCGCGGCCTTGTGGCCTACTATCCATTCGAAGTGGACGGCGAGGTCTATGGCGTACCCAGCAAGCTCTTTACCCTCGACGACATGGCCCCAGGTTCCGACCTGTCCGTCCAGTATGTTGCGATGTCATCGCAACAATCCGACCCCTCGTCCTCTTTCGCCCCACCACTCAAGAACGCCGCGGTCGAGCAGCGTATCAGCGCCGTGCCTGTGGCCTCCGAGCGCAAGGTGGTCATCAATTTGAGAAACACCGCCGGTGTGGAGGCTCGCGAACTCGAAGGCAGTACGCTCAACATCACCGTCGATCAGATCCACGACTTGCACGGCAACAAGTCGGCACCCATTCGCTGGACGGCCTACGTGCAGCTCAACACCTTGAAGTGGACCAAGGACAGCGTCACCGTCATCAAGCAGTATGGCGAAGACACCTATTTCAACGTCGACATCGTCAACAAGGGTAGTAAGACCGAGTATTATACCTTATACAATATACCCACATGGCTCTCGCTGGTCGATGCCATCGACGGTTCTCCTATCGAGACCACTGGCGAGCTGGCTCCGCAGTCCACCAAGACGCTGCGGTTCTGGGTGAAGCCGCTGTTGAGCGTGGGCAACTATGATGTCACGCTGGGTCTGCAGGGCAACGACGAGATTCTCGAACCGCTGCGCATCATCGCCAAGGTTCGCGGCAAGATGCCCAACTGGAGCGTCGATCCCGACAAGTATGAGAGTGCAATGAGCATCGTCGGTCAGATTTATATCAACGGTATCCTCATGGGCAATCGTGAGAGTTGCGTGGCCGCATTCATTGACGGCGAATGCCGTGGCATAGCCAACATCGAACCCTTCCGTGGTACATCCTACGTAGCCATGAGCGTCTATGGTACGCCGCAGAAGAGCGTGAACGGCAAGATTGTCAATGTCGATCTGGACAAGCCTGTCTCCTTCCGCATCTGGGATGCCTCCACTGGTGTAGCCTACTCCAGTGTCAACGTCTCCCTTGCCGGTGGGGCCGTCGATGTCAGCTTCGACCCCTCGGTGAACTACGGCAACTTCGACGTGCCCGTCATGTTCACCAAGAGCAAGTTCATTGAGCAGCAGCTCGAACTGAAGCCCAACTGGAACTGGATTTCGCTTGGTGTCGAACCCGCCAACACCTTAACGTCGGAAGTCTTCAACGACCTCACCTCGTGGAACGTCTATATCAAGGATCGTAGCACCGGTACCTACTATTGCAACGGTGTCTATTGGGACGGCGTGCTTGACAACATCCATGCCAATGTGATGTACAAGATGGCGCTCACCGAGCTCGACACCAGCTCACCGTTGCCTACACCGCTGCCCGTGACCGGCGAACCCGTCAAGCTATACGACACTCCCGTCACCCTAGCCCATAACGGCTGGAACTGGATAGCTTATCTGCCCGCCTCTAACATGACACCCGACCAGGCACTGGCCGGTGCCGACCCGCAGCCAGGCGACCAGGTGAAGTCGCAGAAGGGCTTTGCCTACTTCGGCCCCAACGGATGGGAAGGCAACCTTCACGTCATGGAGTCGGGTAAGGGTTACCTTTACTGGAGCAACGCCGACACTGATAAGGTGTTCGTCTATCCCTCAGGTCCCGCTGCCAAAACTGCCCGTGCCCGCTACGAGGAAGACGAACAGACCGAAGATTCCTTGGCCGTCTTCTCGCCTGTCGATCCCTCTTGGTATCCCGACAACATGTCGATGGTGATCCGCCTCGTCGATGGCAACGACGATGTCATCTCAGCCGAGCTAGGGGCCTTTGTCGATAATGAATGCCGAGGTGCAGCCGTAGCCGCAGCCAATAGCGGCCTCTACTACCTGCTCATCAGCGGACAGGGCAGCGGACAGCCCATGGAGATTCGTGCAGCGCTTGACGACGACATCATCACCATCTGTGACGCACTCTCGTTCAGCTCCGATGCCAACATCGGCACGCCGTGGGAACCCTTTGTCATCGATCTGGCCGAACTCAATGGCATCAGTCTCATCGAACGTGAGCAGGCCGACGACACCGAGTGGTACACGCTGCAGGGCTTCCGTCTCGGTCACAAGCCCACCTCGCCCGGTATCTATATCCATCGTGGCAGAAAGGTGATCTTCATCGAAGAGAATCAGCAATAATCCTACGCGTTTAGGTTGCTGAACGTGGCCTCCATATCTCACAAAAACCCCCGTCACTCGCATCATCAAGAGTGACGGGGGATTTTTGTTATGTAGTTGAAGTATCAGAGGTCGCGGTTTGGACGAAGCACGTCATGTGCCTGCAGGCTGTACGCTTTGCTGAGCGTGTAGATGCCGGTGGCGCGAATATCCTCGACGTTGGCACCGAAGAGCACCTGGTACTTGCCGGCGGGTGACTCCCAGCATTGGGTGTCGATGTTGAACGAAGCCAAACCGTAGTTGGTCACGTCGAAGGTGAGCACTTGGCTTTCGCCTGGTTGCAGCAGACGTGTCTTGGCGAAACTGCGAAGCTCCTTGGCAGGCTTTGCAAGTCCTCCTGCTGGCGCAGCGACATAGAGCTGGACCGCTTCCTTACCGGCCACGCTGCCAGTATTGGTCACTGTGATGGTTGCCTGGAAGCCCGTACGCGTTGCCTTCACGGTCGGTTTGCTGTAGGCGAAGGTAGTGTAGCTCAAACCATAGCCGAAGGGATAGCTTACCTCCACGCCCTGGGTGTCGAAGAAGCGGTAACCCACGTTGATGCCCTCGGCATGCAGGGTGTAGTCCACGTTCTTCTTTTCGGGCTTGCCACCACCAAACGAGAACTCCGAACTTGCCACTTCGGGAAGTACATTGGGATAGTTGCGGCTCGACGGGATGTCCATGATGCTAACGGGGAACGTCATCGTGAGCTTGCCCGAAGGATTGGCCTTGCCGGTGAGCAGATCGGCTACCGAGTTGCCGGCCTCCTGTCCGGGAGCCCATGCGAGGAGGATGGCGTCGGCAAGACCCTTCCACGATGCAGTCTCGATGGGGCCGCCGATATTCATGATGACAATCACCTTCTTGCCTTGTGCATGGAATGCCTCGTTGACGTTGTTGAGCAGGTCACGCTCCAGGGCGCTGAGTGTGAAGTCACCGTCGATGGTGCGGTCGCCGCCTTCACCGGCCTGACGACCGATGGTCACGATGGCCAAGTCGGCCTTGAGAGCCTGTTGGTCGATGGTGTAGCGCGCTACATCAAGCTCGGGAGCCTGTACGGAGCCTAGCTGATCCCAGAACGATGCAGCACGGCTGATGTCGTATTTGGCCTTGGCGAAGGTGATGTATTTCTTATAGAAGCTGCAGAGGTCATCGGTAACCTTAAGCCCGGCTTGGGTAAGACCTTCGACAAGATCAACGGTATATGCCTTGTTGACATTGCCCGAGCCTGTGCCACCAGCGATGAAGTCGTATGAAGTAACACCGAACAAAGCCACGGTCGGCGTGCCTTGTAGAGGCAGTGTGCCGGCCTCGTTCTTCAGGAGCACCATGCCCTCAGTTGCAGACTGGCGGGTGACGGCAGCGTGTGCCTTCAGGTCGGGCTTGTCGCTGTACTTGTAACCTTTGAACGAAGGAGTCTTGACTACATATTCGAGCAAACGCCTTACGCAGATGTCGAGGTCGGCCACGTCGAGCTTGCCGTTCTTGACGGCATTGATGACATCCTGTGACTGTGAAGGCATGCCTGGTTCCATGAGATCGTTGCCGGCATGCAGCTGAGCTGCGATGTCGCGGGCACCTGTCCAGTCGGTCATCACGATGCCGTTGAAGCCCCATTCGTCACGCAGGATGGTGGTGAGCAGGTCGCGGCTCTGCTGGGTATATTCGCCGTTCAGCTTGTTATACGACGACATGATGGTCCAGGGGTCCGATTCCCTCACGGCAATTTCGAAGTTCTTGAGGTAGATTTCTCGCAGGGCGCGCTGGTCAACGACCTCGTCGCATTCCATGCGGTTGGTCTCCTGGCTGTTTACGGCATAGTGCTTGAGCGAAACGCCCACGCCGTTGCTCTGTATGCCGCGAGTATAGGCGGCAGCCACCTTGCCGGCCACGAGTGGATCCTCCGAGAAGTACTCGAAGTTACGACCGCAGAGTGGTGAACGATGGATGTTCATGCCGGGTGCGAGCAGCACGTCGCAGCCATATTCGAGCACTTCGTTGCCCATGCTGCGGCCTACGGCCTCGATGAGTTCCTGGTCCCAAGTACAAGCGAGGAGGGTGCCGATGGGGAAACCGGTGGCATAGAAGGTCTGATTGGTACCTTCACGTGTCGGGGCGATGCGCACACCAGCGGGGCCGTCGGTGAGAACGGTGATGGGTATGCCGAGGCGCTCGACGGCCTGTGTCTGTCCGGCGGCACCGGGCACACGGTCGGCATTCTGGCCCAACATGCCGTTGTCGCCACCTGTGAAGAAGGATGACATGTACTCGTTGTAACCTACTACGAGGGTGGCCTTCTCTTCGAGTGTCATGGCCTTCAGAACCTCGTCGATGTTGTCGGAAGTGAGCTTGAGCTGTGCAAAAGCGGTTGTTGCTGCCATAGTACAAATGCAGAATAAGATTTTTTTCATGTGTTTGGATTTAATGATTATGTATAAACAAATGTAAACCAATCAAAGAACGATGGTGTTGAGGGTTCCTGCGGGGATGGTGACATTGAGGCTTTCCTTGCCCAGTTGCAGGACGATGTTGGCATCAACATCGTCCTGGTTGCCAATGATGAGGACAATGCTTCCATCAGGGTTGACAAAGCCGAGCGCTTCGTTATAGGAACCGCCGAGGACGAGTTTTTTGGCTCCAGTTATCACGAAGTGACTGAGGTGCTTGAGCTCGTAGTATTCTGGCGTAAATGTCCAGGTCTTGTCTTCCTCATTGACGGTGACAAGCGAGTTCTGATACCATCCCCAGCGCGAAGGCCTCTCATAGAAGAGGGAAGTGTTCCAATAGTAGTATTGCGTCACGCCATTGGCAAAATATTCGCGCTGAAGATCCCATGAGTGCATGGCACCCTCCCAGTTGTTCTTGCCGTTGCCACACTCTTGCTCGCTCTCGACGAGATCGATGCCCGAATAGTTCTTGTAAATCGTTGGGAGTGCCTCCTTGCCAGCCCATTGGAAGCCAACGCCCTTGACATATTTGCTTGATTTGGGGTCTTGCAGGAGGGTGTCTATCTTTGCGGGGTCAGGACGTTCGCAGGTGCCGAAATACACATCTACTCCGCGTTTGGCCATCTCGGGGCCAAGATATTGCCCCACGAAGATGTTCAGGTCACGCGACAGCCAACAGCATGCTGGATAAGGTTGTGCCGAATTAGGTTCGTTCTGCGGCATCACCATCTTGATGTCGATGCCCTCTGTCTTATATGCATCTACGAATTTGCCGAAGTATCGGGCATAGGCATCAAGATATTCGGGCTTCATGTTGAAGGAAGTCTGACCTTCGACCCCCTCCTCATTTGGCTTGGCATCATTCTGTTGAGGATCCATACGGAAAGCCAAGGGGTCGTCGGAAAAGAATCCTGAGGTAGCACTGACACCGCCTTCTTCACCAGGCTGGGAACCACGTTTTTTGTTGGCATTGTCGGCGGCTTGCTTCATGCGATCTATCATCTGTTGAGTCATGGCGCGTTCGGCATAATGCTTGGTCTTTTTCATCCATCGAGGTGGACACCAGGGTGAAGCAAACCAGTAGATATCGGGATTGGCTGAAAGAGCATGCTTCATCATGGGGATAAGGGTTTCTTTGTCGCGCTCGATGCTGAAGTCTTTCAACTCGAAGTCGTTGTCGGTATCGTCACAAGAATAGTAATCAAGAGCGAAGTCGTTGGCTCCGATCGACATACGTGCGCGGTTGAAGTTAGCACCCTTGCCGGGTTCGTAGAGCTCTGCAAAGATTTCCTTCAGCGTCTGTTCGGGGAGAATCTTGAGACTCGCCCAGCCGAGTTCATTGAAACAGGTGCCGAAGCCCTTGATGGTCTGTGCTGTGGCGCTGGGGTCGATCGTGATGGTCTGGTCAGCCTGTGCGGGCGTGACGGGCTGTATGGTCTGGTAGTAGTTGTCGCGCGTCGATTGTACCATCTCCTTGATGCTCAATGCAGCGTCTTGCCGGCAGCTGGTGAGGGTGACGATTCCTGCAGCCAGGGGCAGGAGGATTCTTGTTATGTTGTGCATGATGTTATGTGTGGTTATTTGATGGGTCTGATGGTGATGTTGCGGCGATAGGTCGCGGGTTTGGTCTGGTAGGGTGCGAGCACGTAGCAGGCATCGCAACCCACGCCCGTGGTCGAGTAGTCGAGGTTGAGCGTGACGCCCTGCTGCTTCTGCAGCTGGTACTGATAGACGGCGCGCGTGAGGTTGTCGGTGCTGTAGTTGTAGGCGTTGAAGTTGAAGCGTTCGTCCATGCTGAACTGCAGTCCGATGCCTGCCTCATTGCGGAAGGTGACCCAGCGGTTGTCGCAGCGCAGGCCGAAGTCCTCGGGGA
>JAFZTS010000073.1 GCA_017618715.1 Bacteroidales bacterium
CTGCGACTGTCCCGACCTGCACGTCTTCATTCCTGCAGGCGGAACCTACACAGCCAAGATTCCTTTCAAGATCACTCAGGAAGGCGAATGGAGTGCACGACTCCACGCTTACAACATCCCGATGGGCTATGAGATGCAAGATTGTCCTACCAATATACCAATCGCCTTCTCGTCCAAGTTCACCGAGGAATCACCTGCTTCACTCCTGCTTGTCGAAGCGCCTCAACTTCTTACCGAACGATGCGAGGTAGATGGCGAGATTGAGTTCCAACTGATTGTCAGCAACGCGGGTGGCAAGTTCTCAGACCGCATGGGCATCCGATTCTATACTGGTCAAAGCACCAATGTCCAACCTGCGTTTACCATCGGCAACGATGTAGATATAGCTATGAGTGCCCAGTCCGACACCATCACCATCAGCGGTACGCTCACCGAAGCAAAGGGTATGAAGAAATATTATGCCCGTCCCTACTATCGCGATGCTTATGGCGACGAGCAACTCCTCAAACTCTCCGATCCCGCTGGATCATCGTCCATACCCGCAGCCATCGAAGTGCGCGTCTATAATGCCTCGGGCATAGAAACCATCACCATCGACGACGCCCCCGTCATCCTTCACTACGACCTCTTCGGTCGTCCCGTGCAAGAAGGCAAGGGCCGAATCTCCATAAGCCCAGGCCAAAAGTCGTTCAAAAAATAACCACAGAACCCTGCATATCCAGTTCCGTCTGTTGCGATGCCATCGCAACATCAATTACCCCTCGAACCCCTCTTAACCCCTCGAGCCCCTTGCTCCCCTTTACCGACATACACACCCACACTCCCGGCCGTCCAGGATCCATCCTTTCGGTTCCAGCCGAGGGGGTGGGTGCCGTCGTTGAAGCCAATCGCAATAAGCCACTCGACGAACGTCAGTACTACAGCATCCAACTCCATCCCTGGCACCTCACCGAAAGTAGCATCAATACATTCCTACGTGCTGTGGAACAGTACCGCGACGACCCTTACTTTGTCGCCATCGGCGAATGTGGTCTCGACGGGCTCTGTTCCACACCCCTCGACCTGCAACTCTCCGCCTTTCGTGCGGCACTCCAATCCGCCCAGTCATTGGGCAAACCCGTCATCATCCACTGTGTCAAACTTTGGAGCCAGGTCATAGCCGAAGCCAAGCCTTATATGACACATTCAAAGGGGACGAGTGAAAATACCCCTCCCCTAATTATTCACGGTTTCCGCAAAGGGCCACAACTCGCCCGTCAACTACTCGATGCCGGATTTTCCATCAGCATCGGCACCCACCATCATCCCGACATCCTCTCAATCATTCCGCCCCACCGCCTTTATCACGAGACAGATGATGAATAGGACGCAGCCTCAAGCTTGGGCATGCGTCCTATTCTCATTTATAGAACAATTAAACTAAAGCGTTACTTCAACTGGCTTGATGGTACCATCAGCATTGAACTCCATTTTGTCGATACAAACCTCACGATTGTAGCCGGCAGCCCAGCCTTTCTTTATAGCATCGGGACGTGCAAAGCGATGATAGACAATGTACCACTGGTCAGCACCTGGCTCCTGTATCACCGAATGATGTCCCGTGCCAAAAATCTGAAGCCTTGGGTTCTGTTTCAGCACCACCTGACGCTCTACCTGCGCCGGTTGACCATTGCGAACAAGTTCCGTAGGGGAATCACTGATCAGATAACGCACCTGATAGAGTGCCGAGCGGGTATCATTCTCACTCCACATGAAATAATAGAGTCCATTGCGATAGAAGACGTAGGTTCCCTCATTGTAATGGAAATCCCTTTTCTTATCCCTTGGGATGAGATAGCGGGTCGAACCTGGCACGATGCTCACCATGTCGTCGGCAAGTTCCGAGCAGGCGAGGAATGAATTGCCCCAATAGAGATAATACTTGCCCGACTTTGGATCCAAGAAGACATCGGGGTCAATGACTTGACCTGGTTCAGTGCTGTCCTCTCGAGTCAGCAACGGACGACCCAGCGCATCGCGGAACGGCCCGGCAGGATCGTCTGCCACCGCCACACCAATCTTACCCTCAGCCACGAAGTAATAGTAATACTTGTAGCCTTTCACCTTCGTCTTCGAGCCGTCGGCATAGACAGGCTTCTCGATGATGCAGGGTGCCCAAGCACACTTGTCCGCCCAAGTCACATCTTTCTGTAGGTCGAGCATCACGCCCTCGTCGTGCCAACGACGCATATCGGGCGAAGAATAGACACGGAAGTCGTGGTTCTGCCATCCCTCCACACCATCGGTGGTGGGATAGAGATAATAACGACGCGTCTTTTCGGAATAAAGAATCTCGGGATCAGCGAACAACCCGGATATTACAGGATTACTAACATCCGGAGCAAGGTGCATAGCCTCTTCGCCATCGCTCCAATTCTGCAGTCGTTCATATTCCTCCTGAGTAAGGCGCAGGAACGAGCCATGCTGTGGACCATTCACGCCCTCGATATTGTGCGGATCGGAGAAGTTGCGCATATTCTTGTCGGCCTTACAGATGCGATAGTTCTTGGGATTGCTGCTATACTCGATGTAGCCGATGCGCCACCCTTCCTCGCCTGCAATCTGGAAGGCTGAGACACCCTCGCACTTCTTGTTGCCCTCGAAGTTGACAAAATCCTTGTCATCGGGCTCAGGCCATGGCCCCAAGAGTGATGGAGAGGCCGAAGTGAAGAGACCTGGCTGGCCACCTTCCTTCTTGATCATAAGATGATACTGCTGGTCGGTGTCGAGCCAGTTGATGTCAGCATCAATCGTAGCATAACCCCAATCGATGAGTACGCGTGGTTGCGTAAGGCGGGTAAAAGTACGGTCAGCATACGAATAGTACATACGATCGTAATCCTCCTCAGGGCGGTTGAGCAGCGAATAGTAGATCATATAGCCGCCCTTCGTGCCATCAGCCCAACGATAGTCGCCGTCCCAAATAATCTGCGGAGCCCATACACGGCAGATGGTGCTGAAATCCTTATAGGCAGGATTCGTCGTGTCGTCGCCATCACAGAAGATCGAAAGGCCCTTTCGGAAGTCGAACGACGTCGATTGCCAATGGATGAGGTCGTCACTGGTGAGCAGGTCGATGCCGAAGTTCTCCCACTCGCCACCTTTGTTCATCCGTTTGGTCATCGAGTTGTTCATATCGGTGGTCACCATCAGGTAGCCCGATCCATCAATCTTGCGGCAGATATACGCATCACGTGTGCCTCCTTCGATCTTGGCCATCTCGAAAGCCGAGAAGATGGAGTCACCGCAAAGCAGGTCGTGGTAATGCAGTCCGTCTCGCGAAAGAGCATAGGCGGTCCACTGTCCGTGGTCTGACATATGGCAATAAAGGTATCCGTAGTCGCCCATCTGCAGATTGCCCCGCTGCTGTGGTTCCTGGCTGCACGCTGTAGTCATGAAGCCGAGAAAAAGAATAGGAAGAAGATGTTTCATTGTATAAGTGTGTTTTGTGTTCGACAATTTGAAATGTGTGGCGCAAAGATAATGAATAATTCGGATTGTTCCAAAAAATCTTTCGTAAAAAGATTATTTGGCAAATAATATTTGTATTTTTATTCCCTTAGCCACCATAATGCTATGGAAAAATACAGTTTTGTCCACAATTATTTTGAATAGTCACAGATTTGTGGTATCTTTGCACCGTGTTATGTTTTATTATGGGTAAATGAATAACAACGACTACATTATTCAGGTGGAGCACGTCACCAAGCGTTTCGACGACAATAAGGTGGTGCTCAACGATGTCTGTCTGAACATCAAGCGTGGTGAATTTGTGACCCTGCTGGGTCCGTCGGGATGCGGCAAGACCACTCTGCTACGCATTATTGCCGGTTTTACGAAGCCGACAGAAGGCAAGATACTGCTCTCGGGCAAGGACATTTCCGATCTGCCGCCCTATCAGCGTCCCGTCAACACGGTGTTCCAGCGCTATGCTCTCTTTCCGCATCTTAATGTCTATGACAACGTGGCTTTCGGCCTGAAACTCCAGAAGGCGAGCGAGGACGAAATCGACACACGTGTCATGTCGGCACTCCGCATCGTAGGTATGAACGAATACGAGGAACGCAACGTAAACGAACTCTCGGGAGGACAGCAGCAGCGCGTGGCCATTGCTCGTGCCATCGTCAACCGTCCCCAGGTGCTGCTTCTCGACGAGCCGCTCTCGGCCCTCGACCACAAACTGCGTGTCGATATGCAGCTCGAACTAAAGCAGATGCACCGCGACCTTGGCATTACCTTCATCTTTGTCACCCACGACCAGGAGGAGGCCCTGTCAATGTCCGACACCATCGTCGTGATGAACGACAGTGTTATCCAGCAGATTGGCACACCCACCGACATCTACAACGAGCCAGCCAACCCCTTCGTGGCCGACTTCATCGGTGAAAGCAACATCCTCAACGGCACGATGAAGCGCGACTATCTGGTGAATTTCATGAGTAAGGATTTCGAGTGCATCGACAAGGGCTTCGAACCCAACGCCCCCATCGACGTGGTGATTCGTCCCGAGGATGTAGTGCTGCATAAGGTGCCGAGCGATGGACAATGGACAGGCCGCGTCTCGTCGTGCATCTTCAAGGGTATCCACTACGAAATGCTCGTCCAGACACCCGATGGCTACGAGATTCAGGTGCAGAACTACACCGCCTATCCCGTCGATTCGGAGGTCGGAATGAGCGTAGTTCCTGAGAATATTCATGTCATGCCTCGCAAGAACCTCTTCAACACCATTCCTGCCACGGTTGTCGATTCCACACACATCAACATGCTGGGTGCAAGCTTCGAGACCAAGCCATTGACGCTTGCCAAAGGCACGCAAGTCAAGGCTGCAGTCGATTTCGACAAAGTGGATATGCTCGACGATCCTGCCGACGGCACTGCCGAAGGTCAGATTCGCAACATCCTCTACAAAGGCAACCACTACCTCATCGACGTGAAGTGCAAGAACGGCACGACCATCCAGGTCGATACTAACGACGTTTGGGAGGATTGGGATATGGTCGGTATCCGCATTAATCCCGAGGACATCCGAATTATCAATTAACAATTAATAATTTACAATTAATTTTTCGAAAATACGATAATTCGTGATAAGATATATGATGTCGAAAATACTTGCAAACCGAGCGAATTGGGCGTGGCCATACGCCATTATCCTGACCATCTTTGTGATCATGCCTCTGGTTATGATCGTCTATTACTCCTTCCAGGATGCCGAAGGTCAGTGGTCATTGCACAACTTCCATAAGTTCTTCCTCTCGACCGATTCGCTCAACACGCTCATTTATTCCATCGGCATAGCAATGATCACAACCATCCTATGCATCCTACTCGGTTATCCCGCCGCCTACTTCATGGCAAAAACCGAGTACCGATTGCCCAAGGTGATGGCCTCGCTCTTCATCCTGCCGATGTGGATCAACGTGCTGCTTCGCACGCTCGCAACTGTAGCGCTCTTCGACTTTGCCCATCTGCCTTTGGGCGAAGGCGCGCTGGTCTTCGGTATGGTTTATAACTTCCTGCCGTTCATGGTCTATCCCATATACAATACGATGCTCAAGATGGATGGTTCGCTCATCGAAGCAGCGCAGGATCTCGGAGCTTCGCCACGAAAAGTGTTTACCGAAGTGTTTCTACCCCTCTCGATGCCAGGTGTCTATAGTGGCATCGTGATGGTGTTTATGCCCACCATTTCGACCTTTGCCTTGGCCGAACTGCTCACCATGAACAACGTGAAGCTCTTCGGCACCCTCATCCAGGAGAACATCAATGCCGGCCTGCTAGGCTATGGCGCTGCCCTCTCCCTCATCGTGCTGATACTGATCGGTCTCACCTCATTCTTCGACAATGAAGAGTAACGTCCCTTAAAATGAAGAAAGTATTTGCCAACGCATATATCTGGATCCTGATGCTGCTGCTCTATGCTCCCATCCTGCTCATCCTTGTCTTCTCGTTCACCGAAGCCAAGGTGCTGGGTACATGGACGGGCTTCTCGACCAACCTCTACCGCAACCTGCTGATGGGAGAAGCAGGCGAGGCGCTCAACAACGCCATCTACAACACCGTGCTCATCGCACTCGTTGCCGCAGCCGTCTCGACCATCCTCGGCACATTTGCCGCCATTGGCATCCACAACATGCGCCATGGTCGCATACGTCAGGCCATCACCTTCACCAACAACATCCCGATGATCAATCCCGACATCATCACGGGTATCTCAATCTTCCTGCTCTTCGTCTTCCTCGGCATCGGCCGTGGTCTCTTCTGCGTCATCTGCGCCCACATCGCCTTCTGCACGCCCTACGTGGTGCTCAACGTCATGCCGCAACTCATGAAGATGAATCCCAACCTCTACGAAGCCGCTCTCGACCTGGGAGCCACACCGATGCAGGCGCTTCGCAAGGTCATCATCCCCGAATTGAAGTCGGGCATGATCTCGGGCTTCATCCTCGCCATCACCCTGTCGGTCGATGACTTTGCAGTCACCCTGTTCACCAAAGGATCAGGCACCGTCGAGACACTTTCGACCTACATCTATGCCGATGCACGCAAGGGTGGCCTGACGCCCGAACTTCGCCCCCTGTTCTCCATCATTTTCCTCGTCATCCTCGCGCTCCTTGTCTTCTACAACCTCAAGACGGCCAAGGATGTCCGAAAGGCCTAAAACGTTGTCTGCGAAATGAAGAAGATATCGTTCATAACAATCTCAGCGCTGCTTTTCCTGTTGTGTGCTCCCCTTTCGAATCAGGCAAAAGCCCAGAACCGCGACCACATCCTC
>JAFZTS010000074.1 GCA_017618715.1 Bacteroidales bacterium
CATCCACATCGACTGCGATCCCGAAGTGATTGAGCCCAAGCAGCAGGGACGTGTGCTGGTGACCTTCGAGACCGAAAAGGTGAAGGACTGGGGCACGCGCACCGACGTGATTGACATCTACGTGAGGGGACAGGAGACGAGGATGAAGAACAACCACATAACGTTGTTGGCCGACATCTGGGAGGATTTCAGCAAACTCTCCAAGGAACAGCGCCAGAATGCGCCCGAAATTGAGGTTTCGAACACCATCCTCGACTTTGAGCGCGGCAACAATACCCGCACTCGCGAGCTGACCGTGCGCAACACCGGCAAGGAGACACTCCAGATACGCAAAGTACAGCACGACGATGCCGAGGCCTTCAAGACCACCATCGAGAAGACTTCGTTGAAGCCGGGCGAAGCAACCAAAATGCGCGTCACCTTCGATCCTTCCAAGACCAAGAAGCGCAGCATCAATCAGCACCTTACCATCATCAGCAACGACCCGAGCAATTCGCGCGTCATTGTCAACATCCAGGCAGGGAAGTAGGCACACCGGACAAAGCGAATAGCATAGCCCTTGGATTGGGTGCCAAAAAATGCCAAATATACTTTTCAAAGCAGACTTTTATAGCAAAATAATGAGCCTTGGAAGTTCATTATTTTGCTTTTTCTGTGTAAATTACATTTAAAAATAGTAAATTTGCAACGTTATAATATTCCCAAGCAATAAATACAATATTCGATTATCATTAAAACAATAAAGCAATGGCAACTTATTTGACTAACGACAAACTCGTTATTGTTGGCGCCGCAGGTATGATTGGCTCCAACATGGTACAGACCGCACTCACCATGAGATTGACCCCAAACATTTGCCTTTATGACGTTTACGCTCCCGGTCTTGAGGGTGTAGCCGAGGAAATGTTCCACTGTGGTTTCGAAGGTGCCAACATCACCTGGACTACAGACGTCAAGGAAGCCTTCACCGATGCCAAGTATATCATCTCTTCGGGTGGTGCTCCACGTAAGGCAGGCATGACCCGCGAGGATCTGCTGAAGGGCAACTGTGAGATCGCACGCGGTCTTGGCGAGGACATCCAGGCATATTGCCCCGATGTAAAGCATGTTGTTATCATCTTCAACCCAGCCGACCTCACCGGTCTCGTAACTCTTCTCTATTCCGGTTTGAAGCCAAGCCAGGTTACTACTCTTGCCGCCCTCGACTCTACCCGTCTGCAGAGCGCTTTGGCCAAGAAGTTCCACGTACTGCAGTCGAGCATCACCGGTTGCCGCACCTTCGGTGGCCACGGAGAGCAGATGGCAGTATTCGGAAGCAAGGTGAAGATCGGCGATCGCACCCTTTCTGACCTTGTCGGCACACCTGAGTTCTCGAACGAGGAGTGGGCAGAAATGAAGAAGGCTGTGACCAAGGGCGGTGCCAAGATCATTGAGCTCCGCGGCCGTAGCTCTTTCCAGAGCCCATCGTACTGCGCTGTCGAAATGATTCGTTCGGTGATGGGTGGCGAGCCTTTCCGTTGGCCTGCAGGCACCTATTGCAACGATGCCAAGTACAACCACATCATGATGGCCATGGACACCACCATGGACGAGCGTGGCTGCACCTACGTCAACCCAGAAGGTACTCCTGAGGAGATGGCCAGCCTCGATGCTTCGTACGAGCACCTCTGCAAGATGCGCGACGAGCTCGTTACCCTTGACATTGTTCCTCCCATCTCGGAGTGGAGCAAGGTCAATCCTAACCTTTAATCCTTTCTCGGATTCCCATATGCCCCCGCTTCAGACTCTGTGGCGGGGGTTGTTTTACCACAACACACACATTATGCGAACTATAACCCATCTGCTGACACTTGCCCTCTGCGTGATGTCGTTCTCACTACAGGCCGACACCCTGCCATCGTGTCTCGACAGCAAGTCATTTGCCGCCCATTGGATCATCGAAAGCGAGTCGCCCGACTACCGCATCCAGTTCCTTGGAGACACACTCGAAGTAACTTCGCCCAAAGGGATGACAATCTGGCGCAACGAAAGGATGGAGGGGCGCACCATCATCGAATACGACGCCTGCCTGATGGACGAGGGCAGGGAAGGAGACCGCGTGAGCGACCTCAACTGCTTCTGGATGGCGTCCGACCCCGTGGTAAAGGACGGTTCAGTATTCACACGAATGAAGCAACGACAGGGCATCTTCAAGAACTGTTACACCCTGCAACTGTATTATCTGGGCTATGGTGGCAACTACAACAAGACGACCCGCTTCCGCCGATACCAAGGGGAGGCCAACCAAGGAGGAGAATCCTATCCCGTGCCGGCCATCCTGCAGGAATACACCGACGAGGCACATCTAAATGTGCCCAACCAGTGGCGACACATCCGCATCGAAGCCGATGGCACACGAATCCGCTACTTCATCGACGGGGAATGCCTTGTGGACTTCCGCGATCCACGACCTTTGACCAGCGGATGGTTCGGCGTGCGTACCACTTGGAGCCGCCTGCGTCTCACCAACTTCTCTTGTCGCACCGAACCTCTCTCCGAATCACCAGCCACGGGAATCACCTTGCATTGGATCGAACGTCCTACCGAAGATACTATTGCCGTGCGTTTCGGCGTTCCTTTCGAAAGAGGCAAGGTGCAACCCAAAGACCAGTTCCGCCTGAATGATGGTGACATCGAATGCTATCCGTTGGCCTATTGGCCCGACGGTTCGCTGAAATGGGCAGGATTCACAGGCCTTGCCTCGAATGCCGAGAGTTATTCGCTCCGACAATTGTCAGC
>JAFZTS010000075.1 GCA_017618715.1 Bacteroidales bacterium
CCCTTCTCCCAGGTATTCTTAGCAACGGTCCACACATTCTTGCGGGCACCAATGTAACCTCTGGTGAGGTGGAGAATCTTCTTGCGTCTTTCACGTGACGCTACGTGATTTACCGAACGTGGCATAGTGTAAAAGTTTTTTAAACGCCGCGGGGTACGTGACCCACTTAATACAGCTGTTTTGTTAATAGATTTGAGAAAAGACTAGAAGAACCCTTGATTACTTAAGGCAAAGGAGCTCGCGAACGTTGGTCTTGTTGGCGTTATCCAAAATGGAGAAACCAGTAAGATTACGCTTCTGCTTCTTAGTCTTCTTGGTCAAGATGTGGCTCTTGTAAGCGTGCTTTCTCTTGATCTTTCCTGATCCGGTGAGCGGGAAACGCTTCTTGGCACCGGAGTTAGTCTTAACTTTTGGCATTTTGTTAAATAATTAAATAAATTGAATATACTGACGTGTCCTGACGGACGGTCTTGCTCTTTACTCCTCCCCCTTGAGGCCGGCCTCTTTAAGGGCAGCTGCAAGTGGATTGGTTTCTGTGACGTCGCGCTGAGGTTCGGGCTTGGCACCCTTGACCTCGACGGTCTGTTGCTTCTTTTCGGGTTTGGCCCCCTGATCCTTCTTTTTCTGACTGCCGCTCTTGGGCGAGAAGATAAGAATCATGCGCTTTCCCTCGAGTGTCGGAGGATAATTGTCCGGCTTACCGAAATCCTGAAGGTCCTGCGTAAAGCGTGCGAGCAGAACCTCGCCTTGTTCCTTGAACAAAATCGAACGACCCTTGAAGAAGACGTAAGCCTTCACCTTCGAGCCTTCCTGGAGGAACTCCTTGGCATGACGCAGTTTGAACTCGTAGTCATGGTCATCGGTCTGCGGACCGAAACGGATTTCCTTTACAACGACCTTGGCAGCATTTGCCTTGGCCTCTTTGGCTTTTTTCTTCTGCTGGTAGCAGAACTTCTGATAATCCATCACCTTGCATACAGGTGGGTCGGCTGTGGCACTGATCTCCACGAGATCGAGCTCCAATTCTTCGGCGATACGCATGGCCTCTTGAATGGGATAGATGCCCATCGTCACGTTGTCGCCGACAAGACGAACCTCTTTCACGCCACGAATGCGATCGTTGATGCGATGCTCGTCCTTGTTGTTATTGTTGTTCTGCATGGTTGGGCGCTGACCCTTAGGGCGTGCGCCTGATGGTTTGGGTCTGTTAGGACCGCCGTTGTGAGGTGTAAATGCCATTAACTAAATGGATAGTTAATAATTTGAATTGTTTTAGTTGGTGATAAAAATTACCTTTTCGTATCGCCCTTTCTACACTCAAAATATAAAGAGGAATCACGAAAATCGGCTGCAAAGATATGAAATATTTTTTAAATAAAAAACATTTCGCCCATGTTTTTGCAAAAAAATCTTATTTATCAAGTCCATTTGCTACCTATAAGATGCAAAATTTGCACTATATAAGGCCTTCTATCGGATCCTTAATCACCTGAGTAACAACATAACCGTGTGACTCGGCGACCTTCAAGACGATGGATCGAAGCTCCCAAGCCAGGCTGCCGACCAAACGTACATCGACCACATCCTCGCCGCCGTCCACATCGGCGATGCGCATGACATTGCGACGCCAGAACTCATCCGTGCCTCGATAAGCAAGATCCTCGACATATCCCAATGAGAGATGCCGACCAAGGAATGCGGCAAAAGTAGCCAGATAGCGATTGGGGCAAGGCATCTGATAGACATGCTTGATGCCGCTCTCGGGAGTAATCACTCCGAAATCGTCCTCGAAAGCCTGTCGTGCTCGCTCGGACATCTGCCCCTTGAGATAATCGCCCAATAATTGCCGACCGAACCACGCACCACTGCCTTCATCCCCAAGGATATAGCCCAAGGCAGGCATGGGTTGCAAGGTGCGTGTCGAAGGGTCGAAAAGAGCGGCAATGGAACCCGTCCCCATAATGCATGCGATGTATGGGTCGGCCGAAGATTGCAGTCCCTTTGTCTTCAAGGCAAGAGCCGCTCCCATAAGGTCCGATTCGATCACGACCTTCGTCATCGGCGTCAATGCGGCACGCAAGGCGCGTTCGACCACAAGAACACGTTCCCCGCTGCATCCCGAGCCATAGAAACGCAGCTCATCGGGGCACGCATCAATCCCTCCCATGTCGGCAAGCACCTGCCGAAGGGCTTCGGTGATCTGCTCCTTCGTGACATAGAGTGGATTCAAGCCCTGCGTCTGCGTCGAACGAATCATCTTGGGTAAACCGGGAAGCTGTTCCACAAGCGCCCAATGAGTCTTGGTGCTGCCGCTATCGGCAAAAAGTATCTTCATGCAGTATTACTTCAGTTTGATTTTGAACGTCTTCTTTGCGGTCTTTCCTTCGTTGTTGTAATGGTCAACAGCGGTTACCACATAGGTATATTTTGACGCGTTACTGATGTTGTAGTCGATGAATTCCGGCTTGGAGACCTGCACATAGAGATGCTCCATGTTGCGAGTATTCACCATTTCGCCTTTGATAAAACGATATACATTATAATATAATACGGGATCGTTCTTGTCCTTCTTGTCAGGCTTGGGAGCTGACCACTTGAGGAACAAGCCTACCTTGTCGCCCGAACGCACCAGCGTACCATCCAAATCTTTCACCTTGTCTGGAGCATCATTATCAAGGTTGGTGAAAGCCGGTGGCATCGCATGGCTGGGGAAGATGGACTGCTTCATGAAGTCACGAACGCGGAACTGATTGTCCTCCACCTGGTAGGCATACCAGAAGCAGTTGCCCATCACGTTCTTGTCGCCGCGTGCCTGATTGATCTTCGACAGGAAATTCCTGCTGCCATTGAGGAGTGATGGCGTCGAAGCATTGTTGGCGGCGCCATCGAGACTACGTTCGATGCTCTGACCGATGTAGAGCTGACAGGGTGCAGGGATATTCTTGGCCCACCATGTGCAAAGCGTGGTATAATCAGCAGCCTTGTGTCCTATCTCCCAATACAGCTGGGGAATGACATAATCGATCCATCCCGACTGGGCCCAAAGGAGTACATCGGCATAGAGGTCATCGTAGCATTGGGTTCCATTCGTATTCGAACCTCCCTCCCAACTCTTCTGATTACGGTAGATGCCGAAAGGACTGATGCCAAAACGCACCCAGGGCTTGATGGCACGGATGTCGTCGTGAATCGACTTGATAAGGATGTTGACGCTGCGACGACGGAAATTGCCCAGATCGGCACGGCTACTGGGATTGAAACCCATCTGCGGAGCATACGCTTGGAAAGTGGAGATATCGTTGAACTCCTTCCCTGCCACCGGATAGGGATAGAAATAGTCATCCATGTGGATGGCATCCACATCGTAGCGGCTGACGATATCGCTCACTACCGAGCGAATCCATGCGCGGCTCTCGGGAAGGCCAGGATTGAGGTAGAGGCGTTCGTCGAACACCACGAAGTACTCGGGATGCTGATGATAGAGGTGATTGCTTGCCAGATTGAAGCTCTTCGACATATACATACGATAAGGATTGATCCAAGCATGGAACTCCATGCCACGCTCATGGCATAGCTGAATCAGGTACTCCATCGGATCCCAAACGGGCGAAGGAGCCTTGCCCTGTACACCCGTCAGGAAACGACTCCAAGGCTCAAAATTGCTCTGATAAAACGCATCTCCCTCGGGACGCACCTGGAAGATGATGGCATTGAAGCCCGTCTGATAGAGGGTCTCGACAAGCTGCTGAAGATACCTGCGGCATTGTTCGGGGTTCTTGTTCTGGTAGCGGTCCTGCCAAGCGGTTTGCACCCAAGCGCCACGAAACTCGTGCTTCGCGTCGCGCTGTTCGACAGCCGTTTCTACAACCTTCGGTGAGGTCTTGCATGAAGTTACCGACAAACCAAGTGCCAGCACAAAGAGGACTAAGAAATACTTCTTCATTATTTTGGGGGGTTATTTTTTTTGTCTTATAGTGCCTATAGTGCCTATAGTTTCTATAGTATCTATAGTTATTTCTTCTCGGCCAGTTCCAGCCAGCGGAGCTCCTTTTCGTCGATGAGGTCGATAAGTTCCTGCATGCGGTTTCCCTTGGCTATCAACTCGTCGCTGCCCAAGGTGCCGCTGCTCATCAGCTCTTCGATCTCACGTTTCTCTGCTTCAAGTTGGGGCAGTTCCTTTTCGAGCCTCTCGAATTCCTGTTTCTCTTGGAAACTAAGCTTAGGAGCTTTCGGCGTTTTGGGTTTGACCGTCGATGAAGCAACACCTGCCTTCAAGCCGTTGACACCTTGTGCCTGTTCGGCGGCCTCCTGTTCCTTCAGGGTTTTCCATTCGCGGTAGTCGGTGTAATTGCCTGGATAATCCTGCAACACGCCATCGCCCTTCATAACAAGCAAGTGATCGACTACCTTGTCCATGAAGTATCGGTCGTGGCTGACTACAATCACGCAACCGCCGAAGTTCTGAAGATACTCTTCGAGCACCTGCAATGTAGCGATATCCAGATCATTGGTGGGCTCATCAAGAATCAGGAAGTTGGGCGAACGCATCAGGATGGTACAAAGATACAGACGACGCTTCTCTCCACCACTGAGCTTATACACGTAGGAATACTGTTTGTCGGGAGTGAACAGGAATTGCTTGAGGAACTCCGTGGCCGACATTTTCGAGCCGTCACTCATGAGAACATATTCCGCAATATCTCGCACCACGTCGATCACCTTCTTCTGTTCGTCGTACTGGATGCCATCCTGGCTATAGTACCCGAAACGCACCGTCTCGCCAATCTCGAAACTTCCACGGTCGGGTTTCAATTCGCCGAGCAGGAGCTTCAGGTAAGTGGATTTGCCCGTACCATTGGCACCGATGATGCCCATCTTCTCGTAGCGCGCAAAGGTATAGTTGTAATCCTTGAGGATAACCTTTGCCGGTTCATGGTCGTTGAATGACTTATCAACATGCCTGGCCACAAAGATTTTTGAGCCGATGTAGGTACTTCGCATCTGCAACCGCATCCGTTGCTCCTCATAGCGCGCCTTTGCTCGCTGCTCAAGTTCGTAGAACGCCTCAATGCGCGAACGGCTCTTGTGTCCGCGTGCCTGAGGCTGACGGCGCATCCAGTCAAGTTCCTTCCGCAGCAAGTTCTGCGCATGATCCACCTGGGCATTCTGTGCCGAAATCCTTTCAGCCCGTTTTTCGAGGTAATAATTGTAGTTGCCCCTATAGTTGTAGAGTTGCTTGTCGGCAAGCTCTACAATCCGATTGCAAACATGATCGAGGAAATAACGGTCATGTGTCACCATCAAGAGAGTCATCGAGCGACTGCGATTGAGGTAATCCTCGAGCCATTCCACCATCTCAAGGTCGAGGTGATTGGTGGGCTCATCGAGAATCAGGAACTGCGGATTGTCAATCAGCACATGGGCCAAAGCCAGGCGTTTCTGTTGTCCGCCGCTCAACTGTGATACCTTCTGACCAAGGTCGGTTATGTCAAGACGCGACAGGATGCGTGTCAGCTCCGAACTGTTGGTGAGCACCTCCTGCCTGTCTTTGCTTTCATCGACCACCCATTCGTTGCCCTGGCGCACACAACGGCACACCTCCCCCACCGTGATATCAGAAGGGAATTGCGGGTCCTGGCTCAGGTAATCCACCCGAAGGTCATTGCGCCACACGATCGACCCCTCGTCCTTGCCCTCGATGCCCATGATGATGTTGAGAAGAGTCGTCTTGCCGCTGCCGTTACGGGCAATCAGACCGATGCGGTCACCCTCGCTGATGCCGAGCGAAAGGTTCTCGAAGAGCACCAGGTCACCGAACGATTTGGTGAGATTGTCGATTTGAAGATAACTTTGGGCCATAATAAGTGGCGCAAAAATAGACAATTTCCATGACAAATTCAAAAAAGTTAACCAAAAAGTGGCTATAAATTGTATATTTTTATAGACAATGTACGTATTTGTCAAATAAAAACATTAAATTTGTCCCCACGAAAAAGATAATTACCCTTCAAATGAAAAAGTTTACCATATTCACCCTATTGGCCATCTCAACTGGAATCCTCAGCGCCGAAAACCGTTCCTTTGATGAGGCTCAAGCCCTTGCCCAGCAGTTTCTCAGCCAACATTCCGGTCAACAGGTCGAGATAAACACTATGCGTCGGGTGGCACGCAACGGTTCATCGGCCGAAGCCACCATACAGCCATATTACGCCTTCAATGACATTCGAAACGACGCATTCGTCATCGTATCAGCGACCACCCTCACACGACCCATCCTTGCCTACGGAGCAGGACAGATGCCAACAGAAGTGAGCGACGAAATGCCCGACGGCCTCCAGTGGTGGCTCGATGCCATCGGCAAGCGCACCGCCTACCTCGAACAGTACCCTGAAGCTGCCGAGACCGAAGCACAGGTCAAGGCCACGACACAAGCTGTCGCCCCCATCCTTGGCGGCATAGCATGGGACCAGACGGGAGCCTATTCGCGACTGACACCAACCATCAGCGGACAACATTGCCCCACCGGATGTGCAGCCACCGCCATGGGGCAGATCATCCGCTACTACAAACAACCAACACAAGGAAGCGGCTCCCACAGTTACACATGGCACTACAAGGAGAACGGCTCCATGCGCTCAAAGACCCTTTCGGTGAACTTTGAAGAACAGACCTATGACTATTCGCTCATGCCGCTCACCTTCAACCGCAACTACCAGGGCACGGCAGCTGAGCAGGAAGAGGTTTCCAAGCTCCTCTATCACTGCGGTGTGGCCACCAACATGACTTATGGCATCGATGGCAGTGGCACCACCAGCCCGTATCTTGATCGTGCATTCGTCGAAAATTTCAGTTACAACAGCTTCACCACCACTATCCTTCGTGAGAACTACACCTATGAAGAGTGGGTCGCCATCATGCAGGACGAATTGCGTGCAGGTCGTCCCGTGCTCTACACGGGCAACTCATACATTGAGGAGGACTCTGGTCACGCCTTCATCCTCGAAGGCTTCGACAATGATGGTCTCTACTATGTCAACTGGGGCTGGAACGGCAACTTCAATGCCTATTACGACATCGCCGTGCTCAACCCCGATGGTGTAGGCGTGGGTGCCATGAGGATGGACGACGGCTTCTGCGAATCGCAATCCGCTGTCGTCAACATCACTCCCAACGAAGGCGAAGGCACCTTCCGCACAGCCCTCATCGGCAGCGGTGATTGCAAATTCTCATCCAACAAGTCATCGACCACAAAAGGTTCGTCAATTTCGCTGACGATACGTTCCATCTTCAACTACTCCGGCATCAAAGCCAAAGGCAATCTTGGCCTTGCCATCATGCAGCAGGGCAATGTGATCAATCGCAAGAAACTTTCTTCTCTCGAAATCGACGGCATCGATGAAAACGGTTATACCAGCGGCTTAAGCTTTACAGCCCCCT
This sequence comes from Bacteroidales bacterium, assembly GCA_017618715.1. GTDB lineage: Bacteria > Bacteroidota > Bacteroidia > Bacteroidales > UBA3663 > Liminaster. Next base: position 7,438 of record JAFZTS010000075.1, read on the forward strand.
ACACCATTCCAAACGACCTTGCCGACGGAACCTACCAGGCTTATCTCTACTACCAACCTGATGGCTCCGACGTTTGGGACTACATCCGCTTCCCACGTACTGCCAACGAAACATACCTCCAGTTCGAAGTCACCGGCAACAGCGTAGCCATTTCCCGACCCAAAGTCAATCGCAAAATCTCAGCTGCCGACTGGAGCTTCGACGACCCGTCGGTTACTGTTTCCACACGCACCGAGATCATCACGGCCACGGTCACCAACAATGGCGACGAAACCGTCTCCGGCCACTTCCATCTGCAGCTCACGTCGCCCGACAAGGCGATAACCGACAAGGCGGAAGACGCGACCGACTGCGTTACCCTGGCTCCCGGACAATCAACACAGGTCTCCTTCGTCTATCGGTTCACCCAAGAAGGACAATGGACATCCACCCTCTACTTCCGCCCCTGGAACGTCAGCGCAACAGCCTCATCTGTTGAAGGTTCGAAACGCACTTTCGATGTTGAAGCAGACTTACAGGCTGGTGCTACATTCATCGTCAACGATGCCCTCACTATCACTTCGGGTAGCGATGACGGGAAGATTTATCGCAACAGTCCCATTACCGCAACGCTCAAGGTTACCAACATGGGCTCCGATTATGAGGGCACGTTCTCCATCTGGCTCTACACCAAGAACTCCAATCCCACTTCGCTTACTCCTGTTGCAAAGTACGAATGTCCCACCTCGGTGAAGGGCGATAAACAGATGCATACCGTCACCCTCAACTTCCAGCTCGACCTCGACCTGAACAAGAACGTCTCCTACTACGCACGTCCTTATTACTTCAACGGTTCCGATTGGCAGCTCCTCGATCCCGACATCTACACCAAGATGAACATCTACGGACAAGACGACCCAGCTGCGGGAATCGAAGCCGTCGTTGTCGATGAACCGGAAGATAACCTGCAAGGAGCACAAATATTCAACGTCCTCGGTAAGCCAATTGCCGTTCCCGCCTCCGGCGAATTGCCCAAGGGCATATACATCGTCAATGGACGAAAGATGGTTATAAAATAATCCATTAGGAGTTAGCCCTAACTCCCAATAACTTCACAAAAACTCGTGTCAGGCATCTACATCCATATCCCCTTCTGTGCCTCACGGTGCATCTATTGTGACTTTTACTCCACCACATTACGTAACAAGGGTCCCCAATTCGTGGAGGCCCTTGTGCGTGAAATGGCGGAGCGGAAAGACTTCCTGCACGAACCCGTCCGTACAATCTATCTGGGAGGCGGCACGCCTTCTCAGTTAGGACCTTCATACATCCGTGCTATTCTTGAAGTTCTTGAAAAGAATTTCGACCTGAGCAATTGCGAGGAGATTACGATGGAAGCCAACCCCGAAGACTTCGTCGATGGATCTTGGCCGTTCTTCGAAGGCCGATTTCTTCCTGGGAATCCCCTACCTCATACCATTAACCGCATCTCGATGGGTGTCCAGTCGATGGTTGACAGTGAATTGAAAATATTGCGACGTCGTCATGACTCCACTCATATTCGAATTGCCGTGAAGCGCCTTCGTGAAGCAAATATCAACAATATCAGCCTCGACCTGATGTACGGATTGCCCACACAGACCCTTGCATCGTGGGAATACAGCATCGACGAACTGCTGAAACTCCAACCCCAACACATCTCTGCCTACAATTTGAGCATCGAGGAGGGCACACCGCTGCATGACCTTGTCCATAAAGGCGAACTCACCCCATGCGACGACGAGACATGTCTTGCCATGGCCGCCCTACTTCGCAAAAAGCTCAAAGCAGCAGGATACGAGCAATACGAAATCTCCAACTATGCCCTCCCCGGCTACCATTCGCACCACAATTCTTCCTATTGGAACCACACACCCTATCTCGGCCTCGGTCCTGGTGCCCACAGCTACGATGGTCATCGCCAACGCAGTTGGAACACTCCCGATGTCCAAACCTATCTCCGCGGCCAACGTAACGAAGAAGTCGAGATCCTCTCCGACCTCGACCTCTACAACGAACGAATCATGCTCGGCCTTCGCACCGCTAGTGGCATCCCCATGTCCTACTTTGATACTCTGAATGATGCTGAACCATACACTCTGAACAGCAACCAGGAATCCGACCTTAACAATAACCTATCTTCCCTCCTCGACCGCCACCTCGTCCAAATCCAAAACAACCGACTCTCTCTCTCCGCCTCCGGCCTCGCCCTCGCCGATGAGGTCATCCGCGAACTGATGATCGTTGGATAACTACTTCGCAGGGCCATCCTGCGGGATTTCTGGAATGGGTTTGAAGATTACCTCGATGCCGGCACGGCGAAGGAGATCCACACCGTCGGTGAGACGGTATTCGCGGGCATAAACGACGCGTTTGATGCCGCATTGGATGATGAGCTTGGAGCATTCGATGCAGGGGCTGTCGGTGACGTATAGTGTGGCACCGTCGCTCGAATTATTGCTCTTTGCCACCTTGGTGATGGCGTTGGCCTCAGCATGAAGGACGTAGGGCTTCGAACGGTTGTCTTCAGTCTCGCAATCGTTCTCGAAACCAGTGGGCGTGCCGTTGTAGCCGTCGCTGATAATCATCTTTTCCTTGACGATAAGACAACCCACCTGACGGCGCTTGCAGTAGGAGTTTTCTGACCAAATGGCGGCCATGCGGAGATAACGATGATCGAGGAGTTCTTGCTTTGTCATTTGTTTTGAATGGGAGTGATGGGATTTGTTAGTTGCTCAAGCCCCTTGAGATAGGTCTTGTCGCTGCTGTTGAATTCCTGATAGAAGTAGTTCTCGTCCTTGCATTGGCGCATGATATATGCGATGATTAGGCGCTCCATCTCTGCTCCGCTGCGTTTCAATTCATTAGCTGTAGGTCTGCCGATCTTGGGCGTGGCGAAGTTGACGAACGAATTGAGCAAGCCCTGCCCTTCGAGATACTTCTGCAACGATTTGAAGTCCTTGTATGAAGCAACGATATCACGATGTCTGTCGCTATATTGGAAGGCGAACGAATACATCAGGCTGATGGACTTGTTATAGTATGGCGAAACATAAGTGGTGTCGCTGGGCACGAAGAAGTCGGGCATAATGCCGCCACCGCCATAGACGGTGCGGCCACTCAACGTCTTATAGACAAGCGAATCGGCGAAGTGGATGGAGTCCTGGTTGTAGAACTCGCCACGTTCGTAACGATTGATCAGATCCATCTGATAATCCTCGCCCTCTCCCATCGAATAAGGTTTCTGGATGCAACGACCCGATGGCGTGTGGTAACGCGCGATGGTAAGACGCAAGGCCGAGCCATCGTAGAGGTCAAACTGCTGCTGAACAAGACCCTTGCCGAACGAGCGACGTCCTACAATCAACGCACGGTCGTTGTCCTGCATGGCTCCAGCGAAGATCTCGGAAGCCGAGGCCGACCATTCGTCGATAAGGACAACCACGGGATCCTGCTGGAAGTTGCCATGTCCGTCGGCCGTGTTGTCATGACGAGGTTGCGAACGACCTTCAGTATAAACTATGAGCTGATTGGCGCTCAGGAACTCGTTAACCATAGCGATGCAGATCTCGAGATATCCACCTCCGTTGCCACGGAAATCGAGCAGATAGCCCTTGGCACCATGGGCACGCAGGTTGACGAGTGCCGTGAAGAACTCGTTGTAGGTGTTGCGTCCAAAGTTATCAATCTTGATGTAACCGATATCGCCCTCCATGTATTGGGCAACGACACTATTGACGGGTATCTCTCCACGCACCACTTCAAACTCAAGCAGGTCTTGCGCGGTATTACGGCGAATACCGAGCTTGACAACCGAACCCGTCTCGCCACGCAGGGTCTTGAGTACAACGTCGTTGTTGATCTTCTTGCCGACGAAGAGGGAGTCATCGACGGTGACGATACGATCGCCTGGCAAGATTCCCACCTTTTCGGAAGGACCACCCGAGATGACCTGAATGACCATGACCGTATCCTGCTGGATATTGAACTGGATTCCTACTCCGCTGAACGAACCTTCGAGCTGTTCGGTAACGGCAGTCATATCTTCCCTGGAAATATAGGAAGAATGCGGGTCAAGTTCCTCAACAATCGTCGGGATGGCATCCTCGACAAGGTTTTTTAGATCGAGGGTATCGACATATCGATCGCGCAGCAGGTCGAAAATATATACCAGCTTGGCCGATGCCTCGCTGCTGGTAAGACCGCCACGATTCTTGTTTTCGAAGCCGGCACGGTCGGATTGATATACATGTATCTCGCTGGCCATGCGAGCCTCGCCAAGTTTGATGCCCACATAGAGGACAGCGGCGATAGCCAGGCCGGAGAGGAAGGGAATCCAATATTTTTTCATAACCTTACAGAACCATTACAAGATTACTGGGCTTCGGTCTGCTCGAAGAGCTTGATGGCACCAGTGGAAGGAACGAAGAGGGCTGAGCAAGGGCGCTTCTTGTTGGTGAACTGCCCTTGTGGGAGCATCTCGACATGGCCGAACTGAGCCATGGGGATATCGCCTTCGGCAAGCGTTTCCTTCGCATTGTAGAGCGTGACGCGTGCTTTGCCAGGGACACAATAGGCGATGCCCTTTTCGAGTTTCTTGCGAGCATTGGCATCCATCTCTGACATGGTGTTGTCCTCGATTACCGAAACACCCACATAATAAGGAGCACCGGCAAGGTCATCCTTCTCGACGAAGCCCAACTCGCGCGAAAGACGGAAGACAAGCTCACGACTCACCTCTTCGGTAGGAATATAATCGAACGTGCGCTCAACTTCACTCTCAGTAGTTGTGCCGACGAAGAGCGAAAGCAAGGCCTCCTCCTGTGCCGTTAGGTTATCGAGCATGAGCTGGAGCTGCTTGCCATCGTTGGGCACATTGTCGGCTTCGCCACGGATAAGGTCGGAACGACTCTCGCGAAGACTGAAGATCTCTTCGGCGCAGAGTTCTGCCTGCTTGGCCTTGCTACCTGCCTTGAGGAGGTCGCTGGTCATCACGTCGGAGGGCTTGAGCTTCAGAGTGGTCTGGGTATTCGAAGTTTTCGGAGTATCCGGGGAGGTCGAGGGCAACTCAGGCTTCTGGTTGATGGCACAGAGGCAGCGATCGTCGGTGAGGTAGAAGGTGGGAAGGGCGCCCTTGTCAGTGAAATAGATGTGATAGGTGCGGTCATTATCGGCCTGGGCAACACCCTTGAGCTGTATCTGCTTGATTTCCCAACGCGTCTGGTCTTCTTGTGCCACATCTTTCAGGCCGAGATACTTCTCTGCGTATGGAGCGAACTCTCCTGCCACGACCTTGGTACAATGAGCCGTGACCTTGATCTCTATCTTGGTTTTGGGAAGGCTATAGGTAAGCCCATAGTCGAAATTATCGCCAATGGTGACCTGTTGAACGGTTTGCGCATAGGTTCCGGCAGTGATGAGGGCGGCCAGGGCCGCAATAGCATATTTCATTGGAGTTGTTTTTTGAGGCGCAGCATGCATAGCTGCGGACATGGACAATGGGGTTTACAAGGGTAAATAAGGGTGATGAGGGTCAAGAGGGGTTATGGGGGAAAGAATCGGTGAAAAGGGTTCGATTCAAAAGGCTTCGTCCCAAGGTCACCTCATCAGCATATTCTATTTCATCGCCCACACTCACACCCCGTGCCAAGGTCGTTACCTTGAGGTCGGTAATGGGTGCCAATTTGCGGAAGATATAGAAGTCGGTAGTATCGCCTTCCATGGTGGTCGAAAGGGCAAGTATCACCTCACGAATGGGCGTATGACCCTCGGTTTGGCTCTGGCGAATGCGCTCCACCAGACTTTCGATCTGCAGGTGCTGGGGGCCAATGCCGTCCATCGGCGAGATAAGTCCGCCCAACACATGATAGAGACCCTGGAACTGCTTGGTCCCTTCGATGGCCATCACTTCCTTGACGTTCTCGACGACACAGACAATCGAGGCATCACGTTTGGTATTGGAGCAAATCTGGCAAAGGTCGGAATCGCTGATGTTGTGACAACACTTGCAGTAGCGGATCTCCTTGCGCAGTTTGATAAGCGATTCGCCCAACTGGATTGCCCGCTCAGGTTCCTGTCGAAGCAGGTGCAGGACGAGACGAAGAGCGGTTTTCCGACCGATACCGGGTAGTTTGGAGAACTCCTCAACGGCACTTGTCAACAATTGTGAAGGATACTGTTCCATTAATACTTTCCGTAATCTTTGCGCGCACGGTCCATGGCACGCTGGTCTTCCTTATCCTTCATCGTATCACGCTTGTCATACTGCTTCTTGCCTTTGCAGAGCGCAATATCAAGCTTGGCCAAGCCCTTCTCGTTGATGAACAGTCGTAAGGGAACGATAGTCAGGCCGGGTTCCTTGGAGTTGTTCTGAAGGCTGCGCAATTCGCGACGCGTAAGGAGCAACTTGCGGTCACGATGAGCATTGTGATTATTGTAGGTACCGTAGAAGTACTCGGCAATATAAACGTTCTTCGCCCATAGTTCGCCATGGTCGAAGATACAGTACGAGTCGGTCAATCCCGCCTTGCCGGCACGCAGCGACTTGATCTCGGTACCCGTCAGCACCATGCCGGCTGTAAACGTGTCGAGAATCTCGTAGTCGAAGGTCGCACGCTTATTGCGTATATTGATGGCCGTGTTACCAGCCCCTTTCTTCTTGTTGTTATTTGCCATAGTTCATCAAATCGTAAACTCTGCTCGTCCCTTATCCCTGTAGAAACTGCAACAGGTGCTGAATAATACTTGGGGAGAAGAATATTACAAGGAATGATACGAAACCGAAGAGCCAGCGTCGTTTCTCCTCTACACGAATATAGGTGTGTGAACCATTCCAAGTGATATAAACAAGATAAAGAGCGATGAATTGGAAGAAACGGAAAGCCGGGAAGGCAGCCATCAGCATTTCGAGGGCCATAAGGAAACTCGTGCTGTAGAACACGAAGTTTGTCAGACGATCCTTATCCGGATTGGGCAAATCAAAGAGGTTGACCAACGTCTGCTTGATAAGTATCATCGCCATATATGGACCGACGAAATAGGCCACGAGGATAGGCACCATCTGCGTCATGCCATGCTGGAAGTCGAAACTCAGCTCTGGGTTCGGACCACGCGAACCTGCACAGATGAAGATGACCAGCGACATGAAGCCAAGCAAAGGATAGTAGTAATTCCATAGCATGTAGTCAGGCTTTGATTCCTTGGTCTCGGCAGTGGCAAGATAGTTCCATGCCTGCTCAGACTGAGTAATCAAAGCGATGAGAAACTTGACTATATATTTGAATTGGGTCAAAGCCTGGAGGTATTTATTATTCGTTCAAAGAATGTACTACAAGACCCGAGCGAAGCTTAGGCTCGAACCACGTGGTCTTGGGTGGCATGATATTGCCCGAATCGGCAATGTTCATCAGTTGGTCCATCGACACGGGATAAAGAGCCAAGGCTACACGCATCTCACCACTATCGACACGACGCTTCAGCTCGCCAAGACCACGCAAACCGCCCACGAAGTCGATGCGCTTGTCGCGACGCAGATCCTTGATGCCAAGAATCTTGTCGAGGATGAGGTTGGAAGAGACACTGACGTCAAGTACGCCGATAGGGTCGTTGTCGTCGTAAGTGCCCGGTTTGGCCGTCAGGCTATACCATTCACCATCGAGATAAAGGCTGAAGTTGTGGAGTTTGCAGGGGCGATAGATGTCCTTGCCCATCTTCTCGACCACAAAGTTCTCGGCCACCTTAGCCAGGAATTCCTCACTGGTCAAACCATTCAAATCCTTGACTACGCGGTTGTAATCCATAATCTTGAGCTGTCCTGCAGGGAAGCAGACGGCGAGGAAGAAGTTGTATTCCTCGTTGCCCGTATGATTGGGATTTTGCTGGGCACGCTCCTGCCCAACGCGAGCAGCGGCTGCCGTGCGATGATGTCCATCGGCCACATAGAGATAAGGGATAGCCGCGAATGCCTCGGTGATGGTTTGGATGGTGGCGGGGTTGTCGATTACCCAGAATTCATGAATGAAGCCTTCAGCAGAAGTAAAGCGCTCGACACTTGGCTTTGCAGCCGTCTCGCGTATCACCTTGTCAAGCACCTCATTGTCGGGGAATGCGAAGAAGACCGGCTCCATATTGGCAGAAAGACAGCGAACATGTTTCATGCGATCTTCCTCCTTGTCGGCACGGGTGAGCTCATGCTTCTTGATGACACCTGTTAGGTAATCATCGACATTGGCGGCAACAACAAGACCAAACTGGATGCGTCCTTCCATCGTCTGGCTATAGAGGTAATAACAAGGCTTCGAATCCTGAACGAGCCAGCCGTTTCGCTTGAACTTCTCAAACTGCTCGACTGCGACTTGATAAACCTTCGGATCGTGCTCGTCGGCGATTGGGTCGAAATTGATTTCGGGCTTGATGATATGATAGAGAGACTTCTCATTGCCCTTGCACTCATCGTAAGCTTCCTGCGAGGAAAGGACGTCATAGGGACGTGAAGAAACGACGGGAGCAAGATCTGGGGAAGGGCGAAGACCCTTGAATGGACGAACTTTTGCCATATTGGGGAATAATTTTGCAGCCAAGCATGGCTGCGATATAGACATTGGGGTTATTTCAAGTATTTCTTGATCATCATGTTGACCTTACGCAACGACAACGGATTGTTGAGCAGGTAGCGTGCACCAAGTTGCTGGATTCGCTTATGCAAGGGGCGCTGCCCGTAGTCATCGGTGATAATGATGGGTGTCTGCGGGGTCTTGGTATGCATGTAGGTGATAAGGTCGAAGACCTGCATCCGGCCAGGCAGACTCGAATCGAGGAAAACGATGTCGGGATCCATCTTGTCGAACGAAGCCTTGAACTCGTCGGTGGTCGATGTGACGGTGACCTCAAAGAGATGCTGATTTCTATAGAGCGTGGTATTGTCGCGCATACCGATGAGTACATGAGGAAGAGATGTCCTATTCTGCAGCATTTCATCAGACTCGCCCTCGCTCTGGTGTGAAAAAACGTCGTTCACATCACGCGTCTCCATTTCCACGCCCTCTTCCCTTCGCTGGAAAGAGAACTGGTTGGCGGCCTTGCGGGCATCGAGGGGCAGTGTGATGATGTACTTGAGCTTGCCCAACTCGAGTTGCTCGACCTGAACGTTGCCGTACATACGTTTGGCCATCAGGCGGCATACACTCAACCCGAGTCCAGACTCCGTATAAGAGGTATGCGTATCAGCTTCGGTAGTGCTGGTTCCCGAACATGCAACCGTGATGAATAGCGTATCCTTCGAGGTGTCGATGACATAGCTCATCGTTGTAGTTCCCGTCATTTGCGAACGGAACTGCGGATTGATGAGATTGTCGAGGAGCAGGTCGAGCAGATTCACATCGACATAGATCAGCACATTGTCGTAAAGGTTCGAGAAATAGAACTTCAGTCGATTGCCGGCCTTGAGCGAATAGACCTGTTGCAGTTCGGCGAGATGTTCCCACAAAGCGAGGGGACGCACCTCAGAACTATCGGCAAGGTCGTTCTCTCCGATGGAGAACTTGAATTTGTCGGTAAGTTCGAGCAGATGACTCACCTTGTCCTTGAGGGCGGCCAGATGCATCAACATGTCTTCGGACTTCGAAATTCCATCGGACGAGATGAACATATTGGCATTCTCAGCCAAATTGCGGATGAAGACACCCACCTCCTGGATGATACCCGATGAATATTCGAGCTGCTGACGTGCATGCTGCAACTGGTGTTCCTTCTGGTTTATCAGCTTCAACTGCGCTCGATAACGCTGGTCGAGATTGATGGCAATGCCACGGACGTAAGTGGGACGACCATGCCTGTCGCGCTCGACAGTCTTCCCGCGAAAACCATACCACTCATATTCACCCGAACTTTGTCCATCGGGCTTCAGCTCGGCGGCGACGTTGAGGCGAAGATCGACCTCAAACATCTTGTCACTCTTGTAGAAAGGTGACGTGCGACGAACCAGCACCTTCTGTATGTCATCGGGATGGACACGCTCGAGCATGGTGTCCAACTTGATGTTCTTGTCCTTGTCGTCAATCCATAGGCTATTCAACGAAGGTATCCCGAAGCGAACCTTGTGCTCCGGGATATACCATTCCCATACGTATGTCTGGCAATCGTTGAGGAATGGCTCGAATTCGTTGAATTGCTTAGCCATTGATTAACGCGGACGAGGGACGATCAGTTTACGCGGAAGCGGTCGATGCCCTCCTTCAGATAGCCACAAGCCTGCTTGGCGGCTGCGATGCCGGCATTGCTGTTGGCTTCGGCGGTCTGTGCACCGCTCTTCTTGGGTGTGAAGAACACACGTGTACCGAACTTGGCCACAAATTCGTCGGCAGTACCTGGCTTCACATCTGCAATATAGCGGAAGTCAGGACGCTCCTCCATAAGCTTCATCAAGCCGGCCTCATCGACAACCTCCTTGCGGGCAGTATTGATGAGACATGCATTCTTGGGCATGGTCTTGAGCAAGTCGAAATTGATGCTGCCGATGGTCTCCTTGGTGGCGGGGCAATGCAGGCTTACGTACTGACAGGTGCTGTAAAGCTCGGCAATCGACGAGACGGCCTTGACACCCTCGGCCTCGATCTGCTCCTTGGTGAGGAAAGGATCGTAGGCGTAAATGTCCATGCCGATACCCTTGGCTACACGAGCCACGTTGCGGGCTACATTACCAAAGGCATGCAAACCGAGCGACTTGCCCATGAGTTCTGTACCTGCAGCACCGCTGAACTGATTACGGCACTGATAGAGCAGCATCGCAAAAACAAGCTCGGCCACAGCATTGGCATTCTGGCCGGGGGTGTTCATGGCGACAACCTTGTGGGCTGTGGCGGCTTCGAGATCGATGTTGTCATAACCGGCACCGGCACGAACCACAACGCGCAGGTTCTTGGCGGCATCAAGCACCTCGGCATCAACCTTGTCAGAACGGATGATGAGACCATCCACGTCAGCAACGGCATCCAAAAGCTGCTGCTTCTCGGTATATTTCTCAAGTTTTACCACCTCGATACCTGCACCGGTGATAATCTCTTCCATTGCCTTCACTGCTGGTGCGGCAAATGGTTTCTCTGTTGCTATAAGAATCTTCATCGTTTTAGGATAATTATACTCAAACACTGGAATCGACTTCGGGTCGCGTCCAGGTGTTCCAATCAAGCTTGGAATAACTATTTTCTGTACGATACCCATAATCCAATCAGATGGTTGCCTCGAACTCCTTCATACAAGCTACGAGAGCCTCGACACCTTCCTTAGGCATAGCGTTGTAAAGCGATGCACGGAAACCACCTACGGAACGATGTCCCTTGATGCCAACCATACCGCGCTCGGATGCAAACTTGAAGAACGCGTCGTTAAGCTCCTGGTATTCCTCGTTCATCACGAAGCAAACATTCATGCGGCTGCGATCCTCGGCCACAACAGTACCCTTGAAGAGCTTGTTGCGGTCAATCTCGTCGTAGAGCATCGTCGATTTCTCGATGGCGCGCTGCTCCAAAGCCTTCAGGCCGCCGAGCTCCTTGTACCACTTGAGGGTCTGAAGAACGGTGAAGATGGGAAGACAGGGAGGCGTATTGAACATCGAACCCTTCTTGATGTGGGTCTGATAGTCGAGCATGGTGGGGAGTCCCTCCTTGGTCACCTTGTCCTTCTTGATGATCACGATGGTCACGCCGGCAGGACCAGCATTCTTCTGTGCACCGGCATAGATGCAGTCGTACTTGCTCACATCAACCGGGTGGGAAAGGAAGTCAGACGACATGTCGGCGCAAAGAGGTACTGACACGTTGGGAGTCTCGAGCATCTCGGTTCCATAGATCGTATTGTTGGAGCAATAGTGGAAATAATCGACATCAGCTGGAACGGTGTAACCCTTGGGAATATACGTGAAGTTCTTGTCCTTGGAACTTGCAACGACTTCCACCTCACCGACAAACTTGGCCTGTTTGATAGCATTCGAAGCCCATGTACCTGTCTCAAGGTAAGCAGCACGGGTCTTGAGCAAGTTAAGAGGCATCATATAGAACTGGAGGCTTGCACCACCGCCGAGGAAGAGAACCTCATAACCCTCGGGGACGTCGAGCAATTCCTTGACGAGCGCATTGGCCTCATCGACAACAGCCTGAAATTCCTTGGAACGATGCGAAACCTCAAGGATAGACAGGCCCGTGCCTGCGAAGTTCTGTACTGCCTTAGCGGTCTCGTTGATTGCAAACGGACTCAATATAGATGGTCCGGCATAAAAGTTGTACTTTTTCATACGTTTAAGTTTGTTGTATGTTTTGATGTTGTCAATAAAGTAGTTTTGGGTGGTTGTATTGACGCGCAAAAATACAAAACTATTTTGAAATTGTCAAGTATTTTTCGTCAAATAATTAAAAACATGGGGAAAAATCACGAATTATCAACCTATTTTACTTGAATCTGTCACCCCAAAATGCCGAAAGTTGTGCCTTCAACCTATCCTCTTGCGCATTGGGTTGGGGATGGTAGAACAACGATTGTTGCATACCACCCTCCTCGACAAGCGCATCGGGCAAATACTGCTGATAAGCAAAATGTCCCGGAAAGTCGTGGGCATACTTATACCCCTTGCCATAGCCCTCCTTCTCCATCAGTTTCGTCGGCGCATTTCGCAGATGCAGGGGGACGGGAAGATTTCCCGTCTCACGCACCTTCTGCATTGCCGAATTGATGGCGTTGTAGGAGGCATTGCTCTTGGGTGAAGCAGCGAGATAGACACAGGCTTCGGCAAGTGGGATTCGTCCTTCAGGCCAGCCGATCTTCTGCACGGCGTCAAAGGCAGCATTGGCAAGAAGAAGGGCATTGGGGTTGGCCAAACCGATATCTTCGCTGGCCGAGATGACCAGACGACGGGCGATGAAAGCGGGATCTTCTCCCCCTTCGATCATACGTGCCATGTAATAGATGGCAGCATCGGGGTCGGAGCCGCGAATCGACTTGATCATTGCCGACACCAGATCGTAGTGCATCTCGCCATCCTTATCGTATGCCATCGGATTGGCCTGTAGCTTTTCCGCCACCAAGGCGTCAGTAATGACAATGGTCTTCTCCTCTTTGGGCTCGTCACCTCTTTGACCCTTTCCTTCGATATCTAGTTGACCCGTAGATTCTTCTCCTTCCTCTTCCTCATAGTCGAAGTCATCCTCGGCATATTCTCCACAGACAAGGTCAAGGATATTCAGGAACTTGCGGCAATCACCTCCCGCATAACGCAGCATGGCGCTGGTTTCCTTCACCTCCACTTTGCGCTTCGAGATGATGGGGTCTTCCTTAAGGACGCGGTCCATCAGCCCCAGAAGGTCTTCATTTTCGAGCGGTTGAAGTGTATAGACCTGGCATCGGCTCAGCAAGGGACGGATCACCTCGAACGAAGGGTTTTCGGTGGTGGCTCCAATGAGCGTCACCACGCCTCGCTCCACAGCATCGAGCAGGGAATCCTGCTGTGACTTCGAGAAGCGATGGATTTCGTCGATGAAGAGGATGGGCGAAGCGTTGGGCAGGAAGAATCGGTCCTTCTTGGCACGCTCGATGACTTCGCGCACCTCCTTGACACCGCTACTGACGGCAGAGAGTGTGTAGAACGGCAGTTCAAGGGTTTGCGCAATGATCTTGGCCAAAGTTGTCTTGCCCACCCCGGGAGGTCCCCAAAGGATGAACGAGGCTATGCGACCCGACTCTATCATCCGTCGCAGCACAGCGCCCTGTCCCACCAGATGCTTCTGTCCTATATATCCATCGAGGCTCTTCGGCCTCATTCTTTCTGCTAATGGTACCATTGTTGTAGATTGTTATGGTTTTTTCGATTGCTTGGCACTTTTGGCCTCGCTGATATCGAGCGACATCGTGAATGCGGCACCTCGGCAGGTCATGTTGTCAAAGCCAACAGCCACGCCGAATTTCCAGATTCGCAGCAGGTCAATGCCATATTGCAGCTCCCAATGCGCACGATGGGAAGGAACCTTCACAATATGCGCCTGCACGTATTCCTTCAGAAACATCCCGTTTCGAGTGAGCCAGGTTAGCAGCATACGGTCAGACGACCACATTGCATGACCCTCCATCCATGAGCGGTCGGTCGAGAGCTCATAGTTGTCGAGCATCACGAATCGCGAGAGCACATTGTCCTTCTGCCACCAGAATCGTGAGGCATCGAGGTGATGCCAATCGGTCAAACTAAGGTCTCCATGCTTGTAGATGCCGCCGCCTCCAATGAGATAACTCAGCTGATCCTCGCCTCGCGTAAGGTGAATGTCCTGACCGACGCGTAGCTCGAACGACGCAAAATGCCATTTGCCCATCCCCACGTCAGTGAGCAGGGTGAAACGCGGATAGGTCGAATGGCTCAGACAAGTCATATCGTCGAAGACCACGTGCTGCTGTCCGAACTGATAATTGAACGCCAGATTGAGCAAAGCCATATCGCCGTCAATCTCCCCGTCGTAAAGCATCAGTTCACTGGCCGACTTACCAACTCTCAAACGTGGAACATTGTCCTGTCCGTGCGTCCCGAAAATAGTAGTCAACTTGTGGTTCTCCATCTCCCGCCGACGCTCCCATGCGACATGCGCCTTCACATCGATATCGTTGCCGATGGGGAAAGCCACACGCAGACCCGCATCGGTGCGTTCAAGCAGTTTGTAATGATTCCAGCCGAAGATGCCCGTGGCAAGCAGCGATTGCGACATCGGCATCGTTGGGTCATGGTCGATGTCTTCGGTATGTCGGCCGCCGTGTATCTCAACCATACTTGCCTGCTCCACGGGGGAATACCAGCGCAACGCACCTTTGGCAAGCAATGCCTCTCGGCTGACGGCCCAACGCAGGGTCTCCTCTACCTCGAAGCGGTGACGCCGGGCATTCATATAGCCTGCGATGGCATGTGGACCGAAACTATAGCCATCGACGAAGTTCATCACCGTCAGGTCGTTGATTCCCTGGGGAATCTCCATATACCACGCGCCCGAAGCCGTGCGCGTCATGCCTCCATCATAGAGCATCCTGTACCATTTCGTGCCTTGTTTCGGCTTGACGCGAGGCAATGTGCCGGCAGGATTCTCCGAAAAAGCAGTAGTCTGCCCCTCAACTACCACTGGCAGCAGGAAGAGCAGACTACATATTATAATAAGAAAATGTTTATGCATCGAAGAAAACCTTTCCTTGGGCATCCTCTGGTCGGGCGATACCCGGATATTCGCAGCAGAAATGGTTCCTGAGCCTTTCGAGGTAACGCTTTGCCTCGTATTTGGCCATGGGCAAATCATGCATCAGGCAATTCCCGCACGTGGCAGGTGTAGTGCCGGGCACCTCGTCATCATAGTCACGCACATATTCGAAAGCCCCTATCATCAGTTGGCGCACTTCCTCACAAGAGTAGGCTCCTTTCATGATCAGGTAGTTGCCGGTCAGACACCCCATGGGCCCCCAATAGATGATGTTCTCTTTCCAACCATCAAGATTGCGCAGATAGGTTGCCACTAAATGCTCGATGGTGTGGATGGCAGCAGGATTGATGCACGGCTCATGATTCGGTGCAGTCATGCGGATGTCGTAGGTCGTAATCACCACGCCTCCCGCCTCGTCCTTTCGGCTCACGTAGATGCCGGGGTGCAGGTTGGTATGGTCAACGGCGAAACTTGGAATCAGGTCCATTAATCAATTAACAGTTAACAATTAACAAATAACAATTAATGGGCGGCGGCGAACTCGTTCAGGAAACGCTTGTCATTCTCGGAGAAGAGACGTAGGTCCTTCACGCGATATTTCAGGTTGGCGATACGCTCCACGCCCATGCCGAATGCATAGCCCGTATATTCCTTCGGGTCAATGCCACATGCCTCAAGGACGTTGGGATCCACCATTCCGCAACCCATGATCTCAAGCCAGCCGGCACCCTTGCACATCGAACAACCCTTGCCACCGCAGAGCGTACAGCTCACGTCCATCTCTGCCGATGGCTCGGTGAACGGGAAGTAGCTGGGGCGAAGGCGTATCTGGGTTGAAGGGCCGAACATCTCGACTGCGAACTGATGAAGCACCTGCTTAAGGTCGGCAAACGACACATCCTTGTCGATATACAAACCCTCCACCTGATGGAAGAAGCAGTGGGCACGTGCCGAAATGGCCTCGTTACGATAGACACGACCTGGACAAACCACACGGATAGGCGGTTTCTGCTCGTTCATCACACGCACCTGTACTGACGAGGTGTGGCTGCGCAACAGGACGATGGGATCTTGCTGGACGAAGAACGTATCCTGCATGTCGCGAGCCGGATGATCGTCGGCGAAGTTGAGTGCACCATATACATGCCAGTCATCCTCCACCTCGGGTCCCTCAGCAATAGAGAAACCCAAACGGGCAAAGATGTCCACAATCTCCTGACGAACGAGGCTCAACGGATGGCGTGTTCCCACTTCATCGGGATAAGCAGGACGAGTGAGGTCGAGGTCAGCATCGATGTGATCTTCCGACTGATATTCTGCCTTCAGAGCCTCGATCTTTTCGGTGGCAGCAGCCTTGAGGGCATTCAATCGCTGACCGATTTCGCGCTTCTGGTCAGCTGCCACGTTGCGGAACTCTGCCATCAAGCCTGTTATCTCACCTTTCTTGCTGAGATACTTGATGCGCAGCGCCTCGATCTCGTCAGCATTATTTGCCTTGAGTGCCTCAATCTCGGCCATCATGGCGTTAATCTTTTCAATCATATAAGTCGATTTTTTGATATTTTCGTGCAAAATGCGCGGCAAAGATAGTTAAATTTTTCCAATTAGTGAAATTTTCACGAGTTTTTTTGTATTTTTGCAGCGAAAAACCAACAAATTGACATGTCATGAGCCTAATCAGCCAACATATTCTCCAAAGGGTCTCCGATTTTATCGCAAAAAACCAGCTTCTCCCCCTCCCCTCTGAGCCGGACGGGCAAGACACACGAGGCACACAGCTCTATGTCGCCCTCAGCGGTGGCCCCGACTCTGTGGCCCTGCTCCATATCCTTCGCACGCTGGGCTATACCTGCGAAGCGCTGCATTGCAATTTCCACCTCCGTGGCGACGAATCCGACCGCGACCAACGGTTCTGCGAACAGCTTTGCACCATGCTGAACGTGCCCCTCCTCGTCCAAGGCTTCGACACCTATGCATACATGCAAGAACACCACCTCTCCGTCGAAATGGCAGCACGCGAACTTCGCTACAATTGGTGGCGCAGCCTCTCCTCAAACCCCACTATCGCCCTTGGTCACCACCAGGACGACAGCATCGAGACCATGCTGATGAACCTCATGCGCGGCACAGGCATCAACGGGATGACTGGAATTGTGGCCAAGAATGAATCGACACATGTCATTCGTCCCCTCCTCTGCCTCAGCCGCCAGGACATCATCGATTATCTGCGTGACAACGACCTCAGTTACGTCATCGACAGTACCAACGACATGAGCGAAACGCTCCGTAATCAGATACGCAACCAGCTCCTCATCCTGATGGAACAAATGGTACCGCAGGTGCGTCAGGGAATCCTCCAAACGATGGAGCATCTGCAGGGCACAGCATATTTTGCCGAACGTTATCTGGGGTTGTACGAAGCGTTGACTACACATCACGAACAATGGGGTTTCGAATGGGACGAACTGAACATCTCGGAGGCTGCTCGCCAATTCCCCGAGCATTTGGACGACTTCCTGCACGAGTGGCAGACACGACACATCATCCCATCCAAGACACAAGTCATCCGCACGGCAAAACTCCTTTACACAGCACCGGTAAGCGAAGAAGAACTGGACAAATTTCGGCCCACTCTATCATTTGAAGAAACATCTCTTGATAGTCCCATTAAATACATTCCACAGCCTTCGTCGCCCTACGAGAATACCTTCGATGCTGACAGCCTTACTCTACCCCTACAGGTGCGGCGCTGGAAGGAAGGCGACCGCATCGCTCCCCTGGGCATGAACGGTCACAAGCGTCTAGTTTCCGACCTTTTTACTGATGCCCACTATAGCCCGATGCAGAAGGCCACCACATGGTTGCTTTGCGATGCCACGGGAGCCATCCTTTGGGTCATCGGGCTGCGCATGAGTGACGCGCATAAAGTTTCTCCCACAACAAGGAAATTGTTACGGGTGTCCTGCAAGTAATAATATCTTGCCTATTCAAATCTTTTTGATAATTATCTTACCGCTACAGATCGATGACACGACCTTGCGGAACGCTACCCATTGTTCGAAAAGGTCTGCTGCGTAAATGCCACTTTTGATCTTGAGGACGCAAACCAAGCTCACCTCATTCCCTTCTACATTGCATTCCAGCGAATAATTGCCGAATTCCGACGTCACGGTCTGCGACTTAGGCGCGGACTCTATGGCATAGCCCTCAGGCAATACGATGACAATGCTGTCGGTCGAGACATAACCCGCCTTCTCCAGGTCAATCACGTGGGCAGGCTCCTTGGGATTACGAAGTGCCGAATATGGACGCAAAGAGAATGGGACGAAAATGCGCGAACCGCTCACACGTCCGAAACCTTCACTTATGGCTTCCAGTTTTAGGGAGAGTTTCTTGCCTTCAGTCTTGACATCAAGCACAGAGATGGAAGATTTGGGCATATTGAGCGACTCCAAAAGCACCTTTCTCTGTTCAGCAGACGACATCAAGGCCAAGGGCATGTCATGCTCGAAGCAAAGGTTATATTCAGTAGAGAACAGGCTCACCCTTGCATTTCCATTCTCTTCTATAGCGATACGTATCACGTTGTTCTCGTTGTTCTCCTCATCGGGGATGACGGGAACGCGTGCCAGTTTGCCGCCTTCAGGAGTAATCAGCAGCGCCTCGTGTCCCGCCCAGCTGCTGGGCCTGTAGTCATAGGGTACACGCGCATTGGTACACTCCACCCAAAGGGTATCGTTCGGCAAGGGCACCTGTGCGATGACGTGGTTCAGCTGGCTGAAGCTCGGGAAGTCGGGAAACATGTCTTTGTACTCGGTCGAGATCAGCGCATAGTTAGCAGGAATGCCCACCTCGTTGAGCATCGTGCAGAAGTAACTGGTCAGTGCCTTGCAGTCTCCCATGCCTTTCTTCACCACGTCGTCGATGGTCATCGGCTGATAGCCGCCGATGCCCAGCTGGATACTCACATAGCGCGTATTGTCACCCATGAAACGGCGTATCGTCTCCACCTTGCTGCGGTCGGTGGTACACGTGTCGGTCAGGGCATGCACCTTCTGTTTCACCGCATCGGGCAGCACATCGCGTCCCTGTCGCAGGCTATGCACCCATTTGCCGAAGGTCTCCCAGTTGGTCATGTCGCAGGCGAAGCCCTCCATCGTGAACGAGAGGGGCGATAAAATGACACTCGGCACCAGTTCGTCGATGTCCTGTCCGAAGCTGTATGCCTTGACGGCAGGCAGGTCGCGCAGGCTGAATTCAGTGATTTGCTTGTTTCCCTCCTCGCGCGTCACGACATCGGGCGTGAAGTTGCGGGCATGCCAATGCATGGTGTTGTCGGGGGTAGCGATAAAACGATAAGTCGCTTCGCGCACATCCACGTCATAGCGCATCTGGGGCATGAACAGTGGATAGGCACGCAGTCCACCCGTGAACTTCTCCTCCCATTCGTAGGTCACAGTGACGGGATAGGACGTCGGCGTGTATTGATAGAAGTAGAAGAAGTCGTCCGACTGGAACTCGGTGGAGTATTCGCTGCGCGTCAGGTCACTCTTCTTGATCTTCTTGATCACCTTGCCCTGGGCATCCGCGATCTCGCCGCTGAAGCGGCTGAGGTCGTCGCCCGGGCGACACCAGCACTGGAACACGGCGAAACTGTCGCCGTGATTGTTGCGTATCACGGTGACGCGACGTTCGCGCAAGGTCGCCGTCTTGGCACCCGTGCATTCAAACTCTGTCGCCGATTCCAGCACTGTGGCGACCTGCGACATCGCAGGCTGCCCGACAAGGCAACCGACGACAAGCGATATGATCAATGTCCTTCTCATGCTTTCTTCTTCAGTACAATCATCTCTCCAAGCTTCGACTCAACCCCTGCGCAGAAGTCACGCAGGTTGGTATAGTCGTTGGTATCGTAGAGCAAGGTCTTGCGAACCAAGCTATAGCTTATCGCCAGGTTATTGCCTGTCTGACGCACTCTGACGCGACAGCTCATCACGTCGTTCGGCATCGTCAGCGTGGCAGACTTCGGCATCTCCTCCACCTCGTAGCCCTCGGGCAGCGTGAGCTGCACGGTGCGGCGTTCGGTCGTCCAATAGCCGAACTCCACCGGCAGGTCGCGCGTTTCGGCCTTGAAGTCGTTGGTCGCGGGAATGAAGAGGAACGGGTTCAGGTAGATGTGCTCGTCGTCGGTGTCGAGTCTGCGGGTGAACGTAACCTGTTCCTTCACATCCTCCTCGTTGCTCTCGATGCCCTCGAGTGTGTAAGACTCGATCTCCACATTCATCGACGAGGCAAACTGCTGAACGAAAGCAACGCTGTCGGTCACATCACGATAGATGTCGCGGAAGTGTCCTGCCGACACGTCATGATAGGCAGCACTGTATTCTCCCTTCAGTTCGCCATCGGGGCTGACCGTAGCTGTAGCCAGTGTGACCACCTTGCCCTCGCAACACTTCCGCAAGTCGGTCCATCGTCCTTGAGCAGCCTTGTTGACCAATCGTCCACGATCGACGAGGTAGTCGGCAGGCAGCGATCCGACGGGATAGCCCTTGGCGGCAGCATCGACATAGAACACCGTGCTGTCGGCAGGATCACCCACGACAAGCACCATCGTATTGAGGGCTGCCACGCTCGCATGGGCGTAAGGCAGACGTCCCTTGCTCCTGCGGCTCAGTACCACAGGTGCCACCTGCGTGATGCCCGCATCGCGCAGCATGCTCATCAACGCGAAGTTGAGCGTGCAACTGTTGGCTGTACCCTCCTTCTGGAGTTTCCTGGCCGACATGCCATAAAGCCCATAGGTCTTGTCCCACGGATAGTAGGCCATCAGCAGGTCGCGTAGCTTGGCGGTCTTCTCCTTCACGCTCAGCCCATCCAGGTGCAGGTCGGCCTGCTCCTTCGCCAGCGGATTGTCCATGTTGTAGTATTTGCCGAAGTCCTCGTCGCCCACCAGCATCTTATCGACGTCGCTCCATGAGTTCTGGAAGTTCTTGTAATAGGAACCTGTGATGGTGATCGAACGCAGGTCGTGCTCCACCTTCGTCATATAGTCCTCGACACACCAGATATGCTCGTCGTCCTTGACCGCAGGCAGTTCGCGACCCTCGAAGTGATGGATAGTGGCACGGGCAGTCAGCAGATCGGCACCCACCACCGCCTTGAAATCGCCTGGCTTGGTCTCGCCGATGACCTGAGCCCTGCCGCGCTGTTCGGTGCTGAAGTTGAACCACTCGGGGATGGTGATGTCGTATTCAGTGAAGAACACGGGGCGGGGACCCTGGGCATACCAGTCGGAGATAGCATAGATGTGCGAACTCTCGCGCTGGAACTCGTATTCGACCACCGTGCCCACCTTGACATTGGGGATCGAGAACTTCACCTGGCTGTAGTATTTGTCAAGGCGTTCCTTTGTCTTCAGGTCGCCAGTAAGCTTCGAGCGCACCACCTTGCCGTCCTCCAGGTTGAAGGCCGAGCCCTTCACGCCCGAGATCTTGTCACCCGCCGACGAACCCACCGGATCGAAGAAGAGGATGGTAACATCGGCAGCCGAGGTCCCCTCAGGCTTAAGCACCTTGATGCGTTCCTTCACGCGATAGACCACAATGAAATCGGTCCTGACCTCAAACTGCACGTCTGTGCTACTGTAGAGTTTCACGGCCTCGGCATCCGGGTCGGGTGCATAGACGGTCATGTTCATTTCCTCGTCGGTAGGCTTGCCCATCTTCTTGTTCACCTCCAAGGCATCAGCCTGGAAGACAATGCCCACAAAACTGATTAGCGTTAGCAATAGAGATACCTGTTTCATAATAAAAAATTTAAAGTTTCGCAAATGCTCATTCACTTCTTCTTCAAAACAATCATTTCATTGCACTTCGATTCAAGTTTTGACAACAAGTCTCGCAATGCAGGGTAATCCTCCTGGGCATACAACATGCTTTGACGATTATAGTTGATCAAGATGATGATCTTGCCTTCTGCCTGATTCACCCTAACACGGCAAGTCAACCCATCATCCGACATCCTGATTTGAATTGGCTTGGGCAATTCCTCGATCTCATAACCCTCAGGCAAGTCTATTTGGATTATCTGGCGTTCGACGACAGCGTAGGGGAACTCCACGGGCAACACACGTGTCTCGGCCTTGAACGGCGATTCCATGCCGGCGAAAAGGAATGGATTGAAATAGATGTGTTCGCCGTCCGATTCGATAGTGCGGGTGAACTTCAGTTCCTCCTTCACCTCTTTTCCAGAGCCATAGACACCCGAAACTTCATATTGTTCAATCTCCACGTTATTTCGATTCGCAATCGACTGAACAAATACCGTACTGTCCTTCGCCGCTCGGTAATGGCGGCGGAAATCAGCAGCAGCGTTATCGAAATAACTGACATTGCGCACACCTTCCAATACGCCCTCAGGGCTCAATTTGCCCGTGACAACTGATACCATTTCTCCATCGCTGGCATGGCTCAGATTGACCCACTTGGCTGAGTTGGCCGAACGTATCACACGGGCTCGTTCAACCAGGAGATTGGCAGGAAGCACACCCACGGGACAACTTGTAGCTGCTGCATCGACGTAGAACGGCTCGCCATCCTCATTGAGTACCTGCAGGGCCATCGTATTGAGCGATTCCCCACTGGGATGCAGCCACGGCAATCGTCCGCGAGTGCGACGGCTCATCACCACAGGATAAGCCTTGATGCCAGCATCACGCAGCATACTCATCAAGGCGAAATTCAGCGTGGAACTGTTGGCTGTCCTGTCCTTTTGAAGCTTACGTTCCGAAATGCCATAGATGCCATAGTTCCCATTCCAGGTAAAATTGTGCATCAAGAGGTCACGAAGGAGGGAAGTACGATCCTGCACACTCATACTGTCCGGAATGGGAAGGGCAGCTTGCGCCTCTCGCAAGGGGTTGCTCATCTTGTACAGCTTACCGAATGTTTCGTTCTCCATCAGCACACTATCCACTTTCTCCCAAGTAGTGGTAAAACGCCTACGTCCGCTGTTGGGGAACTCAATCCAGTTGAGATCATGTACCACCTTTGTCAAAAAATCCTCGACACAATATACCCAATCGTCTTCCTTGATTGCAGGCAAATCCGATCCGAAGAATTTGTTGACTCCCGCTGCCACTGTAACTGATCCTTTTGTGGTAACGAAAGTAAACGACGAAACATCGACAGCTTGTTCGAGCAAAATCAGACCACTGTTCTCCACATTGAAATTGAACCATGCGGGAATCTCAAGAAAGTATTCAGTATAACAAACCGGCATATCTTCGGTCTGAGCATACCAATCGCTGATGGTATAATAATAGTCGCTATGGCGTTCGTATTCATATTCAATCACAGTCCCCACCTTGACGTTAGGAATCGAGAACTTCACCTGACTGTACTTGTCGTCGATGCGCTCCTTCGCCTTCAGGTCATGCGTCATCTTTGAACTGACCACCTTGCCATCCTCCAGGTTAAAAGCTGTAGCCTTGATGCGCGAAATGCGTTCGTTGCGTGGTTCCTTGACGGGATCGTAGAAGATTACCACCACATCGCCTTGCTTGATGCCTTCAGGCTTCAAGACCTTGATACGTTTTTTCACCTTGTATAAAATACCAAAATCCTCGCCAGCCTGCTCAAACTTCACAGCAGTGTTGTTATAGAGTAACACTGCTGCAGCATCTGGGTCAGCCTCATAAACGGTCATGGCCATCTCTTCACGGGTAGGACTACCGAATTTGGTATTACGATCCAAAGCCAATGCTCCGAATGATGGGATGAGAGAACATAAAAGCAAAAATTTGATCTTCATAATACGAATCTAATTGATGAAATAAACTTCTTTGACAAGGCAAAGATAATAAAATCATCATAAACCGGTATTCATTAATGGTAAAAACTGATATTTTCAAAAAAATATCATACCATTATTAGCGAAATTGACTAATGAAGTTTATAATCTTGGCTCATATATTGTGAAAGTACTGCTTCAATTTGGACTATGACCATTTTTGGCTAAGATTGGGTATGCTGCGTTTGAACAATGACCATTCTCGGCCAAGATTGGGTATGCCGCGATTGGACTATGACCATTCTTGGCCAAGATTGGGTATGCTGCGTTTGAATTATGACCATTCTCGGCCAAGATTGGGCATGCTGCGTGTGGACTATGACCATTTTCGGCCAAGATTGGTCATGCTGCGTTTGAACAATGACCATTCTTGGCCAAGATTGGGTATGCTGCGTTTGGACTATGACCATTCTTGGCCAAGATTGGGTATGCTTCGATTAGACAATGACCATTCTTGGCCAAGATTGGGCATGCTACGATTAGACAATGACCATTCTTGGCCAAGATTGGGCATGCTGCGTTTGGACAATGACCATTCTTAGCCAAGATTGGTCATGAAGTGATTTGGGAGAATGATTTATCCCTCCTAAATACAAAGCTTATTAAAATAGGCGATGAATAAGACAAAAAAACCGCTAATAGCATTGACAGGATAGGAAAAAGGCAGCGAAAAAGAATAATTTACAAGAATTGTTTGGAGGTATCGGAATAATGGCGTATCTTTGCCGACCAAATTGATTGTACTTCAAATGAAAAAAGCCATCGCCGCACTGGCAATCATAGCCGCCCTCATCGCTGCAATACTAATGTTCTCGTCGCGCTTCAAGGTGACGGACAACATCTACGTGGAGTGGCAGGGTGAAAGGGTAGCCATCAGAGGCGAGGGCTCGGCAGGGCTGAAATGGACCATCAATCGGGGCTTCCTCTCGATGACTGCCAACGAGACCGTGGGCAAGAACCTGAAGATCCATCTGAGCGGAGAATGTGCGAACGGACAGTTCGAACTCACGGCAACGAAAAGGACATTTGTCCGGCTCGAAGGATTGAAGCTGCTGAACCCTACTGACGTAGCCCTTGTGTTCAAAGGCAATAAACCCACTTTTCTCACTTTGGCCGATGACACGGAAAATACCCTCGGTGACGCGGGTATCGAAGCCAGTGGAGACCTTACCATTGGCGGTGACGGTTCGCTGACCATCATCGCTCAAGGAACAGGGCACAAAGGCATCAACATTGAGGGGAATCTCAAGATCAAGGACGACCCGACACTCACCATCACGACGAGTGGACAACCCGAACGCATGCAATTGCTTCCTGAATCAGTATGGTTAGGCAAAGGTCCTGGCCTTCCTCCGAATGTGGGAGAAGGAGACCGTCTTCCCCCTCCTCCCCCAGGTTTCGTTCGCTACGACTTTTCGGGAACTGCCAAGGCTATCAAGGCGCAGGGAACCATCCTCATCGAAGGAGGCACCATTACGCTATCGACCTGCACACCGGGAGCAGAAGGATTGGAATCGAAAAGGGATATCATCATCAACGGCGGCATCCTGAACGTCGATGCCTACGACGATGCCATCAATGCCCTGATGACCATGACCGTAAATGGCGGCATCGTCAATGCCAAGAGTTCCCACAACGACGGCATCGACATCAACGGGGGTCAACTCAAACCTTGGGCAACCTCCATTCCTAAAAATTTCGATCCACAGCGTGCCAAGGAATTAGCCGGTCAGCCTACGTATTTCCAAACAGGCGGCAGCGTCACGGCTCGCACCACTGCTGGACCGCCCGAGGAGGGCCTCGACACCGACCATGTCCCCATCAGCCATACTGGGGGCGAATTGAACATTTTGGACAAATAACTGATGATTTCCCATGTCATTCGTCACATACACCTGCATTATATCCCAAAAATTTGCAGGCGTATGCCTTTTTCTGTATCTTTGCAGCATCCATTTCGACAAATCGAAAACAAAAGTGGATAATAACATGAATGGTCGCTTCGCTCAAAATCTCTCAAAATCTTTTCGAAAATCCATCATCAACTAAAGGCACTTGGCAAACAGATTTACCATCTCTTTTTAGCCTCTAAAGAAATATGTTTCTTTATGCCATCTGAACTAATGATATCCAGAGTATGCTTGGGCGTTTTTTGGATATTGTCTTCTTCGTCCCAAGTGTAACCACGGACGTCTTTCCCATTGACTGCCACAATGGTATCGCCCAGTTCCATCCCTGCTCTGACAGCATCGCCATTTCTAGTAAGCCAACTCACCACCCATCCACGGCAGATGTCTGTGCGGTTACGAAAGCCGTAATCGTATGTCGGCTTATTGACAGATATTTCCTTGAAACGGAGTAGATATAGAGACCTATCACTAATGTCAATAATGATATTATAATTCTCCCAAATATCATTGCCTATCACTCCAATATAGGGGCGGTCGCTGAATGAACCTGTTCCTTCGGGGATGTATGAAATGGCTTTCTTGCGAATGGTATCACTGCCAATGATGATTAGATCTGACATCATATCGACAATCAATTCCTTCTCTTTTTCGCCGATGCCGAACTGCATCGCATCCGAAATATATCTTTTGCCAGAGATGGAATCAAGTTGATATTGCTTAACTGCCTGAGCTGTGAAATCAACTGTACTAGGACTACCTGTATCCATAACATACCATCCCTTGACACTATCGGACTTAATGATGGTTTCTGCTTGCAGCATAATCCTATTATTCATATATCGAATGGGTAGTTTGATGTAGCCGTCAGTATTAGGCAATCCCTTCTTGTACCGTTTGAGGTAATGGTGCTCAAAGTTGATTTCAAACGGGTAGTCAACAATGTCCCTGATGCCACAAATGCCATCAACATGGCAGTGTAAAACGTCTCTTAGTTTTAGTATAGGTACTATTCCATAGTTTTCATCGATGCTTCCAATTTTCACTTTTGTCCTGTCTTCAATTATCTTGACTTTTGCTTTTCCTGCTCCACCGCCAGTAATCGCATCACCTATCCTTTGTGGCTTCCATCTGGAACGTACCAGAAAGACGCTATCCACCCCAAACAAATCAGCAGCTCCCGTATCAAAGACTATATTACTATCGATGGAATCATTGATAGTAGAACGAACAATAAGATGCCCATGATATAGGAATGGTATGCTATCACAAGTCTGTGCCATTGATAACGTAGCTACCAACAGTATCACTGAAAGAAGCAGAAATCGCTTAATTTGTTTAGATTTATTCATTAATAGTTTTGTCATATTTCTATCCGATGAAACAGTCGGATTATGTTTGTAGGGTACAAAGATACGTATAATTATCCATATATGCACTGAAAATTATTTAAAAAAATGACCAAACATCACAAATTTGCGCAGAATATCCCAGAAATTTGGTTTTTTCCGCAACTATTCGTATCTTTGTAGTGTCGAAAACATATATTTGCCCAAACCTTTGTCTCGACCAAGAAATGATGGTCATGTACAGATGGACGGAGCACAAGCCGCCTGATTCCTGATAAATGGAATTAAATGAACAGAAAACAATTGAATTTTATATAATATAAGGAAAAAAGATGAAAACTATAGTTATCATGAAGAGATGGATGGCAATGATGGCCTTGATGATGATAACATCGATGACTTTCGCAGCGACACAGGATGTGGGCGGATGCGTGACCAACCAGAACGGCGATCCGCTCGAATTTGTCAACGTGTCGTTGCTTTCGGCAGACTCCATCTACATCCAAGGAGCTACAACCAACGACAAAGGTCGTTTCCTCATCGAGAGCCCTGTGAAGGGTTGCATCCTCCGATTGTCCTACATCGGCTATCATACACGATACATCGATGTCAATGATGCCAACGTGGGAACAATTCGGATGGAGGAAGACAAACAGTTGTTGAGCGAGATTATCGTGAAGGGACAGATGCCGAAGACCAAGCTCACCGGCAATTCGATGGTGACCACCGTTCAGGGAACCATCCTCGGACAATCGGGAACAGCACAGGAGATGCTGGCCAAGGTGCCGGGCATGACAGCCAAGGGCGAAGAACTCGAAGTGCTGGGCAAAGGCACACCTATAATATATATCAATGGGCGGAAGATGCAGGACAAGAATGAACTGAAGCAACTCCGTTCGGAGGAGATTCAGAGCGTGGAAGTCATCACCAATCCCGGTGCACTGTACGACGCTACCGTTTCGTCGGTGGTTCGGATCAAGACCATCCGACGCGAGGGCGATGGCTTCGGCTACGACTTGAGCCTCGGCAACAGCCAGGACCTCACCTTCGGACAAAGCGACCCCAACGCCCAGCTGAACCTGCGCTACCGTCACAACAACCTCGACCTGTTTGGAATGGTGAACTATTGGAAATGGGATGAGGTGACCAGGTTTTACGACACTTCATCGTTCTTTCTGCCTTCCGACCATGGTGTCAAAAGCATCTTCCAGGACTCCCATTCGAAAAACCATTATCATGACAACGGAATCGACTGTAACCTGGGATTCAACTGGCAGATTGCCGAGGGTCATTCCATGGGAGCAAGAATCACGCGCCATGACAGATTCGACGCTGGCACAGATTTGACAGTGGACACCGACATCGAGCATCGCTATCCCAATGCACCGGATATCGTGAAAGAGAACAATGCCTCCGACCAACACGAACATCGACGTACGCCCTACAGTTGGGAAGGCAATGCCTATTACAATGGCCAAGCGGGCAAGCTGGGCATCGACCTCAACGTCGATTTCGTGTCAAACGAACTGAATGTCGAGAATGATATCGACGAACTCAAGGATTATTCCATCCGCAACACCATGATTCAGGAGAATCGAAGCACCTCGCGGCTTTGGGCCACCAAGCTCGTGCTGACCTATCCTATCTGGAAGGGGCGACTGGAGGCCGGTACGGAGATGAGTTTCGTTTCACGTTCCAACAGTTCAAGCATCACCAACTATCCTCTGCCATCGTCCGACTCAAAGGTGAAGGAGAGCAACGTGGCCGCCTTCGCCGCTTACAACGTAGAGCTTCAAAAGGTTGGAAGCATCAGCGCCGGTGTTCGCTATGAACACGTTGGTTTCGACTATACCGACTATCTCGATGCCGGAAACAACAGGAAGCGCTATCAGGACGAGTTGTTCCCAAACATCTCATGGGCAAGGGCTTTCGGCCCTGTGCAGACCTCGCTGGCCTACAACTTCAGGACCATTCGCCCGAACTACCAAGACCTGAGCGACCGAATCACCTACATCAACTCGTATATGCTGTTTCAAGGTGACCCGACGCTGAAGAACGCCACAATGCAGGAAGTGAGCCTCAATGCCCGCTACAAATGGGTCAACCTATTTGCAGCCTACGAGCGTCGCGACAACACCCTTTCACAGTTGCCCTTCGCCTACAACAACGAGGGCGTGGTGATCATGAAACGCGTCAACCTGTCCGATCCCGTGTGCAACCTCGCCGTCTTCCTTTCGGCCAATCCCACCTTCGGCGTCTGGAGCCCGAACTGGACCGTAGGCGGACAGAAGTTCTGGAACACGATGGAGTTTGACGACCCGCGCGAAGCAACGGGGAAGGTCAAGGAAACCTACACAAAGCCCATCTTCTTCTTCGACATCAACAATGCATTTCGTTTCAAGCACAGCTGGCAATTGGAAGCCAACACAACGATTCAAACCAAGGGCGATGTCATCAATTTCCGCATGACCTCAGCTTCCTATAATCTTGGCTTCGTGGTGCAGAAATGCTGGCTTCAAAACGATGCCCTTTGTCTGCGAGCCAGCATCAGCGACGTATTGCAGCGCAGTGTGCAGGACATGGGGCAAGATTGCGGTGCTTATAGTTTCGATGAAAGCAAGGTACGCAGCAGTCATCGTCTCGCCGTTTCGCTCCGCTACACCTTCAATGCCACCAAGAGCAAGTACAAGGGTACTGGTGCAGGCAAGGCTGAGCAAGCACGTTTCAATTAAGACACATTGAATTATCTCGATGATACTATAATATGTAACTTACTTAGATAAGTATGTAACCAAAATTAACGATAATTATATGTGGCTTTTCTTAACACAAATTATCATGAATTTTACATGAATTAGTATTTTGTAAAGTGGGTAACGTATAGACACTTTCTGAAAAATTTACGTTAATTCGCGATAATTCGTGTTTAAAGAATAATATGTATAGTTAATTCTGACTAGTTACTTAGTTAGATGATATTTAATGCAATGAAAACAGAGATACAACCCGAAGATAGTAATCGTGCTGAAGCATTCCAACTGTGGATGTCATCACCCATGCCCATGGTGACATTGGTGAAGACCATGGACGTCAGTCGGCTGGTAAAGTTGAGCCGTTCGACAGGAATGAAGTTTACGATGCTGATGTGCTGGTGTATAGGCAAGGCAGCGAGCCAGGTCGAGGAGTTTTTCACGCTGCCCGTCGATGGAAAGTTGTATCGCTACGACAATCTTGCCATTAATGTCATTGTAAAGAACAGCAAGGGAGGCATCAATTCCTGCGACATTCCTTACTCCGATGATATACAGCAATTCAATCGCGATTACCTGATGCTGACGACCCAGGCTGCGAACCAATGCAAGAGCTCTTTCCTTGAAGACCACATGGTTATTGGCACATCTGCCATGATTGAGACCGAACTCGACTGCATTGTCAACCAATATACCGACCAATTCTGTAATCCAATGGTGATGTGGGGCAAGTATCGCAAAGGGTGGTTCAAGACCACACTGCCCGTGTCGTTCCAGTTCCATCATGTCCAGATGGATGGAGGCCATGCTGCCAAGTTCCTCCAGTGTCTGCAAGATGAGATCAATGAGTTGAAATATATACAATTATAACATGAAAGAGAATACATCCATTCCTCGGTTTACATGTAACACGGTAGGTCTATTTACAAGCAACAATAAGGCGACCGTTGAGTTCTACACTAAAACTTTCGGCTTCACTACCGATTGGGATGGTGTACAGCCAAATGTGGAGATGACATTTGCCAACATGCGCATCATCCTTTTCCCTCGTGAAGCATTCGAGCAGATGGTCTCAAAGAAATTCCAGTATCCTGAAGGTTTTAACGGCACAATGGAATTGGCCTTCGACGTGCCGACTTTCGCCGATGTTGACAAAGAGTATCAGAATGCTCTCGAACATGGCGCAAAGTCCGTACTTCCTCCGACTACTGAACCTTGGGGACAGCGCACTTGCTACGTTGCCGACCCTGATGGGAACCTCATAGAAATAGGATCGTTTGTTGAATAATAGACCCCCTTTTTTACATTGGTGTGGCTTCTATATAACAAATATGTTTTAGGGGTCGTTTCACTCAA
>JAFZTS010000076.1 GCA_017618715.1 Bacteroidales bacterium
GATTCATCTCCAAATAAGAATTGACCTATGGCGAAAAAGAAAAGAAAAGCACCGAGCATTAACTCGTCTTCAAGTGCCGACTTGGCATTTACCCTGCTTATCTTCTTCCTCGTGGTCACTTCTATGGATACTGACGAAGGTTTGGCACGACTTCTCCCCCGTTGGGTTCCTGAAGATCAAATAGATCCTACGGATATCAAAAAGCGTAACATTCTCAACGTCATGGTCAACAAGGACAATGCAATCCTTATGGGCGATGACTACGTTGAAGGTTCTGTCCAGAGCCAGAATGAGCAAATACGCAAGAAGGCTATCGAGTTCATCACCGCAACTGGTCAGTTCGCTGGTGACCGTGGCCCCGAAATGAGGGAAGTCGATCCAGAAAAGTCTCCTGAACTCCAGAAATTAATCGTATCTCAAGATCCAACCGTTCGTGTTGCCAAGAGCCACGTTATTTCACTGCAGTCTGACTACGGCACAAGTTACGAGAAGTATATCCAGCTTCAGAACGAGCTTGTAGCCGCCTACAACACATTGCGCCAGGAGGCTGCACAGAAGTATTTCAAGAAAGACTACGACGAAGAGGTTCTTTCACAAGACGAAGCAAAGGCTTTGAAGGACCTTTATCCTATGAACATCTCTGAGGCTAACGCCAAGTATTAACAATAATCAGGAAAACAACTATGAGCAAATTTAATAAAGGCGAAAAAAGAGGAATGCCTGAATTGAACACCTCATCACTTCCTGACTTGGTGTTCTCCATCCTGTTCTTCTTTATGTGCGTAACCCACATGCGTGAGGATACTCCAATCGTAAAGGTCAACACTCCACGTGCCGACCAGGTTACCAAACTCGAGAACAAGTCTCTTGTTACCACCGTTCTCATCGGTAAGCCACGCGATACCCGTCGTGGTTCTGAGGACCTCATCCAGTTCAACGATGACTTCCTTGACATGAAGAACGTACAGGCCACCATGGAGGCTGCTCGTGAGTCTATGAAGGAGGCAGATCGTCCAAAGATGCAGATCTCTATGAAGATTGACCGCGACTGCAAGATGGGTATTGTTACCGAACTCAAGCAGGAACTTCGTAAAGCTCAGTGTCTGAAGATCAGTTACGCTGCCAAGAAGTAATTCGCGGCACAGTAACATCCTACAATATCAAGACCGCAATCAATCCACGTGTTTGGTTGCGGTCTTTTCTTTTCAAAACAATGAAACAATATCTGAGACTCCTGTTAATCGCCATTGTGCTGTTCCCCGCCTTGACGCATCTTGCTGAAGCCGAGGAACGGGTGCCCGCATTCCCTGGAGCCGAAGGATATGGCAGATTTACTACGGGTGGACGCGGAGGTGCGGTCTATCATGTTACCAGCCTCGCCGACGATGGGAGCGAAGGCACACTGCGCTGGGCCATCCAGAAGAAAGGCAAGCGCACCATCGTCTTCGATATCTCAGGCACCATTTTTCTGACGTCTGCCCTGGCCATCCGCAATGGTGACCTCACTATTGCCGGACAATCGGCGCCAGGCGACGGCATCTGCGTAGCCGACTACCCATTTACCCTGAACGCCGACAATATCATCATCCGGTATATGCGATTCCGTCTCGGCAATCGTCATGTTGCCGAGCATGAGGGAGACGGACTTGGCGGTATGGACCGCAAGAACATCATCATCGACCACTGCTCCGTCAGCTGGAGCATCGACGAATGCCTCTCGGTATATGGCAGCTCCAACATCACCGTGCAGTGGTGCATTGCCGACCAAAGCCTGGTGGCTGCAGGTCATTCGAAGGGCAACCACGGATATGGAGGCAACTGGGGCGGAAGTGGTGCGAGCTATCATCACAACCTGCTGGCACACCATTCGAGCCGCACCCCACGACTGGGACCACGCCCCAGCACACAGCTTGACGAACGCATGGATTTGCGCAACAACGTCTTCTACAATTGGGCAGGCAATGGCTGCTACGGTGGCGAAGCCATGCATGTCAACATCGTCAACAACTACTACAAGCCCGGTCCTGCCACCGACAAACGCAGTGCCACAATACGCAGAAGGATTGCTTCGGTGAACATCCGTACCACCTCCTACTGCGAGCGCAAGGTGGACGAGGAAGGTAACGTCACGGGCAATGCGTGGTTGCCGACCTGGCACGTTTGGGGAAAATATTACCTCAGCGGAAATGTCAATCCCGACTTCGATGACGTTACGAACGACAACTGGACCTACGGTTTCTACAACCAGATTGATGCGTCGGGCAACGATGGCACTTATACCTCGGTGACCAAGGACACGATCAAGCTCACAAGTCCTATCAACTATGAGCTGACCACTACGCATACAGCAGAAAACGCCTACCTGAAGGTGCTCGATTTTGCCGGAGCGAGCCTGCATCGCGACAGCCATGACCAGCAAATCGTCAACGATACCCGTACTCGTTCCGCCTCCTATACCGGGAAGGACTGTTTACCGGGACTCATCAACACACAGGACGACAACCGTCCAGCCGATGCAGATGCAAGTTGGTCACCCTGGCCTACCCTCAATAGCAACATACCCAATCCCGACACCGATCGTGACGGCATGCCCGACAATTGGGAGAGCATCATGCAGCTCGACCCCAATGATCCATCCGATGGTGCGACTCTCAACAGCAGCGGCTACACCAATCTCGAAAACTATCTCAACATGCTGGTCGAAGAGATTACCTTTGCTCAAAACGTTTTCGGCATCCCGATGGAGGGTAACCAGCAATCATCCATCGAACGCCATTCCATCGAAGAGACCTCCGACATTTACAGCATCGACGGACGCCTCGTGGCTCGAAACACCCGAGACGTCGATCTCGCCTCACTGCCCAAAGGCTTTTATATCTACAAGGGAAAAGGCATCCTCATTCGTTGAGCAAATTTACGACCTCCCTTAAACCTGAAGAAAGAACAATCCTCTAAATAGTCAAACATAAACAAAAATTTCATTATGACATTCAAACGTATATTACTCAAGTTGAGCGGCGAATCGCTCATGGGTGAGCAGAAGTATGGCATCGACGAACAGCGTTTTGCCGAGTACGCCCAACAGATCAAGGAGGTGGCCGACATGGGAATCCAAATCGGCATCATGATTGGCGGCGGCAACATTTTCCGTGGTCTTTCGGGCACCAGCAAGGGCTTCGACCGCGTGAAAGGCGACCAGATGGGTATGCTTGCAACCACCATCAATGCATTGGGTCTTTCGTCAGCTCTGAAGGCCGTTGGTGTAGAGGGCCGCGTATTCACAGCCATTCACATGTTCCCCATCGGCGAACAGTTCTCCAAATGGCGCGCCATCGAAGCCATGGAGAAGGGCGAGATAGCCATCTTCGCCGGTGGCACAGGATGCCCCTACTTCACCACCGATACGGGCTCAGCGCTCCGTGGTATCGAGATTGAAGCCGACGTGATGCTCAAGGGTACCCGTGTTGATGGCATCTATACTGCCGACCCAGAGAAGGATCCCACCGCTACCAAGTTCGACAAGATCACCTACGACGAGATCTACAACCGCAAACTCAAGGTGATGGACCTCACAGCTACCACCCTCTGCCGTGACAACAAGTTGCCTATCATCGTGTTCAATATGGACAAGAAAGGCAATCTGGTGAAGCTCCTGTCGGGTGAGAAGTTAGGCACTCTCGTTTACGAGGGATAACTCCAAACGATTCCTACCGACGAATAATGGTCTAAAAATCTGTCATTAAGGGCAAAAAATAAACAAAAATTTTGGTTTTTTCAAAGAAAAGACTTATCTTTGCCCCGCAAAACACAAATAATCTATTACTTCTATGTTAGACGTTAAGAAAACCATCAAAGATGTCGAAAACAGGATGGAGCTCACCGTGCTGCATCTTGAGGACACCTTCGACCACATCCGTGCTGGCCGTGCTACAGTGAAATTGCTCGACGGCATCAAGTGCGAGTGCTATGGCACCATGATGGAAATCAGTCAGTGCGCCAACTGCTCATGTCCGGATGCCAAGAGCATCCTTATCCAGCCATGGGATAAGAGCATGCTGAAAGTCATCGAAAAAGCCATCATCAACTCTTCGCTTGGCATCATGCCCGAGAATAACGGAGAATTACTTCGCATCGGTCTTCCTCCGATGACCGAGGAACGCCGTCGTCAACTTTCCAAACAGTGTAAGACCGAGGCAGAAAATGCCAAGGTTGCCATCCGCAACATTCGTCGCGACGCCATCGAGACCCTCAAGAAGGATATCAAGAACGGCTTGCCCGAAGACGTTGAGAAGGATGCCGAAAATACGATTCAGAAGACTCACGATAAGTTCATCAAGAACCTTGAAGCTGTCTATGCAGCCAAGGATCGTGAGATCATGAGCGTCTGACGCACATCTCTCAACAGTAGGATGAGAGGCCTTGTCGTCAGAAACACAGGATTCTGGTATATGGTTCTTCCCGAGGGCAAATGTCTTCGGGAAGAATCATTGCGTTTCGCCCAAGCGGGATTCGACGACGGTCATCCCGTAGCCGACAGTCTTGTGCCTTGCAAGGTAAAGGGAAATTTCCGCCTCAAAGGCATCCGCACCACCAATCCTGTCGCCGTGGGAGATGTGGTCAATTATGAGATGAATCGCGAAGGCTTTGCATTCATCAATCGCATCGAACCACGTCGCAACTACATCATCCGTAAGTCGAGCAACTTGTCGAAGCAGGCCCACATCCTGGCCTCCAACCTCGATCAGGTGATGCTCATCCTCACGGTAGCCCATCCCACAACCGCTACAACGTTCATCGATCGTTTCCTTGCCACGGCCGAGGCATATCGCGTTCCTGCCGTCCTTGTCATCAACAAGATGGACATCTATACCGACGACGAAAAGCAGTATGCCGACGATCTGGCTTACCTCTATCGTTACATCGGCTACCCCGTACATCTCATCTCGGTCAAGACTGGCGAAGGTATGGACGAGTTGAGCGAATTGCTTAAAGGCAAGACCACACTCTTGGCTGGAAACAGCGGTGTAGGCAAGTCTTCCCTGCTGAATTGTCTGGTTCCATACGCCAATGCCAAGACTGCCGAAATCAGCGACACGCACGACCAGGGAATGCACACCACCACATTCTCCGAGATGTATGAGATGACCGATGGCACCTATCTTATTGATACACCTGGCATCCGTGGTTTCGGCACCATCGAATTTGAAAAGGAGACAGTCGGACACTACTTCCCCGAAATCTTCCGCATTTCAGCCGAATGCCGGTTCGGCAATTGTACACATACACACGAACCTGGCTGTGCGGTCTTGAAGGCACTTCAAGAACATCGCATCAGCCAGTCGCGTTACGATAGTTATCTGAGCATCCTCGAGGACGAGGACGAAGGAAAATATCGCGAATGAGGCATCTCGCGCTCATCATAACAATTCTCATTCTGTTCGCCACCGCCCCAACAGCGATGGCGCAATACGTTATGCCGACCGACAGACCAGCCACCTCATTCGACACCCTCTTGTCGCGTCTTGGAGAAAGAGCTCTCATGCAGAAGGATCTCGAGTTAGGCTTCCTGGACCTCAGGACCTACACCACAGGTACCTCACATTGCATCCGACGCGGCCTTGTGGCCCGACTGATCCCCCATCTGGTACCCTTCCAAGCCCATACGTACGAGGACCTTGGCTTCGAGGCCATGAGCCATGTGCACTATCAATGGCCTGGCGACATGCACCTTAACACCATCGGACTGAAGTCCAACGACTATCGCAAGGCACGTAATGTGATGGAACGTCTCTACGAAGGTATGTTGCCCGCCTACGCCATCAGGCATCATGGCGACTATGGCAGCGTTCGTTCGTTCGTCCTTCCCTTCTATGACCAAGGATTCAAGCGCTATCGCTTCGAGCAACTTACCGTCCACGACAGCACATACACACTGTTGAGGAAAGCAGGCATCAATCCCGACACGATGGATCTTTGCCTCATAGGTTTCAAGCCAAAGCATTTCCATCACACTCTCCTCTCCGGCAATGTGCTGATTGACAAGAAGACACTCAATGTCCTTGGCCTCAAATGCAGTGGCAGAATCAACTGGGCAAAGTTCCAGACGACCATTCACTATGCCCCCGATTCGTTGCACGACAATGTCATTGTACCCAACGAAAGTGAACTCAGCATTCACTACCGCATCCTCAATTCATACGCGCAGAACAACTACAGCACCATCTATCATTACAAGGACTTCACGCCGTTCGATAGTTTAGACATAAAAAATATCCCGTTCGACCTGACACGGTTCTACAGGGAAGAGAAGATAGAAGAAATGGATTTCGACATCCTGCGACCCATACCGGTCCCCACGCATGTCGATTCGTTGATCAAATCTACTCGTCCGAAACCAACTTCTCATCGGAAGAAGAGGAAGATCTACCGTGGGCTGGAGGAGTTTTCCGAGACGTTGTTCGACGGCACACGTATCGGCCCTGAGGACAACCGTCTGCGCATCTATGGCCCTCTCGATCCCTCTTACTTGGGTTATGACAAATTCAACGGCTTCACATTCAGGGAACGAGCACGATGGACCAAACGCTTCAATAACGATACTGAACTTTTCATGCGCGGAGAGTTGGGTTACGCATTCCGTCTGCGGGAACTTCGCTATCGGTTGTTTTCCGAATGGACCTATTCGCCCAAACGACGTGGCCGCTGGACCTTCGAGATCGATCGCAACAACTCAACCTTCTCCAACAAGTTCATCCGCACGGTCAACGAAGCGCTGAAGTCACAAAATGCCAAGAACATCAATTTCGATTCTCTCGGCATCGAATACTACAAACGCTACGAATTTGATTTGATGCATAGCATTGAAATCCGAAACGGCCTGATGTTGCATGCGGGTGCATTGTTTACCTACCGCAATCCGGTGCGTCACGGTTTGAGAAAGCTTTCGAAGGAACGCCTCGACGAACTCATCGACACCTATTACTCCGATTTCGCGCCCTACATTCGACTCGAATGGACGCCCCGCCAATACTACTGGTATAAGGACGGGTACAAGGAATATGTCCACAGTCCATCACCGACCATGGCTTTCGAGATTGCACGTGCTATCCCTGGTGCCTTAGGCACCGACGGCAACTACGGCAGGATGGAGTTCGACATACAACAGAACATCCGGCTTGAGCGCACCAGGTTCCTCTCTTATCATTTCGGCATGGGCAAGTTCTTCAATCAGCAGGGCGAATACTTCATTAACTATCGCTACTTCAAGCGCAGCAATTATCCCACCGTGTGGGAGGATGACCGCATTGGCGGTACGTTCCACCTGCTCGACGACTACTGGTATGCCTCTTCTCCAAGCTATATACAAGGTCACATCATGCATGAGACACCGTTCGGTCTCCTTCACATGCTGCATCCACTCTCGCGCTTTGTAATCAAGGAGCGCATCTATTTGGGTTCGTTATGGACCGAAGGTCATAGCCTGTTCAACGAATTAGGCTATGGCATCGACAACAATTATCTGAATGTCGGATTCTTCGTAGGTTTCAAGGATGCAAAATACTATGACTGTGGCTTCAAGGTACGAATTGAAATAGGACGTCACATCTAAACACAAGAATAGCATATCAGGCATAACGAAAAAAAGAAGGCCATCTCACGACGTCCTTCTTCCGTTAACCTTAAATCTAATACCATGAAAAACACGGTGCAAAGATAAGACTTTTTTTCTATTCATCCAAAATTTTTCTATTATTATTTATTGGACGATAGCAATTTTTAACGTTTCAAAGGGTTTTTAACGAAATAATTGTACATTATTTTGCAAATAAACACTTTTTGTAAACGCAATTTAACGTTTCAAACGAATAGCTGAAACGATTCTTCCAGTCTCAATTCCTTCTCTCCGAGCAGAATAGATCTCCTTGTAATGTTCGAATGTACACCAAGGCGTACAATCAATATGTTGGAGATCGATTCCTGCTTCAAGCATATCCATCACATTGCTTTGCCAAAGGTCAATATGCGGCTTGGAGAGCAGTTGTTTTCCATTAGTTCCCCAGATAGCTCGAAGCACGCAATCTCCGCGTCCTGCCTTCACAAATTCTTCAACGACATCCTCACCTACCTCGTATGCCTCGGGACTGATGCTCGGTCCAATCATAGCCATCACATCCGACATCGCGCTTCCCATTTCGTTATGCATCTTCTGTAGCGTCAAGCTCACGATATGCTTCACCGTACC
Organism: Bacteroidales bacterium; assembly: GCA_017618715.1. Taxonomy (GTDB): domain Bacteria; phylum Bacteroidota; class Bacteroidia; order Bacteroidales; family UBA3663; genus Liminaster. Next base: position 8,243 of record JAFZTS010000076.1, read on the forward strand.
ACGCCATCCGGCATGAACGGCAGCCACAACCGACTGCGTTGGATCATATAGCAAAACAGGAACGCAATCGGCAGTACGCACACCGATCCATAGCCCTTTCTCACGGGTAATAACGGCGTCAGCATCCACAGGCTGACGCTCAAGGCTCATGTCCATAGGCGTATTGCCATCGACCACCACAATCGTCATGCCATGCACTTGTTGTGGCATCCAGACACCATGCCCAGGATCCTTACAGTCTCTCATCGAACAAAAATGTTCAATTCCTGTCTGTCGATTGAACAATTGCGACTGCAGAACAGTCCCCCTTTCGTGATCAATCTTGATCATAGCTCAAAGTGTCACGACAACTGGCTTGATGGTGCCATCGGGATTGAACTCCATATCGTCGATGCAAACCTCGCGGTTATAACCGGCAGCCCATCCCATCTTGATGGCATCGGGACGAGCGAAACGATGATAGACGATGTGCCAGCGATCGGTGCCCGGTTCTTGGATCACCGAATGATGACCCGTGCCGAAGACTTGCAGACGGGGATTCTGCTTCAACACTACTTGACGCTCGACCTGTGCGGGCTGTCCATTGCGGACAAACTCGGTGGGAGAATCGCTGATCAGATAACGCACCTGGTAAAGTGCCGACCGTGTGTCGTTCTCAGACCACATGAAGTAATAGAGTCCTTTCCGATAAAAGACGTACGTGCCTTCGTTGTAGTGGAATGCTTCCTTATTGTCTCGGGTGATCAAATACTTCGTCGATCCAGGCACAATGCTCACCATGTCGTCGGCAAGCTCCGAGCAGGCGAGGAACGAGTTGCCCCAATAAAGGTAATACTTGCCAGTCTTGGGATCCATGAAGACATCAGGATCAATCACCTGGCCAGGGGCCTTGGTCTCTTCACGAGTCAACAGAGGCTTGCCCAGAGCATCGTGGAACGGTCCGTCAGGATTGTCAGCCACAGCCACACCGATGGCTCCATTGGCCACGAAATAATAATAATACTTGTAGCCCTTCGAACCTTTCGAACCCTTCAACCCCTTCTCTATGATACACGGAGCCCAAGCCCTTTCGTCGGCCCACGAGATGTCGGTCTTCAGGTCAATGATCACGCCTTCGTCATGCCAGCGATGCAGGTCAGGCGACGAATATACGCGGAAATCGTGGTTCTTCCATCCTTCCACACCATCGGTGGTAGGGTAGAGGTAATAGCGTTTGGTTTTCTCGGAGTAGAGGATCTCAGGATCGGCAAACAATCCCGAAATGACGGGATTTGAAACGTCTGGGGCCAGGTGAAGAGCCTCTTCACCATCACTCCATTCCTGCAGACGGTCGTATTCCTCCTTCGTCAATCGCAGGAACGAGCCATGCTGCGGTCCGTTCACACCTTCAATGTTTTGTGGTTCGGAGAAGTTGCGCATATTCTTGTCGGCCTTGCAGATGCGGTAGTTCTTGGGATTGCTGCTGTACTCGATGTAGCCGATGCGCCAGCCTTCCTCGCCGGCAATCTGGAAGGCCGAAACACCTTCGCACATCTTGTTGCCCTCGAAGTTGACATAGTCGGTATCATCAGGCTCAGGCCATGGGCCCAGCAACGAGGGAGAGGCCGACGTGAAGAGACCAGGCTTGCCGCCCTCCTTCTTGATCATCAGGTGATACTGCTGGTCGGTATCGAGCCAGTTGATGTCGGCATCGATGGTGGCATAACCCCAGTCGATCAGCACACGGGGCTGTGTGAGCTTCGTGAACGTGCGGTCGGCATGGGAGTAGTACATGCGGTCGTAGCCTTCTTCGGGACGGTTGAGCAGCGAATAGTAGATCATGTAGCCGCCCTTCGTGCCGTCGGCCCAGCGGTAGTCGCCGTCCCAGATGATCTGTGGCGCCCAAACGCGGCAGATGGTGCTGAAGTCCTTGTAGGCGGGATGGCTGGTGTCGTCACCGTCGCAGAAGATTGAGAGGCCCTTGCGGAAGTCGAACGACGTGGATTGCCAGTGAATGAGGTCGTCGGAGGTGAGCAGGTCGATGCCGAAGTTCTCCCACTCGCCGCCCTTGCCCATGCGCTGTGTCATTGAGTTGTTCATGTCGGTGGTGACCATCAGGTAGCCCGAGCCATCGATCTTGCGGCACAGGTAGGCATCGCGCGTGCCTCCTTCGATCTTGGCCATCTCGAAGGCCGAGAAGATGGAGTCTCCGCAAAGCAGGTCGTGATAATGGAGGCCATCGCGTGACAGGGCATAGGCGGTCCACTGACCATGGTCTGACATGTGGCAATAGAGGTAACCGTAATCACCCATCTGTAGATTGCCGTGCTGCTGTGGTTCCTGGCTGCACGCTGTCGTTACCAGGCCCAAAAGAAGAATGGATAATAATTGTTTCATCGGATATAAGGGGTTAAGAGTGGTTCGAAGGGTTATATTTGTCAATGGATGCTGCAAAGATAATCAATAATTCGAATTGCTCCAAATTTATTACATAAAAAGTTTTTTTGGCCAATATTTATTGTATTTTTATTCCATAATATGCCAAAATAGGGTGTGCAAATTCAGTTTTATTCCCATTTATTTTGAATACTCAAGGATTTGTGGTATCTTTGCACCGTGTTATGTTTTAATTAGGGTCAATGAACAACAACGACTATATCATTCAGGTGGAGCACGTCACCAAACGCTTCGATGGGGGCAAGGTGGTGCTCAATGATGTCTGTCTGAACATCAAACGAGGCGAGTTTGTAACTTTGTTGGGTCCATCGGGCTGTGGCAAAACTACATTGTTGCGCATCATTGCAGGTTTTACCAAGCCCACCGAAGGCCGCATACTCCTTTCGGGCAAGGACATCTCCGAACTGCCGCCCTATCAGCGTCCCGTCAACACGGTGTTCCAACGCTACGCCCTTTTCCCGCATCTTAATGTTTACGACAATGTAGCTTTCGGCCTCAAACTCCAGAAGGTGAGCGAGGCCGAAATCGACACGCGTGTCCTCACTGCCCTCCGTATCGTAGGTATGACCGAATATGAGGAGCGCAATGTCAACGAACTGTCGGGTGGACAGCAGCAACGTGTAGCTATCGCCCGTGCCATCGTCAATCGCCCGCAGGTGCTGCTCCTCGACGAACCGCTCTCGGCCCTCGACCACAAGTTGCGCGTCGATATGCAGCTCGAGTTGAAGCAAATGCACCGTGACCTCGGCATTACCTTCATCTTCGTCACCCACGACCAGGAGGAAGCCCTGTCGATGTCCGACACCATCGTCGTGATGAACGACTCTGTTGTGCAGCAGATAGGCACGCCCACCGACATCTACAACGAGCCTGCCAATCCCTTTGTGGCCGACTTCATCGGCGAGAGTAACATCTTGAACGGCACGATGAAACGCGATTATATCGTGAACTTCATGGACAAGGACTTCCAATGTGTCGATAAGGGCTTCGAAGCAGACGCTCCCATCGACGTGGTGATACGTCCCGAGGATGTGGTGCTGCACAAGGATCCGAAGGACGGACAATGGACGGGCCGCGTCACTTCGTGCATCTTCAAGGGCATCCACTACGAAATGCTTGTACAAACTCCCGACGGCTACGAGATACAGGTGCAGAACTACACCGCCTATCCCGTCGATACAGAGATTGGCATGAGCGTGGCTCCCGAGAACATCCATGTCATGCCGTGCAAAAGCCTCTTCAACACCATCGAGGCCACTGTCATCGACGCTACGCACGTCTTCATGCTGGGTGCTTCCTTCGAAACCAAGCTGCACTCACTGCCCAAGGGGACACACGTCAAGGTGGCCGTTGACTTCGACAAGGTGGATATGCTCGACGACCCTGCCGACGGCATTGCCGAAGGACAGATACGCAACATCCTCTACAAGGGCAATCATTACTTCATCGATGTGAAATGCTCCAATGGTGCGAACATCCAGGCCGACACCAACGACGTATGGGAGGATTGGGATATGATCGGCATCAGCATCAAACCTGAGGACATAAGAGTGATTGAAGGTTAAGAGGTTAAGAAGGGTTAAGATATGATGTCGAAAATTATAGCAAACCGAGCCAACTGGGCATGGCCCTATGCCATCGTCCTGCTGGTTTTTGTGGTCATGCCGCTGGTCATGATCGTCTATTACTCGTTCCAGGATGCCGAGGGCCAATGGTCGTTGCATAACTTCCACAAGTTCTTCTTATCGACCGATTCGGTCAACACGCTTATCTATTCCATCGGCATTGCGATGATCACCACCATCCTCTGCATCCTCTTGGGCTATCCGGCCGCCTACTTCATGTCGAAAAAGGAGTACCGCCTGCCCAAGGTGATGGCCGCCCTCTTCATCCTTCCGATGTGGATCAACGTGCTGCTTCGCACGCTCGCCACGGTGGCGCTTTTTGACTTCGCACACCTTCCCCTTGGCGAAGGAGCTTTGATCTTCGGCATGGTCTATAATTTCCTTCCGTTCATGGTCTATCCCATCTACAACACGATGCTCAAAATGGATGGTTCGCTCATTGAAGCCGCACAGGACCTGGGTGCTTCCCCTCGCAAGGTGTTCACCGAAGTGTTCCTGCCCCTCTCCATGCCCGGCGTCTATAGCGGCATCGTTATGGTGTTCATGCCCACCATCTCGACCTTTGCCCTCGCCGAACTTTTGACGATGAACAACGTGAAGCTCTTCGGTACGCTCATCCAGGAGAACATCAACGCAGGTCTGCTGGGCTATGGTGCCGCCCTCTCGCTCATCGTGCTCATACTGATTGGTCTCACCTCATTCTTCGACAACGAAGAGTAACATCCCGTCGCAGAAATGAAGAAAGCATTTGCCAACGCCTATATCTGGATCTTGATGCTGCTGCTCTATGCGCCCATCTTGCTTATCCTTGTCTTCTCGTTCACCGAGGCCAAGGTGCTCGGCTCATGGACGGGATTCTCAGCCAATCTCTATCGCAACCTGCTGACGGGTGAGGCAGGCGAGGCGCTCAACAACGCCATCTACAACACTGTGCTCATCGCCCTTGTCGCTGCTGCTGTCTCCACCATCCTCGGCACGTTCGCCGCCATCGGCATCCACAACATGCGGCACGGTCGTGTGCGTCAAGCCATCACCTTCACCAACAACATCCCGATGATCAACCCCGACATCATCACGGGTATCTCCATCTTCCTGCTGTTCGTCTTCCTCGGCATCGGACGCGGCCTTTTCTGCGTCATCTGCGCCCACATCGCGTTCTGCACGCCCTACGTGGTGCTCAACGTCATGCCGCAGCTCATGAAGATGAACCCCAATCTTTACGAAGCTGCACTCGACCTTGGAGCCACGCCGATGCAGGCACTTCGCAAAGTGATTATCCCCGAACTCAAGTCAGGCATGATCTCGGGTTTCATCCTCGCTATCACCCTCTCGGTCGATGACTTCGCCGTTACCCTCTTCACCAAGGGCTCAGGCACCGTCGAGACGCTCTCGACCTACATCTATGCCGATGCGCGCAAAGGCGGTCTGACACCCGAGTTGCGTCCCCTGTTCTCCATCATTTTCATCGTCATCCTCGTGCTGCTCGTCTTCTACAACCTCAAGACCGCCAAGCAGACAGGTAACGACTAAATCGTTGTTTGTGAAATGAAGAAGATATTGCTGTTTTCGATAATAGCGCTGTTCGTCCTGTCAAGTTTGCCTCTTGCCACAAAGGCCGTTGCGCAGAACCGCGACCACATCCTCAAGGTCTATAACTGGGCCGACTACCTCGACATGGACCTCATCGAGGAATTCGAGGCATGGTACAAGGAGCAGACGGGTGAGGATGTCAAGGTGCGTTACTCCACCTTCGACATCAACGAGAACATGCTTACACAAATCGAAGTGGGACATGAGGACTACGACGTGGTCTGCCCTTCGGAATACATCATCGAACGTATGTTGCGTCGCGGTTTGCTGCAAAAGATCGACACCACCGACTTTGTCAAGACCCACACTCCCAACTGGATGAACCATGTGGCTCCCTTTGTGGCCGAAAAGTTCCAGCAGATGGCTCCTGCCGACGACGATAAGTTCAACCTCGTCAATCCTTCGCTCCGCGTCAGCGACTATGCCGTGGGCTACATGAGCGGCACCACGGGCTTCCTCTACAACACCGACTTTGTCGAACCCGAGGAAGTGGAATCGTGGACAGCCCTCTGGAACGAGAAGTTCCAACAGAAGATCTACGTGAAGGATGCCTTCCGCGATGTCTATTCCGTGCTCATCCAATTGGCCAGGCAGGACGACATTCTTAGTGGGAAGACTACCCGCGACTTTGAGGCTTCCAACCTCAGCGACGAGAACATCCAGGCCGTCGAGGACATCCTCATCAAGGCCCGTCCCCAGATTGCAGGCTGGGAGGCCGACTTTGGCAAGGAGCGCATGACGCAAGGCAAGGCGTGGATCAACCTCACCTGGAGCGGCGATGCCGCCTGGGCCATCGATGAAGCTGCCGAAGTGGGCTGCAACCTCGAATACGTGGTGCCCAAGGAAGGCACCAACTGCTGGTTCGACGGCTGGGTCATCCCCATTTATGCCAAGAACGTCCGCGCAGCATCCTACTGGATCAACTTCCTGTGCCAGTCCGAGGTTGCTATCCGCAACATGGACGAGACAGGCTATGTGTCGGTCATCGGCACGCCCGAAGTGCTCGAAGGAATGTCGAGCGAAGAGGACTACGATTACACCGTTGATGCCAGCTATTTCTTCGGTGACATCTCCTTCCCCTCTGTTGACCCCGAGACGGGTGACACCACTTGGATTGACTCAAAGGCCGCACACCTCAACCACGTGCTTTATCCCAACATCGACGTCATTGAGCGTTCCATCCTCATGCACGACACCGCCGACCGCAACGAAGCCATGCTCGAGATGTGGAGCCACGTGAAGGGCAACAACCTCAACTGGAAGATGCTTACCTTCATCCTCATCGTCATCGCCCTTATCCTCATCCTCCTCATCAACAAAAAGACCCGCCAGTGGCGCAAACGCCGTCGCCGCCAAGCGCTCAAGAAGCGCCGCACTCCCGCCCCGTCATAATCGGTGCCCTATAGTGTCCTCGTCGCGGTCGTTTTAGGCCGCCCTAAAGTGTCCTCGTCGCGTCCGTTTTTGGTCGCCCTCTCAAACCCCTCATACCCTCCAAATAATGTTATCCCGCGCTATTGGTACCATTGTGCTGCTCTGCGTCAGCAATACGTTCATGACCTTTGCATGGTACGGCAATCTGAAAATGCAGCAGATTCATCCGCAGATCAAGGACTGGCCCCTCATCCTGATCATCCTCATGTCGTGGGGCATCGCGTTCTTCGAGTACTCATTCATGGTACCCGCCAACCGCATCGGTTCGCAAATCAACGGCGGCCCCTTCTCGCTCATGCAGCTCAAGGTCATCCAGGAAGGCATCTCCCTCATCATCTTCACCCTCATCGTGGCCACGGTTTTCAAGGGTGAGCCCATCCACTGGAATCACATCGCCGCCTTCGCCTGCATCGTCCTCGCTGTCTTCTTCGCATTCCTGAAATAAACATGACATTCCGCATCACCGTCAAAGTAGGCTCCAATGTCCTCACCCGTCCCGACGGGACACTCGACGTCACCCGCATGTCGGCCATCGTCGATCAGGTCGCTGCGCTTCATAGCCAAGGCATACAGATCATCCTCGTGTCATCGGGCGCGGTAGCCAGCGGTCGCAGCGAACTCAAGGGCCGAATATCTGCCGACCGTCTCGACACCGTCGATGAGCGCCAGCTCTACTCTGCCGTCGGACAAGCCAAGCTCATCAACAAGTACTACGAGCTCTTCCGCGACCACGGCATCTCATGCGGCCAGGTGCTCACCACCAAGGAGTCGTTCGGCTCGCGCGGTCATTACCTCAACCAGAAGAACTGCATGGAGGTGATGTTGCAGGAAGGTGTAGTGCCCATCGTCAACGAGAACGACACCATCTCGGTCACCGAGCTCATGTTCACCGACAACGACGAGCTCTCGGGCCTCATCGCCACGATGATGTCGGCCGACCTGCTCATCCTGCTCAGCAACATCGACGGCATCTTCACTGGCAACCCCTCCGACCCCGAGTCGAAGCTCATCCCCATCATCTCCAACGATGCCGACATCAGCCAATATATACAGACCAGCCGTTCGAGCTTCGGACGTGGCGGCATGGTCACAAAGCAGCGCATCGCTCGCAAGGTAGCCAGCGAAGGCATCGAGGTCATCATCTCCAACGGCAAGCGCCCAGGCGTTTTGCTCGAACTCGTCCACATCAACCCCGCAACAGGCTGCAACGAGATTGCTCCCGAGGTGCGCTGCACGCGCTTCATCGCAGATGGCCATGCGACCTCGAACGTGAAGAAGTGGATTGCTCACTCCGAAGACTTCTCGAAGGGAGCCATCTACATCAACGAAGGCGCCATCCAGGCCCTTCATGGCGAAAAGGCAGCCTCCATCCTTCCCGTGGGCGTCACCCGCATCGAAGGCACCTTTGAAGCCGACGACATCGTCCGCATCCTCTCCGATGCCGACGGCTCCCGCCTCGGCGTCGGCAAGATCAGATGCTCCTCCGAGCGCGCCCAAAAAGTCATCGGCAAGAAAGGCCAGAAGCCCCTCGTCCACTACGATTACCTCTGGCTCGAGTAATCCGAGCCCTCAGAATACTCCGATTACTCCGAGTATTCCGATCACTCCGATCACTCCGAAAAAAGGCGCACCACTTTTCAGTGATGCGCCTTATCTTTGCAAAAAAAAGCGTGGGTTTTACTCAGCAGCCTCAGCTACAACCTTCACAGGAATCTCAACGGTAACATCGCGGTGGAGCTTAGCCACGGCAACATACTCGCCAAGAACCTTGATGTTGTCAAGCACAATCTGCTTCTTCTCAACGTTGGCACCCTTGGCAGCAAGAGCCTCGGCAACCTGAGCGTTAGAAACAGAACCATAGATCTTGCCCTCCTCAGAAGCCTTCACGGCAAACTCAAGGAGACCAGCAGCCTTAATAGCCTCAGCAAGAGTCTCGGCATCAGCCTTGATCTTAGCCATCTTCTGGGCCTGCTGCTTCTGCTTCTCAGCAAGCTGCTTCAATGCAGAATCGGTAGCAAGGATAGCCTTCTTCTGTGGGAGAAGGAAATTACGGGCATAGCCGTTCTTAACCTCTACAACGTCGTCCTTATAACCAAGGTTCTGGACGTCTTCAATCAGAATGATCTTCATAATTAGTCTAAATTTACTTGGTTAATAATTACTTCAAAAGGTCGGTAACGTATGGAAGCAGAGCGATCTGACGTGCACGCTTGATAGCGGTAGCAACGCGACGCTGGAACTTCAAAGAGGTGCCGGTGATGCGACGTGGTAGGATCTTGCCCTGCTCGTTGAGGAACTTCTTAAGGAACTCGGGATCCTTGTAGTCGATGTACTTGATGCCGCTCTTCTTGAAACGGCAATACTTCTTCTTCTTGACGTCAACTGATACGGGGGTCAGGTAACGAATTTCGGTTGTCTCTGCCATAATTATGCCTCCTCTGTTTTAGGTGCCTTGAGTGAACGACGCTTGGCAGCATACTCTGCAGCGTACTTGTCATTCTTGACAGTGATGAAACGGATCACGCGATCCTGACGACGGAAATAAGTCTCAAGCTTCTTAACGACGGCGCCTTCGCCGTCGAACTCCAACAGGA
>JAFZTS010000077.1 GCA_017618715.1 Bacteroidales bacterium
AAGACCTCTTCGTTGACCTCGTCCGGACGGCAATTCTGCTTATCGACTTTGTTGATGACGACGATAGGCTTCTTGCCCATCTCGATGGCCTTCTGGAGAACGAAACGCGTCTGGGGCATCGTGCCTTCGAATGCATCGACCAGGAGGAGGCAGCCGTCGGCCATGTTGAGCACGCGTTCCACCTCGCCGCCGAAGTCCGAGTGGCCTGGGGTGTCGATGATGTTGATCTTGGTGTCCTTGTAATTGATTGACACGTTCTTTGAGAGGATGGTGATGCCGCGCTCGCGCTCCAGCTCGTTGTTGTCGAGCATGAGGTCATTGGTCACCTGATTCTCACGAAAGAGGTTGCCGGCGTAGAGCATCTTGTCGACCAAGGTAGTCTTGCCATGGTCAACGTGTGCGATAATCGCAATATTACGGATGTTTTGTTTCATATAACTTAATAATCAGCGCGCAAAGTTAATAAAAATCCTGATATGTCGGTAATTGCAGAACCTAAAAAACGACAGCCCATTTGATTATGGAATATATTTGTAATATGGAATACACAAAATGGAATTCAATCTATCGTCCATTTTGTTTCATATAATTATATAAAAGGTTTGATATTTTTAAGGCTGAAAAGCATTGGAAAAGAACTTGGAGACAAAGGTTTTTGTCTTGATTTGGACACTTTTCCCTCATATTATAATATCTTTTATGGTATGAGTCCAATTCTGAATCGTAAATTGGACCCATCCGATTGTCAGCGTCCAATTCACAATCGTAAATTGGACCCATCCGATTGTCAGCGTCCAATTCTGAATCGTAAATTGGACCCATCCGATGGCCGGTGTCCAATTCTGAATCGTAAATTGGACCCATCCAATCGTCGGCGTCCAATTCTCAATCGTAAATTGGACCCATAATGACTGAGTGACCTTTTCCCATAGTTGAGCCTTAGTCCAACCAATCGTGGCAACAAAATTTGCTCGTTAGGCAAGAAACAAGATTTAAAATATTGATAAATCAGTTAAAATATTTGGAGAAGTCGGAAATATATCCTAAATTTGCACCCTCAGAAATTATAGACTATGGAATCTTTCGCACATCTCCACGTACATACAGAGTTTTCGCTCCTCGATGGGCAGTGTAAAATCAGCCGACTCTTCGCTAAGGCTGCCGCCGACGGTATGCCGGGTTTCGCCATCACCGATCACGGCAATATGTTCGGCATTAAGGACTTTTTCGACATAGCATCCAAGGAAAACAAGGCACGTTCGAAGGCTGGACAACCCATCGTCAAGCCTATCTTCGGTTGCGAAGTTTATGTGGCGCATCGTGGATTGGCTCGAAAGGAAGGTAAGGTCGATATGAGCGGCTGGCACCTGATCCTGCTGGCCAAGAACAAGCAGGGCTACCAGAATCTGATCAAGGCAGTATCCATCGGCTGGGTGGATGGCTACTATATGCGTCCTCGCATCGACCATAAGGTGCTGGAGAAGTATCACGAAGGGCTGATCTGCTGCTCGGCCTGCTTGGGCGGCGAAGTGCCGCGCAAGTTCGAGGACGGCGACTTGGAAGGGGCAGAAGAGGCCATACTCTGGCACAAGCGTCTCTTCGGCGACGACTACTACCTTGAACTTCAACGCCATCCGTCGAAGGATCCTATGTACAATCCCGGATGTATCGTCAAGCAGAACAAACTCAACCCCTGGCTCATCGAGATGGCGCACAAGCACAACATCAAGTTGATTGCCACCAACGATGTGCACTTTGTCGATGAAGAGAACGCCGAGGCGCACGATCACCTGATATGCATGAATACGGGCAAGGATCTTGACGACCCAACCCGTTTGCGCTACACCAAGCAGGAGTGGTTCAAGACCACTGCCGAGATGAACGAACTTTGGGCCGACGTGCCCGAGGCGCTGAGAAACACGATCGAAATTGTCGATAAATGCGAAGAGTATAGCATCGAGAACGGCCCCATTATGCCTAACTTCGAGATTCCCGCTTGGTTCGGCAACGAGGAACAATACCGTCAGCGGCTCACCGACCAGGACCTCTTCGACGAGTTTACACAGGATGAGAACGGCAATGTGGTACTTCCCCAGGATGAGGCTGAGAAGAAAATCAAGAAACTGGGCGGCTACGAAAAACTATACCGCATCAAGTTCGAAGCCGACTACCTGAGGTTCCTCGCTCTTCGTGGTGCTATCCCCCTCTATGGTAACGAGGCTATACAGGCCAAATTCGCTGCCGATCCAAAGTCTGTGACCGATCAGGATGTCATCGATTCGCTCGATCCACCTGTTTGGGAACGCATCAAGTTTGAGCTGCACATCATGAAGACGATGGGCTTCCCGGGCTACTTCCTCATCGTGTCGGACTTTATCCGCGCCTGCCGTGAAGAGCTGGGAGTCAGCGTAGGTCCGGGACGTGGCTCGGCAGCCGGTTCGGCTGTGGCCTATTGCCTCGGCATCACCAAGATCGACCCCATCAAGTATGACTTGCTGTTCGAACGTTTCCTCAACCCCGACCGTATCTCTCTGCCCGATATTGATACCGACTTCGACGACGATGGACGTGCCCGCGTCATCGAATGGGTGCAGGAGAAGTATGGCGCCGACCGCGTGAGCCACATCATCACCTACGGCACTATGGCCACCAAGATGGTAATCAAGGACATGGCGCGTGTCGAGAAAGTGCCTATTCCTGTGGCCAATCATCTGGCGGGCCTCGTACCCGACCGAATGCCCGAAGAGAACGGCAAGGCGCTGAAGTGCAACCTCAAGAACTGCATCAAGGTGGTGCCCGAACTGGCTGAAGCCTGCAACAGCGAAGATCCGGCCATCCGCAACGTGATGCGCCTCGGACAGATGCTCGAAGGCAACGTGCGCGGCACGGGTGTTCATGCCTGCGGTATGATTATCGGTCGAGACCCCATCGATACTGTCGTTCCTGTATCTGTGGTCGATGATCACGGCACCAAGTTGCTCGTAACCCAGTATGATGGACACGTCATCGAATCGACGGGACTTATCAAGATGGACTTCCTGGGTCTTAAGACCTTGGGCATCATCAACGAAGCGCTCGACAATATCCGCGAGACACGAGGCATCGAAATCGATATCGAAAAGATTCCGATCGACGACGAACTTACCTACAAGCTGTTCCAGGCAGGACGCACCGTGGGAACGTTCCAGTTCGAATCGCCTGGTATGCAGAAATATCTCAAGGAACTGAAGCCCGACTGCATCGGCGACATTGTGGCCATGAATGCCCTCTATCGTCCAGGTCCTATGGACTATATTCCTTCCTTCATTGCGCGCAAGACGGGTAAGGAACCTATCACTTACGACCTCGATGCTTGCGAGGAGTACCTCAAAGATACTTACGGCATCACCGTCTATCAGGAGCAGGTCATGCTCTTGTCGCGCAAGTTGGCCAACTTCACCCGTGGTGAGTCTGACGCCTTGCGTAAGGCCATGGGTAAGAAGAAGAAGGACATCGTCGATGCCATGA
>JAFZTS010000078.1 GCA_017618715.1 Bacteroidales bacterium
TCAATATATCCAAAACCATAGCCTATGTCATCACCCAGGCCACAGATGTAAGCGAATTCCTGAAGAACCGGAGACATCGCGAGTCTGAACTTGAGCATATATCCCACCACTTTCTGCCGATGAGGAGTATCGGTAAAGATACTTACTGCCTTACGACGGGGAGCTGCAAGCAAAGTGAACTGAAAAGACCTGTCTCCATCGTACGAACGATGATAGAAAGATTCCCAGCGTTCAATCAGTTCTTCGACCATAAACTGCGAATAATACTGATTATCGGGAGACAGATAATCGAGGGTATTGTTCGGACGAAGGGCTTTGACTACCACAGGCGAGATGGATTGATACTCCATCACATCCGTGAAATGAACTGGAGAAATGTCGTCAATGGCAGAAATTCTGAATGCAACAGCCGATTTGCAATCACCGATGGAGAACTGCTTGTCAAGCAATTGTTGATTGAGGAAATTGCGCGTTTCGACTTCTGGCAAGAACGATATCCAAAATTGGATATAGGGCACATTTACATAAAGTCGATCCGTCTCGACAAACACTTTAGGCACATAAAGGTTACTCAATGAATAAACCTTCTGACGAATGTTGTCAATGGGTTTGAGTCCATTGTCCGACAACCATTTCTCGTAAGCTGTCTTGTTGGACGTAATAAGCCGATGAAACGCCGCAGCAAGCTCAAACTGATAGCTAATTGGAAGTACATTACCACTAACCTGTGGTAAAACTTCGAGTGTTATTTTTAGTCTCAAAATACAAAAGATTTAGGAAAGTTAGTAATAAATTGAATTTATAAGGTGGACTGTGTGAACCGAAGCCAAAGCAGCTGTTTCAGTACGCAGTCTTTGTTCTCCCAGTGAAACGGGAATATAACCATTTTGAATGGCAATGGAAACCTCATCAGGACTGAAATCGCCTTCCGGTCCGATAAGGATTCTGACATCGCTTCCCTTGTTGACCGTACGTGCCAACAAAAGTCGCTCTTGTTCTTCAATACAATGGGCAATGAACTTCTGGCCATTGAAAGGTTCTGAAACGAAACGCTTGAAATCAGTCATCTCGTCAATTTGCGGAAGCGTAGCCTTCAGACTCTGTTTCATTGCCGAAATGGCAATCTTGCGTAATCGTTCGGTCTTCAATTCCTTGCGTTCAGAAAAACGGCATCTTAGCGGAGTAAAACGATCAAGACCTAATTCAACCGACTTTTCAAGACACCATTCCATTCGATCAAGATTCTTGGTGGGGCCAATAGCCACCTCTACCTTGTAGGGCCAATGCTGGTCTGCTCGAACAGATAAAACCTCAACAGCGCAATGTTTAGGATGGGCGGATGTGATTCGGCAATGATACCACGAGCCCTTGCCATCGACAACATCTATTTCATCACCTTCCGCATGTCGAAGAACACGCACGACATGTCCCGACTCTTCTTCGGGAAGTTCGGAACATGTCAGTATATCAGGTGCAAAGAAGATAATCATTTAAGTGAATAACAATCGTTATAGGATTTAGAAACGATTGATAAACTAACGTGGCTCGGGTTGGTGCTTATACTTGAAGAGCACAGCAAACAATACTGCGACAGTCAAAGCAAAGCCCGCGAAAACGAACCAGCAGGTCGGCCAATCGCCTAAAAGATAATCACCTTGCCATGTGCAAAAATGATTGACTACTTCACCAGCTGCCAATGTTCCAACAGTTGCTCCGATACCGTTGGTCATCATCATGAACAGACCCTGCGCTGATGCCTTGATCGAAGGTTCGCATTCCTGGTCAACAAAAATGCCACCCGAGACATTGAAGAAATCAAACGCAACGCCATAGACGACGCACGACAGTATGAAGAGAAGGACACCAGGCATAGCAGGATTGCCAAGTCCAAAGAAGCCGAAACGGAATACCCACGCAAACATCGACATCAGCATGACAACCTTGATGCCGAAACGCTTGAGGAAGAATGGTATCATCAAGATGCAGAGGGCTTCGCTAATCTGGGAAATGGAGGTGAGCAGCGTTGCATTGTTAGCTGCAAACGAGGAAGCGATAACAGGATCGGCACTTCCCTTGAAACTCGTGATGAAGGGACCGGCATAGCCATTGGTCACCTGCAAGCTCATACCCAACAATGCGGAGAAGATGAAGAACAACGCCATCTTCTTTGTCTTGAACAGTTTGAAGGCATTCAAACCCAAAGCCTCCATAAGAGATGTTCTTTCCTTCTTGCCACCAATCTTGCATTCCGGCAATGACAAAGTATATACGAACAGCACCAAGCTCAGGATTCCCGAAACAAAGAACTGCATATACGTATATTGGAACTTGTGTGCATTGTCAGCGAATGTGAACGTGAATGAACCATCTTCCCACACTGCACAGTTCACAAACCACATGGTCATGATAAAACCGATGGTTCCCAACACGCGAATGGGCGGGAAATCCTTGACGGTATCCATCCCGTTGTCTTTCAAGATGGTGAATGCAGTGGTGTTGGCCAATGCGATGGTTGGCATGAAGAAAGCGACACTCAAGGTATATAAAGCGATGAACAAGCCCTTGTTGGAAAGCTCGTTGCCGAATCCTGCCTGTACGCCCATCCACCAGCAACCGAGCATAAAGGCACCGGCAAACAGATGGCAGATACCAAGGAGTCGCTGCGGCTGGATATACTTGTCAGCCACAATACCCATCAGTGTGGGCATAAATATGGAAACAATACCCTGGATAGCGTAGAACCAGGCGATATTCTCGCCCAATCCTGCCTTGCCAAGATAATTGCCCATGCAAGTCAGATAGGCGCCCCAGACAGCGAACTCCAAGAAGTTCATCACTGCCAAACGCAATTTCGTGTTCATTCGATACGACACTTAAAGTAGGGCGTCGGGATGACGACGCCCATTGTCTGATTAATACTGATGCATTGGACGAAGCAGATCGTTGACGGTCTTCACAGGATTGAAGGTCAACAAATCGACGTCAACGAATACGGTGTTCCAGTTGGACATAGCACCATTCCAAAGTCCAGGCAACTCAAGAGCCTTGAGTTCCTTGCCATTCTTCGACTTGTAGGAGATGAAGCCGGTCTGAGGATCCACGAACTTGAGAAGATCAAACGGTTTGCCGTTCTTGTCCTTAACTGCACAAACGAGATCCACCGGATTGAAGTGGGTGCCTTCCTTGAACATGGTTACATAGTCGGCATTGTTCTTGTCAATCTGGCTGGACTCGAGAATCTGGAGCTGATAGGTTCCGTCAGGCGACTGTGCAATGAATGGACCACCACCTGGCTCACCCACATTCTTCACCATACCGCAGACACGCAATGGACGGTTGAGCTTGCTCTTGATATACAGGGCAAGTTCGGTGTCGTCAAGCTGCTTGGTATCCGGATTCTTGATGAACAGATTCTTCTGGAGGAAATATAGCATGTCGATGAGGTTCTCATGCTGATACTTGCCACCTTCCAGCTGCTGGAGGTACGAGAAAATCTTCTGCTGCAGGCTTACCAGCACACCACCGAGAATCTGCTTGTAGGCGATGGTCGGGCTCTTCTTCTTCTCGGGAACGACGTTGTCGATATTCTTGATGAAGATGACGTCAGCGTCCTGCTCGTTGAGGTTCTCGATGAGTGCGCCATGTCCACCGGGACGGAACAGGAGATTGCCCTTCTCGTCGCGGAATGGCGTATTGTCCATGTTGGCAGCAAGCGTGTCGGTGCTGGCTTTCTGTACAGAGAACGAAATCTTGTATTTAACGCCATAGCGCTGCTCGTAAGCAGCTTGCTTCTCCTTCACGAGCTCTTCGAACAGAGGCAGATGATCGGGGCTCACTGTGAAATGTAGCTTCACCTGGCCTTTTCCGTTGGCTGCATAAAGTGCACCTTCCTCAAGATGCTCCTCGAAGGCCTTGCGAACGCCCTGTGAAGAACGGTGGAAGGTAAGCAGACCCTTGGGCAGCTGTCCGTAGTTAAGGCCCTTGGCAAGGAGGAGATTGGCAACGACAGGCTTGTACTGGCCGTCAGCAACGAGTTCCTCGATACCCTTTCCTTCGTTCTTGACACAGGCGGCATCAAGTTCAGGATAGAATGCGAACTGCTTGATACCGGCAAAGAACTTCTTCTCGAAATCTGTAGTTGGCACATCGTAGTCTGCTTCAAGGAACTCGAAGAGATTCTTGAACATGCGGCTGGCTGCGCCAGAAGCTGGAACAAACTTCAAGATCTGGTTGTCAGCCTGCAGATATTTCTGCCAGAGGTCCTGATAATACTTGGCAGCATCGTCATCGATAACAAGGATGCCATATTCCGGAGAGGCAGCTCCCTTAAGCTTCAGATAAGGGAAACCAGTTTCAAATGACTTGAGCTGGCCCTCTGCCTTCTCTAAACTAATGCCACGTTTGGCTAGAACTTCAAGGTCTTCTTGTGTAAACATACGTATTATGGGGGTTATATTTGTAGATTGCTACTTTTCGCGGGCAAATTTAATAACTTTTTCGATATGTTGTACTATTTTCGGCAAAATTTTGTGCATTTTTAGTCAAAATTGGGTAGAAAACACGATAAATAGCAAAAAAAAGAACGATTTTGAGCAATAATAGTTTCGTTTATCAATAAATTTATTAACTTTGCACCGCAAGAGAATCTACAAAATAAATGCAAGACAAAGATACATGAAGATACCCAAGATCGAACAGTTTACCTCCGAAGAGATGACGCTCTTTCTGACCGACTACCGCAAATTATACGCCGTGGTCGGCGTTAAATTGTCGATCAACGATTGGCGGCTTATCAAATTATATATATTAAAAGGTATAGAGGCTGGTTTCTACGGACGAGATGTCCATGGTATCCAGCAGCTCGTGCATACCCTTGAGACCTGTCGCGTCTTGCTCGAACAAGTGGGACTAGGCCGTCGTTCCATTTTGATGGCTTTGCTCTACCCTCTTGCCGAGGGCATGGTGATCAGTCGGGAAGAAATGGATCGCAACTTCGGTGCCGAAGTGGTCAGCCTTGTCTCCAACATGGCCAAGGTACAGCATCTCTATGCCGATCACGACAGCCTGGAGGACGAGAACTTCAGCAAGCTCATGCTCTCGTTCGCACAAGATATTCGTGTCATCATCTGCATGATTTGCGACCGATACACCTTGATGAAGGCGCTTAATCATACGACTGACGTCGAGTATCGTCACAAGGTTACGCAAGAATGCCGCCTGCTCTACACCCCCATCGCCCATCGCCTCGGTCTTTATGTCATCAAGGGCGAACTGGAGGATATGGCTGTCAAGTATGATTTCCGCGAGGTCTATGACGACATCGCGCACCAACTGCAGCAAACGAAGCGTTCGCGTGAGGAGTATATCCAGCAGTTCATCACCCCATTGGAAGCTCGGCTTCGCGAAGTCCTTCCCGTCCCATTTCACATAAAGGGACGTACCAAGAGCATCTCATCGATCTGGTCGAAGATGAAGCGCCAACAGAACCGCCTCGACCAAATCTATGACCTGTTCGCCATACGCATCATCATCGATGCGGAAGGGCCGAACGAGAAGGCACTCTGCTGGCAAGCATACAGCGTCGTCACAGACATGTACCAGCCCAATCCGAAAAGACTGCGCGACTGGCTCTCCATCCCCAAGTCCAACGGCTACGAGTCGTTGCATATCACCGTATATGGTCCTGGCAACAGATGGGTGGAGGTACAGATTCGAACAAAACGTATGGATGAGATCGCCGAACGTGGATTGGCGGCACACTGGAAATACAAAGGCATTAAAAGCGAAGGCAATTCGGCCGATCAGCTCATCGCAGCCATTCGTGAAGTGCTCGAAAGCGGAGCACCGAAGGGCGAACTGATGAAGGACTTCTCCATGGGACTGTACGACGAGGAGGTCTTTGTCTTCACACCCAAGGGCGAAGTGCATAAGTTCCCCAAGGGTGCTACTGTACTTGACTTCGCCTTCAGCATCCACTCCAAACTGGGTATGCAATGTGTCGGTGCTCGCGTAGGTGGAAAGAATGTCAAGATCAATCACCAGCTGACCAGCGGTGAGACCGTGGAGATTCTCACATCCTCACAGCAGACACCGAAACTCGACTGGTTGAACATCGTCAAGACATCGAAGGCACGTAGCCGTATCAAGGCAGGCATCAAGGAGATAGAGAACCGAGAGGCACAAACCGGCAAGGAAATGTTGCAACGTCGATTCAAGAATCGCAAGATTGAAATTGACGAAGCGGAAATCTCACGTGTAATCATCAAATTGGGTTACAAGACCCAGACGGCATTCTATCATGACCTTTCCGTGGGCGAGATATCCGTCGATGAAGTATTGAAGGAATACGAGTCGATGCAGTCGCCGCAAATACAAGGCGAACCCGCGCCCCACTCGGCGGCAGATTTCATTGCAACACCCGAAACCGCCGTCGAAACCGACAAGAAACAGTCGGGTAACGACGTGCTTGTCATCGACCGTGACCTGAAGGGCATCGACTACAAGCTGGCTAAATGCTGCCATCCCATCTACGGTGACGAAATCGTTGGTTTTGTATCCATCGCCCGTGGCATCACCATCCATCGTGCCGACTGCTCCAACATCAAGAGCCTCGAGAAGCAATACCCCTATCGCATTCAAAGGGCACGTTGGAGCGGAAAAAGCGCCGGACAATACTTCATTACGTTGCGCGTGGTCGGCAATGATGATATCGGCATCGTAACCAATATCTCCTCGGTCATCAACAAGGAGCCCAACACCCTCCTCCGCTCCATCTCGATCGATACCGAAGGCGGATTATTCCAGGGACATCTCACCGTGAGTGTTTCCGACCTTTCTTCCCTCAATACGCTGATTCGAAAGATTCAATCAGTGAAAGGGGTAAAGAACGTATCGAGAACGAACTGAAGACATTTATTATGACAATCAAGAATAAATATAACAAAATCCTTTGCATTATGAAATTCAACATTCTCTATCCAGTCCTCGCACTTGTAATGGTGTCATGCACAGGTTCACGTGGTCCTTCGGCCAAGGAGCGTCGTGCCGAACAATTGGAAAAATACCGGACGCAACTCCAGACCGAGCGTCAGACGCTGAAGGTCACCGATTCTATCATGATTGCGCTGATACCCGAAATCAATACAGCAAAAGCCAAAGGCTTCGAGTATGAGAAGACGAAATACGACGACTTGGGACGTTTTCGTCCGGAAGGGATGGATCCGAGCAAGAACCTGTTTAAAACCTATCTTCGCTGTGCCGTCGATGATTATGGTCGCACACAACTCATTGCCACCTATTGCGGAGCCAAGTCATTCGTCGTCCACCAGCTTCGATTAAAGGCAAGCGATGGCACAGAAATAACCACCAAGGTCGTCGAGCCTAACGATGGCACCAACTACAGTTACGACATCAGCGGAACTCATTACCAGGCAGTCACCTTCATTTACGCCGGTAAGATTACCGAAGGAATGACGAACGATAGCACAATGCTTGCCAACGCCGACACCGACAATGGTGCCTTGGGGTTCATCGCCCAGCATGTCGATGACAACAAACTGACGGCTTGTTTCATATCCACCACAGGAAAGGAACTGCCTATTGTCATTGGTCCAAAGACGCGCGAACGCATGGCTGCAACCTATGAGCTCGGCGTTCTTCTGCGCGATTTCACGCGTCTCCAGCAGGAAAACAAGACCGCAGGGCTGAAGATCCAATACCTTGAGCAGATGATTTTGCGCAAGGAGATTGAGGAAGAAGCAGAGAAATAATCAATTAACAATTAACAATTGTGGCAAAAAACAATTGGTGATTGACAGACAAATACAATAATTCACAATAATATTAACCTCTAAAACTAAAACACAATGGAAAAATTGTTCTCTAACTATGGAATGGTATCCGCAATGTTGACCGCCCTATTCTGGAAAATCATTGCAGCGATCGTTGTTTACATCATCGGCAAGTGGGTTATCAACAAGGTTTGTAAGATCAGCACGAAGATGATGGACAAGAAGGGCATTGAGAATTCCCTGCAAGGCTTCCTGGAGAGCATCATCAAGGTGGTTCTCTGGCTCTGCCTGATCATCGCCATCATCAACATCCTTGGTGTTGATACCGCTGCCTTCGTCGGTCTCTTTGCCGGTGCAGGCGTAGCCATCGGTATGGCCATGTCGGGAACACTTGGCAATTTTGCCGGTGGTGTGATGATTCTCCTCTTCAAGCCATTCAAGGTAGGCGACTATATCGCTGCTCAAGGATATGAAGGTGTAGTGAAAGACATTCAGATCTTCAACACCGTACTTGTAACCACCGACAACAAGACCATCATCATTCCCAATGGCGGACTTTCAACCGGCTCGATGGTCAACTACTCGAAGCAGCCTTATCGCCGTGCCGATGTCAACTTCGATTTCTGCTACGGCGCCGACTACGAGAAGGTACGCGAAGCCATCGAAAAGATACAGAACGCTTGTCCGCTCATTCTGAAAGAGCCTATCGAGGGAGAACCCGTTGCAGGTCCATGGCAAGGTCTGGCCAATATGGGAGAAAGCGGATGTACCATCGCTACGCGTTCCTGGTGCAAGAGTGCCGACTATTGGGCTGTCGTAGGATATATGAACCATGAAGTATATCAGCAGCTCCGCGAATCCGGCTTCATGTTCCCGTTCAACAAACTCGATGTCAAAATCATTAAGGATTAATCCATGAATCTGATACAATTCCTGAATTCAAGTCCTGTCAATTATCTTGCAGTCGCAACGCTCGAAGAGCAGTTGCAGGCTGCAGGATTCCGCAAGATCGATCCTACGATGCCCATGCCGGACGTTCGACCGGGCGACAAGCTTTATTTCACAAAGAACGATTCTTCTCTCTATGCCATCCGTCTGGGTTCAAAGCCATTGGGCGAGAGTGGAATTCGTATCATCTGTGCCCACTGTGATTCTCCAACATTCCGAATCAAGCCCAATCCCGAAATCTTGATGGAAAAGGGCTTCGTGAAGCTGAATACCGAAATCTATGGTGGAGCCATCATGAGCACATGGTTCGATCGACCGCTATCCTTGGCAGGACGTGTAATGCTCCGCACCAGCGACCCGCTGCACCCGCAGACACGCTTGCTCCACATCAAGGAGCCCATCCTCATCATCCCGAATCTGGCTATTCACTTCAATCGTCAGGTCAACGATGGCGTGAAGCTGTCGAAGCAGAAGGATATGCTGCCTGTACTGGGCATCATCGACGAAGAATTGTGTGCCGACAATCTCCTCCTCAACGAGATTGCCAAGAACCTCGACGTAGCTCCCGAAGACATTCTCGATTTCGATCTCTATCTCTACGACACCACACCGGCTTGCGAGGTAGGACTGAACAAGGAATTCATCTCGGCAGGACGACTTGATGACCTGTCGATGGTACATGCCGGCTTGCAGGCGATGTTGGGCAGTGTAGCTGATAACAAAAAGAAGAATCAGAACCAGGAACAGACAATGGTTCTGGCTATCTTCGACAACGAGGAAACCGGCAGCGGTACCAAGCAGGGAGCTGGCTCACCCTTCCTTGCACAGGTGCTCCAACGTCTCGTTCTTGCACAGAGCAAGGCTCTCGGCCTCACGACCAATCCATTCGACGACTTCTATCGGATGATTGAGAACAGTTTCATGGTAAGTGCCGACAATGCTCACGCATGGCATCCCAACTACGGGGAGAAGATGGATCCGACCAATCATCCCGTACTGGGCGGAGGACCAATCATCAAGGTCAATGCTGCTCAGAAATATGCGTCCGACGCTGACGGTGCCGCCGTATTCAGCGAAATTTGTCGTCGTGCCGGCGTTCCTTATCAGCGTTTCGTCAACCACAGCGACATAGCCGGCGGAAGCACATTGGGCAACATCCTCACCAGCTCACTCCCCTTCCGTGGCGTAGATATGGGCAATGGCGTTTGGGGTATGCATTCCATCCGCGAAACAGGCAGCGTCAAGGACCAGGAGTATGTCATCAAGGCCTTCACCGAGTTCTTCTGGGGCTAATAATAGGCACGGCCGTTCTTGGCCGTCCCCCTGTGTCCTCGCGGCGGCCGTTCATGGCCGCCTCAAAAAAAGGAGGTAAGCGCAACCAGCGCTTACCTCCTGATCGTTTCAAACAAATCGGAGAAAGAAACGGACCAACGAAGCACCGATGGCTCCCAATCCGCACCATATCCAATAGGTGTTTGGGCTACCGAACCAATGGTCTTGGGCGAAGCCGATCAACGCTGCAACAACCAACACATAGAAAAGGATGCGCAGCACCTTCTGCATAATCTCAATAGGATCCATAATGTTGTATATTATGCTGCGAGGAATGCAGCAAGTTATTTAATCCTTATTCGTTTGCCCAATTGAAGTTTGGTGTTGGCTCTGATGCCATTCAGCTTGCAGAGGCGATTGACGGTCGTGCCATAACGACGAGCAATGCCTCCAAGCGTATCACCCTTTCTGACCACATGGACTGATGGCGATGTTCTTCTATTGGCATTTTTCCTGCTCGTCGAAGTCCTGCTAGCACTTGCCGTAGCACCTCTCCTGCCCTTGTTGTTCTGATCCCATTGTGCCTGTTTGCGATCAAGCTTGTAGATTTGGGAACGGGGCTGGAAGGTAACGAAATCAATCAGGTCAGCCGGATCGAGGGCGATACCCATGTAGCGCATTTCGAAATGCAGATGAGGACCCGTGCTGCGTCCTGTGCTGCCACCAAGTCCGATGGCCTGTCCAGCTTTCACATATTCATCCTGCTTGACGATATGTTTCGAAAGGTGGCCGTAGATGGTCTCAAGTCCATTGTCATGACGAATGACATAAAAGTTACCGTAACCGCGTCGATCGCTTCGACAGATTCTTACTCGCCCGTCAAATGCGGCACGCACCGTATCGCCGGTATATAACTTGATGTCTTCGCCTTTATGCATTCTTTCCTTTCGCCAACCGAAAGGGGAAGTAACCATTCCCTTGATGGGAGGATACCATCCGGACAGATCAATCTCGACATTATTGGGAATATTGGCAGGTATCTTGCCGTTCATCGGGTCGAACTTGTCGTTCCAATCGCTATAGAGGTCAAGCACCGGATGAAGCTCGAAAGGCTCTTCACCCTCCAGGGTATTGACCGAATCGGACATCGTGTGGAAGAATCGTGCCACATCTTGCTGTTCCTGCAGCGTGCGATGAATATCACGATGTACCTGCGGTATCACATCTCCTTTTGCCCAAATGCTGTCTGTCAAAATAAATGTCGCTGCGAGCGACAATAATAAATATCCAAATTTCATGATGCAAAAATACGTAATCTTTTTGGAAAAACCAAGAAGATTGCGTAGTTTTTAACGAAATTTGTCAATTAAAGTGCTGATTCTATGGCTTTGACAAGTGCTTTTGACAATTGATCGGGGCAAGAAGTGGGTTTATCACCGCATCTTATTCCCCTGACTTTGCCGATTACATCTTCGGCTTTCTGGCCTTTGATGAGCGAACAAATGCCTTGCAGGTTGCCACTGCATCCACCCATGAACTGCACATCCTCGATGACGTTGTCGTCATTCAGCACCACATGGATATACTTCGAACACGTTCCCTGCGTCTGATACCAAACATCTTTCATACTCATTCCTGTTTTGTGAAGAAATACTTGATTCTGCTGAACAGCGACTGGCGATTTTCCTCCGTAGGCGTGCAATTCTTGCTGTTCGTCAATTTCTCGATAGCCTTGCGTTCATCCGAATTGAGTTTCTCGGGCACATAGACAAGGATATTGACAATCAGGTCGCCAATCAATCCTGTATCCTTCGAAGGAAGACCCTTGCCCTTCAGACGAAGCATCTTGCCGGGCTGTGTGCCGGCAGGCACGTTGATTCTCACACGACCGTTGAGTGTAGGGATCTCTACAGGTCCGCCAAGAGTAGCCGTCGGGAAGGAAATGAGGCAATTATATACCAGATCCTCATGATCACGCAGCAGTTCGGGATGAGGAATCTCCTCGATATTCACCACGAGGTCGCCAGGCACGCCACGTCCGCCAGGGGCAGCATTGCCCTTGCCTTTCGACATGAACTTCTGTCCTTCCATCACGCCTTTTGGTAGGCGAATGGTAATTACATCCTCGGTCTGACGAACGGTGCCTGTCGAATCGGCAACCGAATGCTTGTACTTCACCTTCTTCTCGATACCATTCATCACGTCATCGAGCGATACTCGCAAAGTGATGTTGATATCCTGTCCCTTGACTTCCTGTTGGAAGGGATTGAAACCACCGCCGCTTCCACCCGCTTGGGTAAAGCCCTCGAAGATGTCGAAGGGAGAACGACCACCCGTAGTATATGACCAGCCACCAGCACCACGGCCACCGGCAGCTCCACCAAAGAACTGCCTGAAGATCTCGAACGGATCGATATCCATTCCATTGAAGTCAAAGCCTCCAGTACTTCCGCCGCCTCCGCCGAAGCCTCCGTTCATGCCGGCATGTCCGAACTGGTCATAGCGCGCACGTTTCTGGTCATCGCTGAGCACGGCATAAGCCTCGCCGATCTCCTTGAAGTTCTGCTCAGCGGTCTTCTTCTCAGCCTCACTCGCCTGCTGCCATTTGTCAGGATGCCATTTGAGCGCAAGCTTGCGATAGGCCTTCTTTATATCTTCGGCTGAAGCCCCTTTCTGGAGGCCCAGCACCTCATAGTAATCTCTCTTTGCCATAGTCTTTCATTTTCTCCTAATGATAAATTACTGTCCGACGACTACTTTCGCATAGCGAATAACCTTGTCAATGAGTTTGTAGCCCTTCGTAGGACAATCGACAATCTTTCCCTTAAGCGATGGATCGGGTGCAGGAAACATGGTGATGGCTTCGTGGATCTTGTCGTCGAAGTCATCTCCTGGATTAGCGGGAATAACGGTGACCTGCTGTTGTTTAAGGTAGCCTTGAAACTTCTGCATGATCAACGCGACTCCTTCCTTCACGCTTTCGATGTCATCTGCCTTGTCAATATGCTGCATGGCACGTTCCAGGTCGTCAATCACCGGAAGCAAAGCCTCTACGGCCTTCTGGCTGCCATATTTGATCAGGTCGGCCTTCTCCATGACGGTACGTTTGCGGAAATTGTCAAACTCTGCGGCACGATAAAGGGCATCCTTCTGAAGTTGCTCGATCTGAGCCTCCAGTTCAGCGATACGCTCTTCCTGAGTCTTCTCGGCAGGAGCTTCTTCCTTAGGCTGCTCTTCGTCAGTTTGTGCAGTCTCCTCAGTCTCTTGGACAACAGTCTCGTCGTCCACTATCTGTTCGTTATCGATCGGTTGTTCGTTATCGATCTTTTCTTTGTTATTTTCCATAACGTTATGTTGTTTTATAATATTCGTATATAATTTCAATGCAAATACTATGCCACGACAAATTGACGCAGATATGGACAAAAGTAAATATTTTTAACGGTTCAGATTTCGTATTCTCAAAAAGAATCATTATATTTGCCCCGCAAATTTGTCATACGTTTACACATTATATATAATATATATGTTACTTTTTCCACATGCCAAGATCAACATAGGCCTTTTCGTGACACGTCGTCGCGAAGATGGCTACCACATTCTCCAGACGCTTTTCTATCCCATCGATTGGCGCGATGGCCTTGAGATATTGCCGCAGTCCGAAACTCTTGCACCGAACTGCATCAGCACCCTCGACAATCGCATACATTGGCATCAAACGGGCATCACCGTCGATTGCGACCCCGAACAAAACCTCTGCGTGAAAGCCTACAGGCTCTTGCAGAATCGGTTTCCCGACCTGCCTTCCGTGGATATGTTTCTCGAAAAGCAGATTCCTTTCGGTGCCGGTTTGGGGGGCGGTTCTTCCGATGGTGCCCATGCCCTGCTGATGCTTCGCGAAATGTTCAAGCTCGAGGTCTCCGACGCCGATCTCGAAAGCATGGCCGCACGTCTGGGTGCCGACTGTGCCTTCTTCTGCCGATGCGGCAATCGGTACAACACCGCCGGCAATGGCGGTAAGATGATTGCACAGTATTGCGAAGGCATCGGTCACGAACTTGTGCCTCATTCCCTATCCCTGCAGGGGAAATATATCGTTATCGTAAAACCTCCATTCGGCGTCAGCACGCGTGAAGCCTACAGCGGTGTGCATCCGAACATTCCTGCCGTCTCGCTCGACCGGTTGTTGAAGCGTCCGTTGAATGAATGGAAGGAATTCATACATAACGATTTCGAGGATTCCGTCTTCCCTCTCCACCCCCAGTTGGCCGAAGCAAAACAGATACTTTACGACCATGGAGCCGTCTATGCAAGCATGTCGGGTTCAGGCTCCGCATTGTTCGGAATCTTCGACAATGAGCAATCGTGTTGCACAACTTGGTTCGATGACAATTATTTGGCCAGAGGACACTGGGCATTAGTGTAAACGATTGTCTGAATTTGCACAAATATCACTGTATTTATGCAATTTTTTCATCGATTGCACATTTTTTACTCAAAATATTTGGAGTATATTGCGAAATAGACTATCTTTGCACCCGTTCAGATTCTTGTAATACTATAAACGCACGTATCACTTATTACATATAACATGGGCGAAAAAGGTAAAGTTACAATTTACGACCTTGCACTAAGACTCCAAACAACCGCTTCGACTGTTTCACGAGCCTTGCAGAACAACCCGCGCATAAGCAAGAAAACCCGCGATGCAGTACAAAAGTTGGCGAGGGAGCTCAACTATATCCCCGACCCGGTCGCTCACCATCTGCGAACCGGCAAGGGTAATGTCCTTGGCATCGTCGTACCGCGTATCGACCGCAATTTCTTTGCAACCATCATCTCCTCCTTCCAGAATCAGGCGCAGAAGCACGGATACCAGGTCATCATCGCCGCCAGTGGCGAGAGTGAGGAACAAGAGGCCAATGCCATCAAGGCCATGATCGCCAAGAAAGTGGATGGCGTGGCTATTTCCCTATCGACCGAGACACAGAATCCCGTCTATGACGAGATGCTTGCCCAGCACAAGGTTCCGCTGGTCTATTTCGACCGTCTGCCCAACAGGGTAGCCGATTGCGATTCGGTATGCAACGACAATTTCCAAATCGGCTACGATGCTGTCGTGCAACTGCATAAGTTAGGATGCCGTAAGATCTGCCATTTTGCAGGACCCTTCGTGCAAACCTCCTACGTCGATCGCTTCAACGGCTATCGCAAAGCCCTTGCCGACTACGGTCTGCCCTTCCGTGACGAATGGCTGTTCCAAAGCTCCATTACCATCGAAACCGGCACTGAAGCCGCCCAACGCATCCTCCAGATGGAGGATCGTCCCGACGGCATCTTCTCGGCAGGTGATTTCCCGGCCATCACCGCCCTCGACATCTTCCGTCGAAAAGGCATCAAGGTGCCCGACGAAATAGCCATCATCGGCGTAGCCAACGAGCCTTTCGACAACTATCTTTCCACCCCTTTGGCATCGTTCGACCTGCATCAGCAGCGCATCGGCGAAATGGCTGCCAAACTGCTCCTCTCCCACCTTGGAGAGATACCTGAGATGAGCCATCCTTCCCATCTCATCGTCAACCATAACCTGATTCTTCGCGAATCAGCAATATAAACCAGTATTCGATAAGGCTCAATCGATATAAACACAACAACTATCCTCTAACCATAAATTTAAATTTTTAACAACATGACAAGTTTGAAAGATTTCTCACTGGAAGGTAAGAACGCATGGATCACCGGCGCATCTTACGGTATCGGATTCAACATCGCCAAGGCCTTCGTTGCTGCTGGCGTTAAGACCATCATTTTCAACGACATCAACGAAGGTGCTCTCGAACGTGGTCTCAACAATTACAAGGAAGCAGGTATCACCAACGTGAAGGGTTACGTCTGCAACGTCACCGACGAAGTGGCTGTAGCCGAGCTCGTTAAGAAGATTCATGAGGAGGTGGGCCAGATCGATATTCTCGTCAACAATGCAGGTATCATCAAGCGTATCCCTATGCACGAAATGAAGCGCAGCGAATTCCAGGCAGTCATCGACGTTGATCTGGTGGCTCCCTATATCTGTGCAGCAGCCGTTATCCCCGAGATGATGGAGCGCAAGGAAGGCAAAATCATCAACATCTGCTCGATGATGTCCGAGCTCGGCCGTGAAACCGTCAGCGCTTATGCAGCTGCCAAGGGCGGTCTGAAGATGCTCACCCGCAACATCTGCTCCGAGTACGGCGAGTACAATATCCAGTGCAACGGCATTGGCCCAGGCTACATCGCTACCCCGCAGACTGCACCGCTTCGCGAGCGCCAGCCCGACGGCAGCCGTCACCCATTCGACAGCTTCATTTGCGCAAAGACTCCCGCTGGTCGTTGGCTCGATCCTGAGGAGTTGGGCGGCCCCGCTGTCTTCCTCGCTTCACATGCTTCCGACGCTGTCAACGGACACGTCCTCTATGTCGATGGCGGCATCCTCGCATACATTGGCAAGCAGCCTAAATAAACCAATTTTGCCAAGTAAACGTATCAAACCCCACTGCAACCTTTCAGCAGTGGGGTTCTTTTATTCAAATAAAACAGTTCAGATTTTGTATTTAGGATTTTTTCACTATCTTTGCAAGCGTATATATAATAAAAATTGAAAAACATTACACAACCAACAATCAAATAAACATCATTTTTAATGGCAAATGTTATTAAGCTCAAAAAAGGCTTGAACATCAACCTGGAGGGCACACCCGAAGAGAAATTCGTGAGTGTCAAGGAGGCCAAGAAGGTCACCCTTGTTCCCGATGACTTCGTGATGTGTACCCCTAAGATTGTGCTCAAAGCCGGTGATGCTGTCAAGGCTGGAGACGAAGTTTTCCATGACAAGCAGTATCCAGAGATTAAGTTCGTGAGCCCTGTGAGCGGCACCCTTGAGGAAGTCGTTCGCGGTGACCGACGCAAAGTGCTTGGCATCGTCATTTCGAACGATGGCAAGGGCACCAGTGCAAAACTGCCTGTCGTTGATCCCAAGACTGCTACAGTCGATGAGGTCAAGCAAGCGATGCTCGATGGTGGCGTATGGCCTTTCCTCACACAGCGTCCCTACGGCGTTCTCGCCAATCCTTCCCTGCGTCCACGCGACATCTTCGTGACCGCACTCAACACCGCTCCCCTTACCCCCAGCTTCGATCTCATCGTCAAGGGACAGGAGGCCGACTTTGAGACAGGTCTCGCCGCACTCGCCAAGCTCAGCGCAGGCAAGGTTTATGTAGGTGCAGCTGCATCCACCGCTATTCCCGCCGTAGCCGGCGTGGAGAAGGTGACAGTGGAAGGTCCGCATCCTGCCGGCAATGTCGGCGTCCAGATCAACAACTTCAAGCCCATCAACAAGGGCGAGATCGTTTGGACCGCCAATGCCCAGGACGTGATCGTCATCGGACGTATCCTCAATGGCAAATGCGACTTCTCGCGCATCATCACCATTGCAGGTTCCGAGGTCGTTGCTCCCGCTTATGCCAAGGTACAGGCAGGCGATTCGCTGGCCAACATCCTTGACGGCAAGGTGAAGCATGTCGAGTACAAGCAGCGTGTCATCAACGGTGACGTCCTGACCGGCGTAGCCACGGGACTTGCAGGTTCGCTCAATTTCAAGGGACAGACCGTAACCGTCATTCCCGAAGGCGACACCACCGACGAGATTTTCGGCTGGATCACTCCGGGTCTCACCCGTTACTCCACTTCCAACACCGGTCTTGCCGGCCTGTTCGGACTCTTCAAGTCGAAGAAGTGGAAGCTCGACGCCCGCCTGAAGGGTGGCCCGCGTGCCCTCATCGTCAGCGGTGACTGGGAGCGTGTATTCCCGATGGACATCTATCCAGAGCACCTCTACAAGGCTGTCCTGGCCTACGACATCGACAAGATGGAGCAGCTTGGCATTTACGAGGTACTGCCTGAGGACTTCGCTCTTTGTGAGTTTGTTGACGTCTCGAAGAATCCTGTGCAGCAGGTCATCGCCGACGGTCTGGTTAAGCTTCGCAAGGAGATGGAATAATTGTCAAACTGTAAATTATCCGATTGTCCAATGAAACTGAACGATTATATCAACGAAAAGATTGACCCCCTGTTCCAAAAGGGTGGCAAGTATGAGAAGTTCTGGTCAATCTATGACAGCTTCCATACCTTCCTCTTCGTTCCACGCCACACCGCTGCCCGCAAGGGTGTGCAGGTTCACGACTCGGTCGATTCCAAGCGTGTCATCATGATGGTGATCCTTGCCCTGATGCCCGCTCTGCTCGTCGGCATGTGGAACGTAGGTTATCAGCACGACCTGGCCCTCGGCATCAACGACGGCTGGTTCATGCAGTTCCTCTATGGCCTCGTAGCTTTCCTGCCCAAGGTTGTCGTTAGCTATGTGGTTGGTCTGGGTATCGAAATGACCGTTGCCTGCATCAAGCGCGAAGAGGTGGCCGAAGGCTTCCTTGCCACCGGTCTTCTCATCCCGATGATCGTGCCCGTCAACACTCCTCTCTGGATGATTGCCGTAGCTACCGCTTTCTCGGTAATCTTCGCCAAGGAGATCTTCGGCGGCACAGGCATGAACA
Organism: Bacteroidales bacterium; assembly: GCA_017618715.1. Lineage (GTDB taxonomy): Bacteria > Bacteroidota > Bacteroidia > Bacteroidales > UBA3663 > Liminaster. The sequence goes on from JAFZTS010000078.1 coordinate 18,596, forward strand.
TCTTCAACCCCGCATTGATCACCCGCGCCTTCCTGTTCTTCGCTTATCCGAAGGCTATGTCGGGCGACGAGGTGTTTGTACGCACCGGTTCTGCACTCTGCAACTCTCCCATCGAGGGCACCGCAGTGGTTGATGGCTTCTCGGGCGCTACCCCATTGGCAGCTGTTGCCGATGGTACGTTCGATCCTGCCACCTATTCCACGCTCGATGCGTTCCTCGGTTGCATCCCCGGTTCGATTGCCGAAACCTCTACCCTCGCAATCCTCCTCGGTGCATGTCTGCTCCTGCTGACCCGCGTGGCCTCCTGGCGCATCATGCTCTCCGTATTCGTCGGTGGTGCTGTGATGTCAGCCATCATCGCTGCCTTCTCCGAGTCCGCACCCACTGTTGCCCAGCAGCTCTGCCTCGGTGGCTTTGCCTTTGCAGCAGTCTTCATGGCTACCGACCCGGTTACAGGTTGCCGCACCAATACCGGCAAGTACATCTACGGCTTGTTCATTGGTGTGATGGCCATTCTGATCCGAATGTTCAATACGGGCTATCCCGAAGGCGCTATGATGGCTGTCCTCCTCGGCAATGCCTGTGCTCCTCTCATCGATTACTGTGTTGTCAATTCTAATATTTCAAAGCGTGCAAAACGCGTAAATGCATAAGACTATGAATCGTAATTCAAATGTTTATACTGTCATCTACGCAACCGTTTTGACAGTATTGGTAGCCATCCTGCTTTCTGCAGCCGCCTTGGGTCTCAAGGACAAGCAGAAAGCCAACATGGACAACGAGAAGAAGCAGCAGATCCTGCAGTCCGTAGCCTCCAAGTTGGGCAAGACTGTAACGTTCGAGAATGCTGCCGACCTCTGGAAGGAGCTCAACATGGACGACGCCATGTTCTGCGTCAACACCAAGGGTGAGAAGGTCGAAGGACAGACCGCTTTCGACATTGCTTCCAAGATTCTCTTCGACAAGGGCAAGATCAAGGAAGATGCTACGCTTCCCGTCTATGTAGCCAACATCGAAGGCATACCCTACCGCATCGTGAGCCTCTATGGTGCAGGTCTGTGGGGACCCATCTGGGGTTATCTTTCAGTCGATCCCGAAGGCAAGGTGGCCGGCGTATCGTTCGACCACGAGTCTGAGACCGCTGGCCTCGGTGCCAAGATCAAGGACGATCCCGCCTTCGCTGAGGCCTTCATCGGCAAGAGCCTCTTCACCGATGGCAAGTTCACTTCCGTCTCCGTCACCAAGGCCGGCAAGCCTGCCAACCATGGCGGCGAGAAGGTCGATGCCATCACGGGTGCCACCAAGACATCCGACTACGTAGGCGACATGATTTGGGAATCCTTGCTGGGCTATGTTCCATTCCTCCAGGGCGCTACCTCTCCTGCCGGCGGCTGCAAGAAGCACGAAGGCTGCCAAAAGCATGAAGGCTGCGAGAAGCATGAAGGCTGCGAGAAGCATGAAGGCTGCGAGAAGCCCTGTGATATGGAAGGTTGCCAGAAGGAAGCCTGCACCCCCGAAGCCTGTGGCAAGCCGGAGTGCAAGGCCCAATGTGGCGAAAAGGCCGAATGCGCCGACAAAGCTGAGTGTGATGCCTGCAAAAAGGCTGAGTAATTGTCAATTGTTAGTTATCGATTGTCAATTGTAAAAAATTAATTGTTAATTGTTAATTGTAACAGTTATGGCAAATGAAAAGAAACCCGGTGTTTTCACCGGACCGCTCTGGACCAATAACCCTGTGGTTGTCCAGGTGCTTGGTATCTGCTCGGCCCTTGCGGTTACTACGCAGATGAAGCCCGCACTTGTCATGGGTATCTCACTGACCTGTGTGCTCGCTTTCGCCAACGTGATCATTTCTGTGCTCCGCAACACCATACCCAACCGAATCCGTATCATCGTTCAGTTGGTAGTCGTTGCCGCCCTTGTAATTATCGTCAACCAGATTCTGAAAGCCTACGTCTATGATGTCAGCAAGGCCCTCTCGGTATATGTCGGTCTGATTATCACCAACTGTATTCTGATGGGACGTCTTGAGGCATTTGCCCTCGGCAACAAGCCCTTCCCCGCCCTCCTCGACGGACTCGGCAATGGTATCGGCTATGCCCTCATCCTGTTCATCACCGCCACCCTGCGCGAGCTCTTCGGCAGCGGCACACTCTTTGGCTATGACGTGCTTGCACGTTTCGTCAACGAGGCAGGATACGATGGCTATCAGAACTGCGGCTTCTTCACGATGCCCGCAGCAGCCCTCATCATCATCGGCTGCATCATCTGGTATCAGCGTGCTAAGAACCCTGATCTTCAGGACAAGTAATACCCTTAAAACAACTGCAAAATGGAATATCTGAATCTATTCATCAAGTCAATCTTCATTGACAACATGATCTTTGCACTGTTCCTGGGTATGTGTTCTTACCTGGCAGTGTCGAAGACTGTGAAGACGTCGGTAGGTCTTGGCTGTGCAGTAACCTTCGTGTTGCTCATCACCCTTCCTATCAACTACTTGCTCGACAAGTACGTGCTTCAGCCCAATGCGCTCGTCGAAGGCGTTGACCTCAGCTACCTGAGCTTCATCATCTTCATCGCCAACATCGCCGCTATCGTGCAGATTGTCGAGATGGTGGTCGAGAAGTTCTTCCCCGCGCTCTATGGCTCTCTCGGTATCTTCCTCCCGCTCATCGCCGTGAACTGCGCCATCCTCGGTGGCTCGCTCTTCATGCAGCAGAAGGAGTTCGAGAACGTAGGCTTCGCCATCACTTACGCCCTTGGCGACGGTATCGGCTGGCTCTTCGCCATCGCATGTATCGCAGCCATTCGTGAGAAGCTGTCCTACAGCAACATTCCCGCTCCTCTGAAGGGCCTCGGCATCACGTTCATCGTGACCGGCCTCATGGCCATCGCCTTCATGAGCTTCTCTGGTATTCAACTTGGTTAAAAGAAAGGAGGCTGCAATATGTTAACAACTTATATTTATGCAATAGTAGTATTCCTCATCGTAATACTCTTACTCGTAGCGCTCCTGCTCATCGTCAAGGCCAAGCTCGTTCCGTCGGGCAACATCAGCATCGATGTCAACGGCAAGAAGAATATCGAAGCCGGCATTGGCACCACAGCCCTTGCAGCCCTGCAGCAGGGTGGCATCTTCCTGTCCTCCGCTTGCGGTGGTGGTGGTAAGTGCGGCCAGTGCAAGTGTATCATCGAATCGGGTGCCGGCAATATCCTGCCCACCGAGGTTGGTTTCTTCACCCGCAAGGAAATCAAGAAGAACTACCGTCTGGCCTGCCAGTCGAAGATCAAGGAGAATGCCAAGATTGTCGTTCCTGATGACGTATTCGGCGTAAAGGAATGGGAATGCACCGTTATTGGCAACAAGAACGTGGCAACCTTCATCAAGGAGTACAAGGTGGCTCTGCCTCCTGGAGAGCACATGAACTTCGAGCCCGGTTCCTATGCACAGATCAAGATCCCGACCTTCGAGATCGATTACAAGGACTTCGACCGCGACCTCATCGGCGAGACCTATCTGCCCGCATGGGAGAACTTCCACATGTTCGAACTGCATTGCTCCAACACCGAGCCTACCGTTCGTGCATACTCGATGGCCAACTATCCCGACGAGGGCGATATCATCACGCTCAACGTACGTATCGCTACCCCACCGTTCAAGCCGCGTGAGCAGCAGGTTAAGGGCGCCAACAACTTCATGCCCGTCAACCCGGGTATCGCATCGACCTACATCTTCAACCTCCGTCCAGGCGACAAGGTGATCATGTCTGGTCCTTACGGCGAGTTCCGCCCACAGTACGGCACAGGTCGCGAAATGATTTGGGTAGGTGGTGGTGCCGGTATGGCTCCTCTCCGTGCACAGATCATGCACATGCTCAAAGGCAACGGCGTGAAGGACGAAGATCGCAAGCGCCCGATGCACTACTTCTATGGTGCACGCGCTTTGGAGGAGATCCCGTTCCTCGACGACTTCCTCCAGCTCCAGAAGGACTTCCCCAACTTCCACTTCCATCTTGCCCTCGACCGTCCCGATCCGAAGGCCGATGCAGCTGGAATTGCCTACACCCCAGGCTTCGTAGCTCCTGTGATGGGCGACACCTATCTGAAGGCACACGAAGCCCCCGAAGATTGCGAATATTATCTTTGCGGACCTCCAATGATGGCTAAGACCGTCCTTGACCTCCTCCACTCCCTCGGAGTTGAGGATGACATGATCCGCTTCGATAACTTCGGATAATTTTCTTAGCTTAACAACTACTCCTCTCCCCGCCGGAAATTTCTTCCGACGGGGAGTTTATTTACATAAACAAAAATTGATAATAACAAAAGTGGTCGCATAGCTCAAAATTATAGCAAAATTAAATCAAAAAATTATAAGAAAAACGGGAAGGTATTTTGATTTCAGACATTCATCTTATGATAATTTTATAAATCAATTTTCTTATAATTTTGAGTGAAACGACCCCTAAAACATATTTGTTATATAGAAGGCGATTTTCGCCTTTACGGAAATCCTTTAATTCTCAAATTCGTAAAAAAAACAAGAGTCATTTCCACTTCTTGATCGTCCAGACCACCACCCCCCAAACTTCAAAATTATCATCCGCATCAATACGTATAGGCTTGAACTGGCTATTAGCGGGACGAAGCTCGATGTAACCCTCCTGGCGATGCGTGAGATCAAGGTATTTGATCGTGAACTCCTCGTTGACGAAAGCGACAATCACGTCTCCGTTCCTCGGCTGAACTGAACGGTCGATGACAGCGATGTCGCCATCGCTGATACCGGCATCCATCATCGAATCGCCCTCCACTCGTCCGTAGAACGTGGCTTCAGGATGAGCGATAAGGTCACGGTTGAAGTCGAGAGAATCATGCCTGTAGTCTTCGGCAGGCGAAGGGAAGCCAGCCTTGATGGCTTCTGCGAACTGGAGCTCAAGCATCTCCTTGAAGTCTCCATTTATGATGTGTATTTTGGACATATTATCGAATCATTTTGGTCAATTATCGCGCCAAAGATGAAATCACCTTCAACCAATCCGTTTCGGGCTCGAAGCCGAACTTGTCATCGATACCCACGTTGAAATAGAGTTTCACCTCAAAGTTCTGGAAGCTCGTGTTGCCCACCTCCGGATTCTCGTTGGCGTAGTCGAAATGTATGCCCTCCTCCGCAAAATGGGCCATGTATTCATCCATTTTCTCCTTGTAGCATCCGCTCCAGAGAATCAGGCAGATGTCCTCACGATTCGTCATCAGTTGCAGGGCCTCCCTCGCATACGGATAATAATCGTAAGTCTCCTCATTCTCATAGCATGCACGAAGAATCGTGTCGTGTATATCCACAACGACATAGATCTTCTCCCAGTTCTTCGCAATCTTGCGGTTGAACGCCACCTCAAATGCCTTGGTAATATCCATATTCTTAATTCAATATTCATTTATTTCAACTAATCGAAAAGATGCTACTATATAACAAACAACGTTATATTTTCATCTTACTTTCAATGTTTATGTGTCGCTTGTGTTTTCGATTTGTCGAAATGGATGCTGCAAATATAGTGTGTTTTAAATAAATGTCCAAATCAATTGGAATCTTTTGTAAATATCAATAGCATTTTTCTCGTAAATAATTTTGTTCTTTCATTTTTTTCAACTATATTTGCCCCACAATATTACAACATAAAACTAAAAACATGGATACTACGACAATTCTTCGCCAGGCAGAAAACCTGGCTTCTGACGAGGAGAAGTTGATGCTGTTGGGTGACTTCCTTGGAGAAAACATGAACAGCCTGGAGACAATGGATCTAATCCGGTTGCTGACTCCCCTGGTGGATATCACCAGGCGGATTTACGAGCAGAATCCTGATCATGAGACAATTTCCGACTATGTGACAGCTTTGATAAAACTGGCTGATAACTATATCCGTGATGAGCGAGGTTGGTTGGCGATGCCTCTTCTGGTCAAGGCCGAAGAGCTCCTCGACAACCAGCCGGATACCGAAGAGAATGCCCAGTGGAAGTGTCACTCTTATTTTGACATAGGCGAATGCTACACGATGAATACGCGTCGCCTGATGGCGAAGAAAGCCCTTCAGAAGGCTCTCCATTACGCCATTTCCGAGGAAGACAAGGAGAACTGTGAGTACAGTCTTGACCGGCTGGAGAATCCCATGCTGAAATACGACCCTGTTGAGGACAGCGATGCTTATCTGTCGGTGATTGACGAAGTAGAGCGTCGTCTCTATGAAGAGCTTAAGGATGTGCCACGCCACATGGGCTTCTGTTTCCGCTATTGGTCGGCTAAACGTGAACTGTTAGCTAAATATGGTATAGAATGGCGTTCGCCAGGAATAATGAACCCAAGAGTAATGTTTGACTAAACGATACGACGATGTCTTCAGTATGTTACATCAACATCTATGATATTCCCCACGACCGTGGTGTCAAGATGGGCAGGAGCCTCATGCAGCAGTACGAAATTCCTGAAGAGGAACTTGTCGTAGGTCAGGAACTGCCTCATTGGAACAATCATAAGGGGGATAATCCCGTCGTGACATTCTACGACGGGCGACAGCTCGGCTTGGAGTTCAGAGGCTTGGAGTTCACTATCAAGACTGGTGAGGAGGTGATGCTGAGTGAAGGAATACAAGCAGATTCGGAAGCTGCCATGTGGGGGATTCAATCCGAGATTCAGCATTGTGTCAAGTTGGCAAGACCCCATGGTATTGATATGGAACTGACTCCATCCGACGTTCCAGCGCAACCGGGCAGCAGCTATTTCTGGGATGCCCCACAGTTGCCGTCCGAGGATATGTATCCCTTCACAACCGATGAAGACGGCAATAGATATCCCATGCAGTTCATTTGTCAGATCAACTGCGGGGATCTTCCCGATAATGACTGGTTACCCAGAAAAGGGATGCTTTGGTTCTTCGGCGAGATAGACTATTTTCTCGGCTATGACGTGAAGCAGCCCTATGGACTGGGCAAGTGGCCGGAATATGCAGTCAAGGTCATCTATGCCGATGTGCCCTCCGACAAATTGCAACGCGTCAATCCTTTCCAGGAGGACGACATGATACCGCCTCACGACATCACCTTCTCCGAAGGTCCGGTGCGTGCTGATGGTTTCCGACTTTTAGGCAAGCCCTACGAGGAAGATGTAGATAACGAGTTTGGAACGGGGTGGGTACAGCTGTTGCAGTTGGATACTGATGCCAACGACTATTTCGACCTTCGTTTCTACGACATGGGGTTGCTCTATCTGATGATCAATGTCGATCAGTTGCAGGAGGGCATATTCTCCCACATACAACCCTATATGACATCATTATAAATATTGCTATGCAGAACGGGAAGAACATCAAGGTGTTCCTGAGCAGTACCTTCAAGGACATGGACGCTGAGCGCGATCTGATCATGAACAGAGTCGCGCCCACTCTTCAGCAGCTGCTGGCACCACAGGGCTTCACGCTGCAGTTTATCGACTTGCGCTGGGGAGTAAACACCCAGGACGCCGATGAGAATGAACGGGAGAATATTGTGCTTCGTGAGTGTATCTCTGAAATACGCCAGTCACGTCCATTCTTTATCGGTCTGCTGGGTGACCGTTATGGCTGGATCCCTTCGGTCGAAAGTTGGCAGGTGATGCTGGATGAGATGACCGAGGAGGAAAGAGAGTACATCCGTAGGGAATCCAGGGAGCAGAAGAGTGTAACAGAGCTTGAGATGCTTTTCGGTGCCCTGATGGATGCCAACTCTTTGCGCCGTTGTCTGTTCTGTTTCCGCGATCCGGCTGTCTATGGGCAGATGGACGATGTCGCTCGCCGTAAGTTCTGCAACCTGAATGACGAGGCCGACCGCAAACTATCATCATTGAAGCAGAAGATTGTCGATGGTTGCCGAAATGCCTTCTGTAGCAATAATATATATGAGTACAATTGCCGATGGGATGGCCGATCGCTCACCGGTCTCGACGACCTGGGATCGTTCCTCACCAAGACCCTGCATGCTCAGATTATGTTGTATGAGGGTAGTAATGCGGTGGAGAATCCTGTGAATGAGTTCCAGCAGATGGCGGATGCCGACCTCATGAAGATTGCAAAAGAAGGTGAGCACTACGTGAACTGCGATTCGCGCAAGAATTTCTTGAACGAGATCGCGAAAGGCTATGATGAAGACCAGAAACCCCGACTGATCTATGCCCGCTATGGCTATGGAAAAACCGCTTTCCTCTGTGAAACATACCGAAGGTTTGGAGAGGTCGATGATCTATTGGTGTTCATCCACTTTACCCATTATGGCGACACTCCCGCCATGGCGCTGAAAAAATGGCTTGCCGATCCCCGAATCCATCCACAGCGCCGCTACAGTCTTGACGAGGATGTGGAGTTCGGTGAACTGGCCGAGGAGTTCTATCATGCTACCAAGGACCTTGAAATGCCGCCACTCCTTCTCATCGACGATCTTCATCTGATGCAGAATGTGTATGAGTTCATGTTCGGTGGACTTCAGAACTTCTGTATGCTGATTGCTACTGCCGAAAGCGAGAAGATGAAGCTTTTCTCCGAATGGGATGTCGCGAAGGTTCTCTTGCCTCCTGTCGATGCCGATGAGGGTGGGCAGATTGTTCGCGAATTGATGAAAGCGAAAGGAAAGAGCCTTCCGCAGAATGTCCTCAATCACCTGATGGATGCCCGCTCCGAGCATGACGAACTCTGTTGCGGCTGCCCGTTATGGGATGTGCTGATGGTACGCAAACTGACAAGTCTGACAGCCTACGATTATGAGCAAATCAGAATGCGTGGCGACGGAGATGCCGCCATCGAGAACTACCTGACGGAGATCACCGACGAGATGGGCCGGATTGCACCTTATCCGGAACAGTTATTCATCGTATTTCTCCACGACGCCGCTCGTTTCATGAATTTCGGTTTCCTATGGACTTCCATCCGCCTGTTGGCTGCTACCGGCTTCGGCTTGCGTGAACAGGATTTCCAGGCATTTGCGGGAGATTATTGGAACCAGTTGGAGTTTTCTTCAATGAAACGATGGTTGGGCGACCTTTTGACGATCGATTCCCGTACAGGCGTCATTGACTTTTCCTATCAGAGCTATCGCCAGATTGTGAGGTATGTACACCATGAGGATGACGAGCCGTTCGGCAACTTCTATGCAAATATCACGGCCAGAATGGGCAATCTGCTTTATCAGAATCCGAATGATGAGTTTGCTTGCCGCGAGATGGGAGCCATTGCCATCAACAATCCTACCGAAGAGGTTCTAAAAGCTGTTCTTTCCAGTACATCCTCTCTCGTATGGCCCCATTTGGTGAATGCCGCCATCGCTCTTTCCTATCACCGTCATGACTTCATCCAGTGGTTCCAGAAAGTCCTGGATATCGGGAATGACAACGTGGTTGTGCTTGCCAGGGATATTGCAATATTCCTCAGCTATACTGGCGATAAGAAGACAGCAGCCGAGATAGTGGGCATCTTCAATACAGAAACTGCCGAGCAGATCAGGAAGGGTGAGGCCTATGTTTACGATTCCTTCAGTTGGGTGAACAGCAAATATACTATGTCCTTGCTGTTGCACCAGGGCTCAGGTCTTATGTTCGAGGCCGGTGATGAATTCATGGGACGTCTAATGCTCAGTATGGCCGATGAGTGTTCGGCAGTTCTCAGTGCAGCCATACCCGACTATGATGACTATCGGCAATGGCAACATCTTCCTGATGATGAGGTTGCATCGGCTGCTTCCCTGTCCTCGATGTTGCAGAACGTCTTATGCACCAACGGCTCAAGTCATACCGATATGCCAAGGCGGGTGGCCGAGGCTCTCCACACTTTCCGTACAATACTGGATATTAACAGGAATGGGAACGCAGCATCCGAATTGTACTTGCAGCTCAGTTTCTACAACCTGTGCAGTGCCAGCGAATACTGCAACGAGTTGTACCTGTATCATGGCGATCACAAGTCGGCTGAAAATCTGGTATCAATGCTACGCGATGCCATCAATGATATGAAACATGCTCATAACAATACGGCGATCACCACTACGGCCTATTCGTTGGCCTATTCGGTTATCAGCAAATACTATGAGCAGTATGGCGACTACAATAGCGCGTTCTACTTTCAGAAGCAGCAAGAGTATGCCGTCTTCAACAACTACCGGCGTTTCCGTGAAGGCAATCCCGAGGTTGTCCGTCGTTATGCGGCGGCACTGGATGGCACGGGCAGAATGTTGTTCCAGTTCTTCCATGAATACGACCAGGCCCAGCAGAGTGCCGGGCAGGCTATCACGCTCTTCGAAGAGTTGTTCGACAACAATCCTACCTCCCTTCATGCCGACGATTTGCTGGTGGCAGCCTATTATCAAATGATGCGGCTGAAGGTGAGCGGCAAGATCGACGAGGCAGTAGCACTTGGACTTCAGGTATTGGAAAAGGTTGGTCAGAAGCCTGATGCTGAGCCCGACCCGATGAATAAGGCATTGATTTTCGATGAGCTGGGCGAGATGTTCGACAAGCAGGGAAAAACCGACGATGCGCTGGCAAGCCTGCAGGCTGCATCGGACATTCTGACAATGAAGCTTGATGCTGATCCTGATAACGACGACAAGATGCGCAGTTTTGTGATCAATAAGGTTCGTCAGGCACGTGTGTCAGCAATGAGTGCAGGTGATGGCGCGAAGGCACTTCTTTTCCTAGAATACGCTGGTGAGGTGGTCGGTAAGATGACAACCATGATGCCCGACTCGCTCAAGGTGCGTAACGTGGCCCTGCACTATTATGCAGCTCATGCGCAGGTGGATATGGTGAATAATGATATGGATTCGGCCGATGAGTATCGCGAGAAGATAGCCTCGATACTCAATGAATCCGTTTTCGAGAAAGGTCGAGTCGAAGATTTCCAACTGTTGATCGAGTTCTTGCGCATGCTTTATCAGACAGCTATCAACTATGGTCGTCTTGAGATGGCAGAGATCTGTGTGGGATTGGAATATCTCTTCAAACAGAGGGCTTTGCAGGAACGTATCGTTGCTCTCGAACAGGCCGACATGGCTTCTACCATGCAACTGCTCCAACAGATTGATGGACTGAAAAACCAATGACAATAACGAATATAGATCTATGAAAAAACTGGTTACAATTATCGTACTGTTACTGCTATGCATGGCGGGCTATGCAGCAGAAACCTATGTGGTGAATTCACCGAATCTGAACATGAGGGTAGCACCTAAAGGCTCGGCCGAAAAAATGGGTTCACTTACGAAAGGCGATGTCATCCTCGTGGATACAATCATCAATGGTTGGGCCACCTGCAGGAATGATGCTGGCGAGACATTCTATGTGGCTTCACGGTATTTGGAGAAAGGCAAATCACTCACTTCGGGTGATGTAGGTGGAAAACCCACGGCAGACGAGAAGGATCCCGCTGTGGTCGTTCAGAAACATTTCCTGAATGCATTGTCTTCCATTGGCATCCATATTGAGCAAAGCAAATCTACCCGATATTTCGAGTCTATGATTTTCTTGCCGCTTATCGTATTATTGGTATGCTGGATATTATCCAAGATTTTTGGCAGCTTCCGTTTGGGGAAATATGTCCCGCTGATGGGATTGGCCATTTTAGGCTATTATGAGTTGAAATGTATGCTGTGCTATAGTGGAAGTCCTGGATTCTTCGTTCACGATGAGTTGTTCTCTATCGCGTTCTGGCTGGTCATGCTGTCCATCCTGTTCTTTGTCCAATCCATCTTTTTCGGATTAGCGGGAGAAGATGAAGCGCGATCGGCCGCAAAACATATCGGTACTCTTACAGTATTTGGGTGCGGAATCCTTTATCTGCTCACCTTTTTCTTCTTCTCATTCCTCCAGCCGTGGATCATTCTGCTACTCTTCGTCGGATTGGCACTCCATCTTTTCGCGATGTTTGTCGATGGCGATAAGGGTGTAATGGGAATAATCTTCTTTGTGATTTATGCCATCCTCTATATGGTGAGTGCATTGGCCACTTTCCTGTTCCTGGTGATGTTCATTGGCCACATGGTCTATCTGATGGGATGGATTGGCAGCATTATTTTCATTCTTTTCCTCCTTGCTTGTGGTGGAGGAAGCGGACCTCGACTCATCGGGTTTATCATTAAAGAATGAAATTTTCTGTAAAGGGCGAAAAATGGATTCATATTTTTTTTAGAAGGCGAAAAATGGGCATGGAAGAATGAAGAGCTTCTGATGAAGCTCTGACGTATATGGTGAGCTCGACAATGGTAAGCGAGCTTTCCATTGCCAACCTCACCACATCCGTCACCCTTCGGGTTTCTCATTCTTCCATGCCGAAAATCGCTCCGCAGGAAAATCAAAAAAATATCTGCTATCCCAATCTATATAATACTTATGTCCCAATCTATTATGGATAAAATTCTGTTTGTCCGAGGTATATTATTAATGGTTATTAATGGCTAATTATACGGTCATTAATGTTAAAGAAATATGGACGAACAAAAATTTTTTTTATTTTTCTGTGAAACGATTTTTGATTTGCAATGATGATGACCCGAAGGGTTGGTGGGTGGCTTTCGGTCAGCATCGGGGAGCTTGCTCATCGATGGTGACAGGAAGACAGGCACCAAGGGGCTCATCAGAGCACCTCATCATTGCAAATCCATTTTCCTTCTTTTCTTAAAAATCAATTCTATAATTCGATAATTCGTGATAGATGAAGGTCACAGAGATCTGCACAAATGGTCATGGATTAATGGTATTTTTGTCACGAATTTGAGAATTATCTTTATGAAGGCGAAAATGGCCTTCGGGGCTCAGGAATACGTAAATTTGCGACCGTATAATCGGTAATTTGGAAATAATCTGCTAATATATGAACAGTATTGAATTACTACCAAGCGACTTCAAGGAGAAACTGAAGCTTCATTATGCCAAAGCCATCAAGGCGGGACATCCATCGAGAGCCGATGACTACGAACATGAGTTCTTCGATTTCAACTTCGACCTCGTCAGTAATCCCGAAGCCACCTTCTACGGACGTGTGGAAGGGGATACGATGATCGAGGTTGGTATCCATCATGGAGACATTGCGGTTATCGACAAGTCATTGGATCCTCAGGATGGCGATCTGATTGTCGCATACGTCAACAATGAGTTTGTCATCAAGTTCCTCGACCTGACCCATCTCAAGGATGGATACATTGAGCTTCAACCCGCCAATCGCAAATACAAACCCATACGAATCTATGATGTTAAAAACTTCGAGGTTTGGGGGGTGGTGGTTTGGACGATCACGAATTGGAGGAAATGAATCTTGGTTTTTATCTCGAATTTGAGAATTTTTAAAGAAGGCGAAAAATGGATTTCATGTTTTTTTAGAAGATGAAAAATGGGCATGGAAGAATGAAGAGCTTCATCAGAAGCTCTTCATTCTTCCATGCCGAAAATCGCTTCGCAGCAAAATACTTCAAAATTCGCCTATCCCCTACTTTTATGGGTAAAATTCTGATTGACCGGATATAAGCATTTATTCTTGCAGCCCCTATGGGGCTTTATTCATGATAAAAGAAAATTGTGGCATGTCCCGAAATAATGGGGACATGCCACGATTGTTGTAGGTTTGGGGATGTTCGTTGTGGAACAGCGAGGGGTTATTTGTTTGCTGCCAAGACAAGGAACATATAATGCGAAGAGCCGCCACCGAGGACGTATTCGGTCTGCTGCCAGAGGAAGGGGA
>JAFZTS010000079.1 GCA_017618715.1 Bacteroidales bacterium
ACTTCTACCAATCCATTAAAAATGAGTGACATCCATTTCGGATGCCACTCATTTTATTTAAAATATTTATTTTTTATTTTTTAATTCATTTAGCAGCTTCGCAACGCTTCTGATAGAAGTCGCGGAAGTCGCTCCAGCGGTAGTAGGGATAGTTGGTGGTGGGCACAGGCAGACTGGCCTCGCAACCGTTCAGGAGACACTTGACGAGCACGTCGTCAGGACCACCCTTGCCGCGATAGAAGATGAGCTGGATGTTCGAAGCCTTGCAAGTGTTCCAGTTCTGGTAGCAGTTCGTCACCTCGTACGGATCCTCGGGGTCGCGGTCGGCTCCATTGATGCCCATCAGAACAGTGAGGGGGCCGATGCAGGTGTCGTGACCGAAGCGCAGGTCGGCAAGACGTTTCACACGGCCAGAGATCACGGCTTCGGCCTTGTTGAGGATGTCCTGCAGGATGGGCACCATCATATACTGCGGGCCGAACACCCACGCGTAGGAACCGAGGTTCGAGGCCTCCCATTCGTTAACCATTTCAGCATCGCTGACTATGCCGTCCATCATGCCCTCGCGTCCGATGCTGGGCAACGAGGTATAGAGGTTGATGAGGTCGCTGCCGATGCGTGTGGCATCGCTCTTCAGTCCTTCGGTGCTGGAGAAGACACGGGCAGCAACATCCTGGCGCAGTGTACTCTCGTGCTTGAACTGGTCGCGGTTCTTTTCAAAGCGCGGACGGGAGAACTTGAACTGATGCTTCACGGGGTTCTGCCGGTCGGTGGGTACCACGCCGTCGAGCGTGAAACGCGACGACTGTTCGCGAATCTCAATCTTCGGATTGCATTGCACCAGTTCCTGGCAGAATGCCGACATGCTGATCACACAACGTCCCGACAGGGAGGAGATGGCATAGACATCACCTCCTTTTTTGAACACTTCGGGGAAACGGTTGTACATGGTGCGGGCGATGCCCTGATGCTGCTGCCAGCCCAAGTCGGTGAGTTCGCTCACACCGGTCATCAGCTCATCCTTGATGTTCATAAAACTGCCATAGAACGTCTCGCCGCGTGGGGTGAGCATCTGCTTCTCGTGGGCGGTGGTGAGCAGGGTGTCGAGGTCCTTGTAAAGCTGGTCGGTCCAATAGTAACGAGAACCATGACGCGCATAGTGGCTGATGTAGAATGCCTTGTAGCCCCTAGGCGCCTTGGTGAGACGCACATCTTCCTGCTTGTAGGGATAGTCGTTGCCGTAGGATTTGCGGGGGTTGGCCTTGATCTGGTCAAGGGCGGATATGCCTTGTCCCCATGACGTTACAGTCATGAGGCAAAGCATCATTGCGATTAGAAATCTTTTCATCGTATTAGTTTTTTTTGATTTTTGTCCAGTTTTTCTAGATAATCTAGAGATTCTAGAGATTCTGGATGGGCTTATTCAGCGAGGAGAGCGTCAGCGAGGGCTTCGAGCTGCGGGATGTCGGCTTCCTTCATCGAAGACTTGATGGTGACCATCGGCTCGACGATCTTGACGTTCTTAAGGGGTTCGAGCAGCGCCTTCATGGCCTTGCCGGCACTGGGAGCCCAGCTGCCGTTCTCGACGATGGCGACGGTGCGGTTCTGGTAAGCCTTCATCTGCAGTTTCCAGAGGAAGAGATGCATGGGCGGGAAGACATCGGCATCGTACGACGAAGCGCACACCACGAGCCTGTTCATGCGGAAAGCATCCTCGATGGCCTCGGCCATGTCGTCGCGGCAGAGGTCGGTGACAGCCACCTTGCCGGCACCCTTTGCCTGAAGGATCTCGGCGAGCTTCTCGGCCACCTTGGCTGTGTTGCCGTGGATGCTGGCGTGAGCCACCAGCACACCCTGAGTCTCAACATCGTACTTGCTCCAAATATTATAGAGGCGCAAAGCTTCGGTCATCCGCTCACCTGTCAGGATTGGGCCATGCAGTGGGCAGATGGTATCGAACTCGAACTTGGCAGCCTTCTTCAGCGCGGTGCTGACGGGAGCGCCATACTTGCCGCAAATGTTGAAATAGTAGCGGCGACCCTCACAGGTCCAATCGTCGGGATCGGCATCCTTCACGCCGAACTTGCCGAACGCATCGGCAGAGAAGAAGACCTTCTCCTCGGGGCAGCAGGTCATCATGACCTCAGGCCAATGCACCATCGGAGCCATGAAGAAATGCAATGAGGTCTGTCCCAGCGAAAGCACCTCCCCCTCCTTCACCGCCTTGGTGTGGGTGGTATCGAACTTCTCGTCAAACTGGGCACCGAACTGCAGGGCCTTGGCCGAACCTACGAGGATAGCCTCGGGATAGCGGGCACGGAAGGCGCCCACCGAACCGCTATGGTCGGGCTCGTAATGCTGCACGATGAGGTAGTCGGGCTTGCGACCATCAAGGGCCTTCTCAAGCTTATCCAGCCATTCGTCGGTCTTGCGCTTATCGACGCTGTCCATCACGGCAACCTTCTCGTCGAGAATCACGTAACTGTTATAACACATGCCTTCGGGCAATTCATACTGGCTCTCAAAGAGCTCCAATTCGGGATCGTCACACCCGATGTACTTGATCTTTTCTGTCATATTATTATAGGGTTTTTGTTTACAAGCAGGGGAGGGCGCGGAGGTGCGCCTCGATGGTCTTGCCGAGGCGGATATGTCCGGCATTGTTGGGATGCAGGCGGTCGTAGCGCACAGTCTCGGGCTTCGCCTCGGGTTGCGCGAAATACACGCCATGCTCAGGTTCCATCGGGAAGAGGCCGGAGTCCTGATACAGGTCGATGCAAGGCACGGCCCAATATTGGCAAGCCTGGCGCAGCACGTCCATGTATTCCTCGATATAGTGGCCCAGAACGTTGGTGAAGTCCTCGTCGGGCTGCACATTGAACCGGTTGTTGGCAGGGTCGCTGAAGTTGGCGTAAGCGCGGTGGATGGGCGTCATGACGATGATCTGCTTGGTCGGATAGTTGTGCTTCAGCCAAGAGAGGCACATGTTGATACGACCACAGAAGGTAGTGTCGTTCATGCACCATTCGCGATGACGGGCGGCTACCATCTTGCCATTGCGGTTGCAGATGGTGTCGCGTTCGGTGAAGAACTTTCCGATGGGTACGCCATGATTGTAGTCGTTGGTGCCTGCCCAGATGAAGATGGCGTCGATGGTGGTGCTGTCGGTCTGCTGCATCAGTTTGGCTTTCTCGAGTATCTGGTGCCATTGGTGACCGCTGCGGGCATAGACACGCGGCTCGATGCCGAGCGAATCGCGCAGATAATCGTAGTAATGGTAATCGGCAGCCGTGTTGTTGGGGTCGGTCATCGAATCACCCAGGAAGGCGCAACGCTTGCCTTGCCACTGTGCCATGCACGTCATCGGCAGAAGGCATGCAATCAGGGCCATGGTATAAAGAAATTTTCTCATTTCAAGTGCCGTCTTTTTGTTGTTATTCAATGTGCGCTTCTATATAAGAAATGTTTTCATTGATATTTTGGTGAAAATGGCCTCGTCTCTCGCTTCAATAGCGGAGACTTGGCCGGAAAATTTGCTGCCCCAATGGCAGCAGAAAATTGCACTTCGTGCAAAAAATCCTTCGGGTCGAGCGGCTCGAGATGAATCTTTATTGTTTGCGGGCCGGATGGATTTTTTGCGATAGCAATTTTGTGCAGGTATTGGACCTGCTCATTTTCCGGCAGCCCGGCTCGGCTATTGATGCCAGAGCCGCTGCCATTTTCACCTCCTTTTCTAGTTATTATCGCTTTCAGTTTTCGATAAGTTGAAATGGTCGCTGCAAAGATAGTGATTTAGTTTGCACGTTCCAAATTTTTCGGCAAAAAACTGAAATAAGATGTAAAAAAAGCACCCTGTCGCGCGACAGAGTGCTTCCTACTTACACACACATACATTTCATGGATTAGAATTTACCTATTTATCAATCATTCTTAACAATGTGCTATTCAGTTTTTCTGTATTGGCCGCAACGACGCATGGGCCGGTATGACTACGCAAGCGGATGGTGGCACGTCCGTTGGCTGCCTGAATGCGTCGGGAACCTGTGGCAGTGCCTTGATTCTGCAGCAATTCGCCGTCACCGGCAATGGAGAATTCTATCCAGTCGCTGCTGTCGAGACAGCGGTTGCCGTGGGCGTCGTAGATTTGGGCCTCTATCAGGTCGGGTGCAACCTGTGTCAGCCGTAGCTCGGCTGGCGGACCCCATTGATCGATCTGATATTCGAAGGTGATTTCATCAATAAGGTCTTTGGACACGGCACGGATGGTATTCGAACCTTTCTGGAGGGGGACATTCCAATGGAAGCCCTGGGCAGGATAGTCGGTGATGTCACGCTTGAGCTTGCCGACCGACTGTCCATTGACGAAGAGCTCCACTTCAGGCTGATTCGAATAGACGAGTATTTCCTTCGGCTCGCCTGTTTCGCCCCAACGCACGGGCCAAGAATGTCCATAGATATGCAGTATGGGTTGTTTAGCCCAATAGCTTTGGAACACATAATAGCTCTCCTTGGGGGTGCCGTCACGCTGCACGACACCTTTCTGGTTGACGTAAGGAATGGGGTTGTCGGGACGCAGAGGGGTACAGAAGTCCTTGAAGGTCCAGAAAGCCGAACCCGTGAGGTCGGGCATCGAGGCCTGCTCCTTGAGGTGCCAATCGATGAGACGGACGATATAGCTTTCGGACCAATCGCCATTGCGGTCGCCCGCTTCGATGTCGAAACCTGACTCGGCATGTCGCCCGGCATGGCTATCGCCTCCCCATTCGGCGTGCAGGAAGTGGGGATAGCGAGCAATGGCCTCGGCAGTCATCTCACGATAGTCGGTGAAACGACGGCTGTACCAACCTGCCCAAATCGACGGCGAATAAACATCGGGGATGTCGGCACAGAAGTCGCAACGACGGATAGCCGTCTTGCGAAGCGGATCGAGTTGGTGTGCAAAATCGTGGAGCGAGGTCATCAGCGAACGAACGGCAACCGTATCGATGACCGTAGAGAAATCGCCTGGCCAGTCGTTCTCGTTGCCGAGGCCCCAAAGGATGATGCTGGGATGATGACGATGGCGCGAAATCATGTTTTCGAGCATACGGTGCGCCTGTTCCTTGTATGCCTCACCGCCCACGCCGCCTCGGCACCAGGGGATCTCTTCCCAAACAAGGATACCGAGCGAATCGCAGAGGTCGAGCACCAAGTCGCGCTGCTGATAATGTCCCAGACGGATGAAGTTGGCGCCCATCTCCTTGATTTGCTGCATCTCTTCACGGATCTGATCGTCGGTCATGGCTGCACCCACTCCTGCATGGTCTTCGTGGCGATGGGTGCCCTGCAGGAGCAGGCGGCGACCATTGAGGAAGAATGGCCCGTGCTCACGGAACTCATAGCTTCGGAAACCGAAACGTCGCTCGATGATTTGCTCGCCACAAGTGATACGGGCCGTGTAGAGTTGAGGGGACTCGACGTCCCACAACTGCGGTTTGCGGATACGAATGGGTTGACCGATGCCGCCATCATAGACCTTGCGTCCATCGGGGGCCAGGATGGTGCAGTTGATGTCCGGGATATCCGAAGGGAAGGCAAGCACAGTCACCCTATCGCCTTCCACATCGATGCGAACATCCTGAATGTAATATTTGGGCTGATAGACCAAATGGACGGGACGATACAGACCGCCATAGAGACAGAAGTCACTCATATCGGAGGGGATCATCTCAACGTCGCGGCTATTGTCGCAACGCACGGCGATGGAGTGTTTCCCATTTCCGACTTCGGTAATATCTACCATCCAAGCATCGTAGCCTCCGATATGCGAACCCATCAACCGACCATCGACATAGACCTGCGTCTTCTGCCCCGCTCCCTCGAACTCCAACAGGGTATGACCTTCCGGATAGGGGTTGCCGACTTCGACGGTCGTGCGATACCAGGCGGCTCCCTGATAGTAGTTCACATCAGGATCGACGCCATCGTCAGCATTGTAGCAATGGGGAAGAGTGACGTCCTGCCACAGAGGAACGCTCTCAGGCTTACCCGCCTTGACCGGTCGCTCCACCTCCCACACATTGGCCATATCAGTGCGGACGAACTGCCAATGGGACAAGTTGACCTGTGCGCTGGCTTGGACTGCCAGCACACAAATCGGGAGATATAGAGCGAGTTTCGATATCATTGGAGTATTCGGAGTGATCGGAGTGGTCGGAGTACTCAGAGTTTTCCGAGTTATCTAAGGTGGTCCCTTCGGTGAAGGGCCTCAAGATAATAGTAGTCGGCGTAGTTGATGGGAGTGTCGATCTCGTCGTGGGCAGGATAGTTGCCCGTAGCGTGGAGGAGCAGGAAGCCCTGGGCGGTGCGTGACTCGGGCTGATAGCTGCTCTCAAGCGAGTGGAGCATACGGTCGGCATAGCTGCGATAGCGGGCAGCAACGTCGGCCTCGCAATAGGTGGCCAGCTCATAGAGCGCCGAGGCGATGATGGCGGCAGCCGAAGCGTCGCGCGGACAACCTCCATCGTCAGCGGGGCCTACGCCGGTCTTGATGGCCGGGTCGCGCATGTCCCAATAGGGCACGAGGTCGTCGGGCATATCGGGCTGCGAAAGCCAGAACTCGGCAATCTTCTGCGCCTGCTCCAGATAGGCCTTGTCGTGCGTGTAGCGATAGCAGAGAGTGAATCCATAAAGGCCCCAGCCCTGTCCACGGCTCCACACCGATTCGTCGAACAGCCCCTGGTGAGTGATGCGCTTGATGACACTGCCATCCTCGGGATTGTAATCAACCACATGGTAGGAAGAATTATCCTCGCGGAAATGATTCTTCATCGTGGTGTTGGCATGCGAGACTGCAATGTTGTAGTAGCGCTTGTCGCCCGTGATACGGGAGGCTTCGAAGAGCAGTTCGAGGTTGAGCATATTGTCGATGATGACAGCATACTGCCAACGGTCGGGTGTGCCCCAACTCCAGCTTCGGATGCAGCCCACAGTGTCGTCGTAGCGGGTGATGAGCGTCTTGGCGGCCTGCACGACCACATCGCGATAAGACTGCTCGCCCGTCAGTTCCCACGCTTTGCCAAACGAGTTATAGACCATGAAGCCCAGATCGTGGCTGCCACCATGGAGCTTCACCTGTTCGATGGGCCAGGTGTTGCTGACGGCCTGCTGACGCCAGAACGAATCGTGCGAATACTGATACATCTGCCACAGCTCGCCGCTGAAGAATCCGCAGCACCAGTCGGGCTGATGCACCATGCGCAACTGTCCGTCCTTTTCCACACTGCGCGGCATCAGCGTCCAGTCCTTCCGATCCTTGCGTATCCGGTTGACCTGCTCGAGCTGGTAGCGCAGCTGCACATCGGCACGTGCAAAGGCATTGTCGGTGTCGTCGGGCGTATAGTAAAGCAGGAAGAATCGGTCGGCGAAGCGACGCACCACGTTGTCCTTGGAGAGTTGCAGGTAGTCGGTGCGATCGGGGTGGAGCAAATAGAGGCGATAGAGGTCCTTGGCCAGTTCGTTTTGCTTGTAGTCCCACTCACTGATCTGCTGATAGGGCCATTCATCGACATTCTTGCCGAGATACGGGGCAAGAAAATCGGCAGCTTTTTCCAGCAGGTCCATGCCTTCGGGCTCGTAGCCGGCATGGCGTGCCAACTGCATCACATCAATGATGTGCGTCATGTTGTACTGCGAATAGCCAAAGGCCAGCGTGCGACGCAGCTCGTTGGGCTGACGACCATCGGGTTCGATCTGCGTCTTCATGCGCTTCTCGTAGAACTGTGACAGGTATTCGTCCATCACCTGCTTGTCGCCCACAAACTTGGCGTAGGCTATCACCTGCACATCGTGGGCCGTGGCGTGGTTGTTGCGCTGGTTGCCTTCCTCGATACCCTGCTCACTGGTCAGGATCCAATGGAGGAACTGCGCAAACCACTGACGGAGCGCCTTGGCATCCTTGGCCGTGAAGGCCTTCGAACCTTCGAGCAGTTGCACGGCATCGAGCATCTCGACGAACGAGTAAGAGTCGATGACGCCATAGCAACGCCCCTTGCCGTCGTACTTGCCTGGTACTATCTGCGCATGGTTCAGGTTGGGATTCATCCGCGTATCCTTGTTCAGGAACCACACCCTCAAGAGCTCGGTTGCCTTTTGGGCATAACGTTCGTCACCGCTGAAATACCATGCCAACGAGAGGGTGGTGACACCCGTTGCCATCTGTGCCAGCTTCGGACGGTCGAGCCGCTCAAGTTCGGGATTCGACACGCCGTCGCGGCTAATATACGGCAGTCCGTCGGGCTTCGTCGGGTCGGGCCAGAAGTAGCGGCTCAGACTCAGATAGTCGTGCTTGTCGCCACTGGCCGGCACCTTCTCCTTCATCATCACCGAAAGGGGCTGGCGCTGCAATACGCGATCAGCCTCATCGAGCAGATGACGGTAGGCTGTGGCGTAGGCCGGCTCTTCCAACGATGCCTTGACCTGGGCGAGGTGCGCGCCGTCCCAGATGGACTGCGCCCTCGCCGTCATCACAAGCCAAGGAAGGAGGAATAAACCAACTAACTTATGAATCCTCATACGTCATGTTGTTATTGAATGGTAACATTCACCTTATAGTTCACGGTGAGACAACGCACCTCGTAGTCAGCTGTCTTGTTGTTGGGCACATAGTACTCGGTATCGTCGTCCTTCGTTCCACCGTTCGAAATGCGCAGTTTGCCATCGGCATCGACATCCTTCGGGTCGAAGGTCATCAGGGTGACGGTTCCTGTTGCGCCACCAAGGGCCTTCACAGCGATGTTCTGCACACGATGATTGTTGGTGGTATCGGGTTGACGCAGGTCCCATGTCAATACCCATGCACCGTTGCTGTTCTGCTGAAGGACATTGCCGTCGGCATCGACCACCTGATAGTCGGTGCCGAGGGTCAACTGGCTTTCGGCATAAACGAATGCCTGTGCCTCGAAATTGCGTGTGCCTTCGCACCAAAGCTGTACGGGCACCTCGGTTTGGCTGCCTTGAGCGACCGTATAGGTCTTGTCGTTGTTGCTCTTGGGGCCCCATTCGGCAAAGGCTACGATGAACACATTCTTGTAGTCGGGGTTATCGTTGCCCCATGCGTCATCTTCGCAAGAGGTCAGGGAGGAAAGACCCATCACCATGGCCATGGCCCACATTATCTTATTCATATAACGTTTCATATCTCAAAATATTATGTTCACTATACACATTTATTTATTTAATTCCATCCCGGATTCTGTACCACGTTGCCTTCGGATGTGGCAATCTCGTAAGTAGGAATGGGATAATAGTAGTCCTTTGCGGGATTGAAGGTGCGATTGGCTGCATCCTCGATGACGTAGATGTCTCCCTGATCGGCGACCTTTCGGCCGTTGAACATACCGTTGGCATCGGTCAGACGACTCTGGATGTTCTCACGCTGTGTGCTCAGGTTGTCGGCATCGTTGTACTTCAGGCCGAGCATGGTCTGTGGCAACACGTTTTCGGCAATCTTCCAACGGATGATATCGTTGTAACGCAGGTTCTCGTCGATGAACTCCACAAGGCGTTCACGGCGAATCTCTTCGAGCATGCTCAAACCGTTGGCTGTGCAGAAGGCATTGGTCAGCAAAGCCTCAAAACCTGAACGATGGCGCACCTTGTTGACGGTGGCGTTGAGCTGTGCATCGGTGATCTGTCCGTTGTACTCATAGAGAGCTTCGGCATAGGAGATCAGAATCTCGGCATAGCGGATGATCATCTTATCGACGGTCTCCTTGTTGGTGGTGTTCCACTCTTCGAGCATAAAGCCTTTCTTCAGGCCATAGCCGTTGCCATGCTGGTTACCGAAGGGGTTATAGCCGGCCTTGTAGGCTTCCTCGTCCTTCTGATAGAAGGTCATGGCCATGCGCGGGTCGCGGTTGATGAACACATCGTTGTGGTGGGTCTCCTCGACCTTCAGCGTGGTTTTCTCGCGAGGAAGGCCGTCGGTGTAGAGAATCTGGTCAATGGTCTGACGAGTCACGCTGACTGCGTTCTCCATACCACGGGAGTTGTTGTGGACGATGACAGCGCCATCGCCATTGGGACCATAGATCTTGACAAAGACGTTCTCCTTGTTCTGGCGACCTTCACCATCGAAGTAGAAGAGTTTCTGGAAGTCGGGATAGAGGTCGTGCTTGCCGCTCTGGATGAGTCGCTCGGCAGCGTCGATGCTCTCCTTCAGATGGATTTTGTAGTCACCACCCAGGTTGTGGTACTTCATGAAGGTGCCCTCGTAGAGTCCGACGCGCACCAACATACCCATGGCGGCACTCTTCGACACACGTCCCCAGTCGGCGGCATTGCTCACCTGGTCGATATCGGGCAGATACTGTTCGGCAAACTTCAGGTCACTATAGCACTGCTGAATCACCTGTTCGCGGGGAGTACGTGCCATTGTGATGTCGGGATCGCTCGTCGAGTCGAAGGCCTTCATGATGAGGGGCACGTCGCCGTATTTCTTCACAAGGTCGAAGAAATGGTAGGCACGGAAGAAGTAGGCTTCGGCAATCCATCGGTTCTTCTGGGCATCGGTGAGCGGGGCATTGCCGCCCTTCTCGATGATGTTGTTGCACACGAAGATCTTCTGGTAGGCGTTGGTCCAGTCGTTGGAAGTAGCGGGCACGCTCCAGCTGCCGCTCGATGTGGCATTGGCTGCTGTACCGATGATGTCGTCGGCGCGGGTATCGTGCGAGAAGCCCGGCAGATCGACATACAGCTTGTTGCAGGCACCACGCAGGTCGGTCTCACTCTGCCAGAAGGTGTTGTCGGCAAGTGTGGTTTCGGGCAGACGGTCCAGTTCGCAACTGTTGAGCGACATCATGCCGCATACTATGCCGGCTGCATATATTGATTTGAATATATATCGTTTCATAATGTTTCTAAAGCTCTTGATTCATTACTCTTGATTACAACGTCACATTCACACCGAACGACCATGTGCGGAAGAAGGGATAGTAGTTGCGGCCAACATTGTTGCCTGCCTCGGGGTCAAACACCTTCAGGATATCGGACTTCTCCCAAACGTCGTTGCCGGTCACGTAGAAGCGCAGTTTCTCGATGTAGCGCTTGGGAATGGGGATGGTATAGCCGAGGGTGATGTTCTTCAGACGAAGATAGGCTGCATTCTGTACCCACTTGTCGGAAGGCTGGAAGTTATACATGTCACCATTATAGTTGTAGAGGCGGGGCCAGTAGGCATCCTGGTTGTCCTCGGTCCAGTAATCACGATGGATGGTCCAAGGCATCTGATGGGTACGTCCGAAGGGTGCGATGGCCTCGGTGTCGATGAGCAGCTTGCGCTTGGCTACGCCCTGGAACATAACGGCAATGTCGAAGCCCTTCCACTTGGCCGAGAGATTCAGGCCATAGAGATAGCGTCCGTTGGTGTCGCCCAGATAGACGAGGTCGCCGTGGTTCTCCTTCGTGCCGTCGCCGGCACCCACCTGGTGGTTGATCGAACCGTCCTTGTCGGGCAACGTCAGGAACTTGACGTCACCAGCACCCACCTTGCCGTCCGAGAACGACTTGTAGCCGGGATGTGCTTCCTTATACTGCTCATACTCCTCCTTGCTCGACCAATAGCCATCGGTGGTATAACCCCAGATGGTGTTGAGGGGATAACCCTCGATGAGCTGGCGTGTACCGGCGGTAATCACGTCGGCACCGTCATATTCGACGAGTTCGTTCTTCGAGTCAGAGAGGTTGTATGCCACCAGATAGCTGAAGTCACCGATTCGGTCGTTCCATTTGATCTCGAACTCCCATCCCCAGGTCTTCAGCTTGCCGATGTTGACGGCAGGCACACCGATACCGATGGTGTGTGGCAACTGCAGGTTCGAAAGCATGTCGTTGTTGTACTTCCAATAGTAATCGAACGAGGCGTTCAAACGGCTAGCAAACATTCCGAGGTCGATGCCAAGGTTGGTGGTCTCGATGGTCTCCCAGGTCTTGTCCTTCGAAGCGAGCTGGCTCTGGTAGTAGCTCTTCTCGGTGATGTAGGTGGTCGATTGCGAGATGGTGGGAATGTAGTCATACAGGCCGAGCACGGCACCATTACCGAGCTGTCCCCACGAAGCACGCAGCTTCAGGTTGCTCACGAAGTCGAGCTTGAACCAAGGCTCCTGATTCACACGCCAAGCTGCCGATACCGAGGGGAAGGCCTTCCAGCGCTTCTCGGGGGCCAGACGTGAGGATCCGTCATAACGGATGTTAGCCTCAAGGAGATAACGCTCGGCGAAGTTGTAGTTGATACGACCGAAGTACGACATCATCGACCAAGGCTGGATCAGGTCACCCAGTGTGGTGTTCGAGGCCTCGGAGGCATCGTAGTAGTTGAACGAATAGAAATCGTTGGAGTTCATGTTGCGTGCCGTGGCGTCGAACTGGTCCTTACGGTAGTTCTCATAGCTCGTACCGGCGAGCACCTGGACATTGTGCTGTCCGAAATCTGCCACGTAGTTGACGGTGGCCTCGAACTGGTCGTGGTAGTCATTGTTCTTCTGGCGATAGAGCGAGTTGGGATTGTTGGTCTGCTGACGGATGGTGGTACCATTCATCGCATACCATGCCAGCCAGTGACGCTCGGAACGCTGGGTGTAGTAGCCGGCACGGCGACTAGCACTGAGATTCACGCTGAGACCCTTCACAAAGTTCTTGATAGTGAGCTCGCCCTTGCCGAGGAAGGCCTCGTAGAGCGACTCGTTGGTACCGCCGTTCTTCAGGATGTCGATGGGGTTGACCTGAAGGTCGCCGCTGTAGGGCTGTGCATCGTAGTTTGGAGTCTCTTCGGGTTGCCACAACAACTGACGTGCACGTGCACCATACATTGTATTCAGAATGCTGCCTGCACCATTGGAGGGAGCGTTGTTCTTCTTCGACTGGTACTGCACGTTGATGCCCAGGCTGAGATACTTGTTCAGCTCGGCATGCATCTTGGCATGGAGGTTCACACGGGTATTGTTATTCTTGGCATACTTCAACATACCATCCTTGAAGTAGTAGTTGCCGCTGATGAGGTAGTTGATGTTCTTCGAACCGCCGCTCACCGAAATCGAGTGGTTGGTCTGTCCTGCCCAATCCTTCGTACCTTCATCCACCCAGTTGGTAGCCGTAAATTGCTCCCAGCGACCGTTGTTGTTGTTGGGATAGTAGTTGAAGTTGGGATTGGCCACCCAGGTGGTCTTCTCCTTATTCCACTCGTACGAACCGCCTGCATTGTATCGTCCAATGTTGATCCATTGCTGCTCTTCCCATGCTGGCAAACGCTCGGGCATATTGCCTGGCATATTCACGGCATAATAGCCATTGTAGGTAATCTTCGGACGGCCTTCGCTGCCACTCTTGGTAGTGACGAGAACTACGCCCGAGGCTGCACGTGCACCGTAGATGGCACAGGCCGAGGCATCCTTCAGCACCGAGATGCTCTCGATGTCGTCAGCATTGAGCAAAGAGATGTCTCCCTCGATGCCATCGATCAGCACCAGGGCCGAAGTGGCATTCACCGATGAGAAACCACGGATACGCATGCCGCTGGTCTCACTGCCCGGCTCACCGCTCGAACGGAGCACAGCCACACCGGGCATTTCGCCCTGCATGGCGCTGAGCACGTCGCTCGACGGTTTGGCTGCCAGCTTGTCACCATCGACAGCGCTCACTGCACCCGACAGGTTCACTTTCTTCTGCACACCGTAGCCAACGACCACGACCTCGTTCAAGGTCTTGTCATCTTCCTCGAGGAGTATTGTAGCTCCAATATTTGCAGCTGGTATCTCCTGTGTGGCATAACCGACATACGAGAAGACGATCGTCGCATTCGTCCGTACGTTCTGGATTGCGAAGTTACCGTCGAGATCGGTCACTACTCCGTTCGTAGTACCCTTCTCAAGTACACTAACCCCTATCAAAGGTTCGCGTGTAGAAGCATCAAGCACCTTGCCTCTGAGGAGCCGGGAATTTTGGGCATAAAGGCCCACGTCCAAGAGGAACATGATACAACCGATAATCATCAGTCGCAGGAATTCCAATGATAATGTTTTTTGTTTCATAAATAAATATAATTAGTTGAAAAAGTTGAATTTGATGGTGCAAAAGTAGGGGTTTCCATTACACAAAACAAGTAATTCACTACATCACGATTACTATAAACCTACACATTGACTACATCATGACTTTCTCAACAAATTCGAAACGTTCTGATTTTCAATAAATATTTTATCTCCAGTGAAAAAAATATTTACACAAAATTTGCATACATAAAAAATAAGTAGTATCTTTGCGGCATGAAACCGAATAAAAAGATCCTATTCCTACTGGTGAGCCTGACATGGGCAACCTTTTCCGCCCTATCGGAGAACTATTGGCAACGTGTAGTGGTGAACTACACGCGTCAGCAGTATCATTCAGGCAACCAAAACTGGCAGGCCGCTCAGAGTAAGGAGGGCTGGATGTACTTTGCAAACAATAAGGGGTTGCTGGAGTTCGACGGCAACAATTGGCAGACCTATCCTCTGCCGGGCAATGTAAAAGTGCGATCAGTCCTCGTCTGTGGCGACACCATTTATGTGGGTGCATTGGGACAATTCGGGCTATTTACGCGCAATCCCAAAGGTGAACTCATCTACCATAGGTTGTCGGAAAGTGCCGATAGGGCCGGGCAACTCAACATCTGGAACATCCACCAGATTGGAAATGACATTTACTACCAATGCGACAACGCACTTTACATCAACAATAGCGAGACGAAAATTGACAGTCCGCGGGGTATCAGCTACTCGACCGTAGTCTATAACAGGCTCTATGCCGTCGGCTCGCAGGGAGTCTTCGTGCTCGTGGGCAATGAGTTCCAACAGCTGCAGGGCATCGACATCAGCCAAACCTCGCGTATCGTCAGCATCCTGCCTTACGCACAAGGTCAGCTGCTGCTTGTAAGCAGTGACCGTGGGCTCTTCCTCTACGCCGACAATCACGTCGAACCGCTTCACACCGCAGCCGACGGGTTGATAGCCCATCGTGGACTCTCATCGGCGGCTTGTTCGGGTGACATGCTTGCCCTCGGTACGATGCAAGACGGCCTTATCATGTTGGACCTCAAAGCCAATACTGCAGAGCACATGTCGATCACACAAGGACTGCAGAACAAGACAGTGCTCTCGACAATCTTCGACCGCGACCAAAACCTCTGGCTCGGACTCGACAATGGCATCGATTGCATTCCCCTGCGCTCACCCTTGCGATTCCTTAACAGTAGGCACTCGCCCATCGGCAGCGGCAATTGCAGCGTTGAGTACAACGGGAAACTATATTTCGGCACCAATCAGGGACTCTACGTAATGTCGGGCAACGACATCAGGTATATTGAGGGAACCGATGGCCAGGTGCTCTGTCTCGACACCATCGGTGGACGACTCTTCTGCGGCGGACGTCAATTTTTCCTCTCCATCGACCGTGATCGAATCACCCGCTACAAAAACCGTGGCGTGTGGGGAGTGCGCTCCATCGGCCATCGAAACGACGTACTGCTGACAGCTTCCTATTGGGGCCTGCGACTGATGCGCCGACAGGGACGCGACTGGGTAATGGCCGAAGAAGTGAAGGGCACCGACATCTCGGCCAAAACCTTTTACGTGGAAGAAGGTCTCGATGCCGTATGGGCGGCCAACAAGGAGAAAGGCCTCTTTCGCCTCACCCTCTCCGACGACCTGACGGAAGTGAAGAGTCAGAAGTGCTACAACTCCGAGTTGTTGCCCAAGGGAGATAACGTCTGTATTGCACGCATCGATGGAGAAATAGTCGTAGCTTCGCGTCAAGGATTGCTGCGCTACGATGCTACCCACGATAGTCTGATGCAGTTCTCGGCCCTCGAGGAACGGCTCGAAGGACATGTGGCTTACACCTACCTCTTGCAGCATGCCAATGGCGATATCTGGTATGCAGCCGACGGCACGCTCCATCTGGTCAGGGGAAAACGCAACGACGGTTATCTGAACGACTGGCTCATGGAGGATTTTGAAAGTGTCAGCCTATGGAATGGCCAAGCTATCATCGGAACAGAGGAGGGTTTTGCCTTGCTTAACCACCAGAACCCCTTTGAACCTCTCAAACCCCTCGAACCATTCGAACCTATCGAACCCCTCACCCCCTACATCCGAAAAGTCTATATCGGCAATAATGCCGACACACTCTATTACGGCAACAAGCGCCCCGTCATCCTCAGATGGCGCGACAACTCGGTGCGTATAGAATACAGTGTATGCAATTATGATCCTGCCCAATCGGTACTCTTCAGCTATTGGTTGGAAAAGAAGCGGACAGGCTTGTCGTACGCTGGCATGGGAGCGGCCGACAGCGATTGGAGCCCCTATTCCCGTCGAAGCATCAAGGAATACACCAACCTGTCGGAAGGCTCCTATACGTTCCATCTGCGTGTCATCTCATCCTATAGTGAGAATCCCGTCGAAACCTCGTTCGACTTCACAATCCTGCCACCCTGGTACCGCTCATGGTGGGCTTACTTGCTTTATGTGCTCCTGTTTGCAGCCATCTGCTATGAATTCTATCATCGCATGAAGAAAAAACGCCAGCGGCTTTTGGCGCAGAAGGACGAGCAGATCCATGAACGCGAAGAGCAAATCCACGAACAGGAAGAGCAGATTTTGGAGCAAGAGGAAAAGATTGCTATTCTCCGCGAAGAGAAACTGGAGATCGAACTGCGCTCCAAGCAGGACGAACTGGTGCGTTCACGAATGAACATCGTGCGCAAGAACGAGATGCTGCAGGAGATCAAGAAGACGGCCGTCAGCCTGAACAAGTCGCTCAGCGAAGAGAACCTGCCAGCCTCCAAACGGCGTATTGTCCGCCTGATTGGGCAGATTGATACCAACATCAGCCACGACGACGACCTCGATGCCTTCCACGACTCGTTCGATGCCGTACATCACAAATTCCTGCAGACTTTAAGCAAACGCTATCCCGACCTTTCGCACAAGGAGATGATGCTGTGTGCCTATATCCGCATGGGCCTGCAGTCAAAAGAAATAGCCCCGCTGCAGAACATCTCTACGCGAGGCATTGAAATCAGTCGTTACCGCATCAGGCAGAAACTGGGATTGGACAAGAATGCCAGTCTCACCGAATTCCTTCAGCATCTATAGCGTTGAAGGCGCATGGAATACAATCTTTAACCCATGTCTAATGCCATTTTCGACAAGTTATGGCATGGATTTATGAAGAAATGATAAAAAACGAGGAGAAAAATGCAGTTTTTCAATTCGGAAAGGCGATTGTTCCATTTTTTTATGTATATTTGCACGCGTATAACGTTCATAAATACACCACAAATGAAGAAATCATTCATTCTCATCATCGTTGCGATGCTTACATTGGCATCGTGCAGCACCGAGCGCAGGGGTCTTAACCAGATGCGCAAGCTCACCTACGAGGTAGAGTCGAAGGGCCAGTATTACGACGTACAGGACTGGAAGGATGCCTACGACGACTTCCGCGCCATCGACGACCGCATGGACGTACGCAAGCTTACGAACGAGCAGGCTGCGGAATACGGCGAACTGAAGGGCCGCCTTGTGTCGAAGTTTGCCAAGTGTTCGGTGCAGAGCGTGGTCAACTCGGTGAAGAACTACATCAACCAGGGCGCGGGTATCATCAAGGGCATCGTGGACGGCCTGCTGAAATGATGGAGAAGGTTGCCACCACCCGATACGTCTGCGAACCATTCCATTCCGACTTCTCGGGCCACCTCACCCTGGGCGTGCTGGGCAATCACCTGCTGAACTGTGCGGGGCAACATGCCACGGCACGCGGGTTCGGCATGGCTCGCTTGAACCAGGAGGAACACACCTGGGTGCTCTCGCGCATGGCCATCGAACTGGAAGAGCTGCCCCGCCAATACGAATGGTTCGAGATTGACACCTGGGTCGAGAACGTCTATCGCCTGTTCACCGACCGTAACTTTGCCCTGCGCAACTGCGAGGGCCGCACCATCGGCTACGCACGCACGGTGTGGGCGATGATTGGCATGAGGAGCCGCAAACCGATGGACCTGGAGCACCTCTACGAGGGGCTCATCTCTTCATACACCTACCCCGAACGCGAATGCCCCATCGAGAAACCCGGACGCATCAAGGTAGCTGCCCGGGAACCCTCTGATGCATTCGTGGCTCATTACAGCGACATCGACATCAACGGCCACGTCAACAGTGTTCGCTATATCGAACACGTGATGGACCTCTTCACGATCGATTATCTGCGCAGCCATCGTTTGCACCGCTTCGAGATTGCCTACGTGAGCGAAAGCTATTGCGGCGACAAGCTGCATCTGTTTGTTTCGAAAGAAGACGCTACAGAAACCTATTCGGTGGAGGTGCGCCAGGCCGTAACGGAGATTCCCGTCTGTCGCTGCAAGCTGATCTTCAAGTCATGACCCACGTCTGGAACATCTACGAGCCTTGCGATGCGCAGGACATGGGCGACGATCCTTTCGACATCTTCGTCTATTCGCTGCGCCAGGAGGAGGCTCCTCACGTCGGCGCTCCCATCTATGTGGAGGGTCGGCGTTGCCGTGTTATTGCCGTTGCCAAGGATCACGGCAAGACCGAGGTCTATGGTTTTGGCGACGTGGAGTATCACAAGGTCTGTGTCGTTCCTGCCCTTTAACCCGATTTCTCAACACAAATTATCATTGAATTATCATAAATTTTGGATACAGATTTCTTTATTTACAGATACATTGCCTAAACATCCAAGAATAATTCATGTAAATTAACGGTAATTCGTGTAAAATAAATAAAGAATAGACTATGGACGACGAACTATATCGGGAAATGGATCCCGAAGATCCTTTCTACATGGGCAAACGCTATTGTACCGATTGCCACTTCTGCCGCTATCAACAGAATGGCAGTATGAGTTGTTCGGTCACGGGACGCAGGATTACGGACGACTCGCAGGCTTGCGCCAACTTCATGTAGGTTCTCATTGCCCCAGGATACCGATGATATCCTCGAAGGTGTCGGCTTTCTGCATCACTTCCGACCAAGGCTTGTTGACGACATTCCGTCGGGTCATACCTTCGAACATTGCAAAAAGGTCATCCCAGAACCCGTTAATGTTCCAAAAAACGACTTTCTTGCTGTGGATGCCGATGGTGTTGGCAGCCATCACCGTGAAGACTTCGTCGAGCGTTCCGACGCTGCCCGGAAGTGCCACGATGATATCCGACTGATTGATGAGAACGTCTTTGCGTTCGTTGAGGTCGCGGGTAAGAATCTGTTCGCTGAGATTTGTGCTCACACGATTCCTGTCGAGCAATATCTGCGGAATCACGCCCAACACATGGCCTCCAGTTTCTCGCACGGCCTTGGCCAGGGTTTCCATCAATCCGCAATTGGCGCCACCGCATACCAACGTCTTGCCATGTTCACCTATCCACCGGCCCAAGCGGTCGGCTTCTTCGTAATATACCTTGTCCAAGCGATTGGACGACGAACAGAATATGCCTATCTTTTCCATGATTCGAACCCTTATCCTCCAGCCATCAATCTAAGTTCCCGACTCTCGAACACCTGTTGCCCTTGCGCATGAAGCCCACACACGAGCATTGCCTTCGCGACAGTTTCGGTGGACATGGGTGCCATGGAACGCATGATGCCAACCTTATTGAGCAGGTTCAAGGCAAAAACACCAATCTTCTCGCCAAACCTATCGGTGTCCTTTCGGATGAGCGAAGGGGGACGCACGATGATGACGTTCTTGAATCCCAGCAGCTTAACAGCCTCCTCAAGCTGCCCCTTCATCTTCATATAGAAAATCGAGGACCTGGAGTTGGCTCCCATCGAGGACATCAGCACAAGGGTCGGCACACCATTCTCGTGGGCTGATTTGGCGAAATTGAATTGGTAATCGTAGTCCACCTTCCACTGTGCCTCTTGCGAGCCAGCTGCCTTGAGAGTGGTGCCAAGGCAAGAAAAGAGCACATCGCCCTGAATCTCGGATTTCCACGAATCAATCTTTTCGAAATCGACGATATGCGTCTCGATCATGGGATCGGAGATGCTGAGCGGTCGGCGCACAAAAACGCTGATTGCATCAAAGGCCGTATCCTGAAGAAGCAGATCCACCAGATCCTTGCCGGTAGCGCCCGTTGCACCGATGATGATAGCTTTCATAGTTTTGAGGTGAAAAGGGCGCCCCACCGGAATGGGACGCCCAAGGGATAGATAAACGTCAGATTAGATGCCGAGAGAAGTGCAAATCTTCTTGAGTGTCTCGTCGGCAGCAGCGCTGGCCTTTACATAATCGCCGTCGAACTCGGCAGGAACCTCGCAGTAGAACTTGATCTTTGGCTCGGTGCCCGAAGGACGAACGCTCACCTTGGCGCCATTCTCGGTATAATACTGAAGAACGTTGCTGGTGTCTGGCATTTCGATATCACTTACGGTACCGGTCTTGCAATCAACCTGCTTGAGGGACTTGAAGTCCTTTGTCAGGACAACCGGCGATCCGCCCAACTCCTTTGGAGGATTGTTACGGAAGTTCTCCATCATGGCCTTGATCTCGTCAGCGCCCGACTTGCCTGGCTTAACTACCGACACGGCCTTCTCCTTCTGGAATCCGTAATCCTTATAGATGTTGAGGAGCAGATCGAACAGAGTCATGCCGTTATCCTTTGCCCAAGCGGCGATTTCGCAGATGAGGCAGATAGATGCCGGGGAGTCCTTATCACGAACCTTGTCGAATGGCAGGAAGCCGAAGCTCTCTTCGCCGCCACCGATATATTTCTTCTTGCCCTCATTGATGCGGATACGATAAGCAATCCACTTGAAGCCTGTGAAGTCGTCGAAGATCTCTACTCCATTCCTGTTGGCAATCTTCTTGATGAGCTCTGAAGTCACGATGGTCTTCACCATGAACTCGTTGCCCTTGAGCTGGCCGAGTTTCTTCTTGTTGGTGATGATATACCAATAGAACATCATGGCTGTCTGGTTGCCATTCAGGATCATCCACTGGCCCTTGTTGTCGCGGCAAACGATAGCGAGACGGTCGGCATCAGGATCGGAAGCGATAACGAGGTCGGCATTGAGCTTGTCGCCCAGCTTCATACCAAGTGTCATAGCCTCTGAGTTCTCGGGATTTGGAGAAACAACGGTTGGGAAGTTGCCATCAATCACCATCTGCTCACGCACCACGTTGATGTTCTGGAAGCCCCATGTACGAAGGGCTGCAGGAATGATGACGCGGCCTGTGCCGTGCAGTGGTGAATAAACAATGTTGAGATCCTTCTGACGCAGGATGACATCCTGATCAACCATAGCCTCCTTTACAGCGCGGAGATAGTCGATATCCATCTCGCCGCCGATAATCTTGATAAGATCATAATTCGGCTCGAACTTCACCTGCTCGATGGTCATCTTGTTGACCTCGTCGATGATGCCCTTGTCGTGAGGGAAGAGCACCTGAGCACCGTCATCCCAATATGCCTTATAGCCATTGTACTCCTTCGGATTGTGCGAAGCGGTTACATTGACACCTGCCTGTGCATGGAGCTGGCGAATGGCGAACGAGATTTCCGGGGTAGGACGGAGAGACTCAAAGAGATAAACCTTGATGCCATTGGCTGAGAAGATGGCAGCCACGGTCTCGGCGAACATACGGCCATTGTTGCGGCAGTCGTGACCTACTACTACTGATGGCTGAATGTCAGGGAATGCACGATTAATGTAGTTGGCGAAGCCTTGAGTAGCCATACCCACCACATACTTGTTCATACGGTTGGTACCTGGACCCATGATACCACGGAGTCCGCCGGTTCCAAACTCAAGATTCTGATAGAAGGCCTCGATAAGGTCTGTCTTATCTTCGTTGTCAAGCATTGCCTTTACGGCAGCCTTGGTTTCTTCGTCGAAACCATCACCCAGCCAAACTTTCGCTTTGGCTGTACAGTCTTTAATAAGCTGTTCGTCCATGATATGAATCGTTTAAATTAGGTTTGGTGTTTGAATCTGAAAATATCGGTTAGCGGAAGAAGAAAAAGCCTTGGGGAGGATTGTTGCGTTTGGCTTTTGTTATGTCCCCTTTCAGTGTGCAAAGATATTGAAAAAAAACGATGCATACAAATTAAACAACAAAAAAATGCTCAAAAGATGTTCTAAAACATATTTTTGAGCATTTTTTTATGAGGAATAGTTTGCCAATCAGTATTTGGCCTTTGTCGGCTCTATTCGTCCCAGTCCAATTCGAGGTCAGCTGGCGCAACACCTTCGATGGTGTAGTCGTCATGTCCGTAGGGATCGACCTCTTCGTATTGGTCTTCGAGACCCTTTGAAATATCGAGATTGCGATGTGTGAATGTTTGTACGCGATTGGCCTCATCGTTGAGCATTGTCCACAGCATGTCCTTCAGTTCGTCAAGTCCCGTGCCTGCCACCGCAGAGAAGAACACCGTCGGCACACCGTCGGGCAACTCCTGGCGCATCTGGTCGATAAGCTCTTCATCAAGCATGTCGCACTTGGTGATGGCCAGCAGGCGCTGCTTGTCGAGAAGTTCGGGATTATACTTGCCGAGCTCACCCAAAAGGATCTCATAGTCCTTCTTGACGTCGGTGGTGTCGGCAGGTATCATGAAGAGCAGCGTTGAGTTGCGTTCGATGTGGCGCAGGAAACGCAAGCCGAGACCCTTGCCCTCCGAGGCGCCCTCGATGATGCCGGGGATATCCGCCATGACGAACGAACGGTTGTCGCGATAAGGCACAAGGCCCAGATTGGGCTCCATCGTCGTGAACGGATAGTCGGCAATCTTGGGTTTGGCGGCGCTGATGCTCGAAAGGAGCGTCGATTTGCCGGCATTGGGGAACCCGACTAGGCCCACATCGGCCAACAACTTCAGCTCAAGAATGACACTGCGCTCCTGAGCGGGTTCTCCGGGCTGTGCATAGCGGGGCGCCTGATTGGTAGCCGAGCGGAAATGCCAATTGCCAAGACCGCCACGTCCGCCCTTCAGAAGCACCACCTTCTGATCATGATCGGTCACCTCGCAGATGTATGCTCCTGTTTCGGCATCATACACCACCGTGCCCATCGGCACCTCGATGGTGACATCCTCGCCGTCCTTGCCGAACGATTTATTGGGCTGTCCTCCTTCTCCATCGGTAGCAAAGACATGGCGTTGGTAACGCAGATGGAGCAGCGTCCAGTAGTTGCGATTACCGTGCAGGATGACCGAACCGCCCTTGCCTCCATCGCCGCCATCAGGACCTCCCTTGGGGATATACTTGGCACGATGCAGGTGCGAGCATCCACGGCCGCCCTTGCCTGAGCGACAATAGATGCGAACGTAATCGACAAAATTGGATTCAGCCATTGCTTATCCCTTCGAAACCTTTCAATTAATACTCAAAATACAGGGTCAGGCCGACGCTGAGACCATTATTCTGAAGGAAATGGTCGTTCATGTTCTTGAAGCCCCAATCGTATGCCACATGAACCTGCCACTGCTGGTCGTAAAGCAAACTGCATTGCAGCCCCCAACCGACATCCCAACGGGAAACATCGTGCGAGTGGAAGAACGAGTGACTGCCCAGTATGGTTTCGTCATCGGGACGGGCTGTACCTGCCAAACCGACGGCAAAGTAGGGTCCTGTCTCACCCATGATGGTCCAGTCGGAATCAAGATACCAGGCATAGCCATAATGGATAGGAACTTCGATATAATGGGAGGTGAAATGCGTCTTGGGCTCATGATTCGGTCCATCAGGATGCATGGGGTCGGGACCCGTTGCTCCCTTCATCGAATAACGCACAACGGCACGGCCGAAAGTGTTATCGAAGATATCGCTGGCATCCAGCATCAAATCGACACCAGCATTGAGACCAATAGTGTAATCATACCCTGAACCAGAGAAGGTAGGTATGTTCAGTCCTGCTGTGAGACCAAGCTTGTAGGGTGGCATGCCTTCAAAATCAAGCAACTGGGCATCGGCCCGCTGAACCATTGCCGAAGCAAGAACAGCTACAAGCGCAACAAAAAACTTTTTCATGACAAATTGCAGTTTATACGAAACGGACTCCCTCAAGAATCCGTTTCAAAATTATAAATTAGTCGAAATAAACAGCGAGGTTGATGCTGAGGTTGAGATTCTTGCCAGTGCCGGTGAAGCCCTTGCTATCAGTCACTGCATCGCAGAGGCCCCAGTCATAGCCCACTGTGAGTTGATACTTCTCCATATAGATGGCACCTACATGGACACCCCAACCTACATCGAAGCGACGAAGGTCATCATAATACTTGTGCATACGTCCACTGATACGATGCTCTGTAAAACCTGAAACATCCTCGCTGCGGAAAGAACCGCCACGACGGAATGCGAAATATGGACCGGTCTCGACCATGAGACATATATCATCGTTCATCTCATAAGCATAGCCGAAACGGACAGGCACCTCAAGGTAATGCAGATGATAGATGGCATCGTGAGCATGAATCTGATTGCCATTGTAGGTAAATATATCCTCGCTGGCGCTTCCTCCTTTGCGACTGTAGAGGACTGAGCCACGGAGATAGGAGTTGGGGATGAAATCCTCGGAGTTGTAAAGAGCGGTGGCACCAAAATTCCATCCAGCCAACCAGCCATACTGCTCATGTCCGAAAGATGAAACGTTCATACCTAACTGAATACCAAAACGCATGTGCTCGTTATTGCCATTAAAGATAGCTTGTGCACTGGCGGTAGTCATGGTGGCAGCTAAAACAAGGGCTGCAATTGACGCAATAAGTTTCTTCATATCAATTTCAGTTTTTATTAATTATTGTTCATTTACATATTATTATTGAATTGTCATGCAAACAACAAATTCAGGTGCAAATGTAAGCATCTTTTGACAAAAAAACAAATTATCGGACAAAATAATCACCAAAATAGCTTTTTTTGGCCCGAAAAATTCTATTTTCGTGATTTTTTCAGTACCTTTGGACCGAAAATAAAACAATTTGTATCAAAAATCACACAATAAGAAATATGAAAGGAATCGTTCTGGCCGGTGGTAGCGGCACACGCCTCTACCCCATTACCAAGGGAATAAGCAAGCAGCTCATCCCCATCTACGATAAGCCGATGGTATATTATCCCATCTCAGTCCTCATGCTGGCAGGTATCCGCGAGATCCTGATCATATCGACTCCATACGATCTCCCTGGCTTCAAACGACTGTTGGGCGATGGCTCAGACTACGGCGTTCATTTCGAATATGCCGAGCAGCCCTCTCCCGATGGACTGGCCCAGGCCTTTATCATCGGCGAGAAATTCATTGGCGACGACTGTGCCTGTCTCGTTCTTGGCGATAACATCTTCCATGGCGCCAACTTCACCGGCTTGCTCAAACGTGCGGTGAAGAATGCTGAAGAGGAACACAAGGCCACCGTCTTCGGCTACTGGGTCAACGATCCCGAGCGTTACGGTGTCGCTGAATTCGATAAGCAGGGCAACTGCCTCAGCATCGAAGAGAAACCCGCTCATCCCAAGTCGAACTATGCCGTCGTGGGACTCTATTTCTATCCGAACAAAGTCGTTGACGTGGCAAAGAAAATCAAACCATCGGCACGCGGCGAACTCGAGATTACTACCGTCAACCAATGGTTCCTCAACGACAAGGAGCTGAGAGTAGAGACCCTCGGTCGCGGCTTTGCATGGCTCGACACCGGCACGCACGACTCTCTTTCCGAGGCATCGACTTTCATCGAGGTTATCGAAAAACGCCAGGGTCTGAAGGTTGCCTGTCTCGAAGGTATTGC
This sequence comes from Bacteroidales bacterium, assembly GCA_017618715.1. Taxonomy (GTDB): domain Bacteria; phylum Bacteroidota; class Bacteroidia; order Bacteroidales; family UBA3663; genus Liminaster. Next base: position 25,817 of record JAFZTS010000079.1, read on the forward strand.
CTATCGTCAAGGCTGGATCGACGAAGAGAAGATGCGACAACTGGCCCAACCGATGCTCAAGAACCAGTATGGCCAGTATCTGATCAAGGTCATCGACGAAATCAAGCGCGATGGTCGTCGTGAACTATAAGAAAAAACACGAATTGCCACGAATTTCCAATAATAGTGATCAAGAAGCCTTCTAACAAAAAAATTCATGTCAATTCACGATAATTCATGTTAAATAAAATATAGTATGTCAACTCGCACAATAGTTATCACAGGTGGCGCCGGCTTCATCGGCTCGCACGTCGTACGCCTCTTTGTAAACAAATATCCCGACTACCACATCATCAACCTCGACAAGCTGACCTATGCCGGCAATCTGGCAAACCTCAAGGATGTGGAGGGCAAGCCGAATTACGAATTCGTCAAGATGGACATCTGCGACTTCGAGGCTTTCTACCAGCTGATGCAGGACAAGAAGGTCGATGGCATCATCCATCTCGCTGCCGAGAGTCATGTCGATCGCTCCATCAAGGATCCGTTCACCTTTGCACGCACCAACGTAATGGGCACTCTGAGCCTCCTTCAGGCTGCCAAGCTCTACTGGGAATCCCTTCCCGAGAAGTACGAGGGCAAGCGCTTCTACCACATCTCGACCGATGAGGTTTATGGCGCCTTGACCATGAGCCATCCCGAGGGTGTGAAACCTCCCTTCTCGACTACGGCTTCCAGCACCGAGCATCATATGGCTTACGGTACGGACTTCTTCTACGAGACCACCAAGTACAATCCGCATTCGCCCTACAGCGCTGCCAAGGCCAGTTCCGATCACTTCGTTCGTGCCTACCACGACACCTACGGCATGCCGACCATTGTTACCAATTGCTCGAACAACTATGGCCCCTATCAGTTCCCCGAGAAGTTGATTCCACTCTTCATCAACAATATTCGTCATCGCAAGCCGCTGCCCGTCTATGGCAAGGGCGAGAATGTGCGCGACTGGCTCTTCGTCGAAGACCATGCACGTGCCATCGACCTGATTTTCCACAAGGGCACCATCGCCGAGACCTACAACATCGGCGGCTTCAACGAATGGAAGAACATCGACCTCATCAAGGTGGTTATCAAGACTGTTGATAGGCTGCTCGGACGCGAGGAAGGCGAGGACCTCAACCTCATCACCTACGTCACCGACCGTCTGGGTCACGATGCACGCTATGCCATCGACTCGACGAAACTCCAGAAGGAACTTGGTTGGGAACCGAGCCTGCAGTTCGAGGAAGGCATCGAAAAGACCGTGAAGTGGTATCTCGAGAACCAGGAGTGGATGGATAATGTGACGAGCGGCGACTACATGAAATATTACGAGGACATGTACGCCAACCGATAAGAAAAAATGAAAAGAAACGGTGATGACAGCTTCCTGCCATTACTGTTTCTTTTTATGAATCATCTGCCACGAGAAACACCCACAAGAAAACAGCAAACACACATCATACCATTTTTTCATGCAACGTATTTTCACCATCCTAAGCACATTCCTCCTTTCGACCATCTGCGTGATGGCCCTGGACTTGGGAGGACAGAATCGTCAGGACATCAGCCTCAACGAGGACTGGGGATATCATTCCATCTTCGAAGTTGCCAAGAAGGCGCCCTTCGAACCCGTCACCCTGCCCCATACCTGGAACGTCAGATTCATCCCGGGCACCGTACGTTATGACCGCGCCATGAACGTCTATAATCGTACGCTCACCATTACTCCCGAGATGCAGGGCAAACGCCTTTTCCTTTATTTCGAAGGCGTCAATTCCGTGGCTTCGGTGTTCATCAATCGTCACATCGTGGGCGAACACAAGGGTGGATACCTCGCTTTCTGCTACGAGATTACCGACTTTGTCAAGCCAGGCGACAACCTGCTTGAAGTGTGGGCCAGCAATGCATTTCGTACAGACGTATTGCCCATTTCGGGCGACTTCAATGTCTATGGCGGCATCCATCGCCCCTGCCACCTCATCGTTACCGAACAGGATTGTATCCGCCCCGACTTTTACGCTTCTCCTGGCGTGCTGATTCGCCAGAAAAACGTTTCCGCCGCACAAGCCGATCTGGACATCGAGACCTTCCTCTCGCTCAAGAGCGGGAAGAATCTCCAGCTCAAAGCTGAGGTCAAGGATAGGGATGGAAACATCATCGGAAGCAATACTGTTGCCGCCCAGGGAGATGTCGCTCACATTCCTTTGACATTGCTGAATCCGCATCTGTGGCAAGCCAAGCAGGATCCCTATCTCTACACCGTGGAGGTTTCACTAATGGATGGTGACAAGGTCATCGACCAAGTGCGCCAACCGACAGGACTTCGTTCATTCTATGTTGATCCCGACCAAGGCTTCTTCCTCAATGGCAAGCATCTCGACCTCGTGGGCTTCAATCGTCATGACGACTTCGACGGACGTGGTTCGGCCCTTCTACCCGAACATTACCAGCAGGACATGGCACTGATCCTTGAATCGGGAGCCACCTTCATGCGTCTGGCGCACTATCCCCACAACGAGGAGATGTATCGCCTCAGTGATGAGAACGGCATTGTGCTTTGGACCGAGATTCCGTTCTGTGGTCCCGGCGGCATGGCCTACACGGGCTTCCTCGACACGCCAGGTTTTAAGGAGAATGCGCGGCAATGCGCCCACGAACTTGTCTATCAGAAGTTCAACCATCCGTCCATCTGCTTCTGGGCCATTTTCAACGAGGTGCTCGTCGATAAGGACAACTTCATCGGCTACGACGATCCTACCGAATTCTTCAAGGAAATCAACGCCATCTACAAGGGGCTCGACCCTTCGCGTCTAACCACCTTCGCCACCTGCGTCGATACGAAACTTTATCTCGGCATCGCCGACCTTCTTGCTTGGAACAAGTACTTCGGCTGGTATAGTGATGCCGTGGGGCAAGCTGACAAGTTCTTCGACAATGCGAAGGAGGAGGCTGCCGGCACGCCTGTCGGTGTCTCTGAATATGGTGCCGGTGCTTCGCCCAACCAACACAGTTGGCCTTTGGACAACGCCAACAAGGCCGACGGACATTTCCATCCCGAAGAGGCACAGGCCGTTTGTCACGAAGGCAATTGGGCCTGCTTCAGCACGCGTCCTTATCTTTGGTGCAAGACCATCTGGCACTTTGCCGACATCCAGTCTTACCAGCGCAAGGAAGGCGAAAAAGATGGCTTCAACGATAAGGGCCTCATCACCTACGACCGCTCCATCAAGAAGGATGCCTTCTGGTTCTACAAGGCCAACTGGAATCCCGAGCCGATGGTTTACATCGCCTCACGTCGTTTCACCGACCGCACCGAAGCCCAGACCGACGTTCGTGTCTATACCAACCTCAAGCAGGTGACACTCTACATCAACGGCAAGAAAATCGGCACGATGAAGCCCGACGACATCCGCCGAGCCCTATTCAATGGCATTACCCTCCAACCCGGCCAGAACGTGATTCGCGTCGAAGGCAAGAACGGTAAACAACTCCTCAGCGACCAGTGCACTTGGGATTTAAAATAAAAAATAATTCTCTAGATACTCTAGAGCATCTAGAAAGTCTAGAAAATCTAGAGTGCCAAGAAATTCCACACACATGAAACACCAACTCCTCCTCACCCTCACCCTTGCATCTATCGGATGCGAATCACTCATCGCCCAACAGGTTTTCGAGGCTAATCCTTCGAACCTCACCACCGTGCTGAAGCAAGTGCAGAAACAACTGCGCAAACCCCAGAAGGAAGACATCGTCATCCAGCTTGCCGGCGGCACCTATCAATTCACCGAACCACTCAACATCGACCAGAGCTTCAGTGGGCGTGACGGACACACCGTCACCCTCCGTGCTGCCGAAGGACAGACACCCGTCTTCAGTGGAGGACGCACCGTGACAGGATGGCAGCGTGTCAATGGGAACCTTTGGAAAGCGCATCTCGACTGTCCCGTCAAGTTGCGCAGTCTCCTCGTCAATGGCCGACGCGCAGTGATGGCTGCTGCTCATAAGCGTTCGCAGGGTGCAGGCGTTTTGGATTATTTCGAGATAACCGGTGACGAACCTTGGGCATTCGGTGCCGGACAAGGTGTCGATGGCATCAAGCTCGTGGCCGATCCCGAACTGCATCTCTTCCGCAATCCCGAGGACGTGGAAATCGTGCAGGAGAAGACTTGGACCGAGAAGATTCTCTGTCCACGCGAGTTTGACAAATGGGGCGACACCATCATCGTACGTTTCCAGCAGCCGCTCGGTGCCATCCTCAACTCGATGGCATGGGCTGGCAAAATCGATTACAACAAGCTCTTCTACGTGCGCAATGCCTACGAACTGCTCGACGAACCCGGCGAGTTCTATTTCGACCGTTCGGCGCAGACGCTTTACTACTACAGTCGCGGTGAAGACATGACAACTGCCGAAGTTATTGCCCCAAGCAGCGAGGGCCTGCTCCGTTTGCATGGTCAGTCGAATGCGCGTCAGCTCGAAAACTTCCGCATCGAAGGCGTGACCTTTGCCTACGACACTTGGAACCTCATGTCGCTCGAAGGCTCGCGTGGCTTCGGTGGCATCCAAAGCCTCGGCTTGGCTTTCAAATACATTCCCGATGGCAACTGGCACCCTACGAAGTACAATTCCTGCGACACTCCCGAAGGTTGTGTCGATGTCAAGAATGCACGTGGCATACAGATTACAGGGTGCCGCTTCGAACACCTCGGCTGTGCCTCTGCCATCACACTGATGAACGATGTGAGCGAGTCATGTGTCACCGGTTGTTTCTTCAACGACATCTTCGGCAACGCAATTACCATCGGTCATCCCCAGCATTACGAGATCGGGGATGGAGAAGGACGTTTTGCTCCAGGTGTCGAGGGTCTCTGCCACGACATCAACATCACCAACAATTACATCCGCAACGTCAGCATCGACTTCCGTCAGATCGAGGCCATCATGGGCTTCTTCTGCAATACCGTTCACATCGACCACAACGACATCCTCGGTTGTCCCTACGGTGCCATCGCTCTCGGTTGGTGGTGGGCGAATGCGAAGATTCCCGAACCAAAACTTTCGGGCAACAACACCATCAGCTTCAATCGTGTGGGCCAAAGCCATCAGCTTCTTTCCGATGGCGGCATCGTCTATATGCTCGGTCCTCAACCCGGCTCCGTGGTCGAGGGCAACTATCTATTCAAGGGTCCCCGTTGCATCTATCCCGACGACGGTTCATCGGGTTGGAAGATTCATGACAATGTCATCAACTCCGTCGGACAACTCTGGTTCCACATCGACTCCGATCGTGACTACGACATCGAGACCTACCACAACTTCGTGAAGGCCAACAACACCGCCAACAGTGGACGCGGCACCACCATCACCGACACACAAGTCTTCCGCAATGTGGATTTCAACGACGAAGCCAAAGCCATCATGGATGCGTCAGGCATCGAAGATACTTGGAAACATATTATCCCGGCCGAAGAGCCTGCCCTCGTTCGCATCTATCCCGATTTCGATATCAAGCGCTGGTGATTACTCAATAAAACAACCAATCCACAGCATCCTCACTACCGCCAAGGCCGACATTGCGCGCCTTGACCTGCGACTTGGTCAGACCAAGGACGAGGATATATCCTTCAGGCAGGATGAGCTTGTGGTGTCCTCCTTCGAAACAATAGGTATGCACATTGGCCAAAGGCTGTCCTGCCAGCTTGATGGCATTCTGCAGCTGAGGTTCTGCTTGTCCATATTCATTGGCCGAAGCATCTGTCTCGAGCTTGGGAGCCTTGGCATAACGGCTCTGGTCATCGCGGAAATAACCCACCAGCACCTTCAAGGGTTCTTTGGCCTCAAACTCCAGCACGAAACCTTGATCCTCGACATTCTCTCCTTGCAAAACCTGCTGCACGCGATTGCGTGGCTTCTGTGCTTCGAACGACAAGGCTGTAAGCCCTTTCAGTTCATCGGCCAATGCCTCCACCTTGTTATCCGGCAAGTTGGTGAATAGCTGCGTGCCGACATCGAGGCGCACTGGTTTCTGCGGACTCATCAATACATAATCAGCATCCAGAAGCGGCTCCACCTTGGCCGCTTCGTCTGCAATCTTGCCTGCGGCCTTGTCCTTGAGCACTTGGATATTCGTCTTGAAGGCTTCCAACTCTTTTTCGTAATGTGGCAGCATTTCTGCCCACGTCTTGTTCTTCCCATCGTCGCCTCCGATGGGGATACGACGTTGTGCCGTCTGCATCGAATTGGCATAGAGATAATGGCCTTCGGTCAGTTTCACCAGCTGACGCCAATGCTCCAAACTCTTTTCGAGCAAGGGAACGGCCTGATCGAGGTAAGCGATGCATTCCATCTCGGGTCCCGCCTTCAACTTGTGGCTCCACTGATAGTCAAGCACAAGTTTGGCAGCCTGTACCTTATAATACATGAATTGCGAGAACTCGCGATAGCAGGCCATGTCGTTGCGCAGACGCAGGAACTCTTCACGGTTCTTCGTCATCCTTCCCTTGTCGGCACGCAAGATGGCCGAAAGCGCGGCATCACCGTGGTCCAGACATTGTTCGACGATGTCGAGCGGGAATTCTCCATTGGGCACATGCGGTGCGCCCGTCCATTCGCGTTCCACCCATTCGATGAGTTTCTCGCCTTCCGGTCCGCAACTCTCGTAGAAACCCGGATAGATGGTATATTTGTACGGATTGACCAACTGACTCATGAAGAGTCCCAGGAGCAACGTCTCGCGATTGCCCTCGGTGATACCGAAGCGTCGCAATAGCTTCGGTGCAATCTCGCCCGCAGCCTCGTAGGCCTGACGAATGTCATCAGCCACCTCCAACGTCGTGCCATAGAAATCGGCGATACGTTCGTCCCAGTAGGCAATCTCCTCAGTGCGGTCACGTCCCTGCTTCCAGGCATAGCGTCCCCATTCGGCAAACCACAACCAGTCACGATCGATCTGCATCTCACGCTTGCCGCCGCCGAGATCATCGGCCGTAAAAGGATGATCCCAATAGGATGCTTGCGGGAAAAGGTGCAGCGCATTGGCTCCATGCACACGATGCATGGCACCCACGGTCTTCTGGACGAAGTCGGGCGATGCCCAGCGCCAAGGCTCCAGATTGGCAAGGATATGAACGTTCTCGACATGCACCGAACCCAGTTCCGAAAGGTCCTTATGGATCTTGGCCCATGGACCGCGCGGCTGATAGGTGGTCAGCGACTCTCCGTTATACTTGTGCATGGTGTAGATGTTCTTGTAGATGGGCAAAGCCTGATCCATCACCGCACGGCAATCCACATCATGAGCGCGTAGGATAATCGGCGGCTCATCCGTTCGTCCCAACTGAGCCAATCCATCCTTCACACCCGAAATGACGGTGTTGATCATCCAGTCGAGTTTGCGATCATTACCACTAATCGCTTCTCCCAATGTGATGAGCAAGCCCACGTTCGGATAGTCGTGCACAAAAGCAGCAATCGACTTGCGCGTATAGTCGGAGAGCAACGGGTCGATGGGGCGGTTGCGATCCTGTGTCTTGATGCCATAGTGTTCGGCGAAAGGCTTCGAGACAATGATATTGTAGAACATCTGAATCACATAGATGCCACGTCGTTCGGCCTCGGTGGTAAGGAATGAAAAGATGTCACGGTTCTTCTCGAATGTCGCATCATCCACCTCCACGGCAAACGGATAATCCTCCAGCTTGACCAACGAGGCAAAGGGATGACCGTTCCATAGATAAAGCGAGTTCATGCGGTTCTCGACCATCATGTCGAGATAGCGCAACCACATCTCCTTGTCATAAAACCACGGGAAGTTTTCGGGTGTGTAGGGATATTCATACACCGCACGTCCAGGCAGGAACTGCGTCTTCTGCACTCCGATGCAAGGACCGCGCAATACCATCTCGGGAGCATCGGCGAAATCCGTCGGGAACTGGAAATTACCCTTCGAGATATAGTTGTCGATAAGCTCGCGGCAACCATAGAGCGAACCCGTAGCATCGTTGCCGATTACCTGTATCTCATTGCCAGAGGTCACGATATGGAATCCCTCCTTGGTCAAGGAATCGGCAGGATTTGCTTGACTCAGACGAATCACCAGCTGCGCATCGTGCTCCACGAGCTTGCAACCCTGTTTCCTGAGTTCACTACGCAACTGCTCTGCGCCGAACATCATCCTTGTGTTGGCATCTTCCGGCAAATCGATAGCCACACTCGGCCCCTTGGGCCCGCAACTCACAAGCACCGTCAAAAGTGCGATGAATGGTAATAAAAGTTTTCTCATAGTATATTTAATAGGATTACTCCAAAACGAGCCTTACGACCTGTGCAACATCCGATGGCAGACGCGAACCCTTCGGGATGGTGAGGCGTAGGCCTTCGGATGTTTGTTCAATCCGACATTCAAAGTTCTTCTTCACCGAAAGGAGGATGGCCTGCTTCACCGGCTGCTTCACCTCTCGCAAAAGGATGGTGTTCTCCGTGCCTGGCCAGTCGAGGAAGATGGCATAGAGCGTCTTCCCGTCCTTCTTCTGGGTGTAATGCACACGATAACCCTCCCCATTGTCCCCAGAGGACACGATAGGCAACGCCGTCTCATGCGAAACACGATAAGGACGCGTTTCATAGATTGATTCGCCATACGACCAAAGCCACACGCCCACATTCGCCATGATGTCCTGCTGTGCCTGTGGGATGGTGCCATCGGCCATTGGCGCCAGGTTCAAGAGCAACTGTCCGTTGTTGCTGACCACCTGTATCAGGCGTTGCACGATGTCCTTGTGCGAAATATACTGCATTCCCTTCACGTATCCCCACGACTTATGGTAGCCGTCGGCAATGGTGAAGTCGCATAGCCAGGGGATGGGATCAATCTCGTTGAGCGACGACATCTCATGGTCGAGCATACCCACTTCACGCGGGAATTCCTTATACTTATAGGTAAAGGCAACCTCCTGTCCCGTCTGAGCTGCATGGTTGAAGTAGTGCTGCACCATCTTCAGTTTCCGTTCTTCGGGAATCTGGTCCATCCACGCATCGAAATAGAGCAGGTCGGGCGAATACTGCTCGATGACCTCGTCGCACTTGTCCAACCACATCTGCAACCACTCGTCATGATCCATCAGACACCCATAGAGCTTGGCGTATTTCGGATTATTCGCCGCCCAATCCTCCTGCACCTGCACATAGGTGTAGTTGATCTCGTGATGCAGCGAGGTGAAGAACTTCAAGCCGCGCTTCCTCACAGCAGCAGCTATCTCACCCAGACAGTCGCGTTCGGGTCCCATCTTGGCTGCACAGAACGGTGTTACCTTCGAGTCCCACATCGCAAAGCCATCGTGATGTTCTCCCACGATGCCGCCAAACCTCGCACCTGCCTCCTTGAAGAGCAGAGCCCATGCGTCAGCATCGAAATGCTCGGCCTTGAACATCGGAATGAAGTCATGATAGCCGAACTCCGACAACGGACCATAGATGGCTTCATGACGCTCTCGCTCGCCCATCAGGAACTGTTCGCCCTTGGCGTATTCTCCACTCGAAGCATCGCAATGCATGTAGTGGAAATATTGCTCGTTACCATATGCCGGCACGCTATAGACGCCCCAATGGCAATAGATGCCGAACTTGGCATCACGCAGCCATTCGGGCACGGCCTGATGTCTTGCCAGCGATGTCCAGTTCGCCTCGTAGGGACCCTGCTCCAAAGTCGTCTTGGACACTCTGTCCTGGGCAAACGAGGAAACGCCAATGCCAAGAATCAGAGCGAGCGACGTGCTCAAAACCCTTTTCGTACCAACCATGAGCCAACTGATGATTAAAACCGAACAGTGACAGCCCCGCCATTATATTTCACCTCTTTCGAGGTTTCCGTCTTTCCATCCACAACCTTTACGATGAAACGACGTTTCTCCTTCATGCCCGTGAAGGCACCTTCCCGTTCGCCGATGGTGAGGCTCCGCGACTGTTCGTTCCACGTGAGGGGAATGACCGCATACTGGCCCTTCTCGCAATCGTAGGTGATGCCATCATCCTCGTACAGTTCAAACGAATCGTCCTCTCCTGGAACGACCTCGATGGTCAAGGTCTGTTCGTTCAATTCATCGGCATACTGGATGACGGGACTCTTCGGCAATATGCTTCCCCTGCGCACGAAGACGGGAATCTCGTTCAAGGAAACGTCACAGGTCAAATGCTGTCCGCCCTCATACACATTGCCCATAGCATCCTGCCACTGGGCTCCTGCGGGCAGATAGACATCCAGCTTCGAAGTCTTGGACAAAGGATGTGTCACCGGGCAGACGAGCAACGCTGGGCCGAACATGTACTCGGTCTTGCATTCGCGAGCCTCCTTATCCTGCGGGAAGTCGAAGGCAAGCATACGCGCCATGGTATAGTTCACCAAGGTCACCTTGGCCGCCAACGAATAGATATAGGGAAGTAACTCATAACGACGCTCGATATTGCGGACAAGGGCATCGTAATAAGGTTCGCCGACATCGCCATAATACCACACCTCACGCGGCGTATCAGAGCCATGGCTTCGGAAGACGGGCAAGTAAGCCGCCCACTGGCACATGCGCAGGTAGAACTCCCTGAACGCCGGATCCTTGCAACCTTCGGGATACTGACCCTTCCAGAACCATTGCGGTCTTGATGCAGCGAAGAACGTGCCCGCATCGACCGTCCAATAGGGACATCCTGTGGCCATGAAATTCAAACCCATGGGTATCTGGCGACGGAACGATTCCCACGAAGCGTAGGTGTCGCCGTTCCAGGTGATGGTGGCATAACGCTGCTGTCCCGCATAGCTCGAACGGGTGAGGTTGACGACACGCTTCCTATCGGTGGTCTTGCGCTGGTTCTCGTAGATTCCCTGCGCATGGAAAAGCGCATAGAGTGAAGTGCGCTCGGCTCCCGACACGGCGTTCTGCGCCTCCAGATTCAGCATCCATCGGTCCTGATGGCTGTCCCATCCATATCCTTCTGGCATGAATTTCCAGTCTCCGTCGGTGGGTTCCGAACAATCGCACCACCAGGCATCGAAGCCCTGTCCTTCGTGGAAGAACTCGCGATTGGCCCATTGCCAATAGTAGGCACGTGCCTCTTCATCGAACACATTGACAAACGAACGGTTGAGCATATAGCCATGCTCCTTGAAATCCTTTTCCTGGGCATTGCCTTGCGGATTGGGCCAGATGCTGACCATCAGGCGGGCATGCAGCTGATGCACGGTGTCGGCCAAAGCCTGCGGATCGGGATAATAGCGGCGATCCATCTGCATCATGCCCCAGCCTTCGGGCCAGTAGTTCCAATCCTGCACCACCATATCGACGGGTATCCGGCGACGACGGAACTCGCGCATGGCTCCGATGATCTCTGCGCTGCTGTGGAAACGTTCCTTCGACTGGATGTAGCCGAACAGGTAGCGAGGCATCATCGGCGATTGGCCGGTCAGCTTGCGCATACGGTTCACGACACGATCCATCGTCACGCCCTTCATGAAATAATAGTCCAGTCCTTGGGCAGCCTCCAGCTCGACGAGACCTTGGTCATCGGTATCGTCGAAACGCATCCCGCAACCCGCATCAAAGAGCAGTCCGTAGCCCGATGCCGTATTGATCACGGGCACCATGGCCTTCAGGTTGTGCTGGCAAAGCCACAGCTTCTGTCCCTTGAGGTCGAGCAGGTCCTCCATGTGCGAACCCCATCCGTAGATCGGCTCGCCCTGTGGAAACGCGAAGCGCACCTGCCATCGCCACGAAGTGCCCACCGTGTCACGTTCGAGCACGTCCATCACCACCTTCTCGCCATCGGCGGTCTTCTCGATGCGGCTTGTCGCCTCATCGTAGGAAATATGTTCGAGCGCAATCTTTTCGCATCGCTTGGGCTGGCTGTCGCGCTCCGAAAGGAGCAACGTGCCACGGCAGTCGTAATAGCTGATGGCACCTGTCTTGCTGTCGATACGTACCTGCAGGCTGTCGGAAGTGAGTACAAATTGCCCCTCAGCCTCCTCAAGCCGCACCCTGACGGGATGGCTCAAGGCCTCAGGAAGAACGACCGTGGTCTTGTTATCCACGAAATCACTGTTCTCCGACAATCGCACACGCACAATGTCCGCTTCGGGGAACTCCACACGAAGCAAACCCTGCTCGGTTTGATACTCAAAGCAAGTGATCGACTCGGTGCAAGCGGCAAGCAGCAATGCTGCACCACAAAGGATTGGAAACAATTTCATGACTGAGCGTTTATTTAGGAATCGGAATCATCAGAGTACTCCGAGTAATCAGATTACTCCGATCATTCCGAGCACTCCGAAAAACACAGGCTCCCCCGTCCGCAGACAGGGGAGCCCAGCAATAGGATTACTTGGACTGTGGGATAGGATTCTGCACAAGGGCAGGATTGCTGTCGAGGTCGCCCTGTGGAATCAGGAAGAGGAAGCTCTTCTGGGGCTTGAAGAGAGGCTCGGCAGAATCGAAGTAGCTGAGCTTGTCGGCAAAGCCACGGGCGAGCTTCGCAGCCGAACGGTCGGCAAGCACATCGCGACGCAGTTCGTCGAAGAAGATCTTACCCTCACCCACGAACTCGAAACGACGCTGGTTGAAGATCTCCTCGTCAATCTCGGCCTGGCTGCCGCTGAATGGCGCGAGACCTGCACGCTGACGCACCTGGTTGAGGCATTCGATGCCCGAGCCTGCATTCAGGATGTTGGCTGCCTCGGCATAGTTGAGCAGCACCTCAGCATAGCGGATGATGGGGAAGTTGGCATTGGGACGCTGCAGCGAAGCATCGGTGTGCTGGTCGAAATACTTGCAGTTGAAGACGCAGGTGTGCTCCACGTTGCGGTCGTTGGTGATGTAGGGCTCCCAATGCAGGGTATTCGGATTGAAAGTGTGCGCAGTGCCGTCGTTCTCCTCGAAGTAGGTCAGGAACACATCGGCACGCTTGTCACCATTGGCCAGCATCTCGGTGTAGATATAGGGCGAAACGCCCATACGCGAATACTGGTAGCAGCCCATGTAGTTCGAATAGGTGCGACCCAGTCCGAAACGGATATGCATACCGTTGTTCTGGCTCTGTGCTGCCGAATACTGAAGCTCGAAGACCGACTCCTTGCAGTTCTTGGCACCGCTCTCGTTGAACCAGTAGAACTGATCCACGTAGTTGTCCATCAGTCCATAGACGCCGCTATCAATCACCTTCTTGCTGTAGTCGCGAGCTTGGGTGTAATAATCGGACTGGCTGGCTGTTTCGCCATTCACATCGGCCATCGAGGCACGAAGCAGATAAACCTCGCCGAGGGCAGCCTGTGCAGCTCCCTTCGAAGCACGCCAAACGTCGTAGCCGCTGGTGCCGCGTACGGGCAGCAAGGCCTCAGCCTCCTTGAAGTCGGAGATGATCTGGTCGTAAGTCTCGCTGTAGGTCGAACGTGCAAGCTCCAGGTTCTCCACACCATTGGTATAGGTGAGTGGCAAAGCGAGGGCACCGAAGCAACGTGCCATCGAGAAGAACGCATAACCACGCAGGAAGTAGGCCTGTCCCTTGATGTGGTTGCGTGCCTCTTCGCTCATCTCCACGTTATCAACGCGGCCAAGCACGATGTTGGCACGGTTCACGGCCTCGTAGCAAGCGGCCCAGATGCGGTGAACGCCGTTCGAAGCCGAGGCATTCTGCACACCGTCCCACTTGTTGATGAGCTCCATGTTGTTCTTGTTATAGGTAGGCACGGCCTGGTCGGTGAGCAGCTCGATCTGAGCCAGATAGAGCTGGCTGTTGGCATTGTACATGTTACGATAGCGGTTATAGACGCCCGCCAGCGTAGCATCAATCTCTTCCTCTGTATTGTAGAACGAGGCCGGGTCGATAAAGGTATAGGGATGTTCATCGAGGTCGCTGCAACTGGTCAACGACATGCCGCCCAGCATCGTGGTTGCAAGTATTGCACCTGCGATAATATATTTGATAGTCTTCATAATTCTTTTTATTTTAAAGGGCCTTTAAGGGGAGTAAAAGGGCTTTTAAGGGGAGTAAAAGGGACATTAGAATTTCGCATTGATGCCAAACATGATGGTCCTTGCGAATGGGTTCGAAACGTCGCCGTTCTCAGGATTGTAGCCTGTATGGTTGGCCCAAGCTGCCACGTTCTGGAAGTTCACGTTGACGGTGAGTTCCTTCACTGCCTGTACCTTCATCAGCTTGCCGAAGTTGTAGCTGAGCTGTACGTTCTTCAGGAGGAAGTAAGCCCAGTCGCCGTTGGTGCGGTCGCTCAGGAAGATGCCCTTGGCACCTGCCGACGGATGGTCGCCACCGGGGTTGCTTGTTGGGTCGAACATATCCTCGTATGCATCGCGGGTAGGAATACCGAGGGTGTTGCGCACGCCGTTATCTACCCAAAGGCTGTAGCTGCCCGTATCCTGCATACCGATGCGCCATGCGCTCGATGTGCCCGTGCCGCGATAGCCGCTATGCTCTGCACCGATGATCGAAGCATACTTGAATGCACCCTGTCCATAAACGCTGAGGGTGAGGTCCTTGTAGCTCACGTTGAGGTTGAAGCCATAGAAGTGCTTGGGCTCGATCGAACCGATGCTCTGGCAGTCGTTCACGCTGATCTGGCCATCGCCGTTCACGTCCTCATACATTTCCGAGCCGATGTGCGCCGTTCCCTTCACGCCAGGCACGGCAGCCACGTAGGCATCGAGCTGTTCCTGCGTCTTGATGATACCGAGCGAATGACGGGCATATACGGCATTGACGGGCTCACCCACCTGGAGGAGGGAGACGATACCCGTGGTTGTCGAACCGTCGTTGACCACGACACGCTCCACATCGTTGTAAAGCTCCTTGATCTCGTTGGTGTTGAAGGTGTAGTTCACGCCGAAGTTCACCAGCCAATCCTTGTTCTTGAAGATATCGGCATTGGCAGCCACCTCGATACCATGGTTGCCCACCTTGCCGATATTGCTCAGCACGGACGAGAATCCCGAAGTCGATGGGATAGGTACGTTGTAAAGCAGGTCGGTGGTCGTACGGGTATAGTAATCAAATGTGAAGTTGATGCGATTGTAGAGCTGCAGTTCCAAGCCGGCATCCAGCTGTTTGGTGCGCTCCCACTTCAGCTTCGAATTGCCTACCGACTCGTAGTAGCCGAGTATCGGACCCGTGCCATCGGTATAGTTGGCATCGCCGGTGCTTGTGCTGAGTTTCGAAAGGGAATTGTAGTTACCGATCTCCTGGTTACCGGTCACGCCATACGAAAAGCGCAGCTTCAGGTTGGTGATGGCATCGTTGTCCTTGAGGAAATCCTCGTTGCTTACGCGCCAACCCAGGCCGACCGATGGGAAGGTACCGAACTTGTTGTCGTCGCCGAAACGGGAAGAACCGTCGAAACGCACGGTGGCTGTGAGCAGATACTTGTCGGCGTAATTGTAGGCCGCACGTGCTGTCCACGATATCAGGCGGTTGCTGTAGTAGTTGCTGCTGGCCGAAAGGGTGGCTTGATCCACGCCCGAGAAGTTGAATGCCTGCAGATTCATGTCGGCAAACGAGCCGCTCATCGACGAGGTGTTGTACTTGTAGTCCTGCCAGGAATATACGCCCGTCACGGTGAGATGATGCTCACCCCACTTGTTGGTGTAGGTGATGATGTTATCCATCAGCTTCGAACGGTTGCGAGCCCAAGTGTGTGAGCCAGTACCGGTCTCGATGGCATTGCCGATCGATTTGGCATCCTGGTTGCCTGCCCAGTAGTAGCGGTTGATGTTCTTCACATCGTAGCCGATATTGAGGCGATAGTTGAGGTGCTTGGTGAAATCGACCTGCAGGAAGAAGTCGCCGAGGAAGCGTACGCTCTTCTGGTTGTTGGTCTGGTTGGCCATCGTGGCAAGCGGGTTGAACCAGTCGCCATGGTTCACGATGTTGTACGAACCGTCGGCGTTATAGACGGGATCGGTGGGCCAGCCCCAGCGGAAGATGTCGTTGGTCACGCTCATGTCGTAGGTCAGGTCCGAGCCTATCCTGTCGGTGGTCGAAGTGGTGAGCTGCATGCTCGAACCGATGGTGATCCACTTGTTGAACTTGTGCTGCAGGTTGTTGTGGATCGTGAACTTCTCGTACTCGGTGCCCTTGATCAGACCTTCCTGGTCATAGTAGCCAGCCGAGAACATGTAGTTGGTGCCTCCAGCCGAGCCGTCGAAGGTCACGCCATAGTCCTGCGTGAGCGACGATTTGCTGATCACCTCCTCCTGCCAGTTCACGTTCGTTACCGAATAGCCGTTGGGGAAGGGATTGGCCGAACCCTGTGCGGCAGCGGCCTTGGTCATATAGTCGATGAAGTCGTCACCCGTCACGGTGTCGAGCAGGCGGTAGCGCATGTTCACGGCCGTGCTGGCATGTACGCTTAGGTTCTTGCGGCCCTCCGAGCCCTTCTTCGTCGTGATCATCACCACGCCATTGGCGCCACGCGAACCGTAGATGGCCGTGGCCGAAGCGTCCTTCAGGATCTCGATGGCCTCGATGTCGGCGGCATTGATGTCGTTCAGGTCGCCATCGACGAGGGCAAAGCCATCCACCACATAAAGCGGGTCATTGCCCGAATTGATCGAAGCCGTACCACGGATACGCAGCGTTGGCGTCTCGCCGGGACGCAGGTTGTTGAAGACGGCCAGACCCGACGACTTGCCCTGCAGGGCTTCGAGCGGGTTGGCGGCAAGGGTCGAGGTGATGGCTTCCGAACGAAGCGAGGTGGTCGAGCCTGTCAGGTCGCTCTTGCGCATCGTACCGTAACCGACCACTACCACGTCGTCGAGCAGCTCGGCATCCTCCACGAGGACAACCCTCACGGTCGGAGCCGCCTTGACGGTCTGCGAAGCATAACCGACGAAGGAGATTTCGAGTGTTGAACCCGAGGCAACCTTCAGCACGAAGTTTCCGTCAATGTCGGTGTTGATACCATTGGTCGAACCACGTTCCAGGACACTGGCGCCTGCTACGGGTTCTCCATTCTCATCGACCACCGTACCCGTGACGGTAATCTGATCGGCCGGAGCCACGGCTGCGGCAACGGCTGGTTCTGCGGCATTGGCAGCAAAGGGCATAGCAAGCCCCGCTGTGAACAAAGCCGCAGCTGTAAACAAAGTGAATTTCTTCATAGTGTTAAAAATGTTATATAGTGTGTTAAGTGTAGGTTCAAATCCTCTACTGTGTGTGCTTAGATCATCGATAGTGTGAGTCGGCAACGATGTCCGTCGAAGAACGTGTCGAGCACCTCGCCGAAGATGTCGTCGGGCGAAGCTGCATCAAACAGCGTCATCGACGACTGAAGCTTCATGGCATCAATCTCCCATCCCATCAGCACTTCGACGGGCTCACCTGCGTTCTCAAGCACGGCTTCGGTAATCTCGCGAAGGCGTGGGCACAGCACCTCATGTGCCAGATAAGCCTTCGCTTCTTCGAGTCCACTGATACCAAAGAAATCGGAATTGGGGCTACGTCCCAGGCCCCTCATTTGCGGGAAGATGTACCAGATCCAATGGCCACGTTTCTCCCCCGCACGCATCTCGGCAAGCGCCTGCCGATAGTCGCCAAGAGGTTCGGTGTCCTGTGCTTCAACGAATCGCTCCAAGTTGAACTTGTCTTCCATGTCTTTCAGTGTATAAAATATGTGTTAAGCGGTGCAAATATACGAATAAAATATGAAATGAGCATCACATTGGGCTAAAAAAATACAATATTTCCCACTATTTACGGCATTTATGCTCAAAAACTTGCTCAAAACCACCCATATTTCCACTATCATCGCTCCATTTCTACAAAACGAAGTGCGACAACCCGAGTTATCGCACCTTCTCATTCTCCATAGCCAAAAACACTATGTCTGAAATCAAATACAAAGCAGAGAACACGCTCCGAATGAATGATAACCAATCTCAATCTCAAATAGATCAATCTCGGCCAACATTGTGCTATTACGAAAATTATTGGAACAATCTCGGCCAACATTGTGCTATTACGAAATTTATCGGCACAATCTCGGCCAACATTGTGCTATTGCGAAAATTATTGGAACAATCTCGGCCAACATTGTGCTATTGCGAAAATTATTGGCACAATCTCGGCCAACATTGTGCTATTGCGAAAATTATTGGCACAATCTTGGCCAACATTGTGCTATTGCGAAAGTTATTGGAACAATCTTGGCCAACATTGTGCTATTGCGGAAATTATCGGCACAATCTCGGCCAACATTGTGCCAAATACAAAATAGAATGACCAACCCATATGCGGATTGGCCATTTTTCAATAGTAGCACTGGAAAAACTCACCTCTTAAGCAAATAGAAGCAGGAAGTGGTGAAGAAATTGCGCACCCAGGGGATATGGGCGATGAAAGACCACAATCGACGAGGACGGAGACCGAACTTCGTCTCGTAATGCGGATTGATGAAATACAGGCGACGGTCAAGGACCTTGAAATCCACCTTCCTGCTCACTCGCTCGAAGAGCTCGATGGGTGTGCGCGTCTCCTTGATCTCGAGCATCTCCTTTACCGTGCCCTCCGACTCGCCCGCGCGTTGGAGTATCCAGCGATATAGGCCACGGGGCAACAAATGAAGGAAAGGACAATGTGACACAAGGCGGCTGCGGCAGTTCTGATGGTGACCGCCGAAAGGCATCTGCCATGCGGGGAACGACATGAATACCATCCCATCCCGTTTGACCAGACGACTTACCTTGCGCAGGAAACTCTCCTTGTCAAAAATGTGCTCAATCACGTCGTGGCACACCACCACGTCGAAAAATCCCTCCCCTACCGAATGGCCTGGGGATGGGCTTTCCGCCATCTCGAAGAAGTCCTGGCAGACGAAAAGACCCTCCAATCCCTTGGCGGCAAAACATTCCCTGGCTGCGACAATATTGTCCGATGCCAGGTCGATACCCGTCACCTCGCATCCGCGTGCAGCAACGGGGGCAAGGTTGCCGCCTACGCCACAACCCACCTCCAGCACACGCACCCCCGGCACAAGCTGCCGATGCTGCTCGATATAGGGGACAAAGAACTTCTCACTCGTTCGCGCCAGCTCGTCGAAATACTGCTGTCGCGTGATACTTCTTACAGGCATTGTCTAATTTTTGAATATGGATAAAAAATAGGCTCGCACACCGACATGGGCTACAACGAGCGGGCATTGATGTAGTCGAGAAATGCCTGCTTGTAGCTGTCGCCGATGGGGATGCTGACTTCACCGAAGATTATGCGTTGGCGGCTGATGTCGGTGACGCGGCTGAGGTTGACGATGAATGAGCGATGAACGCGCATGAAACGGTCGGAGGGCAGAACGTCCTCGACGCGCTTCATCGAGAGGAGCGGCATCAGGGGACGCTCGCTACCTTCGACGAAGAAGCGTACGTATTCGCCCATGCTTTCGATGTACTTGATGTCGTCGAAACGGAGACGGACGATGCGATAGTCGTTCTTCACGAAGAAGCAGCCGTCTTGCTCGATGGCACTGGTGGGCTGGGGCACGAAGCCGTAGGCAGCGGTCTCGCTCTCGATGCGCAAGCGGGCACGATCGGCAGCGGCCTCAAGTTCCTTCAGTCCAAAAGGTTTGAGCAGGTAATCGACGGCTTGTACCTTATAGCCATCGATGGCATAGTCGCTATATGCGGTGGTAAAGATGACTTTAGGTGGAAATTCAAGCGAACGCACGAAGTCAAGGCCGTTGAGGTCGGGCATGTTGATATCGACAAACATCAGATCGACCTGGGTCTGTTGCAGGATTTCGAGTGCTTGTTGTGCATCGCGACAGCGTCCCACAAGTTCGAGGTAGGGTACTTTGTTGATATATGATGCGATTTGCGCGAGCGCCAAGGGCTCGTCGTCAATGGCTATACAGCGGAGCATGGGTTAGGGGTTAGGGGTTATGGGTTAGGGATTAGAGGGGGTCTGGGAGTTCTGGGGGGTTGAAGTGAGGGGGAGGACCAGGTCAACGGTGAAGTCTTTTTCGGTGGGGACGATGTCGAGGGTATAGCTGCCGGGATAGATGAACTCAAGGCGCTTACGGACATTGTCGAGGCCTATGCCGCCCTGCTGTTTGGGCATTGTGTTGGAGCTATGGTTGCTGTTGGCGCAGTGAAAGTGAAGCTTCCGTCCCTCGATGGCGATATTGACATCGATGTACGATGGTTCGCGGTACGAGATGCCGTGTTTGAAGGCATTTCCGATGAATGGAACGAGAAGCAGGGGTGGTATGTAGGCATCGAGGCCTGGAGTATTGGCTTCAGGTTCGGTGAAGGTGAGGGAGACTGACTTATCGCACCGTAACCTAATGATACTGATACATTGACGAATGAAATCAAGCTCGCGCCGCATGGGCACAAAGGGATGGTCGCTATCATAAAGAATGTAGCGCATGAGGTGCGACAACTCTATGATGGCCTGCTTTGCCAGTTCGCTATCGATATCCACAAGGGCATGAATATTATTGAGTGTATTCATGAAGAAATGCGGATTGATCTGATACTTCAGATGAGTGAGTTCAGACTGAAGCTGTGCAGCCTGCTGTTCCTTGAGCATGAGCTTATCCTTGCTCGACCGGAAGAGGGCGGCACAGGCAAGACTGGAACCATTCATGAGCAACGCCATGAGCAACCTCGGGAAAAAAGGTCCTCGCAGATATGATTTGAAGTTGAGACTCCGTACATTCTTGCGATTGTCCACAGGCCCTTCATCGATGAGCTGAATGTCGGTGGACTGATTGGGGAAATACGTGTTACTATTCTGCTCGACGAATATCCGAGATCGATTGTTTCTTGGGGGTATAAAATACCCCGAAATGAGAAGCATTACTACCGCTGCTAAGAAAGAGATGATGAAGAATGCCGGCTGCTTTTGCTTGAAGAACAACTTGGGTTCCAAGACGAGCTTGCAAAGCAGAAAGAGGAACAGGAAAGGCAGGAAGCGAATGTAAACGAGGAACAAACCGCGCCAATCAAAATGGTCGGTGATATTGACCAGATAGTCATAAAGTTCTGCAAAAGCAGGGATAAGCAATAAGATGACCCAAATGACAATATAGAAGTTCGTCTCGGGCGAAAAACGATTCCTCATAACCTTAACCTTGTGCCAGCATTAGGATTATCGATGGCTTCAGCACGGGTGATGACGACTTCATGCACTCCAGCTCGGATGGCATCGAAGGCATTCTCGAGCTTGGGCAACATACCTCCCGACACTACGCCCTGCTCGACGAGGACGGGGAATTCCTCCTGGGTGATGCAGGGGATCACCGAATCATCGTCGTCGGCATCGCGTAGCACACCTCGTTTTTCGAAGCAATAGACGAGCGTGACCTCGAAATTGCTGGCCAAGGCCTTGGCGACCTCGGCAGCGATGGTGTCGGCATTGGTGTTGAGCAAGGTGCCTTGGGTGTCGTGCCCAATGGGACACATCACAGGCACCACGCCCTTGGCAATCAGGTCGGCCAGCAAATCGGCATTCACCTGGTCGATGTCACCCACGAAACCGTAATCGACCGTCTGTGTGCTGCCATCGTCCATGCGCACCCGTTTGGGTGGACGCCGATGACTCAAGATCACATTCATGTCAGCACCAGTCAGACCCAGTGCATTGATGCCGCGAGCCTGCAGTTGCGCCACGATATTCTTGTTGACGAGACCGGCATAGACCATGGTGACAACACGAAGCGTCTCGGCATCGGTCACACGACGCCCCGCCACCATCTGCTGCGGCAGACCCAGCTGCTCGGCGATGCGGGTAGCACTTCGACCGCCGCCATGCACAAGCACCTTATGGCCCCCGATGCGTGCGAATTTGTCGAGAAGAGAACTGAGGGAATCGGCGTCCTCGACGATAGCGCCTCCCACCTTAACAAGAGTAAGTTTCATAACCTTTCAAACCTTTCAAACCCAGTCCTCCCCCTAAGCAGGGGGACCGAGGGGGTCTCCTAATGCCAATCCTTGATATGCTGTTCGGAATCGAGACGGCAGATGAGGAGAGTGCCATTGTGCTCGGCAACGATACAATCCTTCAGTCCTTGGATGACGACCTGCTTCCCTTGCGGCATACGCACCATGCAGCCCTCGCAATCGATGAGCTTGACACCATCGCCAATGATGGCATTGCGGTCGTCGTCCTGCGGGGTGAGGGTGTGGAGACTGCCCCACGTGCCGAGGTCACTCCATCCGAATTCGGCGGGCATGACGTAAGCTATCTGTGTCTTCTCCATCACAGCGTAGTCGATTGAAATCTTCGGGCATGTGGCATAGAGCTGATCGACCATCGACTGTTCGCGCACCGTGAAGAAATGGGGAGCAAGGCGATCCATGATGCCGCTGATCTCCGGCTGGTACTTGCGAAGCTCATCGACGATGGTACGGGCCTGCCAGAGGAACATGCCGGAATTCCAGGTGAAATTGCCTGAAGTGAGGTATTTTTCTGCCGTGGCCAAGTCGGGTTTCTCGCGAAATCCAGCAACCTTGTAAATGGGGGCAAGGGGGTTGAAGGGTTCATGGGGTTTAAGGGGTTCAAGGGATTCAAGGGGTTTGAGGGGTGCCGGTTCCCCTTGCTCAATGTATCCATAGCCGGTCTCGGGGCGTGTGGGCTGCATACCGAGGGTGAGGATGCGGTCGCCGGCCTCCACGAAGTCGATGCCCTGGGCAATCACGCGACGAAACTCATCGACACCCGTGACGATGTGGTCGGATGCGGCTACAACGATAGTGGCCTCGGGGTCTTCGGCCAATATCTTCCAACTGACGTATGCCACACAGGGCGCGGTGTTGCGCATACATGGCTCCAGCAGGATATGATGCGGATTGATGCCCCCTAGCTGGTCGCTGGTGAGCTTTGCGAAGTTCTTCGAGGTGACAACCCATACGCGCTGCAAGTCGATAAGACCACGGAAGCGGTCGTAGGTCTGCTGAATCATGGTGCGTCCCGTTCCCATGATGTCGAGGAACTGCTTGGGACACTGTGGCGTTGACATGGGCCAGAAGCGGCTGCCAATGCCGCCGGCCATGATGACGAGATGAATCATATATCAATTAACAATTATGAATGGACGCGGCAAAGATAGGTAGTTTTTGGGAGAATGGCAAATTTTCGAGCGAATATTTCGCGGGACGGGATGTTTTTATTGGCTACAGGCTTAAAGCCGGTTACTTCAAAAGTCTATCATACCCCAGGAAACGCATACCCTGGGCCATGCTCTTGGCGTTGCGTTGGGCACCGAGCAGGCTGGTGTGGGTGTGGTCGTGATTGTAATATGCCTTGGCGGCCTCCTGTCCGATGCCGTCGAGGAAGTCGGCGGTGATATTGTGTACGTCGATGAAGGGCACGCCCGTGGCCTCGATGACTTCGCGATACCAGCGGCCATACGTGTCGTTGCGACGCTCGACCTTGCCGCCGGGCCATTCGTTGCGCGGCGTGAGACTGAGCAGGATGGGCGTAGCGCCTTTCTCGCGCGCATCCTGGATCATCTTCTTCAGATACCAGCCGAAACTATAGACGGCCTCGTATTCGCCCGTGGCTTCGAGCTTGAAAACCTTGGTCGAATCGGTGCCCAAGGCTATTTCGCCACGTGCCTTGCCCTTCTCGATGTCGCCCACGTCGTTGTGTCCGAACTGGAGGAAAACGATGTCACCGGGCTGGAGGGAGTTATAGACCTTCTCCCAGCGTCGCTCGTTCAGATAGGTGCGGCAGGAACGTCCGGCCATAGCCTGGTTGCAGAAGATGACGGTTGCCGTATCGAAGACGGTGTAGGCCTGGCTGCCCCAACCCCACATGCCGTCGGGGTCGTTGTCGGAGTTCTTGCAGGTGGAATCGCCACAGAGCCAAACAACCGTTTTGCCCGGTGTGCGGTTCACATCGACATGAACGGGCGTCAGGTCCTTGAGATAATCCTTGAGCGGACAATCGGCGCATTGCCGGATGGCGAGGGCTGCGCTGTAGGCATTGTTCTCGGCTCCGAAGCGCGAGGTGTGGATCTTATCGACATAATAGAACATGTACTCGGTCTTCCAATGGCCGAACTTCTCGAGACGCGATGCGCTGACGCCTTCGAGGTCGATCCACGGCACATTCATCTCTTCGGCCACCGCCTTGCCCCACGGGGTGAATGTGTTCCACTTGCGGGTGATGGTGGTCTCGTTGTCCCACGAGTTGCGCGGGGTGAGCGATGCGATGAGAGGATAAGCGCCCTTGGCTCGCACATCGTTGATGAACATGCGCAGGTACTGTCCGTAGCTATATACGGTCTCGACGCGTCCGTTCCAGTCCTTCGATCGGCAATCGTGCAGCGTGACCGTGACACAAGTGTCGGGATCGATGCCGGCGATGCTGTTGCGAGCCGTCCAAGTGTCAAGCGGGCCATTGTCGTTGTGACCAAGTTCGATGAGGACATAATCGCCCGCCTGCACCCCTTTGAGCACATCGGGCCAAAGCTGGTTGTAAAACGTGCGGCTTGACGTTCCGCCGAGAGCGTGGTTTTCGACCGTGATGCGCTCTTCGTCGAAATATTGTGCAGCAAAGGCACCCCAACCCCACTGGCCGTTGTTGCCATTGCCCTTGGTACCTGTACGCATCGTACTGTTGCCGACGAGGAAGAGCACGGGGTTATTGCCCTTGCGGCTGGAACCCGGTACGGGGCGGGCATATTTCGAATCGACATCCTCGGCCTGCTTGTAGTTATCGACCGTGGTGTCGTTGATGCCGTTGACATCCTTGACCTGGGCTCCACCTGCAAAGGCGAGGCTCAGGAGAGCGAGAGTAAAGAGAGGATTTTTCATTGTTTTTGGGGGCGGTTATTCTAGATTTTCTAGAAGTATTAGATTTTCTAGAGATTCTAGATATTGGGATTCTTGGGTATCAATTTCCATCTGGTTTGGAGAGATCGACGAAGGGACAGTTGTTCCAATGGAAGGTGTCGATGTCATCGGGATGCGAAGGGTCGAATTCGGCGAATTCGGGGAGGACAAAATAGCCGATGGGCATTTCGGATTGAGCAAGAGCAGCGGCCACCATACGGGCAATCTCGTAGGCTCCGTAGGGATTGAAGTGCGTATTGTCGGCCAGGGCCTTCTCCTGGTCGGGCCACGTACCGGCCGGATAATGCACAAAGGCACGTTTCGAACCCTCCTCTCCCATCGCTTCGTAGAACTTGCCTGTCATTTCCTGCAGGTCGATAAGGAGCAGATCTTCGCGCTCGGCAATGGCACGGATAGCTTCGGGATAGTCCTTGTGGGTATTCTGGTTCACACCATCCTTGAAACTGCGGCGCATCGTTGGCGTACAGAGGATAAGGGTGGCTCCCCTGTCACGACACAGGTCCGAAATCAATTTCACCTGATGGCTGAAGGCGTAGTATGCACCGTTGCCGGGACGGTCGTCGGTCTTCTGGTCGTTGTGACCGAATTCGAGAATCACGTAGTCCCCTTCCTGAAGGAGGCTATAAACCTTGGCCCAGCGGTTCTGGCCGATAAGCGTGGCTAACGACAATCCGCTTTCGGCATAATTGGCCACCGCGAGACCCTCGTTGAGGAAACGCGGGATCATCTGCCCCCAGCTGGCCCATGGCTCGTTGCTCTGATCGACGACCGTGCTGTTTCCCAAGAGATACAAAGTAGAGAGTTGTTCATCACGCTCAATCTCGATGCGCTGAATGGCAGGCGCGTCACCATTCACCTCGATGGTGAGCTTTTTGTCCCAATGCAACTTGCCTTCCTCGCCCGGCTTCAGCTTTACCTTGGCTACCTGGCCTTTGTCATCGGTGAAAAGGGAGTCTCGCTTGTTGACCGCGAACGTGCACGTCACCAGTTCGCCCTTTTTTGTGGAGAGGTTCTCGACAAAAAGACGACGGCTCTCGCAACGGATAGTGGTGACAGCCGCACGTTGCTTGCTGCCGATGGTGACGGTGACACGATAGTTGCCATCGGGCACATTGACGCTGAAGAAGAAAGGAGTAGTGGAACGTCCGTCCCAGGAAGTGTTCAGGTCGTAGCCATAGCCCGTGGCATCGCTATAGGTTGCCACCTTGGGAAAGTCAACGGTCAGTTCGGAATATTCTTCGGCATACAGAAAGGAACAGCCGAATAAAATGGTGATAAGAATCAAGTAATATTTCATTGGTTTTTTGATTAACGGTGCAAAGATAATGATTTATGGAGAAACAAGCAAAAAATAGGCGATAAACCTCCTCATTTTTGCGCTATTTATCTATTTATTGTCGTTTCGTCCCCTATTTTGCATAAAATATTTGGAGTTTTTGGTAAAAAGCCTTACCTTTGCGCCATCATAAATCGAGGCATCTATCGACACTTTTTGTTATAAAACTCAAATCAATACTCAAACAAACCAAAGCTTATGAAACAGGTTCTACTTACTTCCGTTTTGGCTCTTGGCGCTGCCATCGCATTTGCCGAGACCGAAACCAATCTCACCCTCGTAGAAGGTCACACCCTCCTCGTTTCCGAAATCGACGGCCTTGGAGCTGCCGACACCGACATCGTGCGCTTCTACATCAACAACAACTCAGGTGCAAGCCGTGAAGGCTGGGGCATTGGCGGCTTTGCCAATTCCGACAACTGGGCACCCATTGTTGAGTGGGTAGGCCAGGCTGGCGACAGCTGGACCTACGAGTACACCGTGGCTAAAATCAAGGAAGTGGCCGGCACCACCCCCGGTGAATGGCATGACGTGGGCATCACCATCAACATTTACAACGACTGCGCTGTCGATCATGTGACGCTTGTGGGCGATATCGCACCCGTCACCGAACAAACCCTGTGGGAAGGCGAATATACTTTCGACGAGAGTTGGAGCGGTTCGGTAAGCATCGGCAAACTCAATGTGAAAGCCGGTGACAAACTCATCATCACTGCCGAGCCCGTGGAGGCCGTAAGTTGGGAATGGGGCGGACAGTTATTCGTCAAGTCTCTCGCCGACGGCTGGGGTGCCATTGCTCCCACCATCAATGTCAGCACTGCTGACTCTTATACGGTGGCCATCACTGACACCGATATCACTGTCGAGCCTTACAACCTTGACCCCTACACCTCGAACATGGTCTATGAGCTCAACAACTACGGCCTCGTCCTCCAGGGCATCGATGCCAAGGTCACGAAGGTAGTGCTTGTAAAGAGTGACGAAACTGCCATCAATGAGGTTGAGATTGCACCAGCCACCAATCACGCTATCTACAACATCGCCGGCCAGAAGCTCAACGCCGCCAAGGGTCTCTGCGTAGTGAATGGCAAACTTATCATGGTGAAGTAACTAGCTTACGAAAGGAATCTCCTTCCTTCTTCCAATCCCTCAGTACTCCAAAACAGTATTGAGGGATATTTTTTGTGGCAAAACGAACGTTGGGCCCCACCTACATCTGTAAATGGAGCCCAACGGAGGGGAAGTACGGGTAGTGGGACTCGAACCCACACGCCTCGCGACACCAGATCCTAAGTCTGGCCTGTCTACCAATTTCAGCATACCCGCATGCCACTTTTGCGGGCGCAAAGATACAACAAAAAATACGAACTTCCAAATTTTTTCGGAAAATTATTCACTTTCCGGCTCTTTGCGTGGCGCCAACGTGTGCTGCATGATATACTGACGTGCTGCTTCGATGATGTCATCACTATGTTTTTGGAAAGCCGACAAGCTATCCATATCGATTTTGAGGCCTGGCGACGGGTCAATGCCCGATTCGGTACTTTGTCCATTCTCATCGGTCATCGGACATGCCGAAAAACGCATGGACCAGCCATTGGGCAACACGCTCTCGAACGGCAAACCCGATCCGCCGCCTGTGCGGTCGCCACAAATCTTAATCATCTTGGGCAGAAGAATCCCAGTAGAGTCGGGGGTCATCGTTCCGTCGAGGGCACGCATGATCTGCACGAAATTGTTGGCTGCACTGAAGCAATGACGATTGGTGAGAATCACGACAGGACGCTTCGAGGCATTCCACGACATGCGATCGTCAACAGGCTCGACATAGAGCGGTTCGGGCTTGGAGAAATCATCATGCCCACGTCCGACCTTGTGACGGATATATCCGTAGAGCGTCTTTTCGGTAGCGAAACGTTCGGCCAGCGTGACAGCATTGGCCAATGAGCCTCCTCCATTGTTGCGAATGTCGAGAATCAGGCCATTGGCGTTGCGAATGAGGGCAAGAACATAATCGAGGTTGGTGGCTCCGATAGCGCTATTGAACGAACTGTACCGAACGTAAGCCACCGAGTCGCGACGATACATCACATACTGCATACCGGCCGTGTACCAGTAATTGGTGCCAAGATAGTACTCGCGCACGAGATTGTCGTCGTAGTTGTTGGGGTAATCCTCGTACCATGACCAATATCGCGCTATATTGAATGGTGCATATACGTCGATATGACCGTCGCGCAACGTATCGATCATCTCGTCGAGCACATTGAAAAGCTCGAATTGCGTCTTGATGGAATCGTCGAAAAGAGGGGCATACTTGCGATGTACACCATCCCAATCGACACCTTTCTCATCGAAGAAGCAATAATGCTGGTCGAGCGTCTGCCAAAACGCCTCAAAATTGCCACGCAGGCTATCGTCCTGCTCCATCAGGTCATCATCGAGACAACTCGAGAGAGAGAAGATGAACGACAACAGGCAGCAAAGAGAAGCAAGACGTGAACCGCGAGTTATGGATGAACTTTTGGAATTATCAATATGCATCGTAGGGCGAACGTTTTAGGAGACTTGCCTTGCGGCGACTGAATGGCAGGTACTGATAAACCCAGCCGATAACGAACTCGAAGCTGCTATAGCGTGTCGTGATATCGTTGATATCCATCGTCTCGATGTGATACGAGCCACCCAGACGCAGCACGGAATCAAAACGGCGGAACCAAGGGATGACAGCCAACGGGAAATCGACCGCGAGCTGCACATCAAGATCCTGCTGGTTGTGAAGCGATGTGAAATGGAAGGTTTCGGAGGACGAGTCGAGATAGAACGTCTCATAATAGCTGGCTCCGTACTCCGGACAGAAGCCCATACCGAGCAAAGGCGCATGAGCCTGAAGCATCACCCTCATGCCTTGTGCTGACGGAGACTGGAAACGATAGCACACTGCTCCTGCAGCTCCAAGGTTGGTGGTGACACGTGCTGTAGCCGGATTATTGGACGATGCAATCTTCAAATTGTAGTCGAAGCCGAGATCAATGCCGGCATAAGGGCCCAGATAGAACGACCACGGGGAACTTGCGGGGCGAATGTCCAAAGTCGAAGGGTCAAGACTGTCAGACCAACGTCGCAGGATGCCATAGCGATAACGCAGACGACCGGCCCAAGCTTCACTGTCGTGTCCGTGGTCTTCGCCCGTCGAGAATGCGATGTCGGCGAACTGCCAACTGGTCCAATCGAGATTGCGATGCATGCGCCAACGCTGTCCTTCGAGGCTGATGCAGGAACCCGTATAGAGGAGCGGAGTCAGATAAGTGTCGCGCATCCTGCCCTGACCTATACGCAACGAGAGGATATTGGTGACGGGACGCGGAAGTTCATCCTGTGCCAATAAATGCACGGGGATGAACAGTAAAGCCCATGCCAGATATATGAATCTTTTCATCGGTTCTCAAAACAGTGTTTCAGTAGGGACTTCCTCTTCAGGCTCCTCCCCTTCTACATCATCCTCGGCAACATCGTTGGTTTCAGGGACGCGAAGCGGCTGGATTTCCTCGATGCTTGCCACCTTATAAGGAGTAATCTTCTTGCCCTTGGTATTGATACTTCGGATGGGAATGAACTCGTCGGCATCGACCTCGAGAGCAGGACGGAACTGGTCGGGCTTGCCGAAAGTGAGACGGAAACGCGGATATGGCGTGTCGATGACCAAGGGCTGAGGTTTCTGAGGCTCGACTGGCGCTGTTTCCGTCGCCGGCATATCGACCTCTTCCTCCTCACTGGAAACGGGAGCCACAACCTCGGGCAAATAATGCAATCCCACGGCAATCTTGAAGCGTTTCGGGTCGCCCAACATATTCTGTTTGCTCGAACGCGCATCAAGCAAGGAGCGCTTCAGATTGTAGCACTTCATTTCCTTGTCCCAAAGAATAAAGGTCCACACCTTGCGCGGGTCATATTTCTCGACGCGAAGAACATTCGGCTCGAAATGAACGGTCTCCTCGAATTTCGTGATATAGTATTCCCAGTTGTCGAGAATGACAAGCACGCGATCCTCGCTAAGAAACTCGCCAAGATACTGTCCCTGCTTGTTGTAATTGATTCGCTGGACATCGGGATCCCACCATACGGGACGTCCGCCAAGCGTCGAGCCACCCTTCGAGACGAGCTGAATCTTCTGGACATCGGCCTTGGTGAGCAGGTTGCCCTTCACGCCACGCCCCTTGATGGGTGTCTCGGCAAAGTCGCGCTCGAAGTTGACGACCTTCGAATTGCGCAGCTTCGACTTGATGAACACCCTGATAACCTCGGCCTCACCGTTCTGGTTGGCGCTGAAATATACGATGCGTGAACCATCCTTGCCCTGGGTGATGTCGTAAGTCTTGTCGCGCATCACCGATGTGATGGCAAAGCGCTTGATCATGTGAGGGCCTCCCTTGCCGTCACGATAGACAACGTTGTAGATGGTACGGTTGTCGTTCTTGCGATAGACGTTCAGATAGAGCACATCCTTGCCGATAAAGATCTTCTGATCGACCTTCACCACCTTATACTGTCCATTCTTGTAGATAACCAATATCTCGTCAATCTCAGAGCAGTTGCAGATGAACTCTGATTCGGACTGCTTGAGACCCGTACCCATGAATCCCTCGGCTTTGTTGAACCAAAGCTTCATGTTCGACTCGATGACCTTGGTGGCATCGACCGAATCGAAGTTGCGAATCTCGGTCATACGCGGATGATCGGCGCCATACTTCTCTTTGAGGTGCTCAAACCACTTGATGGTATAATTGGTGAGATGCTTGAGGTTCCTTTCGACTTCGCGAATCTTCTTCTTGGTTTGAAGAATGTCCTCCTCGGCCTTCTGGCTGTTGAACTTATGGATACGAGCCATCTTGATATCCTCAAGGCGCAGCAGGTCGTCGCGTGTCACTTCTCGAACAAAGTCCTTCTTGAACGGTTCGAGCCGCATGTCGATATAGGCGAGTGCCGTGTCAAGGTCCTTGGCCTGTTCGTACTCCTGACCCTTGTAGATGCGTTCCTCGATAAAGATTTTTTCGAGCGAACACGTCATGAGGTGTTCCAACAACTCGCCCTTGCTGACCTCCAGCTCCTGACGAAGCAGTTCCTTGGTATTCTCAGCCGAACGGCGAAGCACCTCGCTCACGGTCAAGAAGTGGGGCTTCTTGTCGTAAATGACACAGCAGTTGGGCGAAATGGAAATCTCGCAGTCGGTGAAGGCATAAAGTGCGTCGATGGTCCTGTCGCTCGATACGCCCGGCATCAGGTGAACGACAATCTCGGCATGGTCGCTGGTGAAATCATCGAAGCTCTTGATCTTGATCTTGCCCTTCTCAATGGCCTTGCGTATCGACTCGATGAGCGAATCGGTGGTCTTGCCAAACGGCACATCGGTGATGCGGAGCGACTTCTGGTCGATCTTATCGATGCGACTGCGCACCTTGACTACACCGCCACGAGCTCCATCGTGGTATTTCGAGACATCGATGAGACCACCCGTCGGGAAATCGGGGTACAGTTCGAAGGGTTCGCCCTTGAGGCAAGCTATCGATGCATCGAGCAGTTCGTTGAAGTTATGAGGCAGGATCTTTGACGATAGACCTACGGCAATACCCTCCACGCCCTGAGCGAGGAGCAGCGGGAACTTGATGGGCAGATTGATGGGTTCCTTCTTGCGTCCATCGTACGACAGCTGCCATGGGGTAATCTTGTTGTTGAACACCACTTCGAGAGCGAACTTCGAAAGACGTGCCTCGATATATCGGGGCGCAGCAGCCGAGTCACCTGTGAGGATGTTGCCCCAGTTACCCTGACAGTCGATGAGCAGCTCCTTCTGTCCAAGTTGTACCAAGGCATCGCCAATACTGGCATCGCCATGCGGATGGTATTGCATGGTCTGTCCCACAATGTTAGCCACCTTGTTGAAGCGTCCATCGTCGATCACCTTCATGGCATGGAGGATGCGGCGCTGTACGGGTTTAAGGCCATCGGCAAGATGCGGGACGGCACGCTCCAGAATAACGTAGCTCGCATAGTCGAGGAACCAGTTCTGGTACATGCCACCCAAATGATGTATCTTGTCGTCGGTGACATCGTCGTCATTGTGCGGCTTGTAGCCATTGCCCCCTATCAAGGTTTCTTCGACGGTCTCTTCATCTCCATCGGCAGCATAAGCAGCCTCATCGGGATTGAGTTCCAGGTCATCGTTCTTCTCGTCGTCGATCATAGGAATATTTAGGATGTAAGGATGTTAGAAATAAAAAGTCAAGCCAATGCGGTGCGTACCCATCTTGAAGTGGCTTTTCGATTCATCATAGATGGTTTGGAAGCGAAAGCTGCTTTCGAACGGAATAGCGTAGAAATAAGACACCTGGAAATGATTGCCAAGGATGACTCCTACACCGAGGTCAAGTTTCCAAACGCGTGTGCTGGTGCGATATTCCGAATCGACTTCATTGAGGCGCTTTGCCGATTCGGGATCCTGCCTGAACAATTCATACAAGTCAAAATCGTTAAGCGCGAAATTACATTGGGGACCTCCAAAGACATAGGGAATGATGAGGTCGGAGAAGAACGGCAGCTCAAGGTCGTAACGCACATGGAGAGGAACGCAGAAATAGCGCAGCTTATCCATGACGCCGGCTCCATTCGATTCGATATCGGCCATTTCCTGCGAATAGACGAACGAAGCATCGAGACCGAAATTCAGGATCGGCAATGACACCCGTGCAATGAAGCCAGCATAATATCCACCTGAACTGTCGTAATGCCATCCTGTATTCATGAAGCCCGTTCCAGTGCCGTCAACCTTGGTAATATTTCCACCCGCAGTGATGCCCCAACGGAAGATGTCACTCTCGGCATATACACTCTCCAGCGAGAGCAAAGCACATACCAAAAGGATACCAATTCTCTTCAAAAATGTACGCATTGTGTAATATAAACAGAATAATTTGCTGCAAAGATAAGGCATTTTGCCCACTTTTCCCAAAGATTGTCCGAAAAAAAACAAAAAACACAATCATTTTTTGGATAATCAAAAAAAAATCGCGATATTTGCCCAAATTTTTAACATTTAGAACATGAAGAAAAGGATGTTTGGCCTCATTGGCCTCATCGTAAGCCTAACCGTATGCTTGGCCTGCCCCTCACAGGCTTTGGCACAATCATCGGACACCCGCAACAAGAAGAAAGTGGAGGACCTACACCTCGATGCACAACAATACATGGAGATATTGGGCTCTGCCATCACAACCTTGCAGGGACAGTATGTTGACACCATTGACTGGGGGAAAGCGTTGGCAACGGGTGTGAAAGCAATGTTGACCGAGCTTGATCCTTATTGCGAATTCTACAGTGAGGAAGACCAGTCGGACTTCAAGACGATGACAACCGGCGAATACGGCGGAATAGGCGCACTGATACAACAGCGTGGCGATACGGTAATCATAGCAAACCCCTACGAGGGCCGACCTGCCATGGAAGCTGGTGTACGTGTGGGTGATGCCATCCTCAGCATCGATGGCGAGAGCATGCTCAAGAAGAACACTTCCGAAGTGAGCGAAAAGTTGCGCGGACAAGCGGGGACGACGTTCAACCTTCGTGTGAAACGTCCATACGTCGATGAACCCATTGACTTCGAGATTCATCGTCGCAAGATCTTGCTCGACGCGGTGCCCTATTATGGCTGGCTCAACGATAGCGTGGCCTATATCTTCCTGTCGCAGTTCACCGACAAGGCCGGGCAGGAGGTACAGGATGCACTCGTCAAGTTGCGTGCAGACAAGGAACATCAGCTCAAGGGCCTCGTCTTCGACCTGCGCCAGAACGGTGGCGGTTTGCTCGAAGAGGCTGTGAAGATTGTCGGCATGTTTGTGCCCAAAGGCAGTCCCGTGGTCGAAACCAAGGCCAAGCGCCCGGAATGGAACAGCGCCTATCGCACCAACACCGTGCCCATCGAACCCAACCTCCCCATTGTCAGTCTTATTGACCGAAACACCGCGTCGGCTGCTGAAATCCTAAGCGGGTCACTTCAGGATTTGGACCGTGCTGTGATTATGGGTGAACGTTCGTTCGGCAAGGGCTTGGTACAGAGCACCCGTCCGCTGCCTTACAACACGCTGATGAAATTCACGACGGCCAAATACTACATTCCTTCAGGACGCTGTATCCAGGTCATCAATTACAAACTGGGCGAGGCCGAACAGATACCCGACTCACTTACCCACGTGTTCTACACCACCAATGGGCGTGAAGTTCGTGATGGGCGCGGCATCAAACCCGATGTCGAGGAAAAGCCGCAGCAGATGTCTGGGCTTGCTTATTACCTCGACCGCGAATATCTCACCTTCGACTATGCTACACGCTATCGCCAACAGCATGAAACCATCGCACCCCTCCGCGAGTTCAAGCTCTCGGACGAGGAATATGATGCGTTCTGCAAGGAAGCCCTCGCACACAAGAAAGACAGCATCCTGACCATGCTGAAGGTCTTCGACATGAAGCATGACCTCGATTCGCTGCGTGACGAGATCAAGGATGAGGTGGCCAACGAAATCATCCTTCGCTACTATTATCAGCGGGGACAGTCAGAGCACAGCCTGCTCCAGGATACCCTCGTGAAGAAAGCAGCCCAACTTGTCGCAGACCAGAAACGATACAGCGACATCCTGCAACCGGCAAACAAGAAAAACAAAGATAAAAAATAGAAATGAAAATGAAGAAAATCATGCTCTGCGGCATTGCCGCCATCCTCTCGTGCGCTGCCATTGCACAAGATGAAGCAAAGAACGACTCTGTCAAGGGTTTCCAGTTCACCACTATCGATTCGTTGGCCATCACCCCTGTCAAGAACCAGAAGAATGCCGGCACCTGCTGGAGTTATTCCGGCCTAAGTTTCCTTGAGAGTGAGGTACTCAAAAAGACTGGTAAGGTCTATGACTTCTCGGAGATGTTTGTCATATCGAAAACGTATCTTGACCGTGCCGAAAAGTCGGTGCGCACCCACGGTGACGTCAGCTTTGCCCAGGGCGGATCGTTCGTCGATGTCTTCTACTGCCTTCGCAACTACGGCCTCATCCCCGACAGCGAGATGCCAGCCGGTGTGATGTACGGCGATACACTCAGCAACCACAGCGAACTCAGCGCCATGACCGACCCCATCGTCAAGGCCGCTGCCAGTGCCCGCAAACTCCAGTTCAGCCCCGATGGCGAACCACTTTGGAAGAAGAGCCTGCGTGCCGTTCATGAAGTCTATCTCGGCAAGGTTCCCGAGACCTTCACCTACGAAGGCAAGACCTACACCCCCATGTCCTTCGCAGCAAGCACAGGTCTCAACCCTGATGACTACGTCTCAATCACTTCGTTCACCCACCACCCCTATTCTACGGGTGCCAACAAGGGCAAGGGCTTCGTCATTGAGGTGCAGGACAACTGGCGCTGGGGCGAGAGCCTCAACCTCGAGCTCGATGACTTCATGCAGGTTATCGACGATGCCATCAAGGCAGGCTACACCGTGCTCTGGGGCGGCGACGTCAGTGAGGATGGTTTCACCCGCGACGGCCTTGCCGTATATCCCGACATGGAGGCTCCCGACGCTCCCGGTGCCGATCAGGCACGCTGGCTCCGTCTGGACCGCAGCGCCAAGGGCAAGGAGCTCAGCGAAAAGCCTCTGCCACAGAAGAAGGTTACCGCCGAGGAGCGTCAGCGCGGCTACGACAACTTCGAGACAGGCGACGACCATGGCATGCATCTCTTCGGCATCGCCAAGGACCAGGAGGGCAACCTTTACTATCTGATCAAGAACAGCTGGGGCGTCACCGGAAAGTATGACGGCATCTGGTACATGACACCCGAATTCGCTCGTGCCAAGACCCTCAACTACGTCGTCAACAAGAATGCCATTTCGAAGGCCATTCGCGCCAAATACGGCATCTGATCAATGCATAATTTCGACACTACCATATCGACTTTGAGCGACATTTCTCAAAGCGAGCTTCACCACTACGGCATCGAGGGGATTCCCTTCCCTTCGGTGCCGGAACTGCGTGAATTTGTCGATATTTGTCGCTCGGTACTCTTTCCAGGCTATTTTGGAAAGAATGTGGTGACAGGTGGTCTGCAATACCACATTGGCGTAGGCGTGGAACGTCTTTACGAAAAGATCTGCAAGCAGTTCATGGCAGGCATTGCCTTTGCACAAGGCGATGACTTCGTGGAACGCGAGGTGGTGAACGATGCTGCCAAACGCCGCGCCAAAACGTTTGTCGAAACACTTCCCCAGCTTCGCGAAATACTGGCCACCGACGTCGTGGCCATGTACCGCAATGACCCGGCTGCCAACAATCTTGGGGAGGTTATCCTATGCTATCCCGGCATGCATGCCATCACCAACTACCGCATTGCCCATGCCATCTACGAACTTGACGTACCGCTCATTCCCCGTATGATCACCGAGCTTGCCCATAGCGAGACGGGCATCGACATCCATCCGGGAGCCACCATCGGCCCTTCGTTTGCCATCGATCATGGCACAGGCGTTGTCATAGGTGCAACAGCTATCCTGGGTCATCATGTCACACTCTATCAAGGCGTGACACTCGGCGCCAAGAACTTCCCGCAAGAGCCCGACGGATCGCTCGTCAAGGGCATAGCACGTCACCCTATCCTCGGCAACAATGTGGTGGTCTATGCCAACGCTACCATCCTGGGGCGCGTCCATATCGGCGACAACACTACTATAGGCGGCAACCTCTGGGTCACCCACGACGTGCCTGCCAACACAAAGTTATTCTACAACGCTCAATGACAAGACAGGCCTATACGTGCCTGCCGGTTACCATTCATGGAAAAATTCAAGATTATCGCAAAAACCCTCGCCGGTCTCGAAGAGATACTGGCCAAGGAGATTGAACAGCTGGGTGGCGAAAACATCGCCATCGGCAATCGCATGGTAAGCTATATGGGAGACAAGCAGCTGCTCTACAAGTCAAACCTTTGGCTCCGCACCGCCCTGCGTGTGCTGAAGCCCATCGAGCAATTCACAGCCGCCGACCCCGATGAGCTATATGCCAAGGTGAAGGCTATCGACTGGAGCCAATATGTAGCAGAGGGACAGACCATCGCCATCGACAACACCATCTTTTCCGAAAACTTCCGCAATTCGCGCTTCGCCATCTATCGCGCAAAAGATGCCATCTGCGACTACTTTGTCGAACATAAGATGAAGCGTCCCAAGGTAGCTGTAGGTTCGGCCGACGTGCAGTTCAACCTGCACATCTCCGATACGGCCGACACCAGCATCATGGGTTCGGCCTGCACCCTCAGCCTCGATTCGAGCGGCGACCCACTCTACAAACGCGGCTACAAGGAGCATCTCACCGATGCGCCCATCAGCGAGGTGCTGGCTGCCGGTATTCTGCTCAAAGCAGGCTATGACGGAACACGTGACCTCTACGACCCGATGTGCGGCTCGGGGACCTTCCTTATCGAAGCAGCCCTCATCGCCACCAACACGCCTGCCGGTCTCTATCGCAACGGCTTCGGCTTCCAGCGTTGGACTGTGGGCGAGCTGGCCTACGACGACGATCTCTGGCAGGAACTCTACGATGACGATTCGCAGGAGAAGGAGTTCCTGCACCACATCTACGGTTCCGACATTTCAAAGGTGGCCATCGACGTCACTACCGAGAACGTGCGCTCAGCAGGTTTGCAGAAATACATCACCCTCATGGTAAAGGATTTTGAGGAGGTCGATACAGCACCCTGGGCACAAGCCGATGCCGAAGCATTGGCCGAAGGCGAGCAGCCAAACGGCGGCATAGTGGTGATGAATCCACCCTACGGCAAACGCCTTTTCACCGATGTTCCAACCTTCTATAAGATGGTGGGCAACGTGCTCAAAAAGTTCTTCCAAGGTTCTGAGGCATGGATCATCTCCAGCGACGATCCGAACGCCACCTTCGTTTATACCGACCCGAATACCGGCTTCCGCAAAGAAGGCACCCCATTCGACTTCGTCGGGCTCAAACCTTCGCTCAAGATCGAACTCAACAATGGAGGCATTCCCTGCCAGCTCCGCAAGTACGAGCTCTTCAGCGGCAAGTATGACGAGTTCCGCAAGGATGGCAACGAGCTCGATAAGCTAAGCGCCGACCAGAAGCAGGACAACGGCCATTTCGAACGTATCCGCAAAGGCAATGGGAAAAGGGGCAGCTCTTTCAAGAGGGATGACAAAAAGGACGGCAAGCCCTTCAAGAAAGACGGCAAGAAAGACGGCGGCGACAAGAAGAAACGTTTCTTCGACAAGGAAGGCAAAGCCTACGATCGGGGTCACAAGCCCACCGACAACGACAAGCCCAAACGCCCCCGCAAGGACAGCAACACCAAACGCACCTACACCATCGGAAAGGACGGCAGCATCTCGGTGAGCCGTGGCAACTTCAAGCGCGGAGCAGACGGCAAACTCGAGGAGCGCGGCGGCGAATACCAACCACGCGGACGTCGCACCTACGACCCCAACCGTCCCATGTTCGGCGAAGACTTCGACATGAGCAAGGCCGTCCTCGACTACACCAAAAAGCCCGACGACAAATAACCTCCGACCATTCCGATCACTCCGACCACTCCGACCATGCACAAACTCCTGCTCACCACGCTTTTGCTAACATCTATGACAGGCATCGCTTCAGCTCAAACCATCCTCGGCATCATCCCTCAAAGCGAGGGAGAACTGCCCACGATGGCGCAGCTGACGCCAGGACATCCCGACTACATCTATGCTCCCTCGCTTCTCAACACCTATTTCGATGAGCAAGGGGAGTTCCATTATACCCTTCCCGAAGATGCAGCCACCGCCCAGCCTTTGAACAAAAGCGAAAAGGGTGAGCCCAGCGCCGACCGACTCTGGAGAGCCCTGAATGAGGGCGACCGCCTGTGGGTGGAACAGATCACCGATGGCGATACCCCTCTGCGCTATCAGGTCAGCGACCCCGACGCGGCCAGCGATTCGCCCGACGAAGGGCAGTCCGACATCGTGTGGGGACAATCCGTCCATCGCAATGAGTTCGGCATCGACGGAGGCATATTCTGGAGTCCAAAGGGACATTTGCTGGCATTCTATCGCATGGATCAGTCGATGGTAGGCCGTTATCCCCTGTTGCAGACCGATCCGCAGGAAGCCGAAGTCAAGTGGATTCGCTATCCGATGGCGGGTATGACAAGCCATCAGGTCACCCTCGGCATCTACAATCCCGACAGCTGGCAGACTGTCTTCCTCAAGACCAACGACAAGCCCGAAGCCCAGCCATTGTGTACGGGAACAAATGCTTCGCGCACCGCTTCCGGCATCAACGCTCCAGATCATTATTTGACCAATATCGCTTGGCGACCTGACGGCCGACAGATCCTCATTGCCGAAGTCAACCGTCTGCAGAACTATGTCGAGATGAACGTCTATGACGTCCAAACAGGCGAGTTTGTCCGCACCCTTTTCACCGAAACTTCCGACAAGTACGTCGAGCCGAAGCATCCCGCCTATTTCCTACCGGGCTCCAACGACCGTTTCGTCTGGCTCAGTGAGCGTGATGGCTACATGCAGGCTTACCTTTACAACATGGCTGCCGACAAGGTGACATGCCTTCAGTTGACCAAGGGCAGCTTCGACATCAGTTCAATCGTCGGTGCCGATCCAGCCTCCAAATTCCTCTACTTCATGGCCGCCGCCGACAGTCCGCTCGAAAGTAACCTCTACAGCGTAGCCATTCCAAAAAAATCCATAACCCATAACCCTTCATCTATAACCCATAACCTCTCACCCATAACCCAAGTGAAAGGCCGTCACAGCATCAAGGTCAACGACCAATATTCGCAGGTATATGACACCTATGTCAATCACCAGACACCGCGTGTCTGCCAGCTCATCACCCTCCGTAACGGTCGTCCCGTAAAGACAGAAGTGCTCTACACGGCTGCTGATCCATATCTCCAAAACGAAAAGCACCCCACGCTGGCACGCCCCGAAGTGGAACTTGGCACACTCAAGGCCGCCGATGGTGTAACCGACCTCTATTATCGTCTGGTCAAGCCCCGCGACTATGCCAAAAATCCCGCGCGGCGCTATCCCACCATCGTATATCTCTACAACGGCCCCCACGCCCAACTCGTCACCGACGGCTACCAGTGGGGACTGCCCGGTTGGGATTGCTACATGGCCAACCGAGGCTACGTTGTCTTCACCATCGACGGTCGCGGCTCCGACAATCGCGGCATCGCCTTCGAGCAGGCCATCTGGCACAACCTCGGCCAAGTGGAGGCGCTCGACCAGCTCCAGGGTGTCGAATATCTCAAGACGCTGCCCTATGTCGATCCCGACCGTATAGGCATCTACGGATGGAGTTACGGCGGCTTCATGACCACCTATATGATGCTCAACTACCCCGACACGTTCAAGGTAGGCGTCTGCGGCGGTCCCGTGCTCGACTGGAGCCGCTACGAAGTGATGTACGGCGAGCGCTATATGGGCACACCCGACAACAACCCCGAAGGCTATATCGCCACCACCTTGATTGACCAAACCGAAA
The DNA here is from genome assembly GCA_017618715.1 of Bacteroidales bacterium. GTDB lineage: Bacteria > Bacteroidota > Bacteroidia > Bacteroidales > UBA3663 > Liminaster. The sequence goes on from JAFZTS010000079.1 coordinate 66,610, forward strand.
AGCTGCGTGGACACCTACTCATCATCCACGACGACCAGGACGGCACCGTCGTGCCGCAGATGTCGATGCAGTTCCTCAAGAATGCGGTAGCCAATGGCACCTACCCCGACTATCTGATGTACATCGGTCACGAGCACAACGTGCGAGGCAAGGACCGCGTACACCTTTTAAATAATATCTCACGCTATTTCGACGAGCACTTATGAACATCCTCCTTCTCGGCAGTGGCGGCCGCGAATGCGCCATCGCATGGAAACTGGCACAAAGTCCCCAGTGCCAACAACTCTTCATAGCCCCGGGCAACGCAGGCACAACAGCCTACGGCCGGAACGTCCCCATCAAGGTGGGCGAATTTGACAAGATCGGCGACTTCTGCCTCCAGCAGAACATCGGCATGATCGTGGTCGGCCCCGAAGACCCCTTGGTCAATGGAATCTACGACTACATCAAGGGCGACCCTCGGCTCCAAGCCATCCGCGTCATCGGTCCAAGCCGAGCCGCAGCCCAGCTCGAAGGCTCGAAGGACTTCGCCAAGGGATTCATGTCGCGTCACGCCATCCCTACCGCCCGTTATCGTTCGTTCAACGCACAGCAGTACGACGAAGCCTGCCGATTCCTTGAGCAGCTCCATGCACCCTACGTGCTCAAAGCCGACGGACTGGCAGCCGGCAAGGGCGTGCTCATCCTCCCCACGCTCGACGAAGCACGACGCGAACTCCGAGCCATGCTCGACGGCATGTTCGGCGCAGCTTCGGCCACCGTCGTCATCGAGGAGTTCCTCTCGGGCATCGAATGCTCCGTCTTCGTGCTCACCGATGGCCTGCACTACAAGATTCTCCCCGTCGCCAAGGACTACAAGCGCATCGGCGAAGGCGACACAGGCCCCAACACCGGAGGCATGGGCAACTGCTCGCCCGTACCCTTTGCCGACGAAGCCTTCATGCAGAAGGTCGAAGAGCGCATTGTCCGCCCCACCATCGAAGGGCTCCGTCACGAACAGCTCCGCTACCAGGGCTTCATCTTCCTCGGCCTCATCCGCATCGACCGCGACATCCAGCAGTATCATGCCGGTGACCCCATGGTCATCGAGTACAACGTCCGCATGGGCGACCCCGAGACCGAAGTCGTCATGCCCCGTATCCAGAGCGATCTCGTCGATCTCCTCCTCGGTGTGGCCGATGGCGACCTCGACCAAAAGACTCTCCAGGTCGATCCGCGCGCAGCCGTCACCGTCATGCTCGTCAGCGGCGGCTATCCCGGTTCGTACGAAAAGGGCAAGGTGATGACGGGAATGGACAACCCGTTGTTCACCCAGGGCATCGTGTCCCCCGCCGACTCGGCACGCCGTTCCATCCTCTTCCATGCAGGCACCGCCGAGAAAGACGATGCCATCGTCACCGCAGGTGGGCGCGTCATCGCTGTCACCTCCTATGGCCCCAATCTTTCCGAAGCCCTCGCCCAGTCGATGCGTGGTGCCGAACTCATCCGGTTCGAAGGCAAATACTATCGCCGCGACATCGGCCAGGATCTCGCCAAGTGGAGCAACCAATGATTTCTATCACGAATTTGCGAATTTAAGAATTATTTATCTCGAACCCTTCGAACCCCCAGACCCCCTCTAATCCCCCTGCTTAGGGGGAAGAACCAAGCCCCGACAAGCAAGTCCTCCCCCTAAGCAGGGGGACCGAGAGGGTCTCTCTAACCCATAATCCCTTGTACGCTCCGCTCACCACATATCGCCACATCACCCCCGTGCTCATCATCCTGAGCTTGGGGCTTGTTGTCGCGCTCATGGTGTTGGGTGCAGCCCCGCCGCGCACGCTCATCCTCGGTTGGATCATCGCCGGACTGCTCACCCTGGGCATCCGGCACATCGTCGCCCGCTTCCGACTCGACGGAGGAGCCAGCGTCAAGGCCTTCGCCATCAGCTGGCCCCTCCTCACTGTGGTGCAATGCTCAGTCATCTGTCTCTTCCCCTCATCCTCCATAACCCCTAACCTCTCACCCCTAACCCTTCTGGCCATCCTCGCCATCATCTCGCTCCAGATGAGCCTTTGGCAGAGGCGCGTCGCCATCATTAAGCACCTGTTGCTCGGACTCATCATCGGCCTCATCTCCACCCTGCATCCCCACCTCATCCTCATCGTGCTGCTCCTGCCCATCGCCGGCTATTATATGCGTTGCCTCAGTCCCCGCAACCTGCTCAGCGCCATCACCGGCACCGCGCTCGGCATCTGGATCATCTACCTCATCGTCTGCATCCTCCCCCTATTGGGAAGCAAGGAGGGAGGCATAGCCGCCGCCGACCGCATGATCATGGCCTACCTACCCCCTAACCTCTCCCCCCTAATCTCTAACCAAGTCCTCCCCCTAGGCAGGGGGACCGAGGGGGTCTCCCTCACCCCTCTCACCCTCTACCTCGTCCTGCTCCTCTTCATCCACACCCTCACCAGCTTCGCCGTCGATCTGGGGCAAAGCGTGCGCACCGAAGCCTCCATCATCATGCTCTCCATCGTCAGCATCGCCTTCATCGCGCTGCTCTTCCTCGATGCCGCCCATCTCCCCGTCCACCTCGTCACCCTCGCCATGCTGCTCGCCCTGCTGCTCACCATCCATCAGGCCAATGCCCACCATCCCCTCGTCGAATGGTGGATACTCCTCATCCAGCTCGTCGGCTACGTCCTCGCCCTGCTCCCCGCCGTCGCCTGACCTTCCCCCTCCCCGCCTTCGCCTACCCTACGCACATACTTCACGTTCCAAGAGTTTTATCCAAAAAAAAAACAATCTTATGAAAGCTATTCGTTTCCTACCTCTCCTGATGGCAGCCGCCATCGGCGTTGGTGCTGCAGCCCAAACGCTCCGCACCACTCTATCCAATGCCCTACCCTCCTCCCATCAGGGCACAAACACACGTGAACTCCAGATAGTTCGCACAAACTTAGCCCCAGCCATCCGTCTGGGAGTCCCCTCCCTTTCGTCGGAAAAACGTCACGTTAGTGCGCGACCCAACCAAGCCGACTATCCCGTCCTCTATGGCCTCAAACACGCCGACAGCGGATACAACGATGTGTCTGGCGGCCCCTACAACGTCATCCGCTTCCATGCTGCACCATCTACTACCAAGCGCGATGTCAGCCCTGAACTGGGAGGCTCCACCGCATTCTATGCACGTGGCAAGTTCTACACCCTCGAGATGGAAGGCACCCAATGCATCATGAAGACCTACGATGCCTCAACCTGGGAGCTTGAAAGCACCAACGTCATCTGCGAACGCGATGACTACTTGCGCCAAGTGGCAGCCTTCGACGAGACCACCGGTAAGGCTTACTTCGTCTTCTGGGGCGAAATCGACTGGAACACCTATCGCACCGCTCGTCCACTCATGGAGATTGACCTCGATACCAAGACAGCCACCGAAGTAGGTAAGATTGACCAAATCTTCGTCCAAACCCTCTTCTTCGACAACAAGGGCCAGCTCTACGGCATCCCTTACAACACCAAGGAGCTTTACCGCATCAACAAGGCCGATGGAAGCTATGAGTTGGTGGGGGAACTTGACATCCCATTCGGTCGTTATCCCAACTCCGAAACTGCTGTCACCGACCCCGCCACAGGAATCACTTACTGGATTGTTCCACGCGTTCCTGGCGACGGATACGCTGCCGAATCGTATATCTATACCATCGACTGCGAAACTTTCCAATGCACTCTGTTGAGCGATATGCCCAACGATGAACACCTGCAGGGAGCTTTCATCAAGTATGCTCCAGCCGAAGCACCCGCAGCAGCCACAAGTATCAGTTACGAAGCAGGCAAACTCCACTTCACCGCTCCCACCACCACCTACACTACGGGAGAAGCTCTCACAGGTTCCCTTTCAGCGCACATAGTGGTCGATGGCGCAGAGCAGACTCTCTCCCTTGATCCAGGTGCAGAAGCCGAGGTACAACTAAACCTTGCCGACGGTGATCATGAGGCAATCATAACTGTCGAAGGTCAAGGAGGCATTGGCCCCGAGCGCATTTGGGAAGGTTTCATCGGCAATGACCAACCCACGGGAGTTGAGAACCTTACTGCTACCCTCGATGGCAACACTGTCACCGTGACATGGAGTGCGCCAACTGCCTCTATCAATGGTGGCGCCTTCGACGATGCCGATGTGCGGTACAACGTACTTCGTCATCCTGACGAAGTAGTGTTGGCTGAAGCCACAACTGCGACCAACCTCACCGACGAGCTCCCTACAGCACACAATCACTATACCTGGGAAGTTACTTCTTTCGTGGGTGAGATGACCGGCAACAATGTTTCTGTTACATCCAACGATATTGTTTCAGGCAGCATCTGGGTGCCCGATTATACCGAGGAGTTCCGCTCACAGGACGACTGGAACCTCTTCACTGTTATTGACAACAATGCCGACGGAGCCGGTTGGAAGTATCAGGAATCCCAGCAAACAGCCTACCTGTTAGCCAATGGAATGTATGATCCTGACTTCAATCCCGAAGGTGGCAAGGGTATGGATGACTATCTCATCACCCCATCAATCAAACTCCAGAAGGACGTGCAGTATCGCCTCTCTTTCGATGCCATCGATGTGGGTCTGACGCACGAATACCTTAACGTCTATCTTGGTCAGGGCAACACCATCGAAGCAATGACAACGACCCTTGCCAAATATGACTTCGACTACCGCAACGACAACCTGCAACAAACCACAGATTTCAGCGTCACAGCCGACGGACTCTGGAACATCGCCTTCCACTGCTGCGCACCTGTTTACAGCTCTAACTATGCTCTCGACAACATAGGCATCGAGGTTTATTCCTTCTTCGACGCCCCAGCAGCTTCGAGCAATGTAAGTGTAATCCCTGGCGCAGGAGGCGCACTCAGCAGCACGCTGACGTTCACGTTGCCCACAACCACCTTCAAAGGTGATGTCCTCAGCGAAATCTCTTCAGTCGAAATCAGACGCAACGGTCAGCGGATAGCCACCCTCGAAGGCAAACCAGGCGAGACCCTAACCTTCGAAGACACAACGGTGAACAATGGCGAAGCCGCCTATACCATCACTTGCTTCAATGCTGTTGGACAAGGTGCTCCTGCTTCCGTGACCATCTGGGTCGGTCTCGATACTCCTATAGCTCCCGTCATCAACGAATTCCACCAGACTGCCGACATCAAACCATCAGTAAGTTGGAGTGCAGTACCCGCATCCGGTGCACATGGTGGTTATGTGGTTCCCGAAGAGGTGACATACACCCTCTGCAAGTACAATGCGTACAACTGGGAAAATCCTTGGGAGCAAGTGGCAACAACCACAGATTTGACCACCATCGACGAAACCTTCTTCAGCTACTGGGGCCAAGACTTGGTAACCTATGCCCTGTTCGCCTCCAATGAAGCAGGCACAAGCGAAGGCACTCAGTTCAGCATTACCCTTGGCTCGCCTTGGGAAACACCTTACCAGGAGAGTTTTGCATGGGCATTTGCCAACCAAGGACCTTGGACGCTTTTCGCTTCAAGCTACGACTATGCATGGAGCATCAACGACGGATCAAGTCTCGCAGTAAAGCCCTACGACGAAGATGGCGGCATGCTTTATTACACATATAAGGCAGAAGATAGCAACAGCCAGATCATGCAGGGTCCGCGCGTAGCCCTTGGTACACTGACCAAGGCAGAACTCAGCTTCTTCATGTATCATGGCATGGAGGCTGACCCCGAAGACGTGGTACTTGAGGTTCTCGCAAGCTACAACGACGGTGAATGGCAGAAGATCGGCACCGTGGACTACAACAATGGAGCCACAGGGTGGGCCCGCAGTTCGTTCGCGCTCGAAACACCTGCCGCCCCTGAAGGATATTCTCCGAGCAACGTACAGATCGCCTTCCGAGGCATTACCACCGTTCCATCTGCTTCGCTCTTCATTGACAAGATTTCTATTGCCGATGGTGTCGAAGTTGATGCAGCTCTCATAGGTGTCAGCGGCAACAAGCGCATCGCTGCAGGTGAGACTCAGACGCTCACTTTTGCCGTGGCCAACTACGGAATGAATGAACTGAGCGACTACAAGGTTGTCCTCACCTTCTCCGATGGCGAGAACACCACCGATGCGGAAGTATCAGGTACGAAAGCCCTTGCAGCTGGCGAAGTAAGCACCCTCAACTACGACATCGAGCTCAACAAGGCATGTGCAGGAAAGACCTTTACGGTCAACGCCACCGTTCAGGCAGCTGGCGATACCAATGAAGCCAACAATACGGCTGATTACCAGTTCTACGTCAAGGGAAGCAACCTGCCTGCAGCCTCCAACCTTGAGGCCGAACAGGATGAAAATGGCATCAACCTGAGTTGGTCGGCGCCCGTTTCCGACGAAATCACCGACCCCGTAGTCGATGGCTTCGATGACTATGAATCATTCATCATCGACGGTATCGGCGACTGGAAGGTATATGACGGCGATGGCGCCATCACCGTCTATTTCGGTGGTCCAAGCGTACCCAACAACTTCGATGCCAAGGCATGGCAGGTATGGGCACCCGAGGAGGCTGGTTTCAGTCTGGAGCGTTTTGACGTGCTCACACCACACTCCGGCTCGAAATACATTGCCTCTTGGACAGCTTCGGATGGTGTCTCCACAACTTTGCCTACCGATGACTGGCTGATTTCGAGCGACGTGCAGGGCGGCAGCGACGTGAACTTCTATTACCGCGTCCCCAACGAAGGTTCCGACCCGCAGAACGTCGAACTCCTCTACTCCAACACCGATCAGCAAGCCGAGAGTTTCCAGCACGTCGATGGTGACCAGATTGTAGGCACCACGGCTTGGGTGAAGCTCGAATACACACTACCCGAAGATGCCAAGTATTTCGCTATCCGCAACTGGAACGATGGCAACGCCACCACAGTAGCCTTCATCGACGACATCGAATATACACCGCTTTATGGTGCCACCACGAAGCTCACCTTCCTGGGATACAACATCTATCGTGATGGACAGCTCATTGCCGAAAAGGTACAAGAGACTACTTATTGCGATGCGTCCAGCGTGGGCGAACATGAATACTTCGTCACCGCTGTCTGGACAGAGGGTGAATCAAACGCTACCAATGTCATCGAAATAGAGGTAATCACTAACATTAGTGAACTCGTGTTGGGTAAGGAACCTGTCGAATTCTTCTCTATCGATGGACGTCACATCGAAGGCAAGGTCGAGCCAGGCATCTATCTGCTCCGCCAAGGCGAAAAAACCGCCAAGGTTATTATCAAATAATCCATTCATCCACATCATCAGACATCTGCACGGCAACTGCTTCCGTGCAGGTGTCTTTTATCTATAACAAAGAAATGAAGCATCTTTCACTCCTTTTGCTTCTCATGCTCTGCAGTATGGATGTCTTGCAGGCCCAGGTAGAGCTTGCATACTGCGAGGATATCGACCACGGGTTCGGAGAAGCTGGTGTTATCTATACCCCTTATGTACAGTTCGAAGCCATGGACCTGACCCCCTACATAGGCAATAGCATCACCCAGGTGCTCATCGGAATGAAATCAAGTGCGACCAATGTCACTATATACATCAAGAACAATCCACACGATGCCAATCCTCTCTATCGACAGACTATCTCGGACGGCTTAACCGAAGGCTGGAATGTCATCAATCTCGACACTCCCTTCGAGATTACGCAAGGAAAAGATCTCGCCATCGGATGCCGATTCCGTGGCGCTGAAAGTAACGCCTTTGGATACAGTGACGCCAAGAACTCGCTTGCCGATCAAATCCTGATCAACCAAAGTTCCAAGTGGACCTCTTGCGGGGGCTCGCTTTGCATCAAGGCTATGGTTGAAGGAGAACACATGCCAAAACACGAACTGGCTATCGGCACGTTGCCTAACCAACGTGTTGACCCGGCAGCCGAAAGCATCAGTTTCTCGACTACCGTACGAAACATGGGAATTACAGAAGTCGAACGGTACACCTTGCAGTGGAGTATTGATAATGGCGACACTGAGACTATTAGCTATGATCACACAATTCCAGTCAACGGACGAGACACTTTTGAACTCGTTTTCCCTGCCGACTACGGCCTTGGTCAGCATACCCTCAGCATAAGCATTGAATCTGTCAATGGCGTGCCCGATGAATATACCGGCAACAACACCGCTTCATGTTCTTTCACCGTACCCGATGAGCGTTTTACCCGTCGCGTCATCTGTGAAGAGTATTCGGGCTTCTGGTGCGGTTTTTGTCCACGAGGCATGGTAGGCATGGAGCTCATGAAAGAGGCTCACCCTAATCGATTCGTTGCTATTGCTGTGCATGGGGGTGATGCGCTTGAGATTTCTTCCGACAGCACTTACACTTATGCACCACTCATTAGTCGTTTCACTGGGGCTCCAAGCTGTACGGTCGGTCGTCGTCTGCAAGGCGATCCCTTCTACGACATTGAAACCCTCTACCAATTGGAGACCACTGCCGAGAACCACATCGCATACAGCATGACAGCCGAATGGAATGACGATGCATCGGCCATCCTGTGCCATGCCACCATCTGTAGTGACCAGAACCTCAACGGTGCAAGATACAATGCCGCATTTGTGCTCGTCGAAGACAGCATCACTGGCCACGGATATTACCAAACCAATTATTATTCCAGCAGTTCACAAAACTACTCGGGACCCTTCTACGGATGGGAAGACAAAGCCTACATCACCACAGACGTTATTTTTATGGACATAGCACGTGGATGCTTCCCCTCGTTTGATGGGGTCACACTCTTTGAAGGAGATATGGAGGCCATGCGGGAATACTCTTTTGACTATATACTCCCACTCCCGACCACTGTGCTCGAAAAGAAGCAACTCCACGTCGTTGGCATAGTTATCGACCCTAGAACAGGCTATATCCAAAATGGACTGAACGTTTGGCCTAGCGGAGAGATCCCTGCAAGCATAGAGCAGATTTCCAACGACTTGCCACAGCAGGCAAAGAACACATATCTCTTTGACCTCAGCGGACGACGCATCGCCCACCCTGCAACAGGTCAGCCATTCATCCGCGCCATAAGATAATCTATTGTCAAAAAAAGGATTATGAAAATCTTCCGTAAATCATCACTAACCGCTTTCCTCCTGAGCTGCGCTCTCTCCGTTTCCGCCAGCCCCGCCTATCCGGGCCTTCAGAAAATCACCCTTGCCGATGGTGCCGAAGTGACATGCCGCTTGGTTGGTGATGAATACGGGCACTGGTACGTCACCACTGATGGTAGGGCTCTCGACCTTGACGAAACCGGCCAATGGAAATGGCTCTCTGATGCTGACATAGAATTACGGCAACAACAGAGGGGTCAGTCCAAGGCAGAGGCCTTCGGCAAGCGTGCCATGCCACGGCACCTGCTTTCCGACAACAATGACTCAGGCCGCATCACCAACTTTCCCACCATAGGCGAGGTTCGAGGGCTCGTCATCCTCGTGGATTTTGAAGACATCAAGTTTCAAGAAGGTCACGACAGCCTGCGTTACACACGCCAACTCAATGAGGTGGGCTTTGCCGATGATGGTGCTACAGGTTCGGCACGCGATTACTTCATCAGCCAATCCTATGGAACTTTCACTCCTCGCTTCGACGTTGTTGGGCCCGTCAAATTACCACACAATGAGGGTTACTATGGTGCCAACCAAGGAGGTCAGGATATCAATCCCGAGCAGATGGTAATCGATGCCTGCCTTTTGGCTCATGACAGCCTTAACGTGGACTTCAGCATCTATGACTTCGACGAGGACGACATCGTTGACTTCGTCTTCATCATCTATGCGGGTTATGGAGAAAACTATGGAGCCCCGGCAAGTACCATCTGGCCACACATGTCACAACTTCTGCCGAGTGGCAATCGATTGACGTTGGACGGAAAGACTTTCGACCTCTATGCATGCAGCTGTGAACTGATAGGCAATTCGGGCAAGGAAATTGACGGTATCGGAGCTCTTTGTCATGAGTTCGGACACGTGCTGGGTTTGCCCGACATGTACAACACCGTCAACTCCCACAGTATCCAGCTCGGTGCATGGGACATCATGGATTCGGGAGGTTACAACAACAATTCGCGCACCCCTCCATCGTACACCGGGTTCGAACGCTATTGCCTCGGATGGATCGAGCTGACGGATCTTACCGAGCCTGCTGATAGTATCATTGTCCCTGAAATAAACGAGAGTCGTGTTTGCTACCGCATCCCGACCAAGACAGGGAAACCAGGCGAATACTTCACCCTCGAAAATCACCAAATGCTGGGTTGGGATGCTTATCACCCCGCTTGCGGCTTGATGATCATCCACATTGACTACGATGAGAACTTTTGGCGCGCGAACAACGTCAACTCGGGCACATACCCGCACTATGATCTGAAGGAGGCTGATGGCTCACAAGGAGCACCGACCAAGACCGACCTTTATCCGATAGACGGGAACGACATGTTCACCGACTATTCATCGCCCAACAGCCTTGCTTGGGATCGAACGCCGACGGAGCGCGGCGTGGACCGCATCACCCTGCATGACGATGGCAACATCTCGTTTCGATTCATGCGCGACAGACTAACGCGCCCCGTGGTGCATGAGGTGGCGGAGATAAGCGACACGTCGTTTGTGGCGATATGGGAGGCGGTGGAGGGTGCCATCGGTTACCGCATCGACCTACTGGAGGTGCTTCCCGATTCGCTCAATCCGATTATCCTCGACGAGGACTTTTCGGGGTTTGAGGAAGGCAACTACCCCTTGGCCGACAACGCGGACGTGGCTTCGTCGCTCGATTCGTACACCCAGATTCCGGGATGGACCGGTACACATTGCTATCAGGCGGGAGGGTATCTCCGCATCGGCGCCTACGGTGTGTCGGGTTCGCTCATAAGTCCCAACCTTTCGACCGCGCAGCCCCATGACCTCACCTTGCTCTATACAGCATCGAGCTATCCCGGCAAGACGGTGAGCTACACCCTGACCTTGATGGACGGCGAGACGGGGGAGGCCGTGCGCGACACGACCTTGAAGGCCGACCGCCACCTTGCAACCCACATACTCCATCTTGCGAACGTGCCCGACAAGGTCTCCTTCGGCTTCGTGACCAACAACGAACGCCTCTACCTCGATGAGGTGCGTTTGGTTTCGGGCACGCTCGACAGCCTTGGGATCCGCACGGCAGGGGCGGCTTCATGGTCGGTCGATAGCATTGCCCCACAGCTCGACGACGAGGGTGGGCAGGCTGAACGACAGCGCTGCATCGTCGGCGGCCTTGTTCCCGATCGCTCGTACCGCTTCCAGGTGGTTGCCCTTGCCGAGGAGGCGATGCACAGTTCGCTTCCTTCGGACGTCGTTTGCATCACCACCCTTGCCCCGAGCGAGAACGGCATCGATCCCGTCCGCACCGAGCCCGGGACTTTCACACGCCACATCGTCCACGACCTCTACGGACGCAGGGCGAGCCTTCGGAGGGGCGGGGGACTTTACATCGTGGATGGCCGAACGCGCTACCTGCTATCGCCTTCGACGCACGACTAAAGTTACGGAGGCGAAGACGAGCACCATGCCGAGGAATTCGCGCAGGTTGACGGTTTCGCCCAAGAAGATGATGCCGAGGGTGACGGCGGTGACGGGTTCGAGCGCCCCAAAGAGTGCGGTGGTGGTGCTGCCGATGCGCTGGATGGCCCATGCGGTGAAAAGCAGCGAGACGACGGTGGGCAACAGGCCGAGGGCCACCAGATTGAGCCACATCAACCCATGACGGGGAAGCGTGAACGTGCCTCCGTAACCGATGCGCCACACGAAGAGCAGGAACCCGAAACACAACACATAGAACGTGACGGGCATCGACGCTATGGTGCGCACTCGTGTTTTGTTAAGCCCCACTAGATAAATGGCGTAGGACAGTGATGAGAGCAGCACCAGGAGGGCGCCGAGCATAAAAGGGTTAGAGTTTAGGGAGACCCCCTCGGTCCCCCTGCTTAGGGGGAGGACTTGGTTAGGGGGTATGGAGGGTGAGGGGGATGGGGTGCAAAGCAAGGCGACGCCGGTGGTGGCGAGGAGCAGACAGACGACTACGAGCCATGACATCGGTTCGTGATAAACCAATGTCATGATGACGGCCACGAGAATGGGATAGGTGAAGAGCAAGGTCGATGCGATGCCGACGGGCATGTAGTTGTAGCTGACGAAGAGCGTGAGCGATGAGAGTGCCATCAGTATGCCAAGGAGGACGAGTTGGGGCAAGCTGTGACGACTGACGCGAAAGACGGTTGCCAGTTCGTGCGTGCGCAGCCCACGACCGACCATGATGAGCCCGAGCAGCACGATGCCGAACGCATAGCGGAACAGCAGCACCGTGTCGGGATTCATCCCATCGGCATAGAGCGGCTTGGCGAAGATCGGATTTGTGCCATAGGAGGCAGCTGCCAAGGCCGCAAAGACGTACCCGCCGCCTCCCTTTATCCTTGTTTTTTGAATCATACTAACCTTCATACCAGACCCCCTCTGCTTAGGGGGAAGAACCACACCTCGACAAGCAAGTTCTCCATAACCCATTATCCATAACCCATAACCCTTAACCCATAACCTTTCACCTCGCCACCGGATCGCAAGTGACGTCAATGCCGAGCTTCTTGAAGATGGTGCGATCGACCTCGCTGAGCATGACGGTGGCATGCACCTGGCAGCCACGAAGCAGGGGCAGCGTCTCGAGCGCTCGACGGCAGTTGGAGTCGCCGACGCTAAGCATCGACAGGGCTACAAGCACTTCGTCGGCATGGAGGCGCACATTGCGGCCCTGCAGGTATTCGAACTTCATCTTCTGGATGGGCTCGATCATGGTCTGGGGGATGAGGTTGATCTCATGATCGATGCCCGCCAGATGCTTGGTGACATTGAGCAACAATGCAGCCGAACAGCCGAGCAGCGAGCTGCTGTGGGCGGTGATGATATGGTGGTTGGGCAGTTCGAGGGCAATGCTGGTGTGACCGCTCTCCTCCTTGCGCTGGCGTGCGGCGGCTACGGTGCGGCGGTAGCTGGTATCGATGCGGGCCTGCTTCATGAGAAGGGCTATTTTGGAAACCTCTGTGTCGTCGGTGAGTCCTTCGGCATACTTGCCCAGGGCAGAGAAATAACGACGCACGATCTCGTCCTTCGAGGCACGGCTGCACACCTCGTCGTCGCTGATACAGAAACCTACCATATTGACGCCCATGTCGGTGGGCGACTTGTAGGGCGACGAGCCATAGATGCCTTCGAAAAGGGCGTTGAGGACGGGGAAGATCTCTACGTCGCGATTGTAGTTGACAGCCATCTTGCCGTAAGCTTCGAGGTGGAAGGGGTCGATCATATTGACATCGCCGAGGTCGGCGGTGGCAGCTTCGTAGGCGATATTGACGGGATGCTTGAGCGGCAGGTTCCAGACGGGGAAGGTCTCGAACTTGGCATAGCCTGCGCGTACTCCGTGCTGGTTCTCGTTATACAGCTGCGAAAGACAAACAGCCATCTTGCCGCTGCCGGGACCAGGGGCGGTGACGATGACAAGGGGACGCGTGGTCTCGAAGTATTCGTTGCGTCCGAAACCGTCGGGCGAGGCAATGACATCGACATTGCGCGGATAACCTTCGATGAAGTACTGGTAGTGGGTGCTGATGCCCATGCGTTCGAGGCGCTCGCGGAAGGCCTTGGCGCTGGCCTGCCCGTTGTAGTGAGTGATGACGACACCGCCGACGTAAAAGCCACGGCTCTGGAACTCGCTGCGGAGGCGCAGCACGTCCTCGTCGTAGGTGATGCCGAGGTCGGCGCGCACCTTGTTCTTCTCGATGTCGGTAGCACTGATGACGATGATAATCTCGGCCGAGTCGGCGAGCTGGCTGAGCATTCGCAATTTGCTGTCGGGCTGGAAGCCTGGCAGGACACGTGAGGCGTGATGGTCGTCGAAGAGCTTGCCGCCGAGTTCAAGATAGAGCTTGCCCTGGAAGTGGGCGATGCGCTCTTTGATATGCTCCGACTGTATGCGGATGTACTTGTCGTTGTCGAAACCTAATTTCATAGGGTTATGGGTTAGGGGTTATGGGTTATGGAGGGGTTTTCAAAAAAAACACGGCAAAGGTAGAAAGTTTTTTCGGTTTTTTCAAAAAACAATAAAAAAAAATGATACTTTTTTGACAAAAGAGATCGGAATGACACTTTTTTGCAACGATTTCGTGCCAATAATTTGCGAAAGTCGCGGAATTCTTGTATATTTGCCCCCACTTATATCAAAAAACACCATGGATAAAATCATTACTGAAATCACTCCACTCACCGAGCACGACAGCTTCTACGTGATGGATCACAAGAAGGATCACTATGACTATCCGTTGCACAAGCACGAGGAGGTGGAGCTCACGTTTATGGAGAACTGTACCGGCGTGCACCGTGTGGTGGGCGACTCGATTGAGATTTGCGGCCAGTATGACTTGGTCCTGATTGGAAGCAATCTGGAACATGCCTGGGAGCAACATCCCGACGAGGTGCTGATCGACGTGGCGGCGGGAAAGAAGGTGCGTGAGTTCGTCATCCAGTTCTCGCCCGACCTGTTGGGCGAATCTTTCCTTGCCAAGAGCCAGATGGCTTCGCTGGCCCGCCTTTTCGAGAATGCCAAGCGCGGAGTATGCTTCGGACTGCCTGCCATCATGCGAGTCTTCAACAAGCTCGACAAGCTCTCGTCGGAGAAGCCCGGCTTCCCGCGTGTGCTCATTTTGCTCGACATCCTCTACCAGCTTTCGCTCGAAGACGATTTCCATCTGCTGGCCTCCTCGTCGTTTGCTTCGGTGAAATCGACAGCCGACAGCCGACGGGTACGCAAGGTTGAGGAATACATCGACGAGCATTTCAAGGAAGAGATTCGACTGAGTACCGTAGCTGACCTTGCCGGCATGACGCCGACGGCCTTCAGTCGCTTCTTCAAGGTGAGGACGGGGCGCACGCTTTCGGACTATATCATCGACATCCGTCTTGGTTATGCCGCCCGCCAGCTGGTCGATACCACCACGTCGGTCGTAGAGATCTGCTACGATTCGGGGTTCAACAACATTTCGAACTTCAATCGTATCTTCAAGAAGCGCAAAGGCTGTTCGCCCACACAATTTCGCGAGAACTACCACAAGAACAAGATATTCGTGTAAGAACTAGAGATTCTAGAGTTTCTAGAGATTCTAGATAATCTAGATAAGGACCCAATAAACAACAATAAAACAAAATCTATGCAAAGGATAGTATTGTCAATCGCTGCCCTGTTGTTAAGCTTCCTCGGAGTTCACGCCCTCGAACTGCCTGAGATCATCGGCAACGACATGATGCTGCAACAGCAGACCTCGGCCCGCCTGTGGGGATGGGCCAAAGGCGGTTCGGCCGTCGAGGTAAATACTTCGTGGAACACCGAAACCTATCGAGCCACCGCCGACAAGCAGAGCGGTCGCTGGGAATTGCAGATCCCAACTCCGGCAGCATCATACGAGCTGCAAAGCCTCACCATCAAGGGTGACGGCGAGACCCGTCAGATCGAGAATGTGCTCATCGGCGAGGTGTGGTTCTGCTCAGGCCAGTCGAACATGGAGATGCCGCTCGGCGGTTTCTGGAACTGCCCCGTCCGAGGTGCCAACGAGGAGATTGCCCTCTCGGGACGTTATCGCCGCAGTATTCGCGTGGCCACCATCGCCAAGAAGGATGCTTTGGAACCACAGGATCGCGTGCCTGGAGGCTGGAAGGTTTGCGAACCACAGAATGCGGGCAGCTTCTCGGCTTGCGGCTACTTTTTCGCACAGACATTGACAGAAATCCTCGACGTTCCCGTGGGCATCATCAACTGCTCATGGGGCGGCAGCTGCGTGGAGGGATGGTTGCCCAAGGAGATTCTGCTCACCTATCACGAAGGCCTGACACCGACAGGCGATGCCGACTATCTCCGCAAGATGGTGATGTTCAACGGCATGCTCCATCCCTTGGCCGGCTACACCGTGAAGGGCTTCCTTTGGAACCAGGGAGAATCGAACATGGGGCGCGAGAAGGAATATATCGACCGCTTCAAGACCATGGTTCGCCTTTGGCGCAAGATGTGGCGACAGGGGGATGACCCGTTGCCGTTCTACACCGTCGAACTGCCCGGCTACAGCTATGGCGATGTTGATGGTACCGATTGCGCCAACTTCCGTGCCGCCCAGCACCAGATTGCCCATGAACTGGAGAACTGCGGCTGCGTTTCGACCAACGACCTGATTCTTCCCTACGAAGCCGAACAGATTCACGGATGCCGCAAGAAGGAGATCGGACAGCGCCTGGCCTACATGGCTGCGACGCGCGACTATGGCATCCAGGGCATTCATGCCGAGGCTCCCGAATTTTTGCGCATGAAGACCATCGAGGTGGCCACCAAGGATCTCAATGTAGTGGCCGGCACGCCAATAGCAGCCAATCCCAACGACAAGGGTCAGATCGTATGCCTTTACTTCACGAACCTCGCCGAGGGAGTCGATCGTCTCTTCGACATTGAAGGTTTTGAGGCAGCCGGTGCCGATGGCGTCTGGCACAAGGCCACCGTTTGGGCCGAAAGCGATTGGCGCGACCCCGAATATCAAGGTTGCTATCTGAAACTCATCTGCCCCGAGGCAGGCAGGGTAAAGAATGTGCGCTACAACTACCACAACTTCACCACCACACAGCTGCACAACTGTTTTGGTCTGCCAGTGGTACCCTTCACTACAGATAACTGAAAAGGGATATGAAAAAGCTAATATTCTGCCTTTCCCTTATCGCTCTACTTGTTTCATGTACGAGGCCGCAGGAAGAAACTCCTTACGTGACTGTCCGTAACGGCAAGTTCTTCCAAGGCGGCAAGGAATATCGCTACGTGGGTACAAACTTCTGGTATGGTGCTATCCTCGGCTCAACAGGGCGCGGTGGCAATCGCCTACGTCTCGCCGAAGAACTCGACGACATGAAGGCCGTGGGCATCGACAACGTCCGCGTCCTCGTGGGCGGCGATGGTCGGGAAGGTATCCCCTCGCATATCTCTCCCAAACTGCAGCTCGAGCCCGGTGTTTATAACGACACGATTCTTGAAGGACTCGACTACATGATGTTGGAACTTGAGAAACGCCAGATGAAGGCCGTGCTCTATTTCAACAATGCCTGGGAGTGGTCGGGCGGCTACGGTGCCTATCTCGACTGGGTAGGCTATACGGGCGACGTGATGAGTTCGAAAGAACCCGGCAAGATGGTGCATTTCGACCGCACACCCGTGCCCAGCTACGATGGCTGGTGGGAATACATGCAGTACGTGTCGGCCTTTGTTCTCAACGATTCGGCCAAGGCTTTGGCAGCAAATCATGTTCGCTTTATCGTGAGCCGCACAAACTCCATCACCGGCAAGCCATACGCCGAGTCACCTGCCCTGATGGCTTGGGAAATTGCCAACGAACCCCGCTGCTTTGCTGACGATTCGCTCCACAAAGCCAAGTTCGTTGAGTGGATTGATGAGCAGTCACGCCTCATCAAGAGCCTCGACCCCAACCACCTCGTCACCACGGGCTCCGAGGGTTATCATGGCTGTCAGGACGACTACGTCCTCTTCAACGCCATCCACACCCTGCCGAATATCGATTATGCATGCATCCACATCTGGCCCAACAACTGGGGCTGGCTTGGACAGTTCAACCAGAACTATGACGCCGACAAGACGATTGCCGAAGACACCCCTGACCCTATCGTCGAACGGGTACAGGCCGCCTGCGACTCCACATTAGATTATATAAGGAACGCGTACAAGTACATGAGCGTTGCCGGCCGGCCCATGGTGCTTGAGGAGTTCGGCTATCCGCGCGACCGTTTTGTCTTCACCCCCGGTTCGCCCACCCAAGGACGCGATGCCTACTATCGTTATGTCTTCTCCATCATCCGCGACTCGGGCATGATAGCCGGCTGCAACTTCTGGGGCTGGGGAGGCCGTGCCAATGTCAAGAATGTGATTTGGCAGCCTTATGACGACTACGTTTGCGACCCCGCCCAAGAGGAACAGGGCCTCAACTCCGTCTTCGCCTGCGACACCACCACGCTCCAAATGATCAAGGAACTGAATGCTGAAATCAGCAAATAGGGCCAAACTAATATTTTATAGTTATTATAGTCACTATAGTTACTATAGTCAATATAGTCACTATAGAAAATATAGCCACTATCGCCCCCCAAAAAATGAAAAAACTCTTAGCGCTAAGTTTAGGACTGCTCTCATTGGCCTTGCAGGCACAGCCCAAGGTCACGCTCGAGGGCGAGGACTGGGTGTGGTACGCCCCCGAGTCACCTGAATTGACATTCACCATCAAGGATTCGCTGCTCAATCCGTTGGATGACATCATCACCGTTCGCATAACCACCGATACGCAACTGCCCGTTTGTGTGATTTCGCAAAAGGTCAACATCGCAAAAGGCGACAGTGCGTGTCTCTCCATCAATCCCTGCATCTCCACGCCCGGCTTCTATCATGCCTTTGTCGAAGCAGGGGGGCAGAACATCGTCGATAATGCCTACGAGCAATGGGGCGGTCAGGGTCACCGACCATTCTACACCATCGGCTTCGAACCCGAAAATATCGTTTCGCTGCCCGATGCACAGCCCGACTTCCAAAAGTTCTGGGACGAGGCCCGCGCTGAACTTGCCGCAGTCCCTCTTTCGCCGCAGGTCAAGGAAATGAAGGACAAGAGTTCAAAACGAAAGAAAGTGTTTTCGGCCAAGGTGCTCAGCGTCGATAACGACACGGTACAGGTCTATTACACCGTGCCGGTCACGAACGACAAAAATTCCAAGTACCCGATGCACGTGCTCTTCCTGGGCTACAACAGCGACATCTGGGACCTCGATACCGAAGGACAAGAGTATATCGAAGCTATCGTCAGCGTGCGCGGCCAAGGACAGAACAAGCCTCACAACCGCTATGGCGATTGGATTCAATACGGCCTCGAAAGCCCCGCCACCTATTACTATCGCGGAGCCTACCTCGACTGCATCCGTGGCATTGATTACCTTTGCACCCTACCTCAAGCCGACACCCGCAACATCTTTGTCGAAGGAGGTAGCCAAGGAGGAGCTTGCAGTATGGCCGTGGCAGCGCTCGACCACCGCATCACGGCAGCCGCCGTCTATATCACGTTCATGAGCGACTTCCCCGATTACTTCCAGATAGTACGCTGGCCCGCCGAGCCCATCGAAGCCAAGCAGCACGCTCTTGGCATGAGCAACACCGAAATGCTGCGTGTGATGAGCTATTTTGACATCAAGAACCTGGCACGATGGATCGAATGTCCCGTCTATATGGCCATCGGTCTGCAGGATCCCACCTGTCCTCCGCATACCAACTTCTCGGGCTACAACCTCGTGCGTTCTCCCAAGCAATACCGCATCTTCCGCAACTACGGCCACCACGTCGATTACGACATCTGGAATCCCACGATGTGGGAATGGTTCGCACGATGGAGAAGGTGAGAGGGTTATTGGTTAATGATTAATGGTTTATGGATTTTGAAAAAATAGAATTCGACCAAATACGGTCCTGGGCAGAAGTAGCTACCTTTGCCCCACCTCATGGCGTATGTGAACGTCACGTCATCCTTCATGTTCAGCGTGGCTTCGACCGCTTCGAGGAACAGATGGAGAAGATACAAAGAGCATATAGCCAATTACAGAAAAAATACCCCGCCTCAAAAGTCATCATGCGGCGCTACCTGCTCAGCGACATCGCCAACCAGGCGCCCATTCTCAAAGCACAACTCCAACGCGAAGGCAACGACAAGGGTGCTGTCTCGATGATCGGACAACCCCCACTCGACGGCACCAAGCTGGCCCTATGGATCTACATGGTCGAGGGTCTTGAAGTCAGCGCCTCTGAAAACCTGACTGTGACCTCCCACAACGGATACCAGCACTACTGGAGCACCAACTGGCAATCAACCACTGGCGGCTCCCACACCCAGACGCGTGAGATTCTCGAAGGATATGAGGCACAGCTTCGCCATGCCGACCTCAATCTGGCCGACAACTGTCTGCGAACCTGGTTCTTCATCCGCGATGTAGATACCAACTACAAAGGAATGGTCGAAGCACGCTGCAACAATTTCACGATGCAGCACCTCACACCCGACACACATTATATCGCCAGTACGGGCATCGGTGGACAACCCATCATCACACAAAGCCGCGTGCAGATGGATGCATACGCTGCTCAAGGACTACGCCCCGAGCAACAACGTTATCTCTATGCCCCTACGCACCTTAACCCGACCTATCAATATGGTGTGACATTCGAACGCGGCACAGCCATCCAATATGGCGACCGCCGTCACCTGCTCATCAGCGGCACAGCAAGCATCAACAATCGAGGCGAGGCCATTCACCTCGGCGACGTCAAGGCACAGGCGGCCCGAATGCTCGAAAATATCGCGACACTGCTTGACGAAGGTGGTGCCACGCTCGACGATATTGTGCAATCCATCGTCTATCTGCGCGATGTGGCCGACTACGAGGTTGCTTGCCAATACCTCAACGAACGACTACCCAAGACACCTCGCGTCATCACCCTGGCACCCGTCTGCCGCCCTGCATGGCTTATCGAAATGGAGTGCATCGCCATCATTCCTGCTGCCGACCCAAGATTCAACAATTTCTAAAGAATAATGTATGCCCGCATTTCCGATCCCATCAATCAGATATGCGGGCATATTTGTCAAAGTTACATCGAATACAAGATTCGCTTTCTCGTTTCTTATTTCATTATTGTTTCAATTCTCTTGTTGCTCTATATTTCGCGATAAGCTGCCGATCTCTTGAAATTCACTCGTTTATCAAAAAAGAAACATAACTATAAATAATTGTAACAAATTCATTTGGTCATTTGGTATTTATCAGTTATTTTTGCACAAACAAAAAGTCCATCTGGAACTATCCATATCAACCATAAACAAAAAATAAGGAAAAATGAAAGATTTTTTGTATTATACCCCCACCGAGGTGGTATTCGGAAAAGAATCCGAGAAAAAAGTAGCGGAGCTTGTACTCAAGTATGGCGGACACAAGGTACTCGTACACTATGGAGGCAAAAGTGCCAAGAAGTCAGGTCTCCTCGACGAAGTCTGTGATTGTCTCCAGAAAGGCGGCATCGATTTTGTTACATTAGGCGGCGTGGTTCCCAATCCGCGATTGTCCCTCGTGCATCAAGGAATCGATATCGTACGGCGCGAGAAGATCGATTTTCTGTTGGCTGTCGGTGGAGGAAGCGTTATCGACTCGGCCAAGGCCATCGCCTATGGTGCCGTTTATGACGGTGAAGTATGGGACTTCTATACCGGCAAGGCAAGCCCCAAGGACTGTATGCCCGTCGCCTGTGTGCTGACCATCCCTGCTGCCGGTAGCGAAATGAGCGAATCCAGTGTCATCACCAACGAAGACGGAGACATCAAACTGGGATATTCCAATGACATCTGCCGTCCGAAATTTGCCATCATGAATCCCGAGCGCACCTTCACCCTCCCGCCTTACCAGACAGCTGCCGGTGTGACCGACATCATGATGCATACCATGGAGCGCTACTTTTCCCACGACGACGATATGACGCTCACCGACAATATCGCCGAAGCCATCCTGCGAACCATGAAGGAATCCGTTCATGCCGTATTGGAGAATCCCACCGACTATCGCAACCGCGCTCAAAACATGTGGGGAGGCAGCTTGGCACACAACGGGCTCACAGGTTGCGGCCTGACAGGTGACTGGGCCACCCACCAGATTGAGCACGAACTAAGCGCCATGTTCGATGCTACTCACGGAGCCGGACTGGCTGTGATATGGCTGAGCTGGGCAAAGTATGTATATAAGGAGAACATAAGCCGCTTCGTCAAGTTCGCGGTCAACGTGATGGATGTTCCCAACGATTTCACCGACCCCGAAGGCACGGCGCTGAAGGGAATCGAACGGATGCGCACCTTCTATCGTTCCATTGGCATGCCCACGACCATCCATGAACTGATCGGACGTGAAATCACCGACGAGGAAATCCAGGAGATGGCGCGCAAATGCACGCTGAATGACACAGTTCCACAAGGTAACTTCAAGGTGCTGCGTGCCGAGGATATTGTCCAAATCTATCGGATGGCAAGATAATCTTTTTTAAGGAAATAGCAACAACAAGAAGGTTTCGACCAACCGATGAAAACACAGACTGCTATTCATAGAGTGTAGTCGGTGCTGCTTTTCTGTGGCTATTTCCGCGCATCCCTTGTAATGATTATAGTTGTATATTTTCCAACAATAGAAAAATGTAACAATAGAAAATTATTGTATTATTTTTGCAATAAATTTGCACACGGCCCACAAGATTGTTAAAATTGTTAAAACAAAATGTTAAATCAATAATTTGTCAGCTTTATTGTTACAAAATAATCTATCTTTGCAACGCATAACTCACATAGCACGCATATTAACTAACATATTTAACTTAATTTACTAATCAATGAGCAAAACAAGAAAAACTTGGCTCGCAGCAGGTCTTACCCTGTTGCTGGCTGGTGGTGCTCCTGGTTTCGTTGCCCCATGTCTGATGCAGACTGCCGTGGCACAAAACCAGAAGATTACCGGTACTGTTGTTGACGAATTTGGTGATCCGGTGATCGGCGCCAACGTTCGCGTCAAAGGTACTACCAATGGTGCCGTCACCGACATCGACGGCCAGTTCTCATTGGATACTCCCGTTGGCTCTGAGCTCGAAATCAGTTTCATCGGCTATGTATCCGAGTCAGTCAAGGCCGCTCCCGGCATGACAGTTACCCTTCGCGAAGACAGTCAGTCACTCGAAGATGTTGTTGTAGTGGGTTACGGTACACAGAAGAAGAAGCTCGTCACCGGTGCCACCGTGCAGGTGAAGGGCGAGGACATTGCCAAGCTGAACACCAGCAATGCACTGACCGCCATGCAGGCTACCACTCCTGGTGTGAACATCACCCAGAGTTCGACCCAGCCAGGCCAGGGCTTCAAGGTGAATGTGCGTGGTCTCGGTACCGTCAACGGTTCGTCGCCACTCCTCATCATCGACGGTGTGAATGCAGGTACAGCCGACAACGGTCTCAACGGTCTTAACCCCAACGAAATCGAGAGCATCGACGTGTTGAAGGATGCTGCCTCTGCAGCCATCTACGGTGCACGTGCTGCCAACGGCGTTATTCTCGTGACCACCAAGCAGGGCAAGGCCGGCAAGGTTACCGTGCAGTACGACGGCTTCGCTGGTTGGTCGAACCCCTACAAGCGTCCTGCTACCCTCAATGCGAAGGAATACATGCAGGTCATCAACGAGACGATGTTCAACTACACGGGCAATGCTCCCGTTTGGAACACCATCGTTCCGCAGCGCATTCTCGACAAGGTGAATGCCGGATGGGAAGGTACCGACTGGTTTGAGGAATACCGCAACAAGAACGCCATGCAGCACAGCCACTCACTCAACCTGACGGGTGGTACCGACCGCTCAAAGTTCTCTGTCAGCCTCACCTATTCGAATCAGGAAGGTATCATGGGCGCCGAGAAGGCTTCGAACTACGAGCGTTTCGGCGGCCGCATCAATTCCGACCACGTCATCTATCGCACCGCTTCAGGTCGCGACGTTATCAAGTTGGGCGAAAACCTCTCCTACTGGTATCACAACAGCCACTCTCTCGCCGAGAGCAACGGTTACTGGAACATCATGCAGGGTGCCTATTCGGCTTCTCCTCTCGTTGAGCCTTTCGACGAGGAGGGCAACCTCAACGGCTACAACACCGCAGGTGCCGGCTACAGCACCATGATCTACTCCAACCCGCTCAACGGCCTTTACAATGGTCAGTTCGGTGGTATGAACAAGAGCCGTGACTTCGGTGTAGGTGCTACCTTCTACCTCGAGATCGAGCCCATCAAGAATCTCAAATGGCGTGGCTCAATGAACACCGGCTTCAGCGCCAACCACTACCGCAGCTTCACTCAGCCATTCAGCGTGAGCAACACCAGCTCGAGCGACTCTTACCAGACTTCGCAGAGCGAAAGCCAGAGCGGCAGCCTCACCCTCGAGCACACCCTTTCTTATACTCTTCCCGACCTCGGTGGCCATCACCTCGACGTCATGGTCGGCCAGTCAATGGAGCAGAGCCTCTTCAGCCAGAACATGAGCGTGAATCTCTCGACCAGTTCGTCGGCAGCCGGCTCCCTCCTCCTCAATGGTTGGGACTATGCCATGATGAGCAACTACGAGACCAAGGACGACATCACCGGCTTCAGCGGCGGCGACTTCCACCATCAGATGACCCTCAACTCCTTCTTCGGTCGTATCAACTACAACTACAAGGAGAAATACATGCTCACCCTCATTGCCCGTCGTGATGCTTCCTCGAACTTTGCAAAAGGCAAGCGTTCGGGTTACTTCCCCTCGGTTTCTGCAGGTTGGGTAGTCACCAACGAGACTTGGGCTGAGCCCATCACTCATTTCATGGACTTCTTCAAGATCCGTGGCAGCTGGGGTCAGAATGGTAACTGCAATGTTCCAAGATCGTTCCCCTATCTCTCGAACATCTACTTCTCGCCCACCGATTATGCCGACTACGGCTACAAGTTCTCGAGCGATAACAGCTACACCGTCAACGGCAAGTATGTCACCGGTGCCTACGCTTACAACCAGCCTAATCCCGACCTGGGTTGGGAGACCTCTCAGCAGCTCGACCTCGGTTTCGATGCCCGCTTCTTCGGCAGCCGTCTTGGCGTAGCCTTCGACTGGTATCAGAAGGATACCAAGGACTGGATCATCGAGGCTCCTCTCATCGACGTATTCGGATATGAGGCTCCTGCCGTTATCAATGGCGGTAAGGTGACCAACACCGGTTTTGAGGTGGCT
The DNA here is from genome assembly GCA_017618715.1 of Bacteroidales bacterium. Classification (GTDB taxonomy): domain Bacteria; phylum Bacteroidota; class Bacteroidia; order Bacteroidales; family UBA3663; genus Liminaster. The sequence continues at coordinate 91,565 of JAFZTS010000079.1, forward strand.
CTCACCTGGAACGACCACATCACCAAGGATTTCGAATATCACGTTAACTTCAACATCGCCACCAACAAGAACGAAGTGAAGCAGCTCGGCACAGCTTCCGGCACCATGGGTCAGGAAGTCGGTGACGCCATCTTCGAGAATTCCGGCTATGCAGCCCTTGTCAAGGAAGGTCACCCCATCGGCTACTTCAGTGGCATGACCTATAGCGGTATCTGGCAGAACCAGACCGAGATTGACAATGCCCGTGCAGCAGGCAAGGCCGTGCTCGGCAATGCCCAGCCTGGCGATCCCATTTGGGATGACTTCAATGGCGACGGCAGCATCGTTTATGCCGAGGTTGAGGACGGCGGCGACCGTCACGAAATCGGCAACCCGAATCCCGACGTGACCATCGGTGCCAACATCGGCTTCTCTTGGAAGGGTCTCGACTTCGCCGTTCAGGGCGCAGGCGCATTCGGCCAGCAGGTACTCCAGTGCTACCGCACTGCTCTTCTTGCCAACCCATACGTACAATATACTACTGATGTATTTGACCGTTGGACAGGCGAAGGCACCAATAACACTCGTCCACGCTACACCGTAGGCGGCGAGGCCAACCAGTGGGTATCTACCCTCTACATGCAGGATGCCGACTATTTCAAGATCCAGAACGTAACCATCGGCTACGACATCAAGAAAGTATGGAAGGCTTGCCCATTCGGCCAGCTCCGCGTCTATGCACAGGCCCAGAACCTCTACACCTTCACCAGCTACACCGGTGTCGATCCTGAAATCGGCTCGAACGGTGGTAACGGCAACGGCAACTGGATCTCGGGTATCGACGTAGGTCTTTATCCATCTGCCCGCACTTACATCGTAGGTGTCAACATCAAGTTCTAATTATTGATTAGACAGAATGATATGTAATTATTAGTAATTTGAATTAATAATTAGATTAAAGATATGAAAAAATACATTATGCTGGCCGTAGCTGCCTGCTTCGCATTCGGTTCATGCGATGATGCACTCGACTCGGTGAACTATACTGGTGCCAACTCGGGCAACTTCCCACATAGTCCCAACGACTTGAACAAGCAGATTTCAGCCCTCTACGGTGTAATGAACCAGTACGTCACCTCTCCTCTGGAGACTCCCTACATGACCTATAACCTCATGTCTGACGACTGCAACGGTGCCGGTGGCACAGGCGACGTCGAGGCACATGCCGTAGGTCACCTCATGAGCAACAAGGATGGACTCTACGACAACGCTTGGCACAACACCTACGTAGGTATTGCCCGCGCCAACTCCATCATCTATACTGATGAGAGCGTTCTTGCCTCCATCGAGGAAAGCACCCGTAACCAACTCGTTGGCGAGGCCTACTTCATGCGCGGCCTCTTCTACCTGTGGGGCTCACAGTTCTTCGGCGACATCCCCGCTTACTGGGCACCCGCCGCTCCCGATCCATGTCCACAGCTTTCGGCCAAGGACGAGATCTATCCTCACATCATCGCCGACTTCCTGACTGCCTACAACCTCATGCAGTTCGGTGGCACCACATTGGGCGACGGCCATGCCACCAAGGGTACAGCCGCCGGCTTCCTGGCCCGTGCCTACATGTTCTACGAGGGCTTCTACAACAAGGTGTCTGACGTTTCAACTTCCATCCCCGACATCACCGCTCCCGAAGGTTATGCCTTCTCATCAATCAGCAAGAACGATGTAGTTGGTTCCCTCCAGGCCACCATCAACTCAGGCTTCTATACGCTCGTCAACGACTTCCGTCAGCTCTGGACCTACACCAACGATCTTACGGCGCCCGACTATGACTATGTTCAGGATCTCGCTGCCAATAATCAGTATTGGGCAGGCAATGGCAACTCTGAGCAGGTGTTCCAGATCCAGTTCAGCAACTGTGCCTCTTGGAACGGTACCGTTTCGATGGGCTTCATCAATCAGCTGAGCCTCTACTGCTCGCTCCGCTGTGATGACGACGGCGCAGGCAATGCCAACGGTAACAGCCACACCTTCCCCTACGCCATCGGCTGGGGCATGGGTACAATGAATGCTACCCTTTGGGACGAATGGCCTGATTCCGATCCTCGCAAGAAGGCTACAATCCTCGACGCTCAGGCCGAGCTTGAGAAGTTCGTCTTTACCACCTCCTGCACCGAGGATGCCGGTTACTACAACAAGAAGCTGGTTGAGATTACCACCAAAGAAACTGCCGACAACGACCAGACCGCTGGCCCATACAACTTCTGGAGCGTTCTCCGTGAAGCTGAGGGAGCTACCCAGAACAATGGCAACTGTATGCAGGGTGATCACTACACCGATCTTGTGCTGATGCGTTATGCCGACATTCTGCTCATGGAGTCAGAGCTCACCGGCTCTACCACCAATTGGAATAAGGTACGTGCGCGTGCAGGACTTGATCCAGTAAGCCAATACTCGCTTCCACAGATGAAGAACGAGCGCCGCTTCGAGTTTGCAGGCGAAGGTCTCCGCTTCAACGACCTGCGTCGCTGGTCGGGTATCGACGGCGGTTCCGGCTGCGAAGCTGCCGTGGCCCTGCAGAAGCAGGAAGGCAGCCGTGTGAACTACACCGGCCGCTGGACCACCATGCGCCACGCCTCGACAGGTTGGGCAACCCGCTATGCCGAGACCAACGGCTTCCTTCCCATTCCTCCCACTCAGATTGCCAACATCGGCGACGAGACAGTCCTCAAGCAGAATCCCGGCTGGGGTCCCTCGCAGGCTGATGCCAACATGACTGGTACTCCGGTATATTAATCCTATAAAAGATTACTACAATGAAAAAAGCATTATATATCATTGCTGCAGCCAGTTTGATGGTCGCTTGCGACCCCATTGAGGAGGGAGGTACCTTTACCCCCACTGCTGTCGTTGACTCACAGCTCTCGCAGCAAGGCTTCTTCAACTTCACGCAGACCGATGCCAGCGGCAATCCCGCTGCCGACGGCAACTACTTCACCTACACTACCAACCCTGCCACCACCGTCCGCGTTTATAACCTCAAACCCGACGGAACGGAGAACCAACTTGCCATCGGTCCTTCAGGCTCATTCATCATCCTGCCTGGCCGTGGTTCCGACCCCAATCAGAAGTTCTTCGTGCAGGTAGTCAATTCCGACCTCTCGAAGGCTCAGGCCGAGTATTCTGCCACCGTCTTCGTAAAGCAGGAGCTCTCGGTAGCCGAGAAACTCATGGCTTCCAATTCAGGCAAGAAGACCTGGAAGTGGGATCCATCCATCAATGGTACCATCTGGGGCAACATGGGTTACCTCGGAGGCGCAGGTGAAGCCGTGGCACTCACAGGCGCTGGCCAATGGTGGGGCGTCACTGGTCCTTACGAAGACCCAGCTGCAGGCACTAACGGCTTTGAAAGCCAGCTGGCTCATTCGGTCAACGACTACATGACCGGCGAAGAGGACCTCGATGCCTACATGGTATTCACCGAGGATGGCGAGATCTTCAAGTACGACAAGGACGGCTTGCTCCTCAACAGCACCAGCTACGAACTTCAGGACTACAATGCCGATGCCATCGCCAATGGTGCATGGAAGTGCGGTAACCTCGTGACTGGCGAGAACAGTGTGCTCTGGCCATTCGAGATCAACGCTGGCGGCAAGTATGTCACCAACTTCGAGGTTTGCTACCTCACCGTCGATAAGATGTGTCTTGTTTATCCCGATGGAGGTGACTTCGGTGCCCTTGGTAACTGGGGTGAAGCCACATTCTGGCACTTCGCCAGCAACTCCGACCTGGAAGGCCTGGCCGAAGGTGTCGATGGCAAGGGCAAGGCTTGGACCTGGAACACCGAATGCCCGAATGGCGGCGTCCTTTGGGGCAACATGGGTTACTGCGGTGGCAATGGTGCCGATGTCTATGCAACAGGTTTAGGCATGTGGTGGGGCGTCACCTCCGAAGCCGACTTCGGCGGCCAGACCAATCACCGTGGTGGCGATGCCATCAGTGGTGACGAGAGCATGGATGCCTACATGATCTGGAAGGATGGTGAAATCACCTCCTACAATGCAGCAGGCCAGGCCATCCGCAATGGCTCATACGAGTTCGAAATTGTCGAAGGCAACCCCTGGAAGGTGGCTGACCTCAAGATCGAGTCGTCGAACGGTGCCATCCTCTGGCCTTACGAGATCAACTCGAACGGCAACATGCCAAGCACCTACGAAGTATGCTACATGACTGGCGATGCCATGACCCTCGTTTATCCCGACGGCGGCGACTTCGGCGGTCTCGGCAACTGGGGCGAGGCTACATTCTGGCAGTTCAAGGCCAAGTAATCACTTCCTTGATAATAAAAACACTCCGCATAGGACGATTCCTATGCGGAGTGTTTTTATCACCTTCTGAATCCCGGCTGTGGCTTAGAATAGTCAATCGTATCAACCAGCAGCTCCTTTAGTTCGGCACGGCGTGTGCTGTCGATATGGCCGGACAGCATTGTGCCAATGAATCGGGTGGCTGTATTCGGGCCGCTTTCCTTCAGCAGCTGGTAGATGAATTCTCCCTGGCTCACGGCTGCCGAGTCGGCGATGGGCTTCCAAATTTCCTCCGAAATGCGTTCCTGTCGCATCTTCCCCACCTTTGCACGCGCCATCAAGAAACTCTGCTGATGTTCCTTCCATTCCTGCAGGAGCATATTCTGAGGTGTTCCCTCAATGCACGAGCTGATACTATCGAGACGGACGCGCGTCACACCAGGCTCAGTCACCACGAGCAGTTCCTGGATACCGTAACGCACATGCCAATCCAATCGCAGCACGGCCACCTGCTCCACGTTTCCCGTGAATCGGAAGGATCCATCGCGCGCCACTGCGACCGAATCAACAGGCTTAGGCTCTGGTCCGCGCATCGGCACCATGTAGAGCCATGCTCCCTCGTATCGCTCGGCAGGAAGCGTGCCTTCAATGACAAACTCACCTTCGGCAAGTTTTCCGTTCTTTCCTCCATGACATGCCGTCAGCATCGACAGACCCGTCAGCGCAGCGACAACTATAAACAACTTCTTCATATATTCAGTCTGTTTCCTTGCATGAAATTGATGAGAAAAAACTCATCGAAAATAACGCCGCAAAGATAATCCTTTTTTTGCATTTGACCAACAATTATCTGCGAACAGTTCACTTTTTTCACAAATTATTAGGAAGATAACGTCAAAAGCGCTATCTTTGCAGCCATGAAACGCAATGATGTCATTAAATATGTGCTGTCACTCCTGTTGGGAGTATTGGTCTTTCTGTTCTGGTGGCTCCTGCATCCCGAATATCTCTGCTACCACGAGCAGAACCAGTTGTTTCTGACGACGGGCGACTATTTCCTTGAGCGCATCGCGGTAGCTGGAGGCTTTGCCGACTGGCTCAGCGAATTCCTTGTGCAATTCTATTACTATCCTTCTTGCGGCGCCCTTATCATTGCCTTGCTGATGATGGCCCTGCAAGTGCTGACCTTTCTCGCCTTCCGCAACAAGGAATGTTCCTGGAGTCCCTTCGTCCTCTCGTTCATCCCCGTGCTATTCACGCTCCAGACGATGGGCGACATGGACCTGCTCCTCTCCTTCCCCGTCTCGGTCATCCTGAGCCTTTCTGTCTATCTGCTGGCACGTCGTTGGGGCTTTTGGGCCCAGCTCGTCGTCATGCTCCCGCTCTACTGGCTTGTCGGCACCGCCTTTATCGTGCAGGTGGGCATGGCCTGTGTGGATGAACTCATCCGGCATCGTTGGACGAAGGGCATCGTGCGCTCGCTGATACTGCTTGCCGCAGCAGGACTGTGGTTCTACGTTTGTCGCACATTTTGGATGGCGCAGTATCCGTGGAATACCGTGCTGAGCGGCATCAACTATCATCGTCTTACCATTAGAATGATGTCCGACCCCTCGCAAAGCTATTTGCTCTATCCAACGCTCGTAGCGCTCGCAGCCTTCTGTCACTACATCCGGTATCAAAAGACAAAACCGCGAGGACTGAAATCCGGACTGGAACTGTGGACCTCGTTGCCCCTACTCGTCTGCGTCCTGTTGTTTGCCGCCATCAATTATTCCAACGATTACGACCCGAACATTGATTCCCTGCTCGAACAGAATTACTTGATTCGGAAAGGGAACTGGAAAGGTATCATCCAACTGGCCGAACAACATCGCAAAGAGGCGCTCCAAGCTATGAACAGCGAGCAAAGCTCTACGGCCGTCAATCTGGCGTTGGCCATGGAGGGTCAGCTGGCGAACCGCATGTTCACATTCTCGCAGCGAGGCATGCACAGCCTGCTGATGCCCTGGAAACGCGACAACCTGACCTGCGTGCCCACCATGGAAGCATTCTATCAGCTCGGCTTTGTCAACGAATCGATGCGTTATGCCTTCGACCTGCAGGAAAGCATCCTCAACTTCCGCAAGAGCGGACGCTTCACCAAACGCATCGCGGAATGCAACATCATCAATGGCAAATATGACGTGGCTTCAAAATATATCGACCAGCTGAAGCACACCCTCTTCTACCGCGACTGGGCGCGACAGGCTGAGACCTATCTCTACGACGAGGACAAGATTGCACAACACCCCGACTGGAGCCGCAAGCGTCAGATACGTCTTGAGAACGATTTCCTCTATTATTATCCCGAGATGACCAAGATGCTGGGACAGCTCGTGCTCCGCAATCGACAGAACCAGTTGGCTTACGACTACTTCATGGCCAGCCTTCTGCTGGCGGGCGATGCGCAAAGCTTTGTTGCCAACCTGCCGCAGCAGCCACAACCCAACACCGATCCCTTCCCAAAGGGTTATCGCGAGTATGTCGAATATATGAAGGCTCATCCGATGAAGGCCGATGTCGTAACCGGTGCCACTTCGCATAACTGATGATTTACGAAATAATAATTCATGTAAATTCATGATAATTCATGTTAGATAAAAGCCGCATATAATTATCGTCAATTTTGGTTACTTACTAAATGAATATGCTGCACAAACTGAAAACATATTTTTGTTCAAATCCTGACTCCCTCCTTAAGCAGGGAGGGTTGGGGAGGGTCTTCTCGATCGGTGCCTGTCTCACGCTTCTTTTGACCGCCTGCACAGGCCGCCCGTCCGAGGCTGTACAGATTGACCAGCTGCCCAACATCTATCCCGATTACATTGATGTAACGATTCCCGCAGGCATCGCTCCACTCAACTTTAATCTGATGGCTGAAGGGCCGCTCAGAAAAGAGGCCGATGTTGACAAGATCTATGTGGAAGTCAAAGGAAGCAAGGGCGGGGAAATATCCGCCTCGGGACAATATGCCGACTTCGACATTGACGATTGGAACAAGCTCACCCGACAGAACGCGGGAGGCACATTGACGTTCAGCGTCTATGTCAAGGACGATGGTAACTGGATGCAGTATAAGGATTTCGTGGTGAATGTCTCGCCCTACGAACTGGAAGATTATGGCGTGACTTACCGTAAGCTGGCTCCCGGCTACGAGGTCTATAGCCACATCGGCAACTATCAGCGCGACCTGCACAGCTGGGACGAAGAGGCCATCATCGAAAGCCAATCCGTGCCCGGCCAATGCATGGGCTGTCATACCAACAATCGCACCAGCCCACGTCAATTCACCTTCCAGCTTCGCGGTGCGCATGGTGCTACGCTCATCCAGCGCGAAGTGAGCAACGCACAGGGCAAGACCGAGGTTCGCCGCGAATGGATCAAGAGCAACCACGACTCCATCCTCTCGAAATGTGTCTATCCCTACTGGCATCCCTCGGGCAACTACTGCGCCTATTCGCTCAACAAAATCTACCAGCTTTTCTGGACCGCCCACGAAAGGCTCATCGAAGTGTTCGACGACGGCTCGGATGTCGTTGTCATGGATGTGCGGACCAAGGAAATCCTGCGTTCCCCGCTCATCGAGCACACCAAGGGCGTCTATGAAACCTACCCCGCCTTCTCGGTCGATGGCAAGACACTTTATTTCTGTGCATCGTATGCCTATATTGTGCCACGCTATGCCGATTCGGTGCGCTACGATCTCTGCTCCATCCCATTCGACGAAAAGGATGGCACCTTCGGCTCCCGGATCGACACCATCATCCCGGCAGCTTCCGAAGGCCACTCCATCACCTTCCCGCGTCCCAGCTACGACGGCAAATGGCTGCTCTATAGCCAAGCGGACTTCGGCAACTTCCCCATCAACCACAAGGAAGCCGACCTCTGGCTCCTCAATCTCGAGACAGGCGAACGTCATGCGCTCACCGAAGCCAATTCCGATTGTTCCGAGTCTTTCCACAACTGGAGCAGCAATTCCCGCTGGATCTGCTATTCCTCACGCCGGGAAGATGGACTTTACGGGCTGCTCTATTTCTCCTCCATCGATGATGAAGGACGCTCCACCAAACCGTTCCTGCTCCCGCAACGTAATCCCTGGCAATATTACCATAGCAACAAATACAGCTTTAATGTGCCCGATTTCACCTGCGACAAGGTCGATTTCGATGTTCACAGCGCCTATCAGGAGGTTTTTGGCGATGCGCTCATTCCCGTCACCTTGCGTTGACGCTTTCTTATATTTAACACGAATTATCATGAATTTTCATGAATTATTTTTTTATGAGTCCTATACAGAAAATAACTGAAAATTTTCGTTAATTCGCGATAATTCGTGTTGATTGATACTTAACCATATCTTTATGAAATATTTGTTTTATATTCCAATGCTATTAGTCACCATCATGATAGCATTATTATGGATAGATCCGGTTCTTGGATTCATGATCATTGCCGGCTTCTTCGGGTTGGCCATACCTGCCATTATATTGGCCATCTACATCACCATCAAGTCGTGGCGATGTTCCAACACGTTTCAAAAAATCATCGTTGGCTGGAGCATCTTCAATATACTGTTTCTGATTGTCTATATCCGTTATCGCGAACCACAGCAAGTATGCAGCCCAAGCACCATGGTAGAACATTACGAAAAACATGCCGCCGACCTTGATAAACTGGTTCAATATACGGCAAACGCCTTGGACGATAGTGCAAGTATGCTTATGGATTTTGAAATGGTGGGGATGTCTCGCTTAAGGGTTTCAGCAAAAAATGATTCTGTGGATCACGTGTATTCTTCATCTGGTGCCGGCAAAGTCGAAATGGATTCAATCATGAAAATCGTTGGCCTCACCGCTGAAGAGTATCAAAACATTCGCTCATTAATCAAGAAGTATGGCTGTTGTGGCATCAAGATGGGCAAGTCACATTTAGAGGATGAGGTAATGGTAATATTCCGCTATGTCGGTTTTTCGACCAATGCTTTTCTGCTCTATTACCGGCCTCTGACAGAAGACGAAAAAAAACGATTTATGTACGACGACAGATACATCCCCTATAATGAGAAAATGATTCTGTATCACTCTGCCACCGTCGGAGCCGAAACATTCTTGAAAGAGGAAAAAGAGGAATTCCTAAGCAAGCACAAGCCCTGGTGAGTAAAAAACTTATTTAAAAACGAAATAGCACAATCTCGGACGAAATTGTGCTACGTTTATCGAAGATAGCGCAAGAAAGTACGAAATTGTGCTACGTTTGTCAAAGATAGCACAGAAAAGTACGTAATTGTGCTACGTTTGTCGAAGATAGCACAAAAAAGTACGAAATTGTGCTACGTTTGTCAAAGATAGAACAAAAAAGTACGTAATTGTGCTACGTTGCTCGAAGATAGCACAGAAAAGTACGAAATTGTGCTACGTTGCTCGAAGATAGCACAAAAAAGTACGAAACTGTGCTACGTTTGTCGAAGATAGCACAAAAAAGTACGAAACTGTGCTACTTTCATTAAATTTAGCACAATCTCGGTCGAGATTGTGCTAAATACATTTTTTCCTTTGTATTGTCAATAAACCCTCTGTTTTGATCGAAAAAGTGCTGACGTCTTCTATGCTTCGATGAAGGAATGGTCAAGTGATTTCAGGGCAAGACACTGTGGTAATGGCCATGTTTTTGGGGGTCATTGTTTCCTTTTTATCTTTGCTTTTTTTAGTATTCGATTATATTGCTTCAGTTTTTTTTTAGGAACATATTGATAACACAATCTAACATGCGTCTCT
>JAFZTS010000080.1 GCA_017618715.1 Bacteroidales bacterium
CCTCGCAGACAGGCATAATGGCCTCCAGCCAGTACTTCATGTTGGCACGGAGCTGTGCCTTGTCGATGCCCTTGTAGAGATCGAGGAACTCACGGAACTTCTGGACGGGAGCGTCATCGTTCTCGCTGAAGTTGCCACTCACGAAGCCTTGCGTCTTGATGACAATGTTCTCGACGAGCTTGTGATCCTTCTCGGGAGTCATCGTCTTGGCCAGTTCGTCACATTCGGCCAGCACATTGCGGCCTTCGCCCACGCCCTCGGGGAACTTGAACGCTGCCCACTCCTCGCGGGCGCCTTCGCGCTTGAGGATATAGATGTCGAAGTACGCAAACTCGGCGTAGTTGAAGTAGAGGTTGGTTGATCCGTTGGGATTGTCGTGCAACAGGTCGGTACGTGCCCAGTCGAGCACAGGCATAAAATTGTAACAAATGGTCTTGACACCTTCAAGGCCGAGGTTGCGGAGGCTCTCCTTATAGACCTCGATCTGATAATCGCGGTCGGGGCCGCCGTACTTGATTGTTTCGACAACGGGGAGTGATTCGACGACGCTCCAACGCATGCCATAGCTTTCGATATAGCTCTTGAGGTCGTGAATAGCTTCGCGTGTCCATACTTTGCCGAGGGGCACGTCATGCAATGCGGTGACGATGCCTTCGACACCAATTTGTCTGAGCATGGCAAGGGTGATCTTGTCCTTCTTGCCAAACCAACGCCATGTTCTTTCCATAAACTAAATATTTTGGGGTGATTTCATGTTTCGAGCACAAAGATAATGTTTTTTTATCATTGCGCAAAGATTTTGGAGCAAAAATACTGAATGAAAGCCAAAAGTGTGTCAGTTGGCTTGAATTTGGCACGTGGAGCGTTCAGCGCATCTGCTTGAGGATGGAAACGGCTTGTCGGACGGTGGTGACGCCGCTGATGAGGATGGAGCGCTTGCCGTTCTTGTCTTCGAGGCGGCAGATGTGGTAGTGATTCTGATAATAATCTATCACGCGATCGAACTGCTTCATTTCGTAGTAATCGTCGCCTATCTCGGTGACGAAGAGGCAGCGCATCCTGCCGCTGCGCAGGATAATCCTCTCGAAGCCAATCTCGCGGCCCAGTTGACGGAGGAGGACGACACGGATGAGTTCTTCGCCGGGTTCGGGAATCTTGCCGAAGCGGTCGATGAGGCGCTTGCGGTAGGCTTCTATCTCGTCCTGTCGGGTGAGGTTGTCGAGTTCCTGGTAGAGGGCGATGCGTTCGCCCGAATCGGGCACGTAGGCTTCGCCGAAGCTGATGTCGAGGTCGGTCTCGATGGCACATTCGTCGGTGACATTGCCCGTCTCCTCCGCCTCGCTGGCGAAGAGGGTGCGGAACTCCTGCGTCTTGAGTTCCTTGACTGCCTGCTTGAGAATCTTCTGATAGGTCTCGTAGCCGAGGTCGGCGATGAAGCCCGACTGTTCGCCGCCCAACAGGTTTCCAGCGCCACGGATGTCGAGGTCCTGCATGGCGAGGTGGATACCCGAACCGAGACCCGAGAAGTTCTCGATGGCCTGTATGCGGCGACGTGCATCCTGAGTGAGGTAGCTGAAGGGTGGGGTGATGAGGTAGCAGAACGCCTTCTTGTTGGTGCGGCCCACGCGTCCGCGCAACTGATGGAGTTCGGAGAGGCCGAAGTTCTGCGCATTGATCACGATCATCGTGTTGGCATTGGGGATGTCGAGACCCGATTCGACGATGGTGGTACATACCAGCACGTCGTACTCGTGGTTGGCAAAGTCGAGGATGAGCCGCTCCATGACGCTAGACTCCATACGACCGTGGGCCGTGGCGATGCGTGCGTCGGGAACGAGCTGGGCGATGCGAGCCGTGAGTTCGGGCAGTTGCGCTATCTTGTTGTTGATGACAAAGACCTGACCGTTGCGCGAGAGTTCGAAGTTGATGGCCTCCTTGATCACCGCGTCGTCGAAACGATGTACCTCGGTCTGGATGGGATAGCGGTTGGCGGGTGGAGTGGCGATGATGCTGAGGTCGCGGGCTCCCATAAGGCTGAACTGCAAGGTGCGGGGGATGGGGGTGGCGGTCATGGTGAGCGTATCGACGTTGATGCGCATGGCCTTGAGCGCTTCCTTGACCTTCACGCCGAACTTCTGTTCCTCGTCGATGATGAGAAGGCCGAGGTCGGCGAACTTCACCTTCTTGCCGATGAGCTTGTGGGTGCCGATGATGATGTTGATGTCGCCGAGAGCAAGGTCTTTGAGTATTTGGGTGGTCTGACGCGCGGTGCGAGCCCGCGACAGGTAATCGATGCGGACAGGGAAGTCCTTGAGACGCTCGGTGAAGGTGCGGTAATGCTGGTAGGCGAGCACGGTGGTGGGGACGAGCACAGCCACCTGCTTGCAGTCGTTGCAAGCCTTGAGGGCGGCACGGATGGCCACCTCGGTCTTGCCGAAGCCTACGTCGCCGCAGACCAGACGATCCATGGGACGCGGCGACTCCATGTCGCGCTTCACCTCCTGAGTGGTCTTGAGCTGGTCGGGCGTGTCCTCGAACATGAAGCTGGCCTCCAGCTCATGCTGCATCTGCGAGTCGGGACTGTACTGGAAGCCCTTCTCTTCGCGACGAATGGCATAGAGGAGAATGAGGTCGCGCGCCATGTCCTTCATCTTTGCCTTGGTCTTTTCGCGCAAGTGCACCCAAGCGCCGCTGCCTAGACGGGAAAGGGCAGGGGTCGCTGCATCCTGACCACGGTACTTCGACAGCTTGTCGAGCTGGTGGATGGAGACGAAGAGCAGGTCGCCGCCCTTGTAGATGAGTTTGACAACCTCCTGATACCGATCGTTGCCGTCGGCATCCTTGCCGATGGGAATGTTGACGAGGCCGCCGAATTGTCCGATGCCGTGATCGACGTGGACGATGTAGTCGCCGATATTGAACTCCATCAGCTCCTTGATGCTCATGGCAATCTTGCCCGAACGTGCACGGTCGGAGCGCAGGCTGTACTTGTGGAAGCGGTCGAAGATCTGATGGTCGGTGAAGTAGCAGTTGAGGCGGTCGTCGTCGATGAAGCCCTGATGGATGGCACGGGGTATGCGGACGAGCTTGAAGTGTTCGCCACGGTCTTCGAAGATGGCTTCGATGCGGTCGAGCTGCTTGGGCGAGTCGCTGAGGATGTGGATCGTGTAGCCCTTGAGGGCATATCGCTTGAAGTCCTCGCTGATGAGGTCGAAGTTCTTATGCCACTCGGGTTGGGGGGTGGTGTGGAATTCGATGACGGAGGTTGAGGGGTTTGAAGGGTTTGAGGAGTTTGAGAGGTTTGAACGGTTTGAGATGTCGATGCGGTTGAATTTCATGAGTGCCGTCTTGAAGCGGTCGGCATCTACGAGCTTCTGGAGGGCCGAAAGGTCGCCCTCCTCGGTGGAGAGGAGCTGCTCGGAGAGTTCCTGATGGCAGATCTGGAAGACGCGTTCGCATACCCAATCGACATCCTCGCAAGCGATGATGGCCTCGGCGGGCAGAAACTCCATGAGCGAGATGCCGCTCACCTCGTCCTTGCTGAAGCTGGGAGCGATGGTTATTTCGACCAAGCGTTCCTTCGAAAGCTGCGTATCGACCTCGAAGGTGCGAAGCGAATCGATCTCGTTGCCGAAAAAGTCGATGCGGTAAGGGTATTCGGACGAATAGCTGAAGACGTCGAGGATGGAGCCGCGCACAGCAAACTGCCCCGGCTCATAGACATAATCGACGCGCTGGAATCCTCGGTCGAAGAGCACTTCGGCCACGAACTTCGGATCGACCAATTCTTTCTCGTGCAGGGTGATGATGGCATCCTTCACCTCCTCGCTTTGCGCCACTTTTTCGGCCAGGGCCTCAGGATAGGTCACCACGAGCAGGGCGGAATGGGACTGCTCGTCGGTCTTGGCGTTCGCATCGGGCTGGCGTTGGCCAAGGGCCTGGATGGACGACAGCGTCTCGGTGCGCAAGATTTCGTTGGCCGAATCGATCTGCCCGTACTTGATGCTACGCTTGTAGCCGCTGGGGAAGAACGACATGGCACCTTCGCCACCAATCTGAATGAGGTCGTGATAGAAGTAGCCGGCCTTCTCCTCGTCGTTGAGGATGAAGACAACGATGCCGTCGATGGCACCCTTGAGAGGAGCCAGGAAAGTGGCGGCAGCCGAACCCGTAAGTCCCTTGAGTTGCACGACGGAAGGCTTCGAGGCGTCCATTCCCCGAAGTTTTTTGACAAGAGCATTGAATCTGGGCTTTTGGAGCACCAGGTCTTTGATTTCCATAAACAAGAAACGGAGACCTTGTGAACGGGTCTCCGTGTGGGCGCTGAGGGATTCGAACCCCCGACCCTCTGCTTGTAAGGCAGACGCTCTGAACCAGCTGAGCTAAGCGCCCATCGATTAGCGATGATGGTCTTCAACCAAAGTCGCTAAGCGATGATGCGGGTGCAAAGATAGGCGAAAATTGCGTATGCTCCAAATTTTTTGCCCTCTTTTTTGTAAAATATGTCGAAAAATTTGATTTTTTGCCTAAAAGGGCTTATCTTTGCCCCTGAATAGAGTGACGACATGCTTCAAGACTGGTTGCCTACATCGGCCAAGGAGGTGAAGCTCCGTGGGTGGGACACGTTGGACGTGGTTCTGTTTTCGGGTGATGCATACGTGGATCATCCGAGCTTTGGTGCTGCCGTGATTGGGCGTGTCCTCGAAGCGGCGGGTTATCGAGTGGCCATCGTGCCGCAGCCCGACTGGCATGGCGACCTGCGCGACTTTACCAAGCTGGGACGTCCGCGTCTCTTCTTCGGCATTTCGCCCGGGGCAATGGATTCGATGGTGAATCACTACACCGCTAATCGTCGCCGTCGTTCGGACGATGCCTATACACCCGATGGGCGACCGGGGATGCGACCCGACATGCCTTCGATCGTCTATAGCCGCATCTTGCGCCAGCTCTATCCCGATTCGCTCATCGTGCTGGGCGGTATCGAAGCGTCGCTGCGCCGATTGAGCTACTACGACTATTGGGAAGACCGGCTCCGGCCGAGTCTGCTGACCGAATGCGAGGCCGATGTCATCACTTACGGCATGGGCGAGCAGGTGACGGTGGAGATTGCCCAGCGCATCGATGCCCTGTTGGGAAGCCGGGACGAGGGGGGAAGTGTGCCGACGCGCCAGGATATCGTTCAACTGATAGCCGACATCCCGCAAGTCGTCTCCCGCCAAACGGAGATTGTGGAGCAGGAGGGCGACATCGTGCTGCATCCCTACGAGGAATGCCTTCGCAACAAGCGCAGTCAGGCCGAGAATTTCCGCCACATCGAGGAGGAGAGCAACCGTTGGCATGCCTCGCGCATTTGGCAACAGACGGGCGACCAGTATATCCTGGTCAATCCGCCCTATCCGCCGCTCACCACCGAACAGGTGGACCGTGCCTTCGACCTGCCCTATACCCGTATGCCGCATCCGCGCTACAACGGCAAGCGCATCCCGGCCTACGAGATGATACGTCATTCGATCTGCCTGCACCGAGGCTGTTTCGGCGGTTGTGCGTTCTGCACCATCTCGGCGCACCAGGGCAAGTTCATCGCTTCGCGCAGCAAGGAGTCGATCCTTCGCGAAGCACGTCAGGTGACGCAGATGCCCGACTTCAAGGGCTATATCTCGGACCTTGGCGGTCCTTCGGCCAACATGTACCTTATGCGGGGCAAAGACCTGCACCTTTGCGAAAAGTGCAAACGTCCCTCGTGCCTGCATCCCCAGGTCTGTCCCAATCTTAATGCCGACCACGGCCCGTTGCTCGAGATCTACAAGGCCGTCGATGCCTTGCCCGGCGTCAAGAAGTCGTTTATCGGCTCGGGAGTGCGTTATGACCTTATCCTGCATGAGGGCAAGAACGGGGAGTACAAGGAGACCAACATGAAGTATGCCGAGGAGCTGATACGCAACCATGTGAGCGGACGACTGAAGGTGGCTCCCGAACACACGAATGACGCTGTGCTCGATGTGATGCGCAAGCCATCGTTCGAACTGTTCCACCGCTTCAAGCGTCTCTTCGACGAGGTGGATCGACGTTTCGGCCTGCGCCAGCAGATTATTCCCTATTTCATCTCGTCGCATCCGGGAAGCACTGAGGAGGCGATGGCCGAACTGGCTGCCGAGACCAAGCGCCTCGACTTCAAGCTGGAGCAGGTGCAGGACTTCACCCCGACGCCTATGACCGTCTCGACCGAGATATGGTACTCGGGTCTGCATCCCTACACGCTGAAGCCTTGCTATTGTGCCCACAGCGCCGAAGAGAAACTGCGTCAACGTGCCTATTTCTTCTGGTATCAGCCCGAAAATGTGCCAAAATTGCGCAGTTCGCTCATAAAGATGGGACGAAAAGACCTGGCCGACCGCCTTTTTGGAGGCAATGGCACGAATCTTGCAAGGAACAATCATGGAGGATACGGTTCGCCGTCCAATCACGGTGCCTATCAAGCGGGACCTCGTGGCAATATGAGCCAAGGGAAGTCGAAACCGAATCGATATGACAGGGGTTCCCGATCGAATCCCCGAGGGAAATGAAACCAATGAATACTAACTATTAATACTGAGAATTGATATGAATTACTTCGTTCTTATTATTGTGATTGCAGTGCTCGGCTGGGTAGTGCAGTATAATCTGAAGAGAAAGTTCGAGAAATACTCGAAGGAATACATCCCTTACACCGGAGCACAGGTGGCACAGATGATGCTCGACAGCTTCGGGCTGAAGGATGTACGTATCACCCATGTGCCCGGCAATCTGACCGACCACTACAATCCGACCGACAAGACGCTCAACCTGAGTGATTCGGTGTATGAGTCGAATTCGATAGCTGCTGCTGCCGTTGCAGCCCACGAGTGCGGACATGCCGTGCAGCATGCCACTGCTTACTCTTGGCTCACCCTTCGCAGCAAGATGGTGCCGGCCGTAAGCTTTTCCAACAAGATGGTATCGTGGGTACTGTTGGGCGGCATCCTTCTGCTGAAGGTTTTCCCACAGTTGCTCCTCTTCGGCATCATCCTCTTTGCTGTAACCACGCTCTTTACCTTCGTTACCCTCCCCGTCGAGATTGATGCTTCGCGTCGCGCCCTGGCGTGGCTTGACAAGAGCGGCATGACCTCGTTCCAGACACAGAAGGATGCGCGTGATGCCCTCAAGGCCGCTGCCTACACCTACGTTGTTGCTGCCCTTTCGTCGCTGATGACCTTGCTTTATTACATCTCTATCTATAATCGTCGCAGTTAAGTCGTCACTTTTTGAATCATTATATGATGAATGGCCCGTACCTGTATGGCGCGGGCCATTTATTGTTGTTTAGGATATGAGTTTGGGGGTGTGGAATATCAAAAATCGAAAAAAATAGGACGAAAAACGAAAAAACTTGCCTAATTATTTGGTATTTATTTTGAAATTTCTTATTTTTGTCCCCAAATTGGCAAATTTTACCATTTAGAGCTATGAATCCTATGGCAAAGCGACATGACGACATCAAGGATCTGACTATGGAAAAACCCTACCTCTCGATCGGAGAGGTGGCGGCCAAGTTCGATGTGTCGGTCGATTTGCTGCGCAAGTGGGAGAAGTCGTTCCCGCAATATCTGCGTCCACGACGCACGCCGGGCGACAACCGTCTGTATGGCGAAAAGGATGTGCAGCGAGTAGGAGTCATCTATCGATTGATCCGTGTCGAAGGGTTGTCGATAGAAGGAGCAAAACGGAAATTGAATGAAAAGGATATGACGGGCGATGAGGCCCGGCAGGAAGTGATACAGCGTCTGCAGGGGTTGCGTCAGCAGTTGCTTGGTATCATTGGAGAATTGGAAACGGAGAGTAATCATGTTAATGAAAGGTAAATGCTTATGGAGAACCATTACACCCCAGAAGAGGGACAACGGATTGTCGAAGAAGACAGAAGGGAGTTCTTCGACCGCGTGGCAGAGTTGCTGCCCGCGAATGATATCCCGCGCATCAAGGCGGCTTACGAACTGGCTGCCCAAGCACACTCGAAACAGATCAGAAAGAGTGGCATCCCATACATCACGCACCCCATAGCCGTGGCGCGTATTGCTCTGGTCGAACTGGGCCTCAAAACCAATCCCGTGATGGCGGCCCTGTTGCACGACGTGGTGGAGGACACCGACTTGACGGTGGAGGACCTTCGTGTGCGTTTTGGCGAGGACGTGGCCTATCTGGTGGGCGTGCTCACCAAGAATTCGGACGGAAACTACAAGGTGTCGAAGCAGATCGACAACTTCAAGCACATGCTTGACTCGATCAACTACGATATCCGAGCCCTGCTCATCAAACTGGCCGACCGTATGCACAATATGCGCACCTTGGGATCGATGCGCACCGACAAGCAGATGAAGATCACGTCGGAGACCGACTACTTCTATGCCCCCTTGGCCAATCGATTGGGTCTTTATGAGATCAAGTCGGAGCTTGAGAACCTCTCGCTCAGATGGCGTTCACCCCAGGAATATGAACGCATCGAGAAGAAGATCGACCGTTACATGTTGATGCATGGCGAAGACATCGAGGCCTTCCTTGAACCCATTCGCGAGGTGCTGAACGAAAATGATATCGAAGCCCATGTCTATGCACGACCGCGTTCGGTGTATGCCCTTTGGCGCAAGATGAAGAATACGGGCCAGACTTTCAAGGAGCTGGAGCATGTGCATCAGGTGAACATCGTCATCAAATATGATGAGGAGCTTGGCATGTCGGAGAAGAACCAGTGCCTGCGCGTCTATTCGATGCTCACCGACCTCTATAACGAGCGCCCCTATTCGCTCATCAACTACATCGACCAACCCAAGGAGAACGGCTACCAGTCGATTCACGTACAGGTGATGTCGCAGGTGGGCCAATGGACCGAGGTGCATATCTGTACCGAGACGATGCAGCATAACTCGAAGCTGGGCTGCGTGGTGGATCGTACCGAGGGTGTCGAGAACTGGATCAAGAAGTTCCGTAGCGTGCTGCGCGATGTGGCCCAGAGTGGCGGCGAAGGCGGATTCATGGAGTCGGTCGTATCGTCGTTCTATAATGATGACATGATCATCTTTACGCCCAAGGGCAACTCCATCGTCCTGCCCAAGGGCTCTACGGTGCTCGACTTTGCATACGAGATCCACACCAATGTGGGTAATCATGCCAAGTATGCACGTGTCAACGGACGGCTCTGTTCGATCTTCACCCAGCTGAAGCGCGGCGACCGCGTGGAGGTTGGCACCGAGGAAAACCAGTTGCCCGAATACCGCTGGCTAAGCCACGTGAACACCTACAAGGCGAGGCGTGCCATCAATGTGGCGCTCAACAAGAGCGGCATCAACGTGGATGAGTTCCCCTACGACCTTTGTACGAATTGCAACCCCTTGCCCGGCGACGAGATCATGGGCTTCAAGCACAAGGAAGGCCTGATTGAAGTGCATAAGCGCAATTGCCCGGATGCCATCGCACTTTCGGCAGCCGACGGTGATTCGATTGTCGATGTGCAATTGCCCATCCTGCCTGGGCGTACCTATTCCACCCGTATCGAAATCAATGCCGTCGATCGTTCGGGTATGATGATGGACCTGATTGACATCATCTCGAACCAGATGCACCTTTCGATTGACAGCATCCATGCCGTGACCGAAGATTATATCGGTATAATCCAGATCAAGATGCGTGTGCCTTCGGCTTTCGAGCTTTCGGAAGTGATACGCATCATCGAACAGGTGAAAGGCGTGGAGGAGGTGAGAACCTTGTGATGGTTAATGGTTAATGGTTAATGGTTAGCGGTTATAGGTTAGCGGTTAATGGTTAGCGATTATAGGTTATTGGTTATAGATTTTTTGCAATTACCTAGAAATGGGTATTGCGCATAAAAATAGAAAGTATTATCTTTGCCCACACTTATTAACAAAATCATATTAATAACTTTTTAATTATGAAGAAATTATTTACACTTTTGCTTGTGGCCTCATGTGCCATGGGTTTGAAGGCACAGGGCACATTTGCCCTTGCTGAAGGTGATGCCCCGAAGTCGGGCGACCAGGTTACTTCAGTTCCAAACATCACAATGACTTACAGTGAGGCTGGCGGTCCTGACTGGAACGCTGCTGTGGCTGATACGCATATCGATGAGGGAGCTGTCTTTGGTGCTTACTCGTCAGGTAATGGCGTCAATGGCAACAAGGAGGGAGGTACTTTCGTTACCTTCCAGCCAGCTCAAACCGGTGTCCTGACTGTGGCTATCGTCGTGAATGCCGACAAGAAGTTCTACATTGAGGAGGACGGTGTAGCCTTGGATGACTTTAATGAAAAGGTTTATTCAGAGAAATTCTATGGCGTTGAATCCTTCGCTGTTGTTGGAGGCAAGTCCTACAAGGTCTATGTTGCCGGCAGCAAGATGGGATTCTATGGCTTCACCTACGACTTTGAGCCCGTAGAGCAAGGCTATGGCTTTGCTGGTGCAGGTACCGAGGAGGATCCTTATGTGCTGGCTTCGGCTGCCGACTTCGAAACCCTCGCAGCCAAAATCAATGCTGACAACACGGGTGCAGGCGAGTACTTCCAGTTAGCTGGTGACATTGACTTTGCAGGTGCTCAACTCCCAATGATTGCACTGGGTGGCATCACGAATATCAACAAGGTGGAATATGCCTTTGAGGGCGTTATCGACGGTGCAGGTTACACCATCAAGGGGGTGAAGCACGACCAGCCCAACAAGGCTGACGCTTATAGTTCGTATGTGGGCATCGTTTCAGCCCTTGGCGAGAATGGCGTGATCAAGGACCTCACCATTGAGGGCGAGGTTGCCGGCAACCTGTATGTAGGTACCTTTGCGGGTCTCTCGGCCGGTCTCATCGAGAACTGTGCCAACTACGCTGCAGTGACCAACACCGGCGCATACGGTGCAGGCATCGTGGGCAGTCTGATTCGCGGCACGGGCGTTGTACGGAACTGCGAGAACTGTGGCACTGTCACCGCAAATGGCGGCAGCTATGCATGCGGTATCGTGGGCGGTATGCAGAGGCATTCGAGCATCGAAGCATACAACTACGTGATCGATTCCTGTGACAACTATGCTGATATCACGAGCTCGGGTGTTGGTGCTGCCGGCATCGTCGGAACGGGTGGCGGTCTGATTACAGATTGCATTAACTTTGGTAATGTGACTGCCGGTGGCCAGTATGCCAGTGGTATCATGGCTTGCTCGAACAATGAGGCCGTTACAATGAAGAGGTGCTTCAATTCGGGTGTCATCACGGGCAGTTCGAAGGTTGCTGGCATCGCTGGCGAACTTCGCAATGAAGCTTCACTGCTCGATGGTTGCTACAATGCTGCCGATGTCGATGATGGTGTGGTATCGGGCGGTGGCATTGTCGGCACCGACGCTGACGAGTCGAAGGTAAAGAATGTGGGTGGCCTTATTGGCAATTCCACCAAGGAGGGTGCCACTGTGAAGCACAGCGCGAGCATCACCTCAGTGACTGTTCCTGCTTCGGTGGAGACAGCCGGTCACCTGGCTGGTACTGCCGACATCGCCTTGGAGGATTGCTACTATTTCGCTCCTGATGCCGTTCTTCCTCTTGATAAAGAAGAGTTGGCTTTGGCCGATCCTTTGGACATCAACGATAAATGGAGTAAAGCATTCGCTGGCAATTTGGTTGTCAATGTCATGGGCCAGGAAATCGTATTCGAAGATCAGTTGATCTTTGTGAACCTGCTAACCAGTGACGAGGCTACCGTCGATATCCCTGAGATCACTTATGCCGGCTATGTGATTGACGAATTTAGCGTTAACGTTCCCTATACCGCCACTGAAGACGGCTACGCATTCGCAGGAGGCGAATATTTTGTCCAGGCTGGTGATTTTGCTATCCAAGGCACTTCGATGGAGGGCACCATGACCGAAACGGATCTTGCCTTTACAACCACCTTCACTGTTGGCGGTATGCCAATGCCAATGACCGTGACCTTCAATGGCAAGAGCGATTCGACCCAGACCATCATCGAGGTTGTCGATTCTCCGAAGGCAAAGGCCACTGAGAGATTTGATCTCCAGGGTCGTCGCACCAATGGTGAGGCTGGTCTCTTCATCGAGAACGGCAAGATCTTCTTCGTTCGCTAATCGTTAGATTCACTTCATTTCCTTTATTAATTGATGAAGAAAGTCCTTAGTTTCTGTGCCATGGTGCTCACTTCGGTGGGCCTCATGGCACAGTCTGCAACCTATACGGGCACAGTCACCGTTGTCGTGGGGGGCACATATACCTATACCTGCGACGATGCCAAGTACCAGTTGGCGTTTGCCGACCAGGTTTTGAATGTCACCATCGAGGAGTTGTTGATCCCAGCTACCATCATGGGTGACCTCACTGTCGGCGCGATGGTCATTGACAATCTGACCTACGATGCTGAGAAGGGCGGCTACTATCGCGACTATACCGGCAGTGATGTGAGTTTGACGCTGAAGGCCGTCAGCAATGGCGAAACGACCATCAACGGCACCTATTATTTCGAGAAACTGGGCAACCTCCTCGTCACGGCCAACGAAACGGGCTATCGCATCGTCCACAACATGCAGCCGGGGGCTATGCCTTTCCCGATATCGTTTACCGCCGATGTAGTGAAAGCTTCGGACAACGTCTATGGCTTTGCGGGTGCCGGCACGGAGGAAGACCCCTATCAGATCACTTCGGCCGACGACTTCAAGACATTGGGTCAGCTGATTACCGCCGATCATCGCGGCACGGGCGAATACTTCAAGGTGATGAACAATATCGACTTCGCCGGTAGCCAACTGCCCTGCATCGCTGTCGATGGCATCGTCGAGGGTAAGCTCAACAATACGCAATGGGGCTTCGAAGGTCATATCGATGGCAATCATGCTACGATATCGGGTGTGAAGCACAATTTGCCGCAGGGAGGCGCTTTCCAGTCGCTCGTCTCTGTGTTGGCTGAGGGTGGCTCGATCACCGACCTCGTCTTTGGCAGCGACAACGAGCTGAACACCTACAACTATGCAGCACCATTTGCTGCGCTATGTTCGGGTACGATCAGCGGTTGCGCCAATTATGCCAATATCACTGCCACCAGCGCCTACGCTGGAGGTATATGCGGCATGATGATGTTCGGAAAGGGCATCATCGAGAACTGTGTCAACTATGGTGACATCTACGCCATGTCGTACGCCACGGGTATCGTCGGTGGCGCACAAAGCGGCAGCAGCATCACTTCCTACGACTATGTGGTGTATAATTGCCAGAACTATGGCAACATCTCGACGGGACGTGGCACGGGCGCTTCCGGCATTGCCGGCTCAGTGGGCGGCAGGATCGTGAGCTGTACCAACTACGGCACCGTTCGTTGCGTGGCCGAAGGAGAGACTCCCGCAGGACTCTATACGGCTGGTATCGTCTCGTGTCCGACACGCCTCTTCAGTGTGGAGGATTGTGTCAACGAGGGCATTGTGTATGGCTTCAAGATGGTAGGCGGTATCCTCGGCAACGATATGAAGGGCGATGATGGACATGCCATTGTCGTACGTTGTACCAACAAGGGCCCTGTGACAGGTGTCGATAGCTATGTGGCAGGTGTGGCAGCTCATACGGCACGCGTCGAGGGCTCCTTGACCTTGCGCGAATGCCGCAACGAAGGCGTTGTTACCGCACCCGACACCACACAGTTGGCCGGTAACCTGCGTGGTGACTCGATTATCCTCCTCGAAGACTGCACCATCGCTGAGGGTCTTCCCGCTCTGCCGATGGATTCCTATTCGCAGTCTATCTCCACGGTAAGCCGTGACGAGGATGCGACAGCCATCTCGTATGACATCATGGGTCGTGCCGTGCTTCGCAAGCAGGGACTGGTGATTGAGCGGGGCGGCGTAAGATTTATGAAGTGATCTGGATTTTCTAGACTTTCTAGATTTTCTAGATTCTCTAGATTCTCTAGAGCCTCTAGCCAAAAAATATAAAGCATGAAGCGTATCTTTGCTCTTCTTTTGGCCTTTATGGTTGTGCATGCAGCGATGCTGCGTGCGCAACCATATTGCGTCTCTGGACGAGTGATAGATGCGCAGACGCGTGAGCCGATGGCATTTGCCACGGTGGTACATCAGACCACACACCAAGGAACGGTGGTGGGGGAGGATGGCAGTTTTGCGCTTCGCAATCTTCCCAAAGGCAAAGCCAACATTGAAGTGCGGCTTTTCGGCTATGTTCCCCAGCTGCTGACCTTCGCCTTGACACGTGACACCAGCATTGTCGTGATGCTCGTCGAGCAAGACCTGCGACTTGACGAGGTCACCGTCACTTCGCAAAAGCAACACATCGAGACGACAGCCTATACGGTCGATCGTACGTCGCTCGACCATAACCAGATTGTCAACGTGAGTGATGTCACCGTCCTGTTGCCTGGCGGCAAGAGCCAAGGGGATCAGAGCCTTATCGATGACCCGCGTATCGCTCTGCGCAGCGAAGGCACGAGCGAAATGGGCAATGCCGCTTTTGGAACAGCCATTGAGGTGGATGGACAACGTCTTTCGAACAATGCCGAGATGAGTGAAACGACGGGCGCTTCGACCCGAACAGTCACCACGAGCGACATCGAGGAGGTGGAAGTCATCACAGGTATTCCTTCGGTGGAATATGGCGACCTTTCGAATGGTATGGTGAAGGTGAAGACACGACGTGGCAAGACTCCATATATGGTGGATGTGACGCTCAAGCCGCACACCAAGCTGGCGGCGCTCAGCAAGGGATTCAACCTGGGTTCGGCGGGACAGGGCGGAATCTTGAATGTGTCGTACGAGTGGACGCAGTCGGTCGTCAGTCTTACCTCACCCTACACCACATATCAGCGCAACGGACTTTCTTTGCGCTATACCCGTCAGTTCCTCAAGGAGAAAGCGATGCCCCTCAACTTCAACTTCGACGTGAAGGGCAATCTCGGCGGCCTTAACAGCGAGGCCGACCCCGATGCGTTCAGCGACACCTATACCAAGAAGCGAGACTATGTGCTGCGTAGCCTGATGCGCTTGCAATGGCAGGTGGGCCGTCCCTGGCTCTCGTATCTCGAACTGACGGCCGATGCGAGTATGGAGGACAAGGAGCAGCGCGTCAACAGTAACAAGAGCAGCGCCACCTCACAACCCGCCATCCATACCATCGGACAGGGTTATCACATCGCCGACGGCACGTCGATCATCATGGGCCCTACCGGTTATTGGTACGAACTGGCCATCACCGATTCGAAGCCGGTGGACCTAAGTGCGCATCTCAAAGCCAAATGGGATCACGAACGGAATCTCGGAGAAAACTACAAGGTGGAGAGCCACGCGAAGGCAGGTGTGGATTACTCGGCATCGGGCAACGAAGGCCGTGGATTGTATTACGACGATATGGCGCTGGCTCCCACCTGGCGTGAGGAGCGTTACGACACGTTGCCCTACATCCATAACCTCGCCTTCTACGCCGAAGGGCAGGCGGCACTCCACTTGCCCAGAAAGCAGGAGCTCAAGATGAGCTTCGGTTTGCGCGAGGACATGACGCATGTCGGCGGGTCGGAATATGGCACGATATACAGCCTTTCGCCTCGCGGTTCGATGCAATATACCTTGCGCCATGCGAAAAATGAATACAGCATCCACGCCGGCATGGGCAAAAGCGTGAAGTTACCTTCCATGCAGGTGCTTTATCCGAGTATCTCGTATGTCGATTGGCAAACCTTTGCGAGCGGTACCACAGCATCGGGTGAGGCATGTTATGCCTATTATACACAGCCCACGTCGGCACTCTACAACAGTGAGCTCAGGTGGCAATACAGTTTGCAAGGGGAAGTTGGCGTGGAAGCAAGGTGGGGAAAGACACGCTTGTCGCTCACCTATTTCAACAACCGCACCTTCAACCCCTACATCCGTACCTCGGTTTTCCAGCCGTTCAGCTACGAGTTGACGTCGCCGATTACAGCGTCCGATTTCCCCATCCCTTCGACCGACAGAAGTTACATCGTTGACCCCGTCACAGGCAAGGTGACGGTGCACGATGCAAGAGGCGTCGTGACCGATCAGGTGCTGCCGAGCACGACCATCCGTCGTTATTCATCCAATGCGCGCTGGGTCAATGGTGCGCCATCTACCCGTCAGGGCATCGAATGGATGGTCGATTTTGCACGCATTCCCGCTTTGCGCACCGACATCCGATGGGATGGTACCTTCTATCATTACCAGGGTGTCGAGACCACGCTTGTCGCGTCGCATATCGGTGCGTCAACGAGTCAGAGCGACGGTCAGCCCTACAGCTACATCGGTTATTACGAAGGCAATGCTTCCGCCTCGAATGGTTCTGTCCAGTCGCAACTCAATACGAACGTGACCCTGACCACACACATCCCCGTGGTACGACTCATCCTCTCGGTGCGCTTCGAGTGCAGTTTCTACAACATGAAACGTCAGCTTCGCGAAGACCGCGATGGCAACCTGACGGGCATAGCCCTCAACGATGTGGCCGACTATTTCGGTACATCCACCGACTATGCCGACCATTATGTGGCTGTCTATCCGAAGTATTTCAGCACATGGGATGACCCTGCGACACTCCGTCCGTTCTACGACGATCTCCTTTCTGCACGCGATGCAGGGAATACGAACCTTTACAACGACCTGCTGCGCATGGTGCGCAAGTCCAACACGAACTATTATTTCAACGAGGACCGCATTTCTCCCTATTTCGCCGCCAACATCAATGTGACCAAAGAAATCGGACGATATGTGAAATTGTCGTTCTTCGCCACCAACTTCTGGAACAACACTTCGCGTGTGCGTTCTTCGCAAACCGACCGTAGGACAACACTCTACAACAGCGGTCGAATTCCCGCATTCTATTATGGACTCTCACTCAAAGTCAGACTCTGATCATGAAGCCGTATATATTTATATATATAATGTGTAGTTTGACGACGCTCTTCATGAGCAGCTGCATCAAGGACGAAGAACTCCGCTACGAGTCCTTCGGGGTGCCTGTGCAGCTACGCAATCCCGTGACGGGTGAGGGTATGCCAAATATCTCGGTGTTGATGTCCACTACCTTGGGGAACGCTTGGCAAGCCGTTACCGACGAGGGTGGTTGGGCACATTTCACCCTTCCTGCCGGGGTTTATGACCTCTCGGCTTCGGGATTCTACGACGATGGACAGGGCAACGAATATGTGATGAACTGCAGTTCTTCGAACATCGAGGTAACTGCCAAGTCGATGATTGTCAGCCAGGGCATGGCATTCACAATGGTTGCCTCGCGTCGTGGCAGCCTTGTCATCAAGGAACTCTATCAGGGCGGTTGTCAGAAGGACGATGGTTCTGGTGCCTACTATTACGACAAATACGTCATTCTTTACAATAACGGGCAGTTACCTATCACCATCCATCAGCTGGGTCTCGGCATGGCTCCCCCTTATAATGCACAGGCTTCGAATGCCAACTTCAATGCCGACGGGCAGCTCAATTATGCCAGCGAGGGATTCATCCCGGCTATCCAGGCCATCTGGCATTTCAACGACTCGTTGCATCTCGAAGGGGGTGAAGAGATCGTGATCGCCCTCAACGGTGCCGTCGATCATACGGTGTCCTATTCCCAATCCGTCAACTTGGGCAAGCCTGAGTATTATTGCACCTACGATCCGCTCACGTTCACCAATACAAGCTATTATCCTGTTCCTTCCGAGCTGATTCCGACCAGCCATTACCTCACTGCCGATCTATACGGACAGGGAAATGCTTGGCCGCTCAGCCAGGTTTCCCCAGCCTTCTACATCTTCAGCGTACCCGACGACATCGACATCGACGCTTATGCCACTGATGCCGACAATATCTGGTATCACAACAACGTGGTGTCGGCATCAGGTGCCTGCATCCGCATCCCTACCGAATGGATTCTCGATGGGGTCGAGGTCTATACCACCACTTCGACCAAGAACGCCAAGCGCCTCACCGATGAGGTGGATGCAGGGGCTGTATATCTGACCAATACGTTCGGGTACAGCTTGCACCGGAATGTGGATGTAGCGGCAACCAAGGCCATCGAAGGCAACGAGGCTTTGTTGGTCTATGGCGTTCCCGCGACGCCCGATGTGTCGCAGGGTGTCGTCGGAGCTGATCCTTCGGGCATCAATGCCGAGGCATCGGCCCGACAGGGCGCATTCATCATCTATCAGGACACAAACAATTCGACCAATGACTTCTTCGAACGTTATCAGGCTTCTCTCCGCGATTAGTCTCGCGTGGGTTTTCATGCAGCCTCTTGATGCTCAGGAGCATTTCGAGGCATTGCGTGACACGACACCCTGGCTCATGAGCCGGAATGTCGCGGGGCTTACTGCGCTCCCGGATAGCGTTCGCGTCAATTTTGCCGAGGCCTATTTCCAAAAGGACAATGGCGGCTGGGGTGAATATCATGCTTCGCCCGACAGCTATACGTTTGGGGCACGAACGGCATCGTTCTTTCGCATCAACGATCGTCTTGTCGTCAGCGGCAATGTGAGTTATTCCAACTTCAAGGGCAGGGAGATGACGGGTTCTGTCTGGCTCAATCCCGAAGACCAGCCTTTCGACATCGTCGAGATGGATTCGCAGTATGCAGGCACCAAGAACAAGGAGCAATATAACCTCATGGGCGCTTTGGGACTGGAACTGGGACACGGTTTTTCGTTGGGCGCAAGTGTGGACTTCACGTCAGCCAATCGCGCTAAGCGTCGTGACCTTCGTTCGCAAAACAAACTCATGGACTTGCTTGCTACGGGAGGGTTGCTTTGGTCGAACGAGGTTGTGCAGGCAGGTTTTTCCTACAGCTATCGTCGCACATTGGAGGAATTGCTTTTCAAGACCTATGGAACGACAGGTACTTTCTATGCTTCGCTCATCGACTATGGCGCATCGTTCGGTGTGAACGAATACAGCGATGCGAGCGGTCTGACCGACGAGGACGAGGAGCGACCGATGCTCTCCACTCGTCATAATGTGGCTTTGCAGTTGGGCTTGTCGCTGGGCACGTTGAAGTGGCTTCATGAGGGCTCGTTGGAATGGCGAGATGGCTACTATGGCAAGCGTTCGCT
Organism: Bacteroidales bacterium; assembly: GCA_017618715.1. Lineage (GTDB taxonomy): Bacteria > Bacteroidota > Bacteroidia > Bacteroidales > UBA3663 > Liminaster. The sequence continues at coordinate 19,123 of JAFZTS010000080.1, forward strand.
TTATACGCCCGTCTTCATGGAGCATTCGGGAAACGCCTGGAATTATCAGGGAAAGCTCTCTTGGCAAGGAAGGCATGTGTTGGCCTACGGCATTGGGGGTGATCATCTCAAGAACTGGCAGAACCTCTACAATTATGTCAACCAGGGAGGCGGCTTGAACGAATACCTCTATTACGGAAGACTCAAGACGCGTGGTCAGCGAACGTTGCGCGCCAATGCAGGATACAAGTATTACAGTGGCTCTTGGGTTCATCAGGTCAGCGCCGGCTATTACGAACGTCGCCTCACTGCCAGTTTCTATCCCTCGTATCGTCGTCAGCGCATACATTTTACTAAAGTCGATATCGCCTCACGTCGTCTTTGGTGTTCCGGCCTACATGATTGGAGCGCAGAACTCCAACTCGGTTATCAGAAAGGTGGAGGCACAAAGGCTGAGGATGGTCATTATGACGAAGCAGGGACTGGGGCAAATGGCACGGCTGGTTCGACGCTTATTCGCACGAGTCTTGTCACGCTCCCTGTCGCACTCAATCAGCATTACGATTATCTGACAGCGTCACAGGGTCGTGTGGGTCTTAACCTGCTCTATGGACGCAAGTTGCAACCCGGACAGCTTCGTGTTTTCGCCCTCCTTGCTGTGCAATATCAGCGGGCATGGTCGGTAACTGAAGATATCGAAAACCACCATCAGACAATCTCTTTAACCCTCGGCTGTACATTTTAAGCCTAAATATTTGCAAATTCAATGATAAAGGAGTATCTTTGCCCAGGTTTCTCCGATAACTCGGAAACCTCGGAATAATCGGAGTACTCTGAGTACTCTGAATACTCTGAATACTCTGATCACTCCGAGAATTCCGATCACTCCGAAAACTCCGATAATAAACTAAAATACCCACAAAAAATGAAAAAATCACTCTTTACTCTGGCCTTTTGTGCTGCACTTGCTGCTTTCACAGTATCATTCACCTCATGCTCCGGCAATAAGCAGGCCCAGCAGGAAGAGGCTGTTGGCGAAGCTCTCGGTATCGACGATGCACTTGCCCAGGCCGACGCAAATGTTGACAAGCTGATCACTATCGAAGGTGTCTGCACCCACACTTGCGCACATGGTGCCACCAAAATTTTCCTTCAGGGTTCCGACAACACGAATGTGATCCGTTGCGAGGGTCGCAACCTCCCAGGTGGTGTCTTCTCGAAGGACTGTGTGAAAAACGTGGTTCGAGTAACAGGTTATGTGCGTGAATCGCGCATCGATGAGGCTTATCTCCAGAACTGGAAGCGTCAGTACGAGGAAGCAATGCTCCAGCAGCAGGCCAATGTTGAGCAGGCCATCGAACAAGGTTTGGATGAGGAGGAGCAGGAGAAGATCGGCACTTCTGCCGGTTGCTCCACCGAGGCTGCTGCCCGCCGTGAACAGGGCAACACCGTCGACGAGAAGATTGCCAACTATCGTGAGCAGATCGCTGCCCGCAAGGCTGCCGAGGGCAAGGAGTATCTCTCCTTCTATCACATCGAGGCAACCGCTTACGAGATTGTCCCAGCAACCGAAGAATAATGGAAAATGTCATCGAATGCATCAACCTGACCCATTACTATGGGAAAAGGAAGATCTACGAAAACCTGAGCTTCAGTGTGCCCAAAGGCCGTATCCTCGGCCTCTTGGGCAAGAATGGCACAGGCAAGACCACCACGATCAATCTCCTGAGCGGATATCTCCAGCCCCGTTCGGGAGAATGCCGCATTTTCGGACAGAACGTCCAGACGATGGACCCTGCCCTGCGCAAGCAGATCGGTCTGCTCATCGAGAATCATGTGCAGTATCAGTTCATGAACATCGAGCAGATCGAGCGTTTCTATGCCCGTTTCTATCCTAGCCAATGGCGCAAAGAGGCGTATTATGAGCTGATGAAGAAGCTCAAGGTGGCTCCTGGTCAGCGCATCAGCCGCATGTCGAATGGTCAACGCAGTCAGGTGGCTCTCGGTCTCCTCTTGGCACAGAATCCCGAGCTGCTGATTCTCGATGATTTCTCGGTCGGCCTCGATCCGGGATATCGTCGGCTCTTTGTCGAATATCTGCGCGACTGGGCACATAGCGAGGGCAAGACAGTTTTTCTGACTTCGCACATCATCCAGGACTTGGAGCGATTGGTCGATGATTGTATCATCATGGACTACGGGAGCATCCTGATGCAGTGTCCCTTGAATCACATCAACGATGGGTTCCATCGTTTCCATTGCACGTTGCCCGAGCGTCTGAGCGACGTTCCCGCACCTTTGCTGAACGATAAGCAACTCTATCACCCCGCCCTTTCATTGACAGGCGAGATCGAGCTCTATTCGTTCTTGGAGAAAGACGAGGTGGAGCGTCGTCTGCAGGCTATGAATATACCTCATGGTCCCCTCTCGATCGATAATCTCGACCTTGAAGATGCCTTTATTGGCTTAACGGGAAAGTATTAAAAAAATAAATCAAAAATGTTTTACAAAGAGTGGATCAAGACCCGATGGGCGCTGCTGTTCATTCTGATTGTCACCTGTGGCTATGTGGGATATGAGCTGTTGAATTTCCTGCGTGCCATCGGTGCGATGGGAGGGGCGCATATCTGGATAGCCATGATTACGAAAGATGAGCCCATGTTTGTGCGTCATCTGCAATATCTTCCGATGGTGGCAGGTATTGCCTTGGCATGCGTACAATTCTTCCCCGAGATGTATCACAAATGCTTGAAGCTTACCCTGCACCTCCCGTGCTCGCATCTTCGCATGATGTTCCAGATGCTGGGCTTCGGACTGGCCGCCTTGCTTGTGTGCTTTGGTCTGAATTATCTGATTCTATGGTTGACCATGCGTTCATCCCTGGCACCAGAGCTCTACGGCAAGATGCTGCTTGTGGCCTTGCCATGGTATCTGGCAGGCTTTGCGGCCTATCTGTTGAGTGCGTGGATCATCCTCGAAAGCTCGTGGACCCGACGCATCTTCAACCTGGTGGTGATGTTCCTTTGCCTGAAGGTATTCTATTTGAGCAGTTTCCCCGGTGCATACGTACCATTTCTACCTTGTCTCATCGTCTTTGTTTTGGCATGCGTTCTGCTGCCTTGGATTAGTATTGACCGTTTCAAGAAAGGAATAGAATGATGCGAAAAATAGCTAATATCATCCTCGGCATCCTTATAGTTATGCTTGTCGTTTGGGAATTGCCGTGGCTCTACAACAATTACGCCGTGAGCTTCCTGCATGGCGATGAGATTGGGGGACAGCCCTTCACGCTTTACAGCGGATTGGCCGATGATTTTATTCAGAATACCGATGGTTCACAGGGCCGTCGCGGTGTTTCCGGAAAGACTTATACGGTGGAGGAGGCCGACTCCCTGCTGCCGTTCTTCTGGACCACCCAGCTGGTGAATGCAGGCCGTCTGCCCGATACCATCCGTGGTTTTGCCGTCTCGCCCCAGCTCATTCGTCAAACCAACATCAACTATCATCGTCGCGCCTACGAAACCCACACCAACCGTCCCAACTGCGGACTTTGGCTCCTGCTCGAATCCATGCCCAAGCGTGTGAACCTCGAGGATCCTGATGATGCTTTCCGTTTTACAGCCGATGGCATCGAGTTCCTCAACATGAACACCAATACGCTGAAGCCCAAGAAGAGCAAACTCTTCACCGATGCATTGGTCAAGAAGGGTTTCGCATTCCCGATCCATGAGCTCGATGGCAATTCTGACACTCGCAAGGACTATGACGAAGGCTACCTGCTCATCGACCACAACCGCAAGATGTATCATATGAAGATGACGGCCGGTCAGCCATACGTCAAAAAGATTGAATTGGTGGACGAAACGGTTGTGCCTCGGTTCGTCTTTGTTACTGAGTTCCGTTCGCGTTGCCTTCGTGGACTGATGATCGATGAGAACAATGTGCTCTATGCCATCACGCCTGATTATGAGGTGAAGCCCATCGGTGAGGGCATACATTTCGACCCGACGCAGAATAATATGATGATCATGGGTAACATGCTCGACTGGACCATCCGTATCACCACGGCCGAAGCCGAGGAGTTCTATGCAGTGTCGGCCTTCGACTATTCGCTGCTCAAATCCTTCATTGCACCCTATGGCTCCGATCCTTATTTGCCCGGTCTGCATTTCACCGAGACCATCGACCGTTGGGTGAAACCCAGGTTCAATTAATTATATAGAACTATGAAAACCATCGCAATTATTCCTGCTCGTTATGCGAGCACGCGTTTCCCGGGCAAACCGCTGGCCATGCTTGGAGGCAAGCCTGTCATTCAGCGCGTTTATGAGAAGGTGGCCCCTCATGTCGATATGGCCGTCGTGGCTACCGACGATGACCGTATCTACGATGCCGTGACTGCCTTCAATGGCCGTGTTGTCATGACTTCGATCGCCCATCGTAGTGGAACCGATCGTGTCAAGGAAGCTTACGACAAGCTTGTCGAGGCTTTGGGCACCGAATATGATGTGGTCATCAACGTTCAGGGCGACGAACCATTCATCGACCCCCGACAGATACAGGCCGTGAAGGATTGCTTTATGGATGCAGCAACCGAGATTGCCACCCTCGTCAAGCCGTTCCATGCTGAAGACGGTCTCGATGCTTTGCTCAATCCCAATTCCCCCAAGGTCGTGGTGGGCAAGGGTGGTCAGGCACTGTACTTCAGCCGTTCGGTGATCCCATACCTCCGTGGCATACCGCAGGAAGAGTGGCTTACTCGACACACGTTCTTCAAACACATCGGCGTGTACGCCTACACACCCAAGGCACTGGCCCGCATCACAGCCCTTGCCCCTTCGCCACTTGAAATTGCCGAGAGCCTCGAGCAGTTGCGCTGGCTCGAAAACGGTATGCGAATCGTCGTGCGACAGGTGAATATCGAAACCGTCGGGATAGACACACCCGCCGACCTCGAGCGTGCCGAGACATTCCTCACCGAAATCAAGCGCAGAAAGGGCTCATTGTAAGACTTAATGGTGTTTTTGGGGTTAAAAAAGCAAAAAAAATCGCTGAAAGTTATTTGGATATAATGGATTTGGAGATAAGAATAAAAAATCATATATTTGCAGCATCATTTTCACGCATAATATATGAATTTACCTCCTATTGTCATTGCAAAGCTTGAAGAACGCACAGGCGTCAGTTTGGGAAATCCCTCTGACCGTGACATCCAGATTCTTTCAAGAGCCATAGAAGATGCTACAAAAAGCCGTCTCGGCGTCAATACCTTGAAGCGCCTTTTAGGACGTATCGCTGATGATACGCATCAGTCACGTCCGGGTACGCTTAACGTGATAGCTCAGTATCTCGGTAGCGCCAACTGGCCTGCTTTGCTCATCTCTCTGAGCAACGGAAGCAGTTCGTTCAACTCGATTGACGGAGAGTTGCGCACCGCCGATCTCGTCGAAGGACAGGTTGTTGAAATTACTTATCTTCCCAATCGCAGGCTTCATTTCTTATATCGCGGTAACGAGGAGTTCGAGCTCGTGGTCAACGAGTACTCGAAGCTCAAGGTCGGCGATATCTGCACCATTTCTTCTTTTATCCTCCGTTATCCTCTTATCATTCGCAATGTGGTGCGTCATGGAGTAGTTTTCGGCAGTTACTCGGCCGCTCGTGCCGGTGGAATAAGTGCCATCAAAGTACTCAAGTGAATCACCTATTTATCCCATGGACAAGGACTTGATTGTCTCTGGGTTTATCCAGATTAACGACGAAATCATCTCAGCTGACGACATAGTGCCGCTTCAAGAACGATGCGGCTCTACGTGTTTGTGCTATTTGGTGAGGTATCAAGGCAAGCGATACCTCATGAAACGTCTGCGCCCCGAGTATGCCGACAATCCCCGTTATCATGAACTTTTCCGCAAAGAGTACGAGACGGGTAAGCGTCTGAAGCATGAAAATCTGGTCGAATACGTCTCGATGGGGGAGGATGTCGATGGTTGTTACATCATCATGGAGTATGTCGATGGAGATACGATAGGTGAACGTATGCGCAAGGATCCGGCCTATTATTCCAGCCCCAGGCGTGCCTCCCGTCTTTTTTCCCAGTTGTTGTCCTGCTTGAGCTATCTGCATCATCATCAGGTGCTTCATCTTGACCTGAAGCCCGACAACATCATGCTGACGCGCATCTCCGACGATGTCAAGCTCATCGATCTGGGTTTCTGTTATAGCGACAGCTACGACCTCTCGATGGGGCGCAACGGCCTCTATTCCGCACCCGAGCAAAAGGAGGGGAGGATTGCCGATATCAATGTCGGTACCGATCTCTATGCGGTGGGTCTGCTTTTGCGCGACCTCATCCTTGTGTTTCCCAAGATCTATGGCAGCGATGCCGTGTCTGCCTTGATAGCGCGGAGCACGCAGCCCGATATTGCCCTTCGTTTCTCGTCGGCTGATGAGATGGCCGAAGCCATTCTCCAGGTCTTTACGCAAGAGACCGAACATCGTGAGAAGAAGAGGAAACGGGTTCTAAGGATTGCCGGCATCATCCTGTTGGCTGTTGCCCTGTTCATCGGAGGAGGTATGGTTCGGCATTTCCTCTTGGATATCGACGAGCAGGAAGCAGGAAGCGAGTTCTTCATCGACTACGGAATGAAGTGTCGCATCATGTCGAACGACGACTACACGTGTTCGGTCTTGGGTCGAGACCATTCGCATGACGAAGAGTACATGGAGTTGGTCTCCATCAGCCCATTCGCCACATGTCAGAATCGGCGCTATCGTGTAGTGTTGGTCGAAGACGAGGCATACCTTGCCGATACCATCATCCAGGCATTAAGCGTATCCGAGGGAGTGGAACGCCTGTCGAGCTACTCGTTCAGCCATTGTACCAACCTTCTTACCGTCTCCTTGCCGCTCAGTCTCAAGACGATGGGACGCAATGTCTTCGACGGATGCTACAGACTGCAGCACATCATTCTGCCACCCGGTATCAATCGACTGCCCAACAATGCTTTTACCGAATGCAGGTCGCTCACGACAATCAACTTCCCCGAGGGGCTTGAAAGCATCGGCAATGGCTGCTTCGCATCGTCTGGTCTCACTTCGGTCCATCTGCCCTCCTCGATGCGCTCGCTCGAACCCGGGGCCTTCTACGACTGCCGCAGGCTTCGCACCGTCACCCTGCCCGATTCGCTCGATCGCATCGGCGATTACTGCTTCCATCACTGCGACTCCCTGCTTGAAGTTCGAAATCTGAGCCCCGAACCTCAGCTCATCACCAACGTCTTCCGAGATACCCTCGGGCTGAAGCGAACGCTGTATGTGCCTCGCCAGAGCGTCGAACTCTATCGCCGCGCACCCTATTGGCGCGAGTTCTCGCAAATTCTTCCCCTTGACGAATGACTATCGAATCCCATCCGCTCACCCCGTTCCTGCCCCACGATGCACGTATGCTTTTCCTGGGCAGCTTTCCTCCGCCCAAGGCTCGTTGGTCGATGGACTTCTTCTATCCCAATTGGATCAACGACTTCTGGCGTGTGATGGGATTGATCTTCTTCGACGACAAGCACTATTTTGAAGTCAAGGGCGAAAAACGTTTCGACAAGGGGCGTATCATCAGCTTTGCCCTCGCGCAGCGCCTCGCCTTCTTCGATACCGCAATAAAGGTTCAACGTCTCAAAGACAATGCCAGCGATAACTATCTGGAGATCCTTGAGCCGACGGATATAGGGGGCTTGTTGGGTCAAATGCGCGACTGCCGACGTCTGATAACAACGGGGGGCAAGGCCAGCGAGGAGTTGCGACGATTGTTGTCGATTGCCTCAGGACGCGACGTGGATCATCCGCTTGAATTGCCCGCGATAGGCTCCAGCGTCAAAATCCACGTTTTCGACCGCGATTTGGAGTGGTTCCGTATGCCATCCACCTCGCGCGCTTATCCTTTGGCATTGGAAAAGAAGGCAATGTTCTATCGTAGGCTTTTCGAATGACTTTTCTGAATATTATTATGTAAAAGCAGTGGCGGAGCCCGGATGTCGGGTTCCGCCACGTTTTTTAGGTCGATTGTGCAAAGTTACTCGAGGATATCGTCGAGCAGCTTGTAACGGGCTTCGAGCTTTTCGTCAGCCACCACTTTGCTGTCCACATCAATCTGGAGAACCGGAGCTACGGCCTCACCGTTGATCGGCTTCCATTCGGGAATGCCGGGGCCGTTCGGATTGCCTGTCTTGATGAAGTTGATATAGACGTTCATGAATGTCTCCTGTACCTTGTAGTCATCGTCATTCCAGGCGAAAACATCATTGGTGGCCAGGTTGCCCATGGCATATTCGATGTCAGCCGAATGCACGGCACCCATGATACGGGCGGTGGGAGCAGCTGCGGCGCCCTTGTCGTCCTTCTTCTTCACACCACCGGCCAAGGCAGCCTCCATGCCGTTGTATTTCGCTGTCATCTCGGGACGCGGATGGGTGTAGAAGTAGCGATAGACGGGTTGGCCCGACTTGGCATGTTCCTCGGCCCATTTCCAGGTCGGGAAAGCGGTAAACATGGCGCTGGCAAGTTCGATGGCATTCCATCCGAAGAGGTCCTCGTCCTTCTTCAGGCCGTAGGCGTTCAGCACCTCGTCCGTGCGTTTGCCGAATGTCGATTGGAGGATGGTGCGATAGGCCTTGATGGTAGGTTTCTGTCCTCTGAAGTTCTGAAGTGGACTGCCCTCCAGCGAATTCCAGCCAACCAACAGGGGTACTTGGGCCTGCTCGCCGTTGGCAAAGATCTCATCGACGGTCGCTGGCAGCAGATAGCCATCGACAAGCATGCCGGGCATGCCACGCATGGGCACCAGAGCCATCACGCTGTCGGCCGACAGTTGACGCAGGGCCTCGATAGTCAGACCTTTTTCCTCCAGGACTTTGCTCCATACTGCTTCACCTTCAGCAAGGGGCTTCGCATAACTGGGCTTCATTTCTGCGCCGCTCGAACCCATCGCACCGGCTAGGTATCCGCGCGAAAGGGGAGAAGCCATCAGCACCGAAACGGAGAACGATCCTGCCGATTCGCCCACGATTGTGATGCGGTTGGGATCGCCGCCGAAGGCAGCGATGTTGTCATACACCCACTTGATGGCAGCAGCCTGATCGAGGATGCCGTAGTTGCCCGAAGTGTGGTTGGGCGATTCGGCAGTCAGGTCGGGATGAGCCAGGAAGCCGATGATACCCTCACGATAGTTGGCCGTGATGCTCACGATGCCATGATGGGCCAGCGAATCGCCCGCATAACGGGGCTCTGAGCCCGAACCGGCCATCAGACCACCACCGTTAAAATAAATCAGCACGGGGCATCCTTCGGCATCGACGGGTTTCCAGATGTTCAGATAGAGGCAATCCTCCGACTTCTTTGGACCCTTGAAGTTCATGTCGCCGAAAAGGTTGGGCTGAGCGGGGTCGTCGCCGAACTCGTTGCAGACGAGCACGCCGTCCCACGGCTGCACGGGCTGGGGCTCCCTCCAGCGCAATTCGCCCACGGGAGGAGCGGCGAACGGAACGCCCTTGAATGTCACGATGGCTCCATCGTCAGCGACGACGCCTTCCACCACTCCGTATTCGGTCTGTGCCTGGTTGACAGGAAGCTTCGGAGCATCCTTGCAGCTCCAAAGCAGCAGTGGCAAAATTGCCAATAGTAGCTTTTTCATAGTAATACGCTTGTTGGTAAATAATTGATATAGGACACGATTGGTTTTTCAAAAAAATATTTCGCTGCAAAAATAATGGTTTTTTCGAAAAAATCCAAATTTTCCGACCGTTTTTTGCAATAAACATACACTTCGTCCACAATTACTCGGCGATAATCGTCACCCGACTTCTGCAAATGCTGTCGGTTACGGCTCAACGGTGATGATGAAGCGGCGATAAGTGGCGAGGCGCGGTACCGCCTTGTCCGAAGCTTCGAGGATGATGTGGAAAGTCTCCGTGCGGTTCACTTCGGGTGCCACGATCTTGCAGCTCCCATCCTCTTGGAAGAGCAGGTCAATGATGCCCTGGTAGGTGCCGCCGCGATACATGTACCAGCTGTTGCTCGTGCCACCGAAGCGGGCGGCAGCCGAAGGATCTTGTGCAATCTGACGTTTCACTTGTTCCTTGTTTAGGCCGTGCTGCTCCCACATGTCGCCGTAGAGTTTCCAAAGTGCATCCACGTTCACGAGGTCATTATCCACTGCCGTGGCCTTGAGCCAAAGGGTATCGCCGCTATGCACGGTGCGGTCCAATGGTCCTTCCACTGTCACTTCGGGTGCATGGTTGGCATCCTCGCGACGCGGGGTATAGCACCAGGTAAGGCGTGCCTCGAAATCGTGCATACAGTTCTCCATCCACTCGCGCAGTTCACCGAAACCAGTGTCGCGATAAACGTTCTCGTAGCCCTCCACTTTGTAGAATCGTCCGCCCCAGCCTCCAAAAGTCGGGTCCTCATAGCTGCGCAGTCCATTGTTGAGGCTGTATAGGAACGATGGTGAGTCGCCCTCGCTGATGAACGGTTGTACGTAGCAGGCACCCAGCGGATTCTTGCCGTTGTGCATATACTGCTGCACGATGTTGTTCGACGAAGTCATTGTGCCGTAATCCCACGAGCCTGAGAAGTGATGGCTCAGCAGGATTGTGACACCCGGATGATGACGTTCGATGTAGCTGCCGCCTGCATCCTGGTACCAGATGCAGTAGATCACAGCCTTTCGGCAGGCTGCTTCGTACTTGTCAGGATATTGTACCTTGATCTTCTGGAGGGCCTTGGCCGCTGTGTTCATGCCGCCCCAGGCCTGCAGATAGACGGGGCGTGGGTCGTCGTCGGTAAGGAGTTCAACGATGCGGTCCGAGCCAGGCGTGTCGGGCCAATCTGTCGGGTCGATGACGGGGTCGGCACCCGGGAGCAGGTAGCGCGTGGCGCTGCCGTTGAGCTGCACGTGGTCAGGGTTTTCGTCACCGATATAGACCACGCTGCGCAGGTAGTCGGGCGTAGGATAATTGGGGTCATGCACCTTGAGGTTGGGATAGACCTTCTCATAGGCATCGAGCTGCTTTGCGAGCCAGGGCTCCGAGCTCCATCCGTGGCGCTGGTAGCACGAATTGCTTTGGATGATGGCAGCCACCTCCATGTCGTTGGTATAAAGGAGGAAGTGGACCATCGAACAGCGGTCATCTACCTCGGCATCGGTCATCACCACCACGCGGGGCATCTTGCCCACGGCCTCCTGCTGGTGGGGAGTCAGCACTCCGTCGTTGGGATAGGGGATTAACTGTGTGGCCTGTTGGGTACACGAAAGGATGGCGACACTCGTCAGGAGCAGAGCAACATAGGTGGAAAAGACTTGCTTTTTCATGATGGTGGTGTTTATAATTCAGCTTTCTCGGTGCAAAGATAATGAAAAAAAATGAATATTAATACTATTCCTGTTAATTTTTCAAAACGAAGGGACGATAATTCTCTTTTTCTACGTATTTTTGCAGCAAATAATTCGCAGATAGCAAGTGTCCTTTGTTAAGAAATATCCTCAGGATTTCATTCGAATAGCGAAAATTAATGATAATTCGTGATAATTCGTGTAAAATAAGAATCTATGAAACAGTATCATGCTTTGATTGTGCTCCTTCTGCTGCTCGGTCCTTGCATTTATTCAGGATGGAGCAACTACAACGATACCAAGGAAGAACTGCTTGCCGATATGAACCAGGCGCTGGAGAAGACCATCGTGCAGCAGACATCCATCGAGATTACACCCGATACGATTCGGAACTATCTGACCAATCTAACTGTGCCCGAGCTGCGGGAGCAGTCGTTCGTATATTACGCGATGGACGACCGCCATGAATCGTTGTGCAGCCGTAGGATGCGGTGGAGCAATGGCATCGACGATTGCGAGTTCCGAAGTTATGCGTCCTGTTCGTTTCTGACCATCCTGCGGCTTTCCGATCAGCGATGGGCTACGGTGCTGCTGATGCTCTCCCTGCTTTGGGTGCTTGCCTCAGCGGTTTATTTCAAAAGAAACACATCTCCAGAAATGATTGTGACCATCGGTGGCCTTTCTTTGGTGGAGGACAGGTTCTACAACGCACATCGCCAACCCGTTCATCTTACTCCGATGCAGGAACAACTGCTCAAGCTGTTCTTTGCAGCACCACGCCACAGCTTGTCGAAACAGGAGATTTGCGACAGTCTATGGCCTCGAAAACCCGATGCCAGCGACACCTTATATACCCTCATTAAACGCTTGAAGCCTGTGCTAGAGGAACAGGGGGGATTGCAAATCACTTCCGACCGTGGGAAGGGATATATCTTGGAAGATATGTAACATCAACTGATAATCAAGGCCATAGAAAACCTGACAAGTGTCGATATGTAAATGTCAGACAATTGTCAGGTTCTTTTTTTGTACGTTTCGGCCATTGTCATTAATTTTGCAGCGTTTTTCTCCAAGAATCGAAACTACAAACAACGATGACAATGAATACAAAGAGTTTTGAACGACTGAACGATCTGATGGGATGGGTAACATTTGCCATTGCAGCTTGGACCTACTGGATGACCGTCGAGCCGAGTATCAGTTTCTGGGACTGTCCCGAGTATGTGGCGTGTGCCGTGAAGGGTGAAGTGGGCCATCCGCCTGGAAACACGTTTTTCCTGCTGGCTGGCCGTTTCTTTGCCAACTTCGCATGTGGCGACATGACGCGTGTTGCAATCTGGATCAACCGTATGTCGGCCCTCTTCAGTGCGGGCACTATCCTTTTCCTCTTTTGGACCATCACTTCGCTCACCTCGCGTATTATTATAAGGAAGGAACACCCGACAATCTCTTTGGCACAGACCATCACGGTGCTGGGAAGCGGACTGGTGGGCTCGTTGGCCTATACGTGGTCCGACACCTTCTGGTTTTCGGCGGTCGAAGCCGAGGTCTATTCCTTCTCTTCGTTGATGACGGCGCTGACATTTTGGCTCATCCTGAAGTGGGAGCGGCGTGCCGACAATCCCTCGGCCGACAGGTATCTCATCCTCATTGCCTATGTCGTCGGCCTTTCGATTGGCGTGCATCTGCTGAACCTCCTTTGTCTGCCGGCCATCGTTCTCATCTGCTATTTCCGACGCAGCGAACATCCAGGTTTCCTCGGCATCATGTTGGTCCTGTTGGCCTCGTTTCTGCTGATTGCAGCCATCCTCTACGGCTTTATCCCGGGGATGGTGTGGCTTGCCAAGCACTTCGAGCTTTTCTTTGTCAACACGTTGGGCTTCGGTTACAATTCGGGGACCTTGGCCTGCTTTGTGCTGGTTTTCTTTGCGCTGATAGCCTTGTTGTTCCTCATTTGTCGTGGCATTGTTTTCAAAGGCAGGTCAAGGCTGGCCTACAACGTCGTCTTCTCCCTGCTGATGCTCTTGGTGGGATTCTCCACCTTCGCGCAAATCCTCATCCGTTCGTCGGCTGGCCTGCCGATGAACGAGAATGCTCCCGACAACATCTTCTCGCTGTCGCGTTACCTTAACCGTGAGCAATATGGCAGCGTTCCGCTGCTCTATGGACAGACATTCGCCTCCGAAGTGATCCGTGATGCGTCCGAGGGCAAAGGCAAGGAACTGTATGCCAAAGTGGTCAAAAAGGACGAAAACGAACCTGACCATTATTATGTGTATGACCGTGCCTCGGAGTATGCTTACGACTACACGATGCTGTTTCCCCGCATGTTCAGCAATGCGTCCCAGCATGTGGCAGGATACAAGCAGTGGTCGGGCTTCACGGGCCAAAGGGTCAGGGTGAAGACGGCTGATGGAGGGACGAAGACCAAACGTGTGCCCACATTGGGCGAAAACATTACCTTCCTGCTGCGGTATCAGCTTGGCCACATGTACTGGCGCTATTTCTTCTGGAACTTCTGCGGGCGGCAGAACGATCTGAGGGGGAATGGTGAGGCCGATTGCGGCAACTGGATCACGGGCATCCCACTCCTTGACCAATACCTTGTCGGCTCACAGGACAATCTTCCGCGTTCAATCAGCGAAAACAAGGCATACAACGTCTTCTATATGCTCCCTTTGCTATTGGGGCTGATCGGCTTGGTATGGCAAATCCGCCGAGGAAGAGCAGGCCGACAAGGAGCGCTTGTGGTCGGCATGTTGTTCTTCATGACGGGTATTGCCATCGTCCTTTATCTGAACCAGACGCCCTTTCAGCCACGCGAACGCGACTATGCGTATGCCGGTTCGTTCTATGCTTTTTCCATTTGGATAGGAATGGGTGTCGCCGGCGTATCGGCGTTGGTACATCGGTTTTTGAAGCCCGCTGGCACTTCGGTCGTCCTGGCTTCGATGTCGGTGCTGGCCTGTCTATGTGTGCCTTTGCAGATGGTGGGGCAGACCTGGGACGACCACGACCGTTCGGAACGTTTCACTGCCCATGACTTCGGGCAGAATTACCTTATGTCGCTTGAGCCAAATGCCATCATCTTCACGTCGGGCGATAACGACACCTTCCCCTTGTGGTATGCCATCGAAGTGGAGGGCTTCCGTACCGACGTGAGGGTATGCAACCTCGAATACCTGCAAACCGATTGGTACATCGACCAGATGAAGTCGCCTGCCTACGACTCGCCCGGTCTGCCCATCCCATACAGCAGGGCGCAGTATGCCGGCAACAATCTGCTTTATCTCCCCACGCGCGACCTTCATCTGCCCATCCTCACTGACAACATCCTGCCCGAATTGTCCGTTACGCTGAAAGAGAAGCCCTATCTGATGCGCAATGAAATCATGCAGCTGTCGATGATTGACAGCATTGCCCGTGCAGGCTGGAACCGTCCCATCTATTTCGCCGTGTCGGTCGGCTCGGATACTTACGTGGGCCTCGATGCCTATTTCCGTACCGTGGGTCTGGCCTATCAGGTCGTTCCTTCGGCCAATGGGGGAAAGGAGGTCATCGACGTGGAACGCACCTACGACTGTCTGATGAACCGTTTCAAATGGGGCAATGTCGCTCGTCCGGGCATCTATCTCGACGAAACGTCGCTCAACATGTGCACCTACCATCGCATGGCCTTTGCCAAGGTCATCGATGCCCTGATGGAGCAAGGCGATACCGAACGTGCCCTACAGGCCACGTGGCGCTGTCTCGAAGTGCTGCCGTCCTATAACGTCCCGCACGATGTGTCGTCTGTCTCCCTGATGCGATGTCTGCAGCAATGCGGCTATACCAAACAGGCCGAAGACATTGCACGCGACATCCTTACCCGCACGGACGAGTATCTGCACTGGGCATTCTCGCTCGACACAGACAGGCAGCGTTCGTGCATCTATTCCATCCGTCGTCAGCTCGGGACTATGCAATATGCCTTATTGGGGCTTGACGACAACTTCGGCGCAGACCTGTTCAACCATTATTCTCCAAAATTCAAGCAATATTATGAGCAATATTCCAAACTCGGCCGAGGCCAATGACTTCAAGCCATGCTTCCGTCGTCGCAACTATCTTATCATGGCGGTTTCGGTCTGTCTGATCACGTTGGGCTTCATTCTCATGACCGGACCTTCGTGTACGATGGATCATTTCACCCTCGACGTCTTCAGCCATCTTCGTACCGTGATAGCCTCCACCTGCTGCTTCATCGGCTATCTGACGATGATTGTGGGCATGATGATTTGAGAAAAGCGACATGAAACAGTTAGCGCTCCTCTCTCGCGAGAAGGGCGCTAACGCTTACACACATACAATTATTTATCTAGATGTTCGGGAATCAATAACCGGGGTTCTGGGTGAGCTCGGCATCCTTGTTGGCTTGGATAGCTGAAAGCGGGATGGGGAGCAGGTCGAAGTGGGCATCGTAGGCCTTGCCGTCGGCGCTGTTCTCGGCATTGAAGTAGGGGTTGTACTTCGTGATGCGCTCAAAGAGCTTGCCGGTGCGGGCGAGGGTGAGGCGGCGTTTCTCTTCGCAAACCAGCTCACGCAGACGTTCGTCGAGGATGTAGTCGAGAGTCATCTGGTCGGCGGTGCACTCCTTGGCATGGGCACGTGCACGCAGCACGTTGATGTCGCGGGCAGCTTCGGCCTTCCGGCCGGTGGCTACGTAAGCCTCGGCACGGAGCAGGTAGGCCTCGGCCAGGCGATAGAAGTACTGGTCGGTGAAGGTCTTGCCACCGGTGCCTGCCAGCTGATAGATGGCCTTGTTGCCGTATTGTGCATCGGGGTGATGGAAGGGCGTGGTCATCTTGGTCGAATAGCCGCACATGAAGCGGTTGGGCAGCTGGGTCGAAGGGGTGGTGCCGCCATCATATCCGGTCTCCATCGAATAGCCTTCGGGGAGCACGGTGTTCTCGAGGTCGAAGTAACCGTCGGGCATGGCTGCTGCGAGCTTCGGATCGGCTGCAACCACATCGGGACGATGGATCTTGAATCGGCGCGGCCAGTTGAACTCAGAATTGCGCATGTCGGTGAAGTCCTCCTCCCAGATCTCGCGGTAGAGGTGCTGTGCGGCATAGTGGGTGCCGATGCCACGGCCTCCGGTCATGTCGCCAATGGGCCAGTCGAAGAGCTGGAGGTTGATGCCATCGGGAGTGATGATGTGGAACTTATCGACCTGTGGAGCAAAGAAACGCTCGCCCCAGAAGCTGCCTTGGTTCCAGAAGAAGTGGCTTGTATTGTTGCCGCCACCATCGACGTTGGTCTCGAACTGGATGACCCAGATGCTCTCGGTGTTGCCTGAAGCGCGGTTCTGGTTGTTGGGACGGAAGAGGTCGTAGAACACGTCGCCATCCTCCTTGACCTGCGAGCCGAAACGCTCGGTCATGAGTTTGAGCTCGGGGTTGTCGATCACGGCTGTTGCAGCTGAAATTGCCTTGTCGTTGGCACCTGTTGCCAGATAGAGCTCAGAGAGGAGCATGTAGGCTGCAGGTTTGCTGATCTCACCATCTTTCACAGCCTTAATGTCGGGGAGGTTAGCTGCTGCGAACTCGAGGTCCTGCACGGCCTGGGCCTGTACAGTGGCCTTTGATTCGCGGGTGTAATCGGTCTTGGGCGAAGTGACTTCCTCAAGCTGCAGGGGCACGTCGCCATAAAGATAGGTGAGGGTGCGATAACCGAGAGCGCGGAAGAAGCGTGCCTTGGCCTCGTAGGTCGCCTTCTGTTCGTCGCTCAGCACTGTGCTGGCTGGCAAACGGCTGATGATCGTGTTGGCCTGGGCGATGAGCTTGTAGTTCTGGTCCCAGTAGAATTTGGCAATAGCACCCGAGGGTGAAAAGTCGGCGGTGACATTCGACTTGAGTGGGTCGGCTGTGATCCACATGTCAGCCACCTTCGAGAGGTCGGTGGTACGGTCGTAGGTAGTATAGTATTCCTCACGAACGAGGTAATAGAGTTCGGTGACGGCTGCATCGAAGTCAGCTGTCGTGGAATAGGAATTGGATGCAGAGTTGAAGTCAAGGGCCTTCTCTTCGAGGAAGGAGTCTTCGTTACATCCGGTCAGCACCGCAGCTGCTAAGGCAGCGCAATAGAATATCTTTTTCATATAATAATCAATTTTGAATTATTAATTATTAATTTTTAATTATCAGAAGTTGATGTTGATACCAAATGTGACACTCTTCATGATGGGACGATCCTCGTAGCGGCTACCCGTACGGCGGTTTTGGCCATTGATGTCCTGATAGGTCATATCGGGCTCAGGATCCCAGCCGTTCCAGCTAGTGAAGGTGAGGAGGTTCTTGCCGGTGACGTAAAGGTTAATGCCGTCCATGCCGATCTGCTTCATCCACTTGCCGGGCAGGTCGTAACTGAGGGTGATGTCCTGCAGACGTACGAACGAACGCTTCTCATAGCGGAAGGGATTGATGGCGGGATTGGCGTGATAGAGTGCGAAGATGCCATCGGGATTGTTGGGTGTCCAGAACTTGTCAACCTGCTCGGTGAGGCGGTTGTGGCGCAGGGTATTGTCGTTGACGAGTTCGGCATAGGAGTTTTTGCCCATGTAGCTCTTGTCGCCACCGAGGATCGAGTTGAGGAAGAAGCTTAAGGTGATGCCCTTGTAACGGAAAGTGTTGAGCATACCCATGCGCACAGCGGGATCGGTGCGGCCGATGATGCTGCGGTCGTTCTCGTCAATCTTACCGTCGTTGTTGATATCGACGATGCGGTAGTTGCCAGGATGATAGCCATCGGGGATGTCGTCACCCACTTGGTAAATACCATCGACGGTGTAGTCGTAGATAGCCGAGAGCGATTCGCCGATGAAGAGTGACGAAGAGGTAAGGTCATCCTCTTTGCCATCACCATCGGTGTCGAGTCCGGCCAACTTGACGATCTTGTTGCGGTTCATCGAAAGGTTGAACGAGGTGGTCCACTCGAAGTCGCTGGTTTTGATGTTTTGCGTGTTGATGGTAAGCTCGAAACCACGGTTCTCGATTTCGCCGACATTCGACATGATTGAGGTGAAGCCTGTGATAGAGGGGATGGACACTGCGTAGAGCAGGTCCTTGGTCGTGGTCTGATAGTATTCGACGTTGCCGCTGATGCGATTGTTGAGTACGGCGAAGTCAAGGCCAAAGTTGAGGCCGGAGGTCTTCTCCCACTTCAGGTCGGCATTCTCCATCGAAGCGAGCTCCTGACGCATGGCACCCGAAACGCCGTCGCCGAAGATGTATCCGATGCTGGAATTGACCTTGGCAAGCGAAGAGTAGCGGCTGGTCTGGTTACCGCTGACTCCGTAACCCGCACGGAGCTTCAAATAGTCGATACCTGCTACCTTGAACCAGTCTTCGTTGGTGAGCACCCAACCGAGGGCTACCGATGGGAAGACGGCCGACTTGTTGTTGGCCGAGAAGCCCGAGAAACCGTCGCGACGCACGGTAGCGGTGAGGAGATAGCGGCTGTCGAAGGAGTAGTTGACGCGATACATCTGATAGAGCAGGGTCTCAAGCCAGGCATCGGAATTGGTGGTCTGGGTAGAGGCGAGCTCGAGGGAGTTGTAACCGAGGGTCATACGCGGGAATAGCTTGGCATCGGCTGCGGTGTAGCTGTACTTGCGACGCGAAGCACCATAGACGAAGGTTGCACCCACGTTGTGACGGCCGAAGTCGGCGGAATAGTTGACGATGTTGTCGAGGGTGTAATCGTAGTAGGTGGAGTGATGCTTGTAGGCCTGGCCGTTGTTGTTCTCGGCATACTCACTGGCATAGTTGTGCTCGCCGATGCGATAGTTGTTGCCGTAGTTGACGCGATAGGTCAGACCCTTGAGGGGCAGTTGTACCTCGGCATAAAGGTTGGCGAAGAAGGAGTTGTTGCGATCGTAGTCGTCAACCATCGAGCCGTGATAGGGGTTCTCGCGGGCATCGTGGGCGGGATAGTCGATGATGACACCCTCCTCGTCGAAAGGATGGGTGAGGGGGCTGCACTCGATGAGGAAGGGGAGATAGGTCTCCTGTCCATCGCGATTCTCGAACGAACCGAAGGCCTGAACGCCAGCCTTAAGCCACTTGGTGGGCTGGATGTCGAGGTTGACGCGGATGGAGTTGCGCTTATAGTCGTCGTTGAGGAGGTAGTTCTTCTGCGTGGTATTGCCGATCGAGATGAGGTAAGACATGGCATCGCTGCCACCCGAGATGTTGAGCTTGTTCTCCTGGATCTGACCTGTGCGGGTGAAGTCACTCCACCAGTCGTAGTCACCAGGGACGATATTGCCCTGCGAATCGGTCATCCATGAGTCGGGCATGCGCTGGGCAAGGACGAAGGCGGGGTCCTGCTGTGTGTAGCCCGACGATTCGGTTTTGGAGTAGAGCCAGAGGCATTCGTTGTCGAAGTTGAGCATCTCTTCGCGGTTCATGGTGTGCAGGTCCTTGGTGGGCTTCTGTATGCTGTAGCTGCTTTGGAGCGACACCTTGGCCTTGCCCTTGGCACCCTTGCGGGTGGTGATGAGCAGAACGCCGTTGGCAGCCTGGGCTCCATAGACAGCGGTGGCCGAAGCATCCTTCAGCACATCGACGCTCTGGATGTCGGCGGGGTTGAGGGTGGAGAGTCCGCCGGTGTAGATGATGCCATCGAGTACGACGAGCACGCTCGAGTTGCCTGAGATGGTGTTGGTGCCGCGCACGGTGATCGACGGATCGGAACCGGCCGAGCTGGCCTGCCCGACGTTCAAGCCGGGAACAGTGCCCTGCAGCGACTGGAGGAGGTTGGTGTTGGGCGACTTCTCGAATGCTTTAATGTTCGCGCTTGCGACTGCGCCCGTGAGGTCGCTCTTCTTCATGGTGCCGTAACCTACGACTACCACATCGTCGAGCAGCTTGTTATCTTCGGCGAGGACGACGCGAAAGTCGCTCCGGCCTTCAGCGGCGATCTCCTGTGTGGAGTAACCCACGTAGGAAACCACGAGGGTGGCATTCCTTTTCACCGTGAGCGTGAACTGTCCGTCCAGATCGGTCACGGTACCGTTGAGCGACCCCTTTTCGAGCACGGTCGCACCAATGATGGGCTCCTGATCGGTAGCTGAAATCACAACACCACGCACCGTATTTTGCGCGTACGTGGCTACTACACTTGCCAGAAGCATGAATAGTAACAGAATTCGATTTCTCATTGTTTGTTGTTGTTAGTTATGTGAATATTATGGGTTGATTGTGCCGATGGTGTCGTCAATCGGATTTGACGGTGCAAAGGTACGGCATTTATTTGACGCGAAGAAATTTTTGTGATACACGTTTTTTTTGCAATGAAACCAATTGCACAATGCACTCCTCGAAATGAAACACGTTCTTTCGAATATGATACATCGATGTGTTTTTTGCCCCGAAATATTTGCATTTCCCAACAATTCTATGTATTTTTGCATCGGTTTTTTGATACACGCACCAACGCCATGCATCGCAAATTGCTTCTTCTGATTCTTGTCCTTCTGACCTTTTGGTCGAGCCGGGCACAGTCGTATCGGTTTCTGACTTCCGACGACGAACTGCCCAGTTCGATGGTGAACGACCTTTTCCAGGACCACTATGGCTTCGTTTGGATCGCCACCGAGAATGGTCTGGTCAGATACGACGGAGCCCGTTTCGTCACCTACACGAATATCCCCTCCGACCGTCATTCGCTGGCACACGATTTCGTCACCTCGCTGGCCGAGGACCGCGAGGGGCATCTCTATATCTCCACTTATGCGGGTGTACAGCTTTTCGACTACGCCACCAATGGTTTTTCGGAGAATGTGACCTGGGAGGACGGCAGCACGTTCGGCGAAAATTCGAACCACGTGACTTACTTTGAATCGGGCAGGGTCTATTCGTCGGGACATTCGGCCTGCGAAATCACCGTTCGGAAGGAACACGTCCTGGCTCGGAAACTGAAACGTTCGGGCGAGATGAAGAACTACAGCAAGACGCTTGAGGACACCGGCGGCAGGCTGTGGATACTGGTGAAGGGGCAGAACACGATACTGCGTCTCGACAAGGACGAGGAGATTGAGCAGCGCTACGTGTTTGCCGAAAGCAACGTCACGCTGACCGACTTCACGATGACGGCCGATGGGACCGTCTATGTTGCAGCTTCGGAGCTGGGTGTGATGGAATATGACCCGCTGACCGACCGCTTCCAGGTGTTGTTGCCCGAACTGGCCCATCTGCACCTTAATAATATACGCGCGATAGACGACCGCTTGTACATCCTGGCAGAACAGAGCCCCATCTACGTCTATGACCGCAAGAAGAAAAGCCTGACCCAACAGAACCTGGAAATTGGCAACACGTGGCTGGATGAGTTCAACCCGACACACTTCCTCATCGACCGCGACGGCAATACATGGTTGAGCATCGCACAACAGGGCGTGCTGATGATACCCGCCTACAATTCGCCCTTCGGCTACCTCGGCCATCGTGTGACCAATGCCGACCAGATAGGGAAAAACCCCGTCACCGCCGTCTTCGAGGATTCCGACGGCTATATCTGGGTGGGCACTTCGGGCGATGGCCTCTACTGCCTTACCGACAAGGCGAAACGCGTGGCACACTACGAACACCCTGCCATCGTCACCAGTTTCTTCGAGGACACCGAGGGCGACATCTGGGTGACCAGCTCGAGTTCGGGCGTATCGCTCTTGAATCGGAAGACGAAGCGCATCGTGGACCATGCCATCAAAACCAGTTCGGGAGCTTTGACCACAGCCCATGACATCGAGAGTGACATTCGTGGACGCATGTGGGTGGGCTCGATGGGCAATGGCCTGTATTGCTTCGACAAGCAGTCGAATCTTGCCATCAGCATCAACGAGATCAGCCCCGACATCCACAAGTGGATCGATCGCGTCTTTATCGCCAACGACGGTACGCTGTGGTTGGGCACCTACGATGGACTCGAACGTGTGAACACACAATCGCCCAACTACGAGCATTTCCGCTACCTGAAGCGTACCATCGTCTATGATATTGCGCAGGGTAAGGACCAAACGCTTTGGCTGGCCACGAGTGTGGGATTGCTCAACGTCTCGATCGATGGCGATACGCTGCAGGCATTTTCGACCGAAGACGGCTTACCCAGCCAGTCGCTCGCCTCTTTGCAGCTGGCCGACGATGGCTGCATCTGGGTGAGCAGCAACAAGGGCTTGTCGAAGGTTGATCCCGAGCAAAGGACGGTGACCAACTTCTATACCGGTGACGGGCTGCAGGGAAATGAGTTCAGCAAATGTGCTTCGACGACCGACCGTCAGGGCAGGATGTGGTTTGGCGGCAACAATGGCGTGACCTACTTTGCCCCCAACAATGTGCGTGCCGACAGCAGGTTGTGGCAGGTCCGCATCGTGGCAATGACCTTGGCCGACCGCGAAGTGACCACCGAGACCCTTTCGGATGATAAGCAGGTGACCACTGTTCCGCTCTACGAATCGGAACAGGTGACGCTTGGACATGAGGATCATGCGTTCACCATCTATTTCGCCACCGAGGAGCTGAATTGCCCCCAAACGATGCAGTTCGAATACAGGTTGAACGAACAGCCTTGGCAACGATTGCCGGTGGGAGTTCATTCGGTATCGTTCTCGAATATGCACACGGGCACGAACATTTTCTCGGTGCGTGCAGTGAACAACCAGCGCGGCTCCACCATCAAGTCACTGCAGATCGTAATTCGTCCGCATTGGTACGAGACCTGGTGGTTCCGACTGCTGATGCTTATGCTTTTGATCATGATCTGTGCGTTGGTCTTCCTGACCATACGTTCGCACTACAGCGAAAAGAACGAGCGACTGCTGTCCGAGAAGACGGAGGCGATGCACGATGCCCAGACGCGATTCTATATCGACATCACACACGAGATACGCACCCCGCTCATGCTCATCTTGGGTCCCATCAAGAAACTGCTGGCACAGGATGACGACGCGTCGCGTCGCAGCTCCTACGGCACCATCCAGCGCAATGCCAACCGCATCCTGCGGCTGATGAACCAGATGATTGACCTGCGACGCATGGAAAAAGGTGTGCTCAACCTGCACTTCGAGGAGTGTAACATCGTTGAGACGGTGGGCAATGTCTTTGCCGACTTCCTGGAGCAGGCGCGCATCAAGCGAATCGACCTCTCTTTTGTACACGATGGCATCGAACAGTTGCCGGTATGGATCGATACGGATTACTTCGACAAGATCATCATCAACCTCGTCTCGAACGCATTGAAATATACGCAGTCGGGCGGCAAGGTGCAGATTGCACTTTCGAAACCCTCCGACTCGAAGGTAAGGATTGCGGTGACCGACAATGGCCCTGGTGTGCCTGTCAGCGAAAGGGAACGCATCTTCGACCGCTTCTATCGCGGCAGGAATGCCGATGGTTCGAAGATTCAGGGTTCGGGTATCGGACTGTCGCTCACACGTTCACTGGTCGAGATGCATCATGGCACCATGGGACTGGAGAGCCGCACCGACGCTCCGTCGGGTTCGACCTTCTGGGTGGAGTTGCCGCTTGGTCGTCAACATCTGGACGACAGCGAGATTGTAAGCGTCATGACGCCCGACGTGGTATCGCTTGAAGCCACGACTGCCGCAAGCCCTGCAATGGAAGATGAGGATTCGCATGCCAAGACAAAGTACCACATCCTGATTGTTGACGACGAGGAAGAGATTCTGCAGTACCTGAAGCACGAACTGTCGGCCGACTTCCATGTGGCAGGTTGCAACAATGGCAAGGAAGCGCTATCGATGCTGCTCAACGTGAAGTTCGACCTCGTGATATCCGATGTGATGATGCCGGTGATGGATGGCGAGGCACTTTGTCGCAAGATTCGCCAGAACATCAACCTCAACCACCTGCCTGTGATACTTTTGACAGCTAATACCGAAGAGGAGGCGATGATTTCGGGCCTCGATACGGGTGCCGACGAGTATCTGGTCAAGCCTGTGAGCATGAACCTGCTGCGTACGCGTGTCTATAACCTGATACATGGTCGCGAAATGCTCTACAACAATTATGCGGGCAAGCAGATAGAGGAAGACAAACTGGAAGACCTGCGTGTGAAGACACCCGATGAACAGCTGATGGAGCGTGTGATGCGCGAGATCAACAACAATCTGAGCAATCCCGACCTGACGGTGGAGATGCTGGCCGACAAGGTGGGCATGAGCCGAGTACACCTGAATCGCAAACTCAAGGAACTGACCAACCAGACGGCGCGCGATTACATACGTAACGTTCGCCTCAGACAGGCCGCCATCCTGTTGGAGCAAGGCAACCACCAGGTGAGCCGCATCGCCGAGATGGTGGGCTTCACTAACGCAAGCAACTTCACCGCAGCATTCCACGCCCTCTACGGCATCGCCCCCAAGGACTATCTCCCCAAAAAAGAAGAATAAAAAACAAACCAGACCCCCTCGGTCCCCCTGCTTAGGGGGAAGAACCAAACCCCGACAAGCAAGTAATCCCCCTAGGCAGGGGGAACGAGGGGGTCTCCTCATAACCCCTTCATACCCCATGACCCTTCGTTCCTTTCTTCTCCTCCTGTCTCTGGCCATCGCCCCTTGTGTACAGGCCATCGACCTCACCCAGGCAACCATTGTTTATAACCCCAAAGATGCGCCCCTCGTGAAGCAGATGGCTTTGATGCTGGCTGACGACATCGAGCGTGTCTCTGGCGTGAAACCCGCTGTCGCCACTCGTCGTGCTGCAGGTGAGAACATCCTTCTCGCCACCAGCAGATATGCCGCACGCAGCCCCAAGGCCCTTCGTGGTGCATGGGAGCGCTTTGCCATCGAGACACGTGGTAACGACCTCTATATCACGGGTTCCGATGCACGTGGTCTTGCCTATGGCGTACTGCACGTCAGCGAACAAATCGGCGTGAGCCCTTGGTATTGGTTTGCCGATGTGCCCGTGCTCGAAGCCGTGATTCCCGTAGGCAATTACGTGGAGCAATACGTCAGCAACGAGCCCACCATTCGTTATCGCGGCATCTTCATCAACGACGAGGATTGGGGCCTGCTGACTTGGTCATCGCGCAACTACGAGAAGGAATTGGGCGACATCGGGCCGAAGACCTACGACCGCGTGTGCGAGCTCATTCTACGCCTCAAGGGCAATATGCTGGCACCTGCCATGCATTCGTGCACAGGAGCCTTCTACAGCCACCCCGAGAGTCAAGTGATGGCTGACAAGTGGGGCATCATGATCACGACAAGCCATTGCGAACCCCTGCTGTTCAACAACGCCGCCCATTCGGAGTGGGACAATGCGCGCGATGGCGAGTGGAACTACGAGACCAACAAGGAGACCATCCTGGGCAAACTGGACAGCCGCATCCGCGAGACCGCACAATACGACAACATCTACACCATGGGTATGCGCGGTCTGCACGACGAGGCGATGAAGGGCAGTACCGACCCACGTGACCGTGCTCGAACTTTGGAGCAGGTGTTTGCTGCCCAACGCAGGATTCTCGAGAAATACAAGGGAAAGAAAGCTACATCACTTCCACAAATCTTCGTTCCATACAAGGAGACGCTCGACATCTACGACGCGGGTCTTCTTGTGCCCGACGACATCACGATCATCTGGCCCGACGACAACTACGGCTACCTGAAGCGCGTGAGCAATGCCGACGAACAGCAGCGCAGCGGGCGCAGTGGTGTCTATTACCACCTCAGCTATTTGGGCACCCCGCACGACTACCTGTGGCTTCCCTCGACGGCTCCGATGCTGATGTACGAGGAGTTGCTGAAGGCTTACCGGTCGGGTGCCGACCGCTACTGGCTGCTCAACGTGGGCGACATCAAGCCCATGGAGATCGAGACGCAGATGTTCTTCGACATGGCCTACGACTTCCGTCAGTTCAGTTACGGGAATGCCAACCGTTATCAGGCACAGTGGTTGGCTCGCATCTTCGGCCAACAGCACATCGACGACTTCCAGTTCATTCTCGACCACTACTACCGCCTGGCTTGGGACCGCAAGCCGGAGTTTATGGGTTATGAGTGGGAATGGAACACCGACGAACGTGTGCGTCTGCACGACAGCGACTTCTCATTTGCTACAGGCTCGGCACAAAGGCGACTGGTGGAGTATCAGGACATCTGCCATGCCCTCGATCGTATCGACCGTCAGATAGCCGAGGAGCTGCGTCCCGCCCTCTTCGAGATGCTCGGCTATGCGGTGCAATCGGCCTATCAGATGAACCGTAAGTTCCTCTATGCCCAAGCCAACCACGAGACGGGCATGGCACATTTTGCCCAACAGGCCACCGATGCCTACTACGAGCTCAACCACCTGCGTCAGTGGTATCACACCCTGCTCGACGGCAAGTGGGACCAGATGATGTCGGAGATTCCCCCGGGATATTGCGCCAAGTATCAGCAGATGCCCGAATTCGTTGATGCGCCCACCTCGGCCTATCGTCTGCCCGACGACCAATGGCATCCGTCGTTCGACAGAAAGATCGACCTGCAGTCGTTGGCCCCGCAGTTGGAAGGACAGGACACCTTCCGTCTGCTCGAAGGACTGGGCACCGACTGGGTGGCCCTCCAGATGGGACAACCGCTCGATGCCGAGGTGCGGGGTTCGATCGACATCCCGTTGCCCGAAAGTTCGGCCGACTCGGTGAAGGTCTGCATCGCGGTGCTCCCCATGTGGCCCGTGGCTTATCACGTAAGCAATCGCATTGCGGTGAGCGTCGATGGCTCCGAACCTGTGGTTTGCGAAAACAGGTTCAAGGAGTGGGGCACGTCGTGGAGCATCCAGGTGCTCGAGAATAGCAAGGAATATGTCCTGACCTTCCCTTTGGCCAAGCAAGCTGCCCACACGTTGACCCTCTCGATTGTCGATCCCGGACAGATTGTGCAGAAGATCACCTTCGATTACCTTATCGCCAGGAAGTAGATGCCAAGGGAGACTATGATAACCGCCAGGGTGAACCAGAAGAGAATGGTTATTGTCAAATATCCAAAGGTGCGGAGCTTGGTGTAGCCCGAGAACTGGCTCAGCGACACCAGTAGCATAAAAAGGGCAAAGATTTTGATGAAGAAGGAATCAAGCAGGGTGCCGATGATCAT
This sequence comes from Bacteroidales bacterium, assembly GCA_017618715.1. Classification (GTDB taxonomy): domain Bacteria; phylum Bacteroidota; class Bacteroidia; order Bacteroidales; family UBA3663; genus Liminaster. Next base: position 46,620 of record JAFZTS010000080.1, read on the forward strand.
AAAGAGCGTGTAGGTGTTGTACGAGCAAACCTGCACCGCCACAAACTCCGAGAATCTCAGATTGGGGAAAAGCGGGCAATGGTGGAAGAACAGGAATAGTGACAGCGAAAACAGAACCAGCATCATCAGCGTGAGGAGTGCTGGATTCTCATCGCTGAACTTGAGGATGATATCGCCCACTTTTAGGAGATTTTTGATGGTAGGATTGTTTCTTTTATTCTCCAGCTTCTCGCGGATTCTCTTTCCCGTGTCCGAAACGCTATCCTGTTCCGCTTCCGAGACAGCGGTGTCCTCTTCCGTAGCCGAAACAGTTGTGACCTCACTCTCGTCATTCTCGTTCGTCGTCGCAACTTCTATCCCTGTCAGGAAGTCATCCAGCGTGCTCTCATTTTTATTTTCAGGCGAGTAGAAGAAGCCATTTTCGACGAGCAGCGAGAGGGTAGCGAGCAGGAAGAACATCTTGAAAGGGGAGAAGTAGCCCGCCTGCATGCCGTTCAGGTAGTCGCGTATCATGTAGCCCGGACGCAGCAGCATGTCGCGCATCGTACGGAAGACACTGCGGTTGTTCACATCCCAGACGTCGAGAAAAAGGTCGATGGCCTGTTTCAGCGAGAAACGACTCACCGAAGCCGACTGTCCGCAGCGCGGACAGAAGTTACCTACGTACTCGGTGCCGCAGCACGCGCATTTGCATTGCGTGTCGGCAAGGGGTGCCACTTCGTGCGGTCTTATCTGCCACAGGTGGAACGCCCTTCTGCCGATGGCCCGCATTTGTTTGTTCTTCACATATTTGATGATGCTCGTTCCTTTTTTCATCGCTCGTTTATTAGTTGGTGTTTCGATGGTGACATTGCCATTTTTCGCGTGCAAAGATACATCCTTTTTGTGACTTCACCAAATTATATATAACGCCTTTGCACGAAAAAATACAGAAATTCGGAGAAACTGCACGAAAAAAATGCAGAAATCGGCAAATTCTGCACTTTTTTTATGCAAAAGTTACATTTTGATGTTGATTTGTTGGATAATTCGATAAAATACTATATATTTGCACCGTATTTCGATTAGTCGAAAATAAGATACCATTAACACATACCACCATGAAGATTCAATTCCTTGCAGCATCCATGCTGCTCATCTGTTCACAATCCCTGACGGCACAGCAGCTCACGCTCAGTGCCGACAATGTTGATGAAGTTCTCAAGGCGATGACCCTTGAGGAGAAAGCCACCCTTTGCGTAGGTTACAGCATTGCCCAGGCTACCGAGCAACTGAATGGAGTGCTGGGCGCCCATGCCGACCTTGTCCCGGGTGCCGCCGGTGCCACCCGTGCCATCCCTCGCCTCGGTATTCCCTCGACCGTTCTTGCCGACGGTCCTGCCGGTGTGCGTATCCGTCCCACTCGCGAAGGCGATCCCAACACCTATTATGCCACAGGTTTCCCCGTCGGAACGGCCTTGGCATGCACTTGGAACCAGGAACTTGTCGAGAGCGTAGGTCATAGCATCGGCAACGAGGTGCTCGAGTACGGTTGCGACGTCCTGCTTGCCCCTGGCATGAACATCCATCGTTCGCCGCTCTGCGGACGCAATTTCGAATACTATTCCGAGGATCCGCTGGTAGCCGGCAAGATTGCAGCTGCCTACGTGCGTGGCATCCAAAGCCAAGGCGTCGGCACCAGCATCAAGCATTTCGCCGTCAACTCGCAGGAGACCAACCGCACCTTCGTGGATGAAGTGCTGAGCCAGCGTGCTTTGCGCGAGATTTATCTCAAGGGTTTCGAGATTGCCGTGAAGGAGGCCGATCCCTGGACCGTGATGTCGTCCTACAATCAGGTGAACGGCGAATTCGCCCAGCAGAGCCACGGCCTGCTCACCACCATCCTGCGCGACGAGTGGGGCTTCAAGGGCATCGTGATGACCGACTGGGGTGCCAAGGAAGGCACGGTGAAAGCCGTCATCGCTGGTAATGACCTCATGGAGCCGGGCAACCAGACAGAGATCAACCGCATCATCGAGGGGGTTAACAATGGCACCATCCCCATGGCCGACCTCGACCGCAACGCCCGTCGCATGTTGCAGTACATCGTCCGCACTCCTCGTTTCAAGGGCTACAAATATAGCAACAAGCCCGACCTCAAGGCACATGCCGATGTCACCCGTCAGACGGCTACCGAAGGCATGGTATTGCTCAAGAACGACGCCAACGCCCTGCCCATGAAGGACGTGAAGAACGTGGCCGTCTTCGGCATCACCGCCTACGACTTCATCGCAGGTGGCACAGGTTCGGGCGATGTCAACAAGGCTTACACCGTCGATCTGATGCAGGGCATCACCAATGCCGGCCTTGCTGTCACCGACGACCTGAAGAACCTCTACTACGACTACAAGAAGTTCCAGGAGAGCAAGGATGCAGCCGAGTTTGCCAATACATTCCGTTGGGGCAAGCCCGTGCTTCCCGAACTCGAGGTTTCTTCTCGCACCATCTCCAATCAGGCCAAGAAGGCCGACATCGCCCTGGTTTGCCTGGGTCGTCAGGCTGGCGAAGGTGCCGACCGTCACATCGAGAATGACTTCAACCTCACCGAGGTCGAGCGTAACCTCCTCAACGACGTCTGCCTCTACTTCCATCAGGCAGGCAAGAAGGTCATCGTTATTCTCAACATGGGCAATGTCATCGAGACAGCCTCGTGGAAAGGAATGCCCGATGCCATCCTCATGGCATGGCAACCAGGTCAGGAAGGCGGCAACTCAGTGGTCGATGTGCTCACAGGCAAGGCCAATCCTTCGGGCAAGCTCACCATGACCTTCCCCATCGCGGCAAGCGACATCCCCGCGCTTGCCAACTATCCGAATGTAGGCATCTCCGAGGTGCGTGGCTGGCGTAGCCGTGGACCCGTCAAGAACACCGACTACACCCTCCATCAGGAAGGCATCTATGTGGGCTATCGTTACTTCAACACCAACGATGTCGCCGTTTCCTATCCCTTCGGCTACGGCCTGAGCTACACCACCTTCGCCTACAGCAAGCCTGTGGTTAAGCCAGGCAAGGACGGTTTCACCGCCACTATCACCATCACCAACACCGGCAAGGTGGCTGGCAAGGAGGCTGTGCAGCTCTACGTGAGTGCGCCTGACGGCGGCCTTGAAAAGCCCGCCAACGAGCTCAAGGCATTCGCCAAGACGCGTGAACTCCAACCCGGTGAGAGCCAAACGCTCACGATGAACGTCACCGCCTACGGTCTCTCGTCTTACAACGAGGCCACTCAGGCATGGGAGACCGCTGCAGGCCGCTACACCGTGAAGTTCGGCGCCAGCGTCGAGGACATCCGTGCCACAGCCATCTACACCCAGGCCAAGGCCCAGAGCTTCGCAGGCCACGACGTCTGCAAGCCCGATAGGGAACTGTAATCAGTAATATTTTCTAAGAATGCCCCTCAAAACTGCTTCTTTGCAGCATCCATTTCGACAAGTCGAAAACAAAAGCGGATAATAACATGTGTGGTCGCATAGCTCAAAATTATAGAAAAATTTAATCAAAAAATTTTAAGAAAAACGGGTCGGTATTAGTTTGATTTCAGACATTCATCTTTTGATAATTTTTTAAATCAATTTTCTTATAATTTTGAGCGAAGCGACCCCTAAAACATATTTTTATATAGAAGCGATAATCAGTACATAAGCTTATATTTTATGGAGAGGTTTTTGGTTTTTATCACGCAGTTCTTTATAACTGTAATTGCTGTGTTTTTGTGGATGGAATCCGCAGGAGATGGGCCGAGCGCTCCCCTCTGGTTAATCGTTGATACTGTTCCGGTGTTATTGGCGACATTCGTGGTATTTCTCCTTACATTGTGGCTTCGTCGCAGAACAAATCGCATCGTGATGAGCTCGTGCATCATCGGGCTTTATTTCCTCATGCGCTACACTTGGATTGTACAATCGGAAGGAGACCTGGTGTTTATAACTTATTTCTTGCTCAATCCTATTCTCCCGGAACTGATTTGCTTGCTTTATTATGTTAAGGAGGAGAAGAAACGCAAGGCATCGTTGAATTGAACGGATTAGTGTTTTTTCAAAACTATAAACTATGAAACAGCTAAAAAATCCATTGGGGATAAGTGTGGTGCTGATGATTCTCGTGTTTCTCAGTGGAATAATCTTGATTTACTTCAATTTTGTTTATCGGGCTCCATTGGCATTCAATTTGACATTATTTCTGATTGGCGTTTTTGCGACGGTTTTTCAGGTTTATGCTGTGATTTTCTTAATGAAAAAAGAGAAAATAGGCTGGCGCTTCTTGGCGTTGTTTCTACATTTTATAATGTCATTGCCATTTTGGTTTGTAGTTTTTCATATCAGATTTTTTCTCCTCTAGACCTTATCAATCCATAAATAATCCCATGCAGTCTTTTGGGTTGCACGGGATTAATTGTTGTAGTTTTTTAGCTTGTGCTCGTCAATGCCAGTAAGCATTGACAATCATGTTTCATCACTTGCGATAGGAGGGAAGCACGAAATCCTGTGCCTTCAGATATTCGGCACATCGCCGCACACCTTCCATCGAATCGAACGAGCCATCATTGCCCTCCATCTCCACCACGTAGTTCTCCAGTCCGGCCACACCCGCATTGCGGAAGATGGCATCGAATCCGACAAATCCGCTTGCTCCCAGTTCATAGATGTCCTTGATGTGGAGCATCTTGAAGCGACCGGGATATTTCTTGAAGTAATACACCGGACCCTGCTTTGCCATCACAGCCCAGAAGGTATCCATTTGCCAGAACACGTTTTCGGCATCGGTGTGCTGCATCATATAGTCGATCCATACCTGTCCCTCCACTTTCTGAAACTCATGCGAATGAGTATGATAGCCATAACTGAGGCCAGCCTCACGGCAACGGCGTCCTATCTCATTGTAGTAGTCGCAGATGGTCTGTCCGTCCTTCAGTGATTTGGGCGTTTCGCCCCATGAAGTGACTACATAATACATGCCCGCTGCCTTATGCGCCTCGATAGCCTGGTCCCACCATTCCAGCGCTTGCGTGAAATCGTGGTTGGCCAGTTCCTCGGCATTCAGGTTGCGATTGACGTGCGAAGAGATGGGCATCAGTCCCGCCTCCTCGCAATCTTGCCTGTATTGCTCGGGCGAGACGCCGTAGAACTTCCCGTCCTTGTAGTCAGCCGCCTCGATACCCGTGTATCCCATCTCTCTCAACTGCTTGAACACCGCTGCATGGTTCTTGGCATACAACTCAGCATTGCCTATCACGTCACGAATGCTATAGAGTTGCAGAGCCATCTCTTTGGGTTCGTTCAGATAGTTTCGCATTCCTTCCAGCAGGTCGTAGGTGTCCTCCTTACCGTCGGAATCTGTCCAGAACTGGAAGATGTTGTGGATGCGCCATTCTCCTTCCTCGCAACAGAATGCGAACTTGCGCTTGACGACCTGTATGCTACTGTAGAGCGTGAAACTGACTGTCGCCGTTCCTTGCTCCAGGTCCATGTGTTCAAACTTGAAGTCACGAGCCTCAAGGTCGTCAGGGTTAGTGTCTTGCATCTCAGTCCAGTAGTCCTCGTTAAAGAAGCCGATTTCTTCCAATTCAGCATCCTTTTCCTCAACAGCACGGACTGTTTTGACCCATGTGTTGCAGGCGAAACGCGCGTCATAGTAGTCCCCGTGTCCGGCAGCAGCGGCATACAGGTCGTTGATGATACCGGTGATGATGTTCTGTGCCTCCAGTTCCTTCTCGTCGTTGTTGGCAGTCATCGCACCGAGAGTGGCGCACACGCACATCAGAATGATAGTTGAAACAGATTTATGCATTGTCGTAGTTTATTTGTTTGTTGTGCAAAGATAAGGTAATTCGAAGAAACTTCCAATTTTTCACTCTCTTTTTTTCTGGGCTTTGCTCTTTTATGCCCAAAATCCCCCAAATAACGGGTTGTGCCACTATTTTTTTCGCAAGATTTTTGGAGTTTGTGGGAGAATATATTATTTTTGCACACGAAAAATAGCAACAACGTGCGCCGCAAAACAAACTGCATCGCGATGAAGCAAAGGTTTTTCGCGATGGTGAAGGGTGGCGGTGCATGATAGCGTACAATACTTTATCTTTGCAGTGGAAATGACGAATAACCTTTGAGACAAGAGTAATGAAAGACTTTATCGGTGAGTTGATGGGAACATTTGTTCTCGTATTTATGGGATGCAGTTGTGTGGCAGTGACCGTGTTGTTCGGCGAATACAGCAGCATCTTCCAGATAGGTCTGGTGTGGGGTTTGGCTGTGACATTGGCCATCTTCCTGACGCGCAACATCTGCTGTGCCCACTTTAATCCGGCAGTGTCGGTGGCGATGGTGGTTGCCCGACGGATGGAAGTCCGTCGATTGCCCGTCTATCTGACGGCACAGTTCTTGGGAGCCATGCTGGCGGGTCTGGTGATCTACGGCCTGTTTTCGGCATCGATTGCCCACTATGAGGCAGTGCGCGGGATTGTGCGAGGCACTGCTGCATCGGTCGATACAGCCCGCATGTTCGGCGAGTTCTATCCCAATCCAGGCGACAGCAGCATTGCTACGGTGTCGCTACCACTGGCCATGTGTGCCGAGGGCTTCGGCACGTTCCTCCTTGTGCTTTTCGTTTTCGCTTTGACCGAGGACTGCAATGTGGGACATCCCTCGTCGGACCTGCAACCCATGTTCATCGGCCTGACCGTGAGCAGCATCATCTTCTTCGTAGCACCATTCACCCAGGCGGGACTTAATCCTGCTCGTGATCTTGGTCCGCGTATCGTGACCTATTTTGCCGGATGGGGTGATGCAGCCCTGCCCGACACCGTAGGCGGGTGGTTCTGGGTCTATGTCCTTGCACCCATCATCGGCGCAACTCTTGCAGCCCTATTCTTTAAGTTCGTCCTCGAACCCATCAATGTGAAGAAGAACCACGATTGTCAATGCAAATACTAAATCATCAGTAACGCTTTATGAATCAGACTAGACTTATCCTTTGCGGTGGTTTCCTCGGAGCAGGCAAAACCACCCTTATTTGGGACGTTGCCCAACGTCTCATGGCCCAAGGCAAGCGAGTGGGACTCATCACCAACGATCAGGCTCCCGAACTCGTCGATAGCCAGTTGTTGAAACAGGCAAACCTGAAGGTTGCCGAGGTGGCAGGCAGCTGTTTCTGCTGCAATTTCAACGGCTTCGTCGATGCCATCCGTTCATTGCGCACCGATGTCATGGCCGATGTCATCCTTGCAGAACCCGTCGGCAGCTGTGCCGACCTTACAGCCACCATCGTGCGTCCGCTTAAGAAATTCCACAATACCGAGGTCATCGTCTCGCCTCTTACCGTGTTGAGCGACCCCGTGCGACTGAAGTCCATCCTCTACGGCGGCGATGGCGGCCTGCACGAAGATGCAGCCTACATCTACCGCAAGCAGTTGGAGGAGAGCGAGGTGATTCTCATTACCAAGACCGACCTCTTGAGTGACGAGGAGGTGGCGAAGTTGGTCAAGGATACACAGACCTGCTTCCACCACACGAAGGTGATGACCGCCAGTGTGATGACCGGCACGGGCGTCCGTGATTGGTTCAACGAAGTGGCCAACCGTCAGGGCGAGGGCAAGAAGATTCTCGACATCGACTACGACAAGTATGCCCACGGGGAAGCCGTGCTCGGATGGCTCAACGGCACCTTGGCTCTCACGGGCAAGAACGCCTATTGGGACACTGTTCTGAAGGATATCATGACGGGCATGGCCAAAGCTATCAAGAAGGAGAAGCTCCGCGTAGGTCACATCAAGGTGATTGCCGAAAACGGCAAGCAGTATGCCGTGGGCAACATTACCGGCGACGCATCCACTCTCCAGTTGCGCGGCACTGCTGGCACGAGCGACAACGTGAAGCTCATCATCAATGCCCGCGTGGAAACCACACCCGAGCATCTCGACGAGATAGTTCGCCAGGTGCTCGTCGATGCCATCGACGGACAATACAACGACGAGGTGCTGGCTTGGCGCTACCTGCAACCAGGTCGGCCGAACCCTACGCACCGCATAGTTTGAACAAGCCAATCCCTTACGCCAACCCCTTGCGCCCTCCCTTCCGGAGGGCTTTTTTGCGGCATTGAAATCGGCATAATGTCGTTTTTTTACGTTTTTATGCGTCAAAAGCTTTAATTATGAATATTATTCATTATCTTTGCACCGTGATGAAGGTGTACATTCAACTCGATCAATGAAATTAGACAAGTCAATCAACAAGATTCTGCTGGCCAGCCTGGTGTGTGCGGCATTTGTCAGTTATCCCGACCTGCTCTTCCTGAGCTGGGACTGGGGGCGTTTGCCCAGCGAGGAGCGCGGATGCTACATCGACACGGTGCTGATACGCTTCCTCCTCTTTTGGATCTTTTCGACAAGTGTGCTGCTCTTCAACCAGCTTTGGCTGAAGAACACGCATCTGAGGGAGCGCATCTTGCCCAACGCGGCGCTTACACTCGTGGCCTTCGGTATCTATAAAGCCATCACCGCGCTGATTTGTCCTGGCTTCGACAGCAGGCCCATCATTTTGACGTTCCAGTTTTTCGTGATTGGCATGATGGGATTGCTATTGGGTTATGCTAACTATTTGAGCCTAATCCACCAGAAGAAGGACGAGGAGCTGCAACAGTTGAAGATTGAGAGCCTACAGAGCCGGTGCACGGCGTTGACCAATCAGATCAATCCGCATTTCTTCTTCAATTCTTTGAACGGTATCAGCAGTCTGGTGAGGAAGAAGGACGACAAACTCACCATCTGCTACATCGACCACTTGAGCGACATTTTCCGCTATATCCTGCAAAGCGAGCACAAGGGCCTCGTGAGCCTCGAGGAGGAACTTGACTTCGCCCGTTCGTTCTGCGAGGTGATGGAGGTGCGCTATGCAGGCAAACTCGAAGTCAACATTGACGTGCCTACCGACTGTCTGAACCTCCAGATTCCTGTATTGGCGCTGTTACCGCTGATTGAGAATGTGACCGTTCACAATATGATTGATAGTGAACACCGGATGCGCATCGACATCGTGATGAACGAAGCCAAGGAACTTATCGTTACCAACCCGATGTACCCAAAGCTGTTCAAACCCGATACGCACGGCACGGGGCTCAGTAACCTCGACAAGCGCTTCATGCTGCTTATGGACCGTTCCATCAGGATTGAGACAACCGACAACCACTACAAAGTTATTTTGCCATTAGGATAAATGAAAGTACTGATCATAGAAGACGAAACAGCGGCCAGCGAGAATCTTATCGCCATGCTGCATGAAGCCGACCCCACGATTGAGGTCCTGCAGGTGCTCGAGAGTGTGGATCAGACAGTGAGGTGGCTTGGAGCCAATCCCGCCCCTGACCTTATCTTCATGGATATCCATCTAAGTGATGGATCGGCCTTTTCGCTATTCCAGCAGATGGAGGTTACTGTTCCCATCGTGTTCACCACAGCTTACGACCAGTATGCGCTTGATGCCTTTACGGTCAACAGCATCGACTATCTGCTCAAACCCATCAAGACTTCCGAACTGGAACGAGCCTTGGAGAAGTTCAAGCGGTGGAGCGCAAGTGACGTGATGGACTATCTGAAGCGGATGATGAAGATACGACCAGCCGACAGCGCAAAACCGGAATACATCACGTCACTTCTCGTCCCCGTGAAGGACAAGCTCATGCCTGTGAGCTTGGATGACGTGGCTTGCATCTACAGCACTGACCGCAAGACGCAGATCTACCTTAAGTCGGGGCGCATGATGCTCTACAACCGTTCGCTCGACTCCATCATCGTAGGCCTCGACCCCGCTAAGTTTTTCCGTGCCAACAAGCAGTATATCGTCGCACGCGACTGCGTGAAGGAGATTGTCATCTGGTTCGACAGCCGCTTGCTGGTCAACATGCCCATCGAATTGCCCGAACCCCTCTTCATCAGCAAAAACAAGGCTGCAGAGTTCAAGAACTGGGTGACCACCTCATAACACTCACCCCTCAACCCCTAGAACCCATCACCTCCCTCCTCCCTCCCCCCTTCGTCCTCGTCGCGGCCGTACATGGCCGCTCTATAGTATTCTCGTCGCGCCCGTGCATGGTCGCTCTATAGTGTCCCCGTCGCGGCCGTTTTTGGCCGCCCCTCAAACCCCTCACCCCTAATGAAGCTCACAATTTGTGCCTGTTCATCACGAACCTTCATCGACAAAGCGAAGGTGGCAAAGGTAGCCGCATCGGCCGAACGATCCGGTGTAGAAGTCACGCTCATCAGCGACCTCTGCGAACTGTGCGAAAACAAGACCAAGGATGTTCACGCGATAGCTGCCACAACCATCGTAGCCTGTCACTCTCGCGCCGTGAAGAGCCTTATGGCTTTTGTGGGCGAGGATGATGTACGCTGCCTCAATCTTCGCACGGGTTCTGTCGAAGACGTGCTTCAAGCCTTGGGTGTGCAGCCCATCGAGGTCGGTGAGGAGGAGGCTGCAAAATGGATGAGGCAGATGGAAGCTATGCCTCGCAAGTTGGGCGACGATGCATGGTATCCCACGATCGACAAGGATGCCTGCGCCGAATGCGGCAAATGCCTTGCCTTCTGTCCCTTTGGTGTTTATGAGAATATCGAAGAACGCGTCCGTGTGGTACATCCTCACAATTGCAAAAACAATTGTCCTGCCTGCGCCCGCATTTGTCCGGCTGGTGCCATTATCTTCCCTAAGTACGACCGCAGTCCCATCAACGGTGGCGAGGAGCGTGAGGAGTTCGCCGTCCGTCTCGACACGCATGAACTATATGCTCAAACCTTGCGCGACCGCTTGGCTACGAGAAGAAAACTGATTCGATAGTTGCGTATGAATTTGACCGCATACACATCGTTGATAAAAGTGGGATGGAGGGTGTTCCGTCAGTCTCCTGTCCGTCTTTTGTGGAAGTTCGTCAGGAACTTCTGCTGGCCCAACCTGTGGAATATGCGGCACTTCGAGCAACGACAGCGACGTGGCGAGCCATTCTTCCCGGCATTCAACATGATTTCGATTACCGAGTCCTGCAACCTGTCATGCAGTGGATGTTGGGTGAGTCGAGGAGGACGCAAACGTCTCACGTTGGAGCAGGTCGATGGAATCATCCGAGAGAGCAAACGCCATGGTTCGAAGTTCTTTGGCATCCTGGGCGGCGAACCGTTGATGTACCAAGGGTTGACAGATATCTTTTTGCAACACAGCGACTGCTATTTCCAGCTCTTCACCAACGGTACGCTCTTGACCGACGACATTGCTCAACGGCTTCGCAAAGCTGGTAATGTCACACCGCTCATCAGCGTCGAAGGACTCGAGCAGGAGAGCGACCGCCGTCGTCAGGGCAACGAGGTCTATCTGCGCACAATGCAAGGTGTCCACGCTTGCCGCAAGGCGGGACTCATCTTCGGCATTGCTGCCAGTATCTGCCGGACCAACTTCGACGAACTGGTGAACCACAGTCACATCGAGCGTGTGGCTCGTGAGGGAGCTGCCTACCTGTGGTACTACATCTATCGTCCAGTGGGTGCCGATGCCCATCCCGAGGTGGCGTTGAGCGAGGAACAGATCATCCAGCTCCGACAGTTTCTTGTCGATGAGCGTCTCGATGCTCCAGTTGCCCTCATTGATGTCTATTGGGATGCGCAAGGTAGGGCGCTCTGTCCAGGAGCCATGGGTATGAGCCACCATGTGTCGCCTTCGGGTGCATTGGAGTTCTGCCCCGTGATACAGATGGCAACTGATTTCCTCAACGACGATGCGAGCAACATGACAGAGCTATACGAAAAGTCGAAGTTCCTCGCAAGCATGCGACACCAGATTGCCCAGAGTTTGCGTGGCTGCATCCTGATGGAGAACCCTCAGCGGATGGTTGAAATCATTCGAGGGTTTGATGTTCGTGAAACGACAAGCCGTGGCACCGCCATGAACGAATACCTCGGTATGCAACCTTTGCCAAGCCACGACATGAAAGAGCATATTATTCCCGAAAAGAGCGCACCTTACCGATGGCTGAAAAAACACTACTTCTTCGGCTTCGGAGCATATGGGTAATCAAGTCGGGGCATAAGATAAATATTTGAAACAACAAGAGTGAATAAAGAATACACCATACCCCAGACGCTGGAAGAGCGGACAGCATTTCGCAAGGCACTGAAAGCATTTGTGCAGGCTCAACATCTTTGCCCTCCTGTTTCGCTGAAACAGCTGGAGGGATTGGCCGATGCGTTCATCAACGAACGTCCGGCCTATGAAGTGGTGCGTCCGTGGCTAATGGTGGAGATTCACAACCAGCTTTGGCTGCCCATTGTGGCACGCATTCCCCACGAGCGACGTCTGCTCATGCTGCCCAAGTGCTTGAGCAAATACGGGGCATGTCAGGCAGAGTTCGATGCCTACGGACTGCTCTGTCACCGCTGTGGTCGTTGTCACATCCCCACTTTGCAGGACAAGGCTGAGCAACTCGGTGGCCTGAGCATCGTGGCCGAAGGATTCACGCAGGTCATCGAACTGATTGAGAACAATGTGGTCGATGCAGTCATTGGCGTGAGCTGTCTCGACTCTTTGGAAAAAGCTTTCCCCCTGCTTGTACGTCATGCTGTGCCCGGCTTGGCCATCGCCCTGAACGACTCTGGTTGCCGCGACACCCATGTCGATGTGGCTTACGTCGAGGAATTGCTTACGATGCTCGACGAGGAGGCTACACCCGCACTTCTCGACCATGAGGCTATCCGTGAGCAGGTCAACCGCTGGTTCACCCGCACGGAACTGGAACAACTCGTTTCTACGGCTACTGACCCTACGCTCAACGTCTGTCTGGATTGGATGAGTGGTGAGGGAAAGCGTTGGCGTCCCTACCTGCTCTGTGCCGTCTGGCAGGCATTGACGGGAAAGACGGAGATGACGGATGACGTTCATCGTGCAGCCGTGGCCGTAGAGTGCTTCCACAAAGCTTCGCTCATACACGACGATGTAGAGGATCGCGACAACACCCGTTATGGTCAGCCCACCATCAACGCCCTTTACGGCGATGCCTTTGCCATCAATGCCGGCGATGCGTTGCTGGGCCTGGGATACCGCATTCTGGCGCAGAGCAATAATGCTGAACTGCTCCGTCTCATCGCTGATGCGCACATCAGGCTGTGCAAGGGGCAGGGTGAGGAACTTGTCTGGGCAGGGGCGGCCATCGACATGCCTTTCGTAATGAACATCTTCCTCAACAAGACGGTTCCGGCCTTTGAGGTGTCACTGCTGTTGGGACTGAGCTGTACAGGCAATTTCGCCCACCTTCGTCCCATGCTCGTATCCTATTCCGAGGCATTGGGCATTGCTTATCAGCTGAAGGACGATCTGGAAGACTTCTTGCAAGACAGTAAGCTTGCTTCCCACCCATCGGCTGTGCTGGCATTGAGAAACGAACATCCCTTGTGGGACGATGATGCAGTCAGGAGCGAACTGCAACGCCTCATCGATCATTATCACCAGCAGGCCATCGACGCGCTCAACGACCTCGATATGCTCGAACTGAAGCGTCTGCTCTATCAAGTAACTGAAAAGATCTTGGGATGAAGACGCCGCTGCTATATCAGGCATATCGTACGTTGCGCCGTGGTTGGAAGCGTATGACCCCCGAGGCACGTCATGCCGTCGAAGCGTTTGTGGCATCGCAGCGCACCGACCATGGCTACATGAATGCCGGAGGCCGTGAGGATGACTATTACAAGCAGTTTGGTCGTGTACTCGAGGCTGTCTTTTCGCCATATCGTCTGCTTGGCATGGACATCAGCCTCACTGTGCACGAAAGTCGTCACAAAGATACCATATACGGTCGATTTTTCGACTTCCTGGAAGCTGAGATGCATGCAGTTCGTCCCAAGGATGTCAGTTTCGATTGCCCTAAAGTGATGACAACTAATGCTGTCTGCTGCCTTCTATCCATGCAGCATCAGACGGGAGCTACTGCCAGCCCCGAGTGGATTGAATGGTTGCAACAGCGTCAGGATGCGACGGGTGGCTTCCACGCCACCGATCAGGCTCCTGTCCCCGATCTGCTCAGTACCGCCGTCGCGCTCTTTACGCTTCGTTTGGTAGGTGCTGAAGCTCGCGATGCTTCCGATTTCATCCATGCCCATTGGCTCGATAACGGAGGTTTTGCACCCACCATCTTCGACGATTACAGCGACGTGGAATACGTCTTCTACGGAATATTAGCATTGGGAGCGATATGAATACCGACCAGTTGAAGGAAATGCAGGCTGATGCCTTGCAACGACTGATGAAGTGCCGATCGGCCGACGGGATGTGGCGGGGCTCACTCTCGAGCAGCCCCATCTCCACAGCCGTCAGTGTGTTCGCCCTTCAACGTATCGACGAGGAACGCTATGCCGAACAGATCAGTGCGGGTGTGCGCTGGTTGAAGGCAACGATGAAGGACGACGGTTCATGGGGCGATTCGGTGGAAAGCCCGTCGAACATGACCGCTACGTTGCTCACCTATGTCTCGCTCTTTGCTGTGGGACAGGCTCCCCTCGCATCGCGTCAGTATCTCAACCACCGGTTTGGAGGCGACAGTGAGGAAGTGCTCATCCAAGGTGTGCTTCAATATTATGGCCGCGACCTCACCTTCTCGGTGCCCATTCTCATGATGTGTGCCCTTGCAGGGGTGATTACAAGCTGGAAAAAAATCCCGCCTTTCCCCTTTGAGTTGGCCACATTGCCCCAGCGTCTGTTCCGCTTCTTCAACCTGCCCGTGGTGAGCTACGCCATTCCTGCGCTTATCGCCATCGGCATCTGCCAGATGCATAAAAAGGGAGGACTGCTTGTGCCTCTGCGCCGTCTCTTTGTCCCGAAGGCTATGCGGGTGTTGGTTGGTATGCAGCCGATTGATGGAGGTTTCCTCGAAGCTGCCCCATTGACGGCCTTCGTGAGCATGTGTTTGGCCGAGGGAGGATATCGCGAACACGAGGTGACGCAGCGTTGTGCACGGTTTCTCGTCGATACCGTACGCGAAGACGGCTCTTGGCCCATCGACACCAACCTGTCAGGCTGGCTGACGAGCCTCGCTGCGAAGGTGTTGCCCATCACCACCTGTTACCCGGGACTCAAGACCCACCTCGCCGCTATCATCAAGCGTAATGCGACAACCACTGTCCATCCATTCACTGCTGCGGCCCCGGGAGGGTGGGGATGGAGTGACCTGAGCGGCTCGGTACCCGATGGCGATGACACAAGCGGTGCCCTCGTTGCCCTGCATCATTTGCTGATGGAAGAACAAAGAGCTGAAAGGGAAGAGGTTCCTGTGGAGGTCACAAATGGTCTGAAGTGGCTGATGTGGCTGCAGAACAATGATGGCGGCATGCCCACCTTCTGCAAAGGTTGGGGTGAATTGCCCTTCGATCGCAGTTCGCCCGACATCACTGCCCATGCCATTCTCGCCATGGGTCTCTGGTTGCCCTCATTGGAAGACCGATTAAAAGAGAAAGTACAGCAAAGTTTCGACCGCATGATCACTTGGATGGAACGTACGCTTGACTCGAAGCCCACAACACAAAACCCAACCGGTTGGGTTCCCCTGTGGTTTGGCGATCAGGACGCACCTGATGAAAAGGCTCCCGTCTATGGGACGGCCACGGCCATTGATTATCTCATGTCCACTCACCATCCTTCTGCCACGCGTCTGGCACAGTCGCAGATTGCCTTCCTCCTGCGTACCCAGAACGATGATGGTGGTTGGGGCGGTAATCTGGGCATTCCGTCGAAGGTCACCTTCACAAGTCGTGCCCTTGCGGCATTGGCTCATTTCCCCGATGACTTTGACGATGCCCGTTCTCGTGGTTGGGACTACCTCTACCGTCGTTTCAAGGCCGGCACTCTCTACGATCGTGAGCCTATCGGCCTTTATTTCTCCCGCCTCTGGTATTCTGAGGAACTCTACAACATCCTTTTCCTTCTGAATGCAATGAAAGGTATGACTTTATGAATGATAAGAGAATCAAATGGATAACCATAGGCACGGTAGTGTTCTACCTGTGCTTGCTTATCGGGTGGCACTTCTACGACCCGGTCAGCGACTTCACTGAGGCGCAGCCTGGTGCAGACAATCGTCCAGCCGGACATGTCCGCAAGGCTGATGACGTGCTGATAGGGGAGTTCTTCATGAAGGATTCCTCCATGGTGATGCCTGTTGCTGGAGACGAATGGCCGGGTTTCCGTGGCCCTCGTCGCGACAATCAGGTGGTCAGTACACGGAATATGACGTTGGAGGAAGGCGACTTCAAGGAATTGTGGTCTGTTACTACGGGCGAGGGTCATGCTGCTCCAGTCATCTCCGAAGGCAGGGTTTACGTGCTCGATTATGACGAAGGGTTGAGTTCTGATGCCTTGCGCTGTTTCGACCTCATGACCGGTCGTCAGCTGTGGAGGCGCTGGTATCGTGTGCCCATGAAGCGCAACCACGGTTTCTCGCGTACCATACCTGCTGTCAGCCATGCCTCGGTGGTGACCATCGGTCCCGAAGGACATGTGATGTGCTGCGACAAGACGACGGGTGCGATGCTGTGGAGCATCGACATGAAGAAGCGCTTCTCGACGGAAATCCCCTTCTGGTACACGGGCCAATGTCCGCTGATTGACAACGATGTGCTGGTACTCGCTCCGGCAGGTAAGGACACGCTGATGCTGGGTATCGATGTTAAGACCGGCAAGACATTGTGGGCCACGCCCAATACGGTGAACTTCAAGATGTCGCACTCGTCGGTCATCCCCATGACGCTGGGCGGCATGCCGACGTATGTCTATATCGGTGTGGGTGGTGTCTGCGGTGTCTCTGCCGAGGGGGGGCAATCCTCCGACGTGACCAAAGGGAACCATTGCGGCCAGTTGTTGTGGAGCGTCAGCAAGTGGCAACCCTCAGTGGTGGCTCCTTCACCTTTGCAGATTAGCCCCAACCAAGTGTTCCTGGTGGCAGGTTACGGTGCAGGTGGTGCCCTGCTTCAGGTCGATAGGCAGGGAACGTCGTGGAATGCTGTTATCAAGGAAAGCTACAAGGCCAACGAGGGCATGTCGAGCGAGCAGCAGACACCCATCAACTACAAGGGTACACTCGTCACTATTCTGCCCAAGGACGGCGGCGGTATGCGCGAACGTCTTGCCATGTACAAGCCCGACAATCTGCACACTCCCATCTGGACATCGGCTGCTGACGAGCGGTTCGGACTGGGGCCGTATATTGTGATCGAAGATCGGCTTTTTGCCCTGAAGGAAGATGGCGAGCTGTATGTGTATCGGTTGAATGCCGGTTCGATGACGCTCTTGCGTAAGCAACGTGTCTTCGACGAAGGCATCGATGCCTGGGGCCCCATGGCCTATGCCGACGGCCTCCTCCTTGTAAGGGATTCCAAAACCATCAAATGTCTAAGAATCCTCAACCCCTCACCCCCTCCCTCGTCCCCCGTCGCGGCCATCGATGTCCGCCTTTCGCCCCTCCGTCCCCCGTCGCCCCCGTTTTTGGCCGCCCCTCTATAACCCCTAACCCCTAACCTCTAACCCCTAACCTCTAACCCATAACCCTCACCCCCTCCCTATGAATAGACGTAGTTTTTTGAAAATATCAGGATCGCTGGCTATCGGAGGCTTGGTGCTTTCGGTGGTAGGACGCAGCGTATGGAACCTGTTCAAGCATCCCGACAGGCTCTTCTATGACTCCAAGCGTGATAAGGGTATTACGTTGCTGAAGGAAGATGAGGATTTCGTCTCTCCTTATCGTCGTACTTTCGGTTTCGTGGTTCCCGACGACATCACTGCCATGGAGGTGGAGAACGGCAGCATCTTCATCGCCACGACCAACAACATCTATGTATATGGCCTCAGTGGTGAGTTGCAGACCAATTTCTCCACGCCCAGCGACCTTCGCGACATCGCTGTGATGGACGGTCAAGTCTATGCGCTCTTTCCCACACGTGTCGAAGTGTACGACCGTCAGGGGGAAGTGGTGCAACAGTGGGATGCCTGCAGTGAGTCGTCCGACTACTGCGGGCTGGCGGTCTGCAGGGATGGAGTCTTTGTGACCGATGCCGGCGACAAGAACATCACCAAGTACAACCTTGACGGTACCTGGCTTGCTTTATCCGGAGTCCCAAGGGTTTCATCGTGCCCAGCTATTGCTTCGGCATCACCTATATGGACGGCAGGATCTATTGTTCAAACCCGGGCCGACACTTGGTGGAGAGTTATACTGTTGAAGGTGAATTCGTGGCTGCCTTTGGCAAGGCGGGAACCGATGCCGGTGCCTTCAGTGGTTGCTGCAACCCTGCCATCATCACTCCGTCAAGCAATGGCGAACTGCTGACATCCGAGAAAGGCATTCCCCGCATCTCTTGCTACAGTCCCGATGGTGAGTTCCGCAGCATCCTGCTTGATAGCAAGGCTCTCGGCGGTGGACATGCGGCCTACGATGTCCGTGTGATGAAGGACAAACTGATTGTGGCAGGTGGTGACAAGGTGTCGGTCTTTCAATACGACCGTCGTCAGAGTCAGCAAACGGCATGCGGAAGGTGTAACAAGGAATGTCCGTTGAAGATATAAGAACAATGAATAACGATAAACTGAAAAGTCCTATCGACCGCAGGGACTTCATACGCCGATGCGGTTCACTCCTTGCCGGAGGCGCTGCTCTTGCCGCTGGAGGTTTCCTTGCCACAAAGGTCAAGGGTAAGACGGGCGATGTGTTTTGGCAGATCGACCCCTATAAATGTACGCAATGCGGACGTTGTGAGACCGACTGTGTGTTGCCCATTTCGGCGGTGAAATGCTTCCATGCCAACCGCGTGTGCGGATATTGCGACCTCTGTGGCGGTTACTATCGTCCGAACGTGAAGGATCTCAACACGGCTGCCGAAAACCAGTTGTGTCCCACGGGAGCCATCAGTCGCAAGTTCGTCGAGGAGCCCTATTTCGAATACACCATCGACGAGTCGCTCTGCACGGGTTGCGGCAAGTGCGTGAAGGGTTGTACGTCGTTCGGCAACGGCTCTCTGTTCCTGCAGGTCCAGCAGGACTTGTGTCAGCAGTGCAACGAATGTGCGATAGCTCGCGTATGCCCTTCCGATGCCATCCATCGCGTATCGTACGACGATGCTTATCAACTGAAAGATCATGCTTAAGCTTATGGAGGCCCGCTTTCCAAAGCCCGACTTCACTTCGGGCTACCAATATCCCGACATCCTGCACAGCGTTCCCAATGAAACGTTGTGGAACGTGGTGGACATTGTGTTGCTGGTGGGCATGATGATGCTGGTGGTCTGGGCTGCATACAGGAAACGCAGCCGTGCTGTCATCTATTCAATATCGATAGTGTCGGTGCTTTACTTCGGCTTTTTCCGCAGCGGGTGTGTATGTAGTGTGGGTTCCATCCAGAATGTGGTGATGGCAGCCGTCTCCCCCGACTATCACCTGCCTCTCTACGTCCTGCTGCTTTTCCTGCTGCCCATCCTGTTCACCTTGCTCTATGGCAGAGTCTTCTGCGCTGGTGTGTGTCCTTTGGGGGCTTTGCAGGAACTGGTCAACATCCGCAACTTCCGTCTGGCACGTGCGGTGTCTGCCACGTTGTCCATCATTCCGTGGATCTATCTGGCGTTCACCTTCCTCTATGCGGCTACGCGTAGCCAGTTCCTCATCTGTCGGCTCGATCCCTTTGTCGGCATCTTCCGTTTAGGCGGCGACGTGGGCATGATTACCTTTGGTGTGGTGTTGCTGATTATGTCGGTCTTCATCGGCCGACCGTTCTGCCAGTGGTTGTGTCCCTACGGTGCACTGCTGAGTGTGTTCGGTTCGTTGTCATGGAAGAAATTGGAGATTACCGAAAAGGGTTGCATCAACTGTGCGCTTTGCGGCAAATCATGTCCGGTGGATGCCATCCGTTCCCCACAGGTCAGCAGGACACGTGAAGAACGCCTTCGGGGTGTGAATCGCATCATCCTCTATGCCATCCTGCTACCGTTGCTGACCTTGGCGGGTGCCATGTTGCTGGGTAGTCAAAGCGATGCCCTGAGCCTGGCCCACAAGGATGTCTATCTCTACGAATTGTTGCTCCAACAGGAGGCTCAGCCCGAGATGGAAATGCCCTTGGAGGTTGAGACTTTCCACGCCCTCGGCGGCAATATCGAGGAGCTGAAGGCAGAGGTGGCCGACATTCGCAGCGACTACAAGCTGTATTCCCGGCTTGCGGGTGCCTTAATAGGTTTCGTCATCGGCTTCAAGCTCCTCAAACTGTCGCTCAAGCGCAGCCGCAGGACCTACGAGATTTCCACAGCTCGTTGCACAATGTGCGGCAAATGCTTCAACTATTGCCCGCAAAACCTCACCTCCTCAAAACCTCGCCGCCCTCACTCCCCTCAAACCCCTTGACACCCCCTCACCCCCTCCCCCCCTTCATCGCCCCCCCCCTCGTGTCCCCGTCGCGGCCGTTTTTGGCCGCTCTTTTCCCCCTTCATCGCCCCCCAAATTTTCCCCGTCGCGGCCGTGCATGGCCGCCCCTTTCCCCAAACCCCACATAAATGAGAAAACTATATCGTAATATCGCCATCGTCACAGCTATCTTCATGCTTGCACTAATCTTCATGTTAGGTGTGAGCTACTACCAGATGCAGCAGGTGTCACCGCTCGAGACTGGGGTGATGGAAACCCTGAAGGAGTTGAATGAAAGCCACGACGACAATGAGTCATTGAAGCAGCAGATACGGCAGCTGGACCTGCTGTCACGCAAGGCATACTTCGTGAAGGAAGGGCAGTTGAAGACGGGTATCTACCTGCTCATTGGCATGGCGCTCGTCCTTGTTGCGTGTCTGAACCTTTATTATAAGGACACGAAGAACCTGCCCGACAAGGAGCTCGATCCTATCGACGACTGGATGACCAAGAGCAAGTCCCGCAAGTATCTCGCGTGGGCTGCCGGTGTGGCGGCTGTATTGGGCATTGCGCTCGCTGTCCTGCAGTCCGTCAAACATACCCCCGATTCCTCTCCGAAGGACGATGGAGCGGGGGAGGAGCCCATCGCTATGACCGACACATTATCGACCGAATCGATCGCTATGGCCGACAGCACGGCGACCGATGACCTATCGACCGACAGCATGATCGCAGTCGTAGCCGACACAACGGTCATCGAGGATACGATTCCAACGCTGAAGATTGCATCGCGGGCCTTCCGTGGCAATAACTCCAGTGCGACATCGTCGGCCAGGGACATCGCCACCGCGTGGAACCTTGGCAGCAAACGGAACATCCTCTGGCAGTCGCCCATCCCCAAGCATGGCTACAATTCGCCCGTCATCACAGGTCAGAATGTTTTCATCACGGGTGCTGACGAGGAGTCGCGCGAACTCTATTGCTACGACGTATGGACAGGCGAACTGAAGTGGACACTGAAGGCCGACGGCATCAGCGGTTCGCCCTCCTCTATGCCGCGTGTGAATGCCGACACAGGCTTGGCAGCCAGCACCGTGGCCACGAATGGCGAACAGGTGGCAGCCATCTTCGCCACAGGCGACCTGATTTGTGCCGATATGGAAGGCAAGCGTCTTTGGGCGAAAAACATCGGTCTGCCCGACAACCACTACGGCTACGCCTCGTCACTGCTGATGTGGGGCAACACGCTCTTCATCCAGTATCAGAACAATTCCGATGCCCGAATCCTGGCATTCAACGCGCGCAACGGCAATCCGATCTGGAGCAAATCTGCCAAGGACAGGATCTCTTGGAGTTCCCCCATCATTGCAACGTTGGGTGGCAAGTCGGCACTCGTGGTTATGGGCAATCCGGCCATCGCTGCCTACAACCCCCGCAACGGCGAAGAACTCTGGCGTGTGGAGTGTATGAGCGGTGAGGTGGGCTCAAGTCCCGCAAGTGCAGGCGGTGTGGTGTTTGGTGCCAGCGAGTATGCCAAGTGCATCGCCATCGACGGAGCTACGGGCGAGACGCTTTGGGAAGCCAACGACTACCTGCCCGAGTGCTCGAGTCTGGCGGCCACAAAGGAGCTTGTGTTCTGCGCCACAAGCTACGGGATGGTTTGCGCCTACGATGCCAAGACGGGCGAGGTCAGGAAGGAGCACGACCTTGAGACTCCGTTCTATTCGTCCCCCGTTATCGTGAACGGCAGGGTCTATCTGTTCAGCAACAGCGGCAAGGTCTATATCTTCAAGGCGAGCACGTTCGACCTCATCACGTCGTTCGAAACTGGCGAAAAGACCTTCGCCACCCCAGCCTTTACCGATGGCATGATGGTGGTGCGCACCGACCAGTCACTCTATTGTGTGAAAAAGCAATGAACGAACAGCTCATACCACGTTTGCAGCAGATACAGCAGGAATACGGCTATCTGCAGCCTGAGGCAATGGACCGTCTCTGCGAGGAGACGGGAATCGACCGTGCCCAGCTCATCAGCGTGTCTTCGTTCTATTCGCAGTTCCGTACGGTGCCCTACGGCAAGCACACCATCAAGGTCTGCGTGGGCACGGCCTGCCATGTGAAGGGCGCCGACCGCGTTTTCGATGCCTTCCGACGCGAGTTGCAGTTGGAGGGTGATGCCATCACGACAGCCGACCGTCGTTATACCCTCGAACGGGTGGCCTGTTTGGGCTGTTGTGCCCTGGCTCCTGTTGTGCAGATTGACGATCGTATCTTTGGCCATGTGCAACCGGGTCGTGTCGGCGAGGTGCTTGCCGAATTTGAGGCCATGGAGGCGCAGGATGAACAGAACGAGGCCGAGGACCGTCGAACGACACAGGGTGAGGTTCGCATAGGCATGGAGAACTGTTGTCAGGCCAGCGGTACTGCCGAGGTGAAGGCCGCCGTCGTGGATGCGTGCAGGTCGCTGGGCATCCAAGTGAGCGTCAAGCCCATCTCCTGCATCGGTGCCTGCAACCAGGTGCCTCTCATCGACGTGGCGACAACCGATGGTCATATCGTGCGCTATCCCAACGTCAAGCCCGACGAGGTGAAGGAGATTCTGCTCCACCACTTCCGTCCGTCCAGTCGCTGGCGTCGTTGGCGCAATGCCATCGTCAACCAGATCGACACCTTCCATACCGACCAGACCTGGGACAACATCCTCTTCACTCCCGAGCCACAGCGCACGCAGACCATCAACACCTTCCTCGAAGGACAGTTCCGTATCTCTACCGAGGGCTTCGGTCATCTCAATCCGCTCGACATCGAGGAATACATCGCACTCGGCGGTTTTGACGCGCTCACGAAAGCGCTCACCACGATGTCGCGCCAACAGATCATCGACGAGGTGCTGCATAGCGGCCTGCGCGGTCGCGGAGGCGGCGGTTTCCCCACAGGCAAAAAGTGGCAAGCCGTCTTCGATGCCTCATCCCCCTCCTCGCCCTCCAGTGTCTCCGTCTCGGCCGTGCATGGCCGCCCTCACCCCTCTTCGCCCCACAGTGTCCCCGTCGCGGCCGTGCATGGCCGCCCCTCACCCCCCATCCTCGTCTGCAACGGCGACGAGGGCGACCCCGGCGCGTTCATGGACCGCATCCTTCTGGAGTCCTATCCCCTGCGTGTCATCGAGGGCATGATCATCGCTGCCTACGCTGTGGGTGCTGCCGAGGGCATCTTCTATATCCGTGCCGAATATCCGCAGGCCGTCATCCGCATCGGCAAGGCGCTCGATATGTGTCGAGAGCGTGGAATGTTGGGCGACCGCATCCTCGGCACCGACTTCTCGTTCGACATTCGCGTGTTCGAAGGTGCTGGAGCCTTCGTATGCGGCGAGGAGACGGCGCTCATCGCCTCGATGGAGGGCAAACGTGGATTCCCGCACCTGCGACCGCCCTATCCCTCGCAGAAGGGCTTTCACGACCGTCCCACGCTCATCAACAACGTCGAGACGCTGAGTCAGGTGCCCTACATCATCCGTCATGGTGCTGTCGAATACACCAAGGTGGGCACTGCTGGCAGTCCCGGCACCAAGGTGTTCGCCTTGGCCGGACGCGTTCGTCGTGGAGGGCTCATCGAAGTGCCGATGGGCACGACGCTTCGTCAGATTGTCGAACAGATTGGCGGTGGGGTAGAGGACGGCGAAGCCTTGAAAGCCGTCCAGACGGGTGGCCCTTCGGGTGGCTGTATCCCTGCCGAACTGTGTGATGCCGAGGTCGATTTCGATGGCCTGAACCAGATGGGTGCCATCATGGGCTCGGGTGGTCTGGTTGTATTGGGCGAGAGCAGTTGCATGGTCGATGTGGCGCGCTACTTCCTGCGTTTCACCTGTGCCGAATCGTGCGGCAAGTGTACCTTCTGTCGTGTCGGCATTCGTCGCATGCTCGACATCCTCGACCGCCTCACCACTGGTCAGGCCAGGATGGAGGACATCGACCGTCTGGAGCAGTTGGCACTGGCCGTGAAGCGCGCTTCGCTCTGCGGCCTCGGCAAAACTGCTCCCAACCCCGTGCTCTCCACCCTGCGCTACTTCCGTCAAGAATACGAGGAGCACGTTCGCGGTATCTGTCGCACGGGTTCGTGCAAACAGATGGTGAAGTTCGAGATCACCGACGATTGCGTGGGCTGCACCAAGTGTTCCCGTTCGTGTCCAAGCGATGCCATCGCTTACACGCCTTACGAGCGTCACGTCATTGACACCGCGCGTTGCACGCAGTGCGGTTTGTGTATCGACCAATGCGACTTCAAAGCCATTATCAAAGTCCCTTCCCATCACACCCATTAACCCATCACACCCAATGAATATCACCGTCAACGGAAAGAAACTGGAGGTGAGCGGACAGCGCCTGCTCATCGAGGAATTGCGCGAAGCAGGCTACGATATCCCCTCGCTCTGCTACGCCGCCGATGCCCGTCACGAGCCTTCGTGCATGGTGTGCATGGTGCGCAACGAGGCCACCGACCAGATGCTGCCCAGCTGCGCCATCTATCCTTCTGAAGGGATGTGCATCGACGCCACTTCGGACGAGGTGACGTCGCTCCGTCGCATGTCGCTCGAACTCTTGCTCAGCGACCACCGCGCCGACTGCGAAGCTCCCTGCACCTTGGTTTGTCCAGCAGGGATCGATGTAGCTAAGGTCATCAGCTATTACGACGAAGGTCGCCTTGCCGAAGCAAAAGCCCTCCTCCTCTCGAACCTTTCGCCCCCCACCCTCCCTTGCGCCACCTGCAAGGCCACCTGCGAAAAGGCATGTCGCCGCAACACCGTCGATCAAAGTGTCTCCATCCGCGAGATCATCCAAGAGGTAGCTCAAACCCCTCCTCCCGCGTCCCCGTCGCGGCTGTGCATGGCCGCCTCTCAATCCCCCGCCCCCCCTTCCCCCTCCAAGCTCGGCCGCTTCAGCGAAACCGAGAAGGAACGATTGAAACAAATCTATTCCCAGCCCTCGCGTTGTCTGCATTGCGCTTGCGAAGGGGCAGCAAAGTGCAAGCTGCGCGAATGGGCCACCAAGGCCGGCATCAAGGCATCGCCATTCGGCAAATCGTCCAGCCTGCCTGTCAAGGAACAACAGCACATCATCGGTCGTCTTTGGTATGAACCGGCCAAGTGCATCCGCTGCGGCCTTTGTGTATATAATTCCAACGATGGATTCACCTTCCTGCGTCGAGGATTCGATATGCAGATCGTCATTCTCGAGCAAAGCAAGAAGAATGTAGATGAACGTTTAGCCGAACTATGTCCTACCGGAGCGTTATATATATTATAATAGGTTGTCTGCTGACCGCCTGTGCCGGCAAAGGGGATTTCGTGGACAAGGATGCAGGAATCCAGGATTGGAGCATCTTTCGCGGGAGCCCGTCACTCTGCGGCTATACAAACTGTGCATTGCCCGATGCGCCAACCCTGTCGTGGAGCACCACTACAAGGACGAGGACGGTGGCATCGCCCATCGTCTATGGTGGTGTGGTCTATACACTCAGCCGCAAGGGTGAACTGCGCGGTTATACGATGACAGGCGATTCGTGCTGCTACTATGACCTCGCAACTACGGTCGAAGCTTCGTTCATCGCCAAGGACTCCACGCTATACATCGGTCGCATCGACGGTGTGGTGTCCGCCTTGTCCATCGCCTCCCTCTCCACCCTTCAACCCCCTCAAACCCCTCAAACTCCTCAAACCCCTCCCTCCCCACCCCTCTGGTCTTTCGAAACCGAGGGACAGATTTCCGGTTCCCCCAATCTTGTGGGCGACCAGCTGCTTGTAGGCAGCTACGATGGCAGTATGTACACCCTGAATGCTCGGACGGGCAAGAAAACAGGGCAGGTGCAAACAGGCTACTACATCAATGGAACGGCTTCCGTCTGGAAGAACTATATGTTGTTCGGCGGCTGTGATGCCTGGGTGCGAATGGTCGATGTGACCACGGGCGTGATGACCGACTCGCTCCAGCTCGACTCCTACGTACCGGCCTCGCCTGCCATCCTTGACGGGGTAGCCTGCGCCTGCGATTACAACGGCAACATCTATGAGCTGACGCTCGACGGCGGTCGTATTGCGAGTCACCGCAAACTGCTGGCCACTGACGATGATAACGACGGGCAGGAGGGAGGTGTGGTTTCGATGCCGACACTCACCCGCGATGCCGTCTATTTCCTTTCGGGTGACCGAAACATCAGCTGCTTCGACCGATCATCGGGCAAACTGCGTTGGAAGAAGATGCTGCGCGGAATGACGGGTGAGTGCGCACCGCTCGTAGCTCGTGACAAGGTTTTGGTCTGCACCAAGGACGGCCACATCTCCATCCTCAACACCCAGGATGGCACCGAACTGTGGCACTACGAAGCTGGCGAGCCCATCATCGCCTCTCCAGCCATCGTCCCCAATCGGTTCTTCGTCCTCACCACTCGTGGAACCCTCCTATGCTTCAACTAACCCCTAACCCCTAACCCCTCACCCAAATAATGATATCCCTCGAAAACATCACCAAACGATTTGCCGACGGACAACGCATGCTGACGGTGCTCGACAACCTCTCCCTGCGTGTCGATGAAGGCGATTTCATAGCCATCACCGGCGAATCGGGAGCGGGCAAGACCACCTTGCTCTCCATCCTCGGCACCATGTTGCGACCCGACGAAGGACGGTACGTCTTTCGCGGAGAGGAAGTAGGAGGGATGTCCTGTACAGAGGCAACCCTCTGTCAGCTGCGCAACCAGGCGATAGGTTTCGTCTATCAGGACCATCGTCTGCTGCCCCAGTTCACCGTGTGGCAAAACATCCTCTTGCCGACACTTGCCACCAAGCCCGTCGCTACCGATGACGAGCAGCGCAGGGCCACGGAGCTGATGGATTTCATGGGTATAGCTTCGTTGAAGGATCGTCCCGTTACCCGGCTCTCGGGTGGCGAACAGACACGCGTAGCCATCGCGCGGGCACTCATCAATCGACCCGCTTTGCTCCTGGCTGACGAACCCACAGGTCAGTTGGATGCCGACAATGCGCAGTCTATCGCCAACCTTTTTCGTAAGGTGAATGCCGAGTTGCAGACCACCATCGTGATGGCCACCCACTCTGCCGAGATGGCCAAGGTCGCTCGCAAGCGATTGCGCCTCGTGGCAGGCAAACTCCTTCATGTCATCTATTGCTGAAAAAGTCTGTAGAAAGCTGAAACAGTCTGTATGAACCACCGTTCAATCATATCCCAAAGCCGAAAGTTCTACTGGCGCTTCTATCGCTTGGTAGCCCTTGCCGTCATTGTCATGATGGCTGTGCTGACGGGTAGCCTTCTCTTGGGCGACTCAGTACGAGGCACATTGGTGAAGCGGGTAGGGGAGCGGTTGGGCTCGACCGAAACCATCATCGTCGGCGGTACGGGGTTTATGAGCGAAACCGTGATGCAACAGCCTCTGCTGGCTCATGCGCAGGGATTCCTGATGTCCGATGGTTTCGTGTCGCTAGGCGACAAGCTCCTGCCTGTCTATGTGTGGGGCACGGATGCCGATTCGCTCCAATGGGGCGAAGCGATGGTCAACGAACCGCTTCTCGACAAGTTGGGTGACATCGACGAGATCGTACTGCATCTGCCCGCCCACAGCCTGGTGCCTTCAGGCAGTCTTTTCGTGACCAAGCGCTATGCTACGCAGTT
Organism: Bacteroidales bacterium; assembly: GCA_017618715.1. Lineage (GTDB taxonomy): Bacteria > Bacteroidota > Bacteroidia > Bacteroidales > UBA3663 > Liminaster. The sequence goes on from JAFZTS010000080.1 coordinate 74,734, forward strand.
GCGTCTTCACGTCGAGGGGGTCAAAGGCGTGGATAAGGGTGGTAATCTGTTGCTGAAGAACGAGCAGACGCTCCCGCTGAATGTGTTTGTCTGCCGTGAGGAACTGGCCGAAGCGATGGAGTTGGAGGGAAGGATCAATGTCATCCTTGCCGATGATGTCATCGATGAGAAGCAATGGGCCGACAGCTGGACTCCCGAGTGCTCGGGCTTTTCTTCGACCGATACCTCCCTCGTATATGATGGTATCTTCATCCCCCGCGAAATGGTGGACAAGCTATGTGACAACGCGGAACGCACGACACGCTATTTCTCCTACCTCGTCAACGATTTGGCCACGAGCCGCGATACCATCCCCTATTCCTTTGTCACGGCTGTCGAAAAGTGGCAGGGAGAACCGCTCACAGGGCGCGATGTCATTCTTTCCGATTATGCGGCTCGTCGTTTGCATGTCGCCGAAGGAGACTCCGTAAGCATGAGCTATTTCGTAGCTAGGGACTTGAAGGCCCTCGATACAAGCGAGCAGAGGTTGAGCGTCAAACGCATCGTCCCCCTTGCCGACTTCAGGGCCGACAGTCTGCTCATGGCCGAATTCCCGGGGTTGAGTCAAGTCGAACGTTGCACCGATTGGGACAGCGATCTGCCCATCCGCATGGAGCGTGTCACGAAGGTTGACGAGGACTACTGGTATGCCTATCGACAGACTCCGAAAGCCATCGTCAGCTACGAGGCGGTCAGCGCCGATTGGTCCAACGCATTCGGCAGCGCTACGGCCCTGCGTTTCGCCGAGCCTTCGTCGTTCGACATCACTCCCGGCGATGCGGGCGTGCTGCTCTATCATCCCCGTGCCCAGGCCCTTCGTGCCGCATCGGGGGGTGTTGATTTTGCAGGTCTGTTTCTCGCGCTTGGCTTTTTCATCATCCTTGCCGCCATCCTGCTGATGAACAATCCGTTGGTCGAGATGTTCACGCTTCGTGTCGGTGAGATGCAACTCTATCGGCAAATGGGTTTCAGCGAAAAGTCGATTCGAAACCAATGGTTCCGCGAAGCCTTCAGCATCGTCCTCCTATCTTCGCCTATCGGTGTCATAGCTGGCCTGCTCTATTCCTCCCTGACGCTTTGGCTGCTTGGCAATGTGTGGAGCGGAGCCACCCATACCGAAGGTTTTGCCCTGCATATCCAGCCGCTGACGCTGGTCATCGGTTGGTTGGCAGGTCTGCTCATCTGCATGCTGTCGTTATGGTTTGTGTTCCGCCATCTGCTTCGGGAGGGAAAGACGGAGCAGTCCGAAGGCATAAACCGTCGGCATGGCTCATGGCTTTTGGCTCTTGGCTTTTTGCTGATTACGTTGGTACTGACGGTAATGAATTTTGTCAGCTTTCGCAGCATGGCCCTCTTCATCGTCTGCGGATTGTTATGGCTGATTACCTGGAGCCTGTTCCTTCGTGCCTTGGTCAATCGCCGTGCCGAAAGTCAGGCACCGACACGTGGGCAACTCTTGTGGCAAACGCTTCAAAACCGCTTGCGACAGCATCTGCTGGTCTATTGGACGCTCGCACTGGGTGTCTTCACCGTGTTTGCAGTAGGCCTGAATCGTCCCGATTTCAGCCAAGCCATACGCGATGCAGGCGGCTACCAATATTATGTGGAAAGCTGCGTCCCCATCCAATATGACCTGAACAACCCTTCTGCCCGCCGACAGTTGTCCCTTCAGTCGTTGCCCGACAGCACAACGTTCCTCCCATTCTTGCGCCATACGCAAGACGAAGCCAGCTGCCTGAATCTCAACAAAGTCAGCACCCCCACCGTCCTCGGCATCGACCTCACCAACATGCGCCCCTTCGGCCTCGATCCCGCCCCTTCATCCCCTCCCTCCCTCTACATCGATCAGGAGGCCCTCATCTGGAGCCTCATGAAGTCCGTGGGAGACACCATCTTCTACCAGGATGGTCGGGGAGAGACGGTGCCCGTCATCATCGCAGGCACCTATCCCACAGGCCTCTTCCACGGCTGCGCCATCATGTCGTCCGACGATTTCCGACGCCTTTGGCCAAAGGAAACAGGCATCGAGGTGTTCCTGATGAAATCGTCCCGTCCAGCCGAAGCAGCCGAGCTTCTTTCCACGGCGATGAATGAATACGGCCTCCTCATCCAGACCGTTACCGAACGTCTGCAGATGTTCTTCGAAGTGACCGAGACCTATCTCATCATCTTCCTAACATTGGGTGGCCTGGGCTTGTTGCTGGGCATCTTCAGCCTCATCATCATTGTTCGAAAGAACCTCACGGCACAACGCCCCACCATCGATCAGTTTCGTGCCTTGGGCTTCACCGATACCCTCATCCGTCACCTGATGCTTCGCGAGAACCTCTTCGTCCCCCTCTACGCCATCCTCGCCGGAGCCACAGGAGCAGTCATCAGCATCAGTGCCAACGTAGGCGGCGCCGGAGCATTCACCCTCCTCCTCGCCCTCCTCGGCCTCCTTGCCCTCTGCCTCCTCCTCTTCTTCGGCATCAAATACATCATCCATCGCCACCTCTAACCCCAACCCCTCGTCCCGCCCCCCCTCCTCTATAACCCCTCACCTCTAACCCCTACC
>JAFZTS010000081.1 GCA_017618715.1 Bacteroidales bacterium
ACCACTGGCAGCGCGCTGTTCTGGCGTGCGACTGTCCACGTGAATCTCAGAGCAGGGACCGCAAGGGCCTGTGTCGCCCATCTCCCAGAAGTTGTCGTGCTTGTTGCCGTTTATGATGTGGTCCTCGGGCACGTGCTTAGCCCAATATTTGGCGGCCTCATCGTCGCGAGGGATATTCTCCTCAGGCGAGCCCTCGAAGACCGTCACATAAAGATCCTCAGGATTCAGCTTCAGCACATCCACCAGATACTCCCAAGCCCACGAAATCGCCTCCTTCTTGAAGTAGTCGCCAAACGACCAGTTGCCCAACATCTCGAACATCGTGTGGTGGTAGGTGTCATGCCCTACCTCCTCCAGGTCGTTGTGCTTGCCGCTCACGCGGAGGCACTTCTGGCTGTCGGCGGCACGGCTGAATTTCTTCTCGACATTGCCGAGAATGATATCCTTGAACTGGTTCATTCCAGCGTTGGTAAACATGAGTGTGGGGTCGCCCTTGAGTACCATCGGGGCCGAAGGTACAATGGTGCAATCCTTCGAGGCAAAGAACTTCAGGAAGCTCTCGCGGATTTCTTTTGCTGTCATCATTTCTATTTCGTATTATAATTCATTGTCGATTTATGCTCACAATCGCGCGCAAAGATATGAAATATCTTGATATGATGGTACTTGTTTGGGCAAAAAAATGACACAACCTCCCGGATTATGGGAGGTTTGCATCTTATAGTTTGCAAGAAAAACCTCCTCCCGGGCGGGGAGGAGGTGTCTTTGATGTGGAGGATCAGAAGCGGAAATAGAATTCGCCCCAGATCTCGTTGTAGTCAGGATCGGAAGCCGAACGCTTGTTGTTGTAGTTGTACTGGATCTGGAACATGAGGTTCTTGTGGAACTGGAAGTTCGAGATAACCGAGTACATGTTGTGCGAATGACTCCACTCCTTGCCGAGACGATAGCACTGGTATTCGGCTGCAAGCTTCCACCAGTCGTTCAACGGCATGCCGCCTATCACATACCATGCATCAGCCTTGCCAAGGTCGGATTCTCCATGACCCCATTCGCTGCGCAGTGTCCATCCCTTGTTGTCGTACTTCAAGCCGAAGGCATAGCGGTTCTTGCTGTGTGATTCGCTGCTATAGATATAGTTGCCATGCCAGCCGAAGAATCCGATGAAGAGGTTCTTGATGGGCTGTACCTGCAGGGTGCCGATAATGTCCTTCTTGCCGTCGGCATCGCTGGCGTTGATGCCTTGACCATTCCAGAGGCCAATCTGATAATGGATGAGGTCGTAGCCGCCTTTCATCTTTCCGAAGTCGCCTTGGATCTGTACGCCTTGGTCACGTCCGCCATCTGAGTCGGAGGCGACGCCGGCAGCCTTCTTGACGTAGTCGTCATGTCCGGTGAGCGCCTTGGTGAAGAGCGAGTAGTCGCCGGCGGTGATATCCCACGGGTTCATGGGGTTCTCGAAGCCGAAGGCACGCTTGTACTGACCGACCTTGATCTTGAAGAAGCTGTAGCGCTGCCATTCGATGAACACGTCCTTCATGTGGAACGAGGCGTTGTTCACCTGTACCTGGATGCGGTATTTGAAGTCCTTGAAGATGGAGCCGTCAACGTAGGCACGGATGAGGCGCTGGTTGAAGCCTGCACCGCCGTGCGAACCGTCCTGGTCGCTGTACGAATAGCGTCCGATATAGTATCCGCCGAACTTGGGAGCCGAAGCGAAGCCGGTCACGGTGCGGCCATAGTGCGGCTCGTCTTCTTTCGGAGCCGGTTTTCCGGGACCATGGTGGCCACGACGCGGACCGGGACCCTGTGGATCCATAGCGGTTTCGATGGCTTCATTCAGCATGGAGGTGAAGAATCCTGATGGCTCGTCCTCGGATGTCGTTGCTGTAAGGGTTTCTGATGTGTTCGTCACGTTTGTTTCAGGCTCTTCGGCCCAAACCGGCAGCGCCAGGGTTAGAGCGGCTGCAATTGTAAATAGCTTTTTCATAGTAGTAATATTGTATAATGTGGGAGTGATTCATGATGTTAGAAACATCGGGCTTGCGACTGGGACAAGACATGCCGCGCTCGTCGTTACGGTGCAAAGATAGTTATTTTTTCAATAAAAATCATTACCCTTTTTCCACTTTTCTCAATTTTGCCGGATAATTGGCATTCTTAGCAATCTCTACATATCATTTTGAGTTGTGAGGATGTGATTTTGGGAGAGTGTGGATGGATTGTGCGACGACATATCCCATCGTCCATGCCGCTTGAAGATTGAAGCCGCCGGTTACGGCATCCACGTCAAGTATCTCGCCTGCAAAATATATTCCTCGGTGTTTCTTGCACTCCAGGGTATTGGTGTCGATATTCGAAAGCGACACACCTCCGCATGTGACGAATTCTTCCTTGTATCGGCTTTGCCCCGTGATGGAATAGTTGTCGTTACTCAACAATGCCGCCAACTTGTTGAGGCGTTTGTTGCCGATTTCTGCACAGCGGCACTCGGGGGATATCCCGGTTTTCATTAGAAGGTAATTCCATAGACGTTGGGTAAGCGGATGGATGGTACTTGCCTGTTTCTTCGGATTCTCATTCATGCGTTGCTGAAGCATGTTGCGTATTTCTTCCTCGCTCATGCCTCCCATCCAATTCACGTAAAGGGTGGCTTGATAGTCGTTTTCGGCCAACCAGCGTGCCGCATGGCTTGAGAGCTTCAAGATGGCCGGCCCCGACATGCCCCAATGTGTTATCAATAATGGGCCGTATGACTTGAACCTTGTGCCTGCAAGACCTGTTTCCACGTGATTGGCGACAACGCCCATCAATTCGGTGATCGGGGTCTTTTCGTTTCTTTCGCCGATATTGAATGTAAACAACGAGGGGACGGGAGGAACTATCTCCAAGTCCAAATTCGAGAGGAAATTCAGTCCGGATAACTTCGGCGAGCCACCAGTGGTCACAACGACGTGGTCATAGACCTCACTATGCGAGTCCGTGTCGATCCGATATCTTGTGGTTTTGCTTGGTGAATCTTCTTCGGCGCTGTCGGAAACTTCATTTCGAGGAGGGCATGGGGTGATTTCCTTCACTCGTTGGCATGTATGGATCTTTACCCCCTGCATTCCTCTCAGCAATGTCGATACTATTTCCATGGCATCCTGGCTTTGCGGAAATACGCAGTGGTCATCTTGGATAACCAGTCTGACACCCTCGTCTTCAAACCACCGCATGGCGTCGTGATGATCGAATTGCCTGAAGAGCCGCTTCATCAGGTTGTATCCTCTCGGATAAACTTGATTCAGGCTCTTCACTTCTTCGAAGCTATTGGTCAGATTGCAGCGCCCGCCTCCGGTAATCGCTACTTTCTTTAGCGGCTTTTCTCCGCTTTCATATATGTCGATTTGCACCTCAGGGTTGAGGCGTCTCAGGATAGTGGCACAAAAGCATCCGGCTGCACCGGCTCCGATGATGGCTGTTTTCATGGCGCAAATATAATGATTATTTTGATATGAAAGGGTAAATTCGTCAAATAAGTGTCGAAATTGGAGTAAAATTGTCCAAATTATATTTCAAAATATCAAAATTTTTATTGTTTTTACAATTTGACACTGATAATTTATGGTTTTCCCTTATCTTTGCAACGCATTACAAGAAAACCGAGCCGGGAGGCTCCGTGTAAGACTGACTCAAGATTTGCTTAACTATGATAGGTTTAGGCAAGGGATTTGTCCCTTGCCTCTTTTTTTTGTAAAAAGTCACTGCATTATTTGGAGATTCCGAAAAACTTGTGTACCTTTGTGCCCGCAAAAACTATATTTCTATGCAGACTTACAAGTTATACGCCAACAATCCCAATCCCCGCATCGTCCAGGACATTGCACAGGTGGTTCGCGATGGCGGTATCGTCATCTATCCTACCGACTCGGTTTATGCCATAGGATGCGACGCGCTTAATCAGCGCGCCGTGGAAAAGATTTACCAGTATCGTAAGGAAGAGCAGAAGAACGGACATCTCTCCATCATTTGTCGCGATATCGCTCAGGCCGCTGAATTCGTGCGGATTTCCGACCGTCAATTCAAGCTGCTCCGCAAGTACCTTCCCGGTCCGTTTACCTTCATCCTCGAAGCTGGTTCGAAGTTGCCCAAGGTGTTCCGTAGCCGTAATACGGTGGGCATCCGCATCCCCGATCAGCCCATCTTGCACGCTTTGCTTGAAGAACTCGACCGTCCGCTTCTCACCACCTCACTCAAGGTACAGGTCGAGGATGGTGACGAGGATAACGAGATCAGCTACATGACCGACCCGTTCCTTATCGAGGAGGCTTTCCAGAACCAGGCCGATGTACTCATCGACGGCGGTTATGGTGAAGACCAGCCTTCGACAGTGGTTGATCTGACGGGTGATGAGCCTGAGGTGCTGCGTCAGGGTGTTGGACAATTGGAGGAGTGATGATCTATCCGCAGAATTTCGAAGAGAAGCTCGGATTCCATAAAGTCCGGGACATGGTCAAGGGAGCCACGCTCTGTCCGTTGGGAGCACGCAAGGTCGATGAGATGCAGTTTCTCACCGACCGACGGACGTTGCAGCACGAGCTCTCCTTGCTCGACGAGATGAAACGCCTCATCGAGCAGGCTGACCGGCCCTTGCCAACCGACTGTTTCTTCGATCTCACTTCCGCCCTCAAGCGTATTCGCGTATCCGGCACGTTTTTGGAAACCGAAGAGCTATACGATTTGCTGCGTAGCCTGCGTACGATAGAGGCGCTTTCACGTTATCTCAACCCCAAGGATGATGCGGAAATACGCATCGCGGATCCCAAACTGGGCGGAGCTGCCTTGGTTGGGTTTTCCGAACAATTCCCGCTCCTTAAGTCGCTGGCCAAAGACGTCATCACCTTTCCCGATATTGTACGCAAGATCGACCAGACGCTTACTCCCACGGGGGAGATACGCGATAATGCCAGTCCGGAGTTGGCTGAGATACGTCGAGAGATGCAGCGCAACCTTTCTTCCATCGGACGTCTGCTCAGTGGCATTCTGCGCAATGCACAGGCCGAGGGTTGGGTCGATAAGGACACTTCGCCTACCCTGCGCGACGGTCGTCTTGTCATCCCTATTCCTCCATCCTCCAAGCGCAAGCTTCGTGGTATCGTGCATGATGAATCCGCCACGGGAAAGACACTTTTTGTCGAGCCGGCTGAAGTGGTGGAGGCGAATAATCGCATTCGCGAACTCGAAGGCGAGGAACGTCAGGAAATCATCCGCATCCTTACATCCCTGTCCAATCTCATTCGTCCGGAAGTCGATAATATGCTGGGCAGCTACGACTTCCTTGGAGAAATCGATTTTCTGCGGGCAAAGGTGCGTTTTGCGCATGAGATAGATGGTATAGTGCCTCGTCTCTCCGAGCAGCACATTACGGATTGGGTACAGGCGCGTCATCCCTTGCTCTATCTGCGTTACAAGCAATTGGACAAGACCGTGGTGCCGCTCGATATCCTGCTTGACAACAGGAAACAGCGCATTGTGCTCATTTCCGGTCCGAATGCGGGTGGCAAGTCGGTATGCCTTGAGACGCTCGGCCTCGTGCAATATATGCTGCAGCATGGCTTGCCCGTTCCGATGAAGGACAATTCCGAAGTGGCTGTCTTTGACCATATTTTTGTTGATATAGGAGATGAGCAAAGCATCGACAACGATCTTTCGACCTATTCGAGTCACCTGCAGAACATGAAGTTCATGCTTCGCAATGCGCGTGGCTATCGTCGTGCTCATGGGCAGTTTTCCGGCTCAGGTGGCACGCTTGTCCTTATTGACGAATTCGGCTCCGGCACCGAACCGCAGATTGGCGGTGCCATCGCACAGGCCATTCTTTCGAAACTCAACAACCTGCAGGTGAATGGTGTCATTACGACCCACTTCACTAACTTGAAACTGTTTGCCGACGATACTCCGGGAATCGTCAATGGCGCCATGCTTTATGACCGTGGCGAGATGCGACCCTTGTTCCGCCTTGAGGTGGGTCGCCCGGGCTCGTCGTTCGCCCTGGAGATTGCCCACAAGATTGGTCTGCCTCGCGACGTCATTGACAATGCCAAGGAAATAGTGGGTTCGGACTATGTCAACATGGACAAGTATCTTCAGGATATCAGCCGTGACAAGCGTTATTGGGAGCAGAAACGCCAGAAGGTCCATCAGCAGGAGAAGGAGCTCGAACAGAAATCGCAGGAATATGACGAGAAGTCACGCGAACTGAAGACGAAGCGCCAGGAGGTGATGCAGAAAGCACGTGATGAAGCCAGCCTGCTTCTACAGCAAGCCAATGCGCGCATCGAGAAAACCATTCGCGACATCAAGGAGGCGCAGGCAGAGAAGGAAGCGACACGCAAGATACGTGAGGAACACGAGCGCTTCAAGGAAAAGCGACTGCAGGAGCCCAAACCCAAGGAGCAGCAGCGATCTACGGAGAAAGAGCGACAAAATGAGCCGGCAGCCTCACCAACCCAAGGACAGGAAATGCTCGTGCCTGGCGATTATGTTCGTCTGAAGGGACAGCAGACGGTGGGAGAGGTGATCGCTGTCAACGGGCGCCAGGTGCAAGTGGCCTTTGGCATGATCAAATCGGTGGTGGATATGTCGCGACTTGAAAAGGCCAGCCGCAACCAGCTCAAGAAGGAGCCGACCTACACCAATGGCATGGGAGCGTTGCTCAAGGACTCCGAGACTCCTGTCGAAGTGTTGTCGAGCCGACGTTCGACATTCAAGCAGCAACTCGACGTGCGTGGTATGCGTGCCGACGAAGCCCTGCAGGCCGTGATGTATTACATGGACGATGCCATTCTGCTCTCGGTGAACCAGGTGCGTATTCTTCATGGGACGGGTACGGGTGCTCTAAGACAAGCCATTCGACAATATCTCAGCACGCTGCCTGGTATTAAGGACTATCACGACGAACATGTTCAGTTTGGTGGATCAGGTATCACAGTGGTCGAATTAGACAGTTAATTGTTGCAATCTGTACAATCATTTATTACGATCTAGACAATCAATTGTTAATTGTTAA